>NZ_JBIUUU010000014.1:0-301501 GCF_044742595.1 Streptomyces sp. NPDC087859 | reverse complement strand
ACCAATTATAACACTTTTTCCCACAAAAAACCCGCCTGGCCCACCCCCAAATTTTTTTTTTTTTTTTGTGACCCCCACTTTGTTTTCTATTGGGGGGGGGGGGGGGGGGGGGGGGGGGGGCCCCCCCCCCCCCCCCCCGCTCGTACTGCGCTCAGGCCGGGACGTGCTGTCGTGCCGGTGCCCAGCAGCGGATGATGTCGCGGACCGAGACGATGCCGACCGGCTCGCCGCGGTCCAGGACGATGAGGTGCCGGAAGCCGCCGTGGGTCATGGCCCGGGCCGCCTCCTCCAGGGTCCAGGACGGTGTCGCGAAGACGACGTCGGTGGTGGTGTGGTCGTGGACGCGTTCCGTGTCCGGGCTCTGGCCCAGTCCCACGGCGTTGAGGACGTCGCGTTCGGTGAGGATGCCGATGCCGCCGGCATCGGGGTCGAGGATCACGGCCGCGCCGACGCGCCGGGCTGACATCAGGGCGGCGGCTTGGCGGAGGGTGTGGGCGGGGCCGATGGTGAGGACCACTGTGCTCATGGCGTCACGGACGAGCATGGGTGCGGAGTCACCTCCTACGAATCCCCGAGATAGTTCGAGGATTCACAAGTTCACAAATGAGGGTCCCCTCAGAGTCGCAGGTAAAGCGAGGGTCAACAAGGGGGCGCGTGCGGCCGATTGAGGGCGTGCGCGCTCAGTAGCGCTGGTTGAGGTATCCCAGCATCTCGTCGTGGAGCAGACCGTTGGAGGCGGCCGCGTTGCCGCTGTGCGGGCCCGGACGGCCGTCGAGGCCGGTGAAGGAGCCGCCCGCCTCCGTCACGATGATCGCGTTGGCGGCCATGTCCCACAGGGACAGCTCGGGTTCGGCGCAGAGGTCGACCGCGCCCTCGGCGACCAGCATGTAGGGCCAGAAGTCGCCGTACGCGCGCGTGCGCCACACGTCGCGGGTCAGGTCCAGGAAGCCGTTGAGGAGGCTCCGCTCCTCCCAGCCGCTCAGGGAGGAGTACGCGAAGGAGGCGTCCGACATCTTCGAGACGCGGGAGACATGCAGCCGGGAGGCCGAGGTGAGGCTGCGCCCGGAGAAGGCGCCGTGGCCCTTCGCGGCCCACCAGCGGCGGTTGAGCGCGGGCGCGGAGACGACGCCGACGACGGGCTGGTAGCCGCCCTCCGCCGCCTCCATCAAGGAGATCAGGGTGGCCCAGACGGGGACGCCCCGGACGTAGTTCTTGGTGCCGTCGATCGGGTCGATCACCCAGCGGCGGGGGCCGGTGCCCTGGACGCCGAACTCCTCGCCGAGGATCGCGTCCCGCGGACGGGCGCGCTGGAGATGGGTACGGATGATCTCCTCCGCCGCCTTGTCCGCTTCGCTCACCGGCGTCATGTCCGGCTTCGTCTCGACCTTGAGGTCCAGCGCCTTGAAGCGGTCCATGGTGGTTGCGTCGGCCGCGTCCGCGAGGACGTGGGCGAAGCGGAGGTCGTCGAGGTAGTCCGGCATGGGACGAACGCTATCTGCCGTGGTCGGTACGGGGCTACACGGGACCAAGGCGCGGACGGGACCCGGGCGGACGGCGTGCGGTGGATCAAGGGCGCCCCCCGATGCCCTCGCGAACCCTTGACAGTGCCCTCACGCGCGTCAAATCTGGGCCCAGAGCCGCTCGCCCCTAGGAGGCGATGATGCCTGCAGCGAGGGAATCCCTGCTGGACGCCGCGTACACGGCGCTGGCCCGCCGGCCGTGGTCCACCGTGCGGATGGTGGATGTCGCGGCGGCGGCAGGAGTGTCCCGGCAGACGCTTTACAACGAGTTCGGGAGCAAGGAGGGGCTGGCCCGCGCGCTGGTGAGAAGGGAGGCCGACGGATATCTCGCCGGCGTCGAGCGCGCGCTCGCCACCCACAGCGACGCCCGTGACCGGCTGACCGCGACCGCCGAGTGGACCGCGGCCACCGCCAAGGACAACGCGCTCGTACGGGCCCTGCTCACCGGCTGCTGGAGCGAGCGGCTGCCCTCCCCGACGCTGTCCGCGGTCCCGTCCTCCTCGGCCGTACCGGCACAGCGCCGGGCGGACGGCCCGCTGCCGTCGCCCGGCGACTTAGTGGCGCTGGTCCGCGACCGTGCCGTGGCGGTGCTCGGCGGACCCGGTGCGAACAAGGCGGACCACGCCGACCTCGCCCGCTCCTGCGAGCTGACCGTCCGGGTCGCGCTGTCCTGCGTGGCCGCCCCGCCGGGTGAGGGCGGGGTCGCGGACCTGGTACGCAGCGCGCTGCACCGGCAGCCGGTGTGAAAGCCGTTGCCCGTTGCCCGAAGTGACCGCGCCCGAGGTCGACTTCGACGGCGGACGGGCCGTCAGGAGAGCCGTCCGAGCGGCCTTCAGTGTGCCGAGCCGGACAGCTGGAGGCCGATCACGCCCACGATGACCAGGCTGATCGAGACGAGTTTCAGCGTCGACACCAGGTCGCCGAGGAAGATCATGCCGTAGATCGCGGTACCGGCCGCCCCGATGCCGGTCCACACCGCGTACGCCGGGCCCACGTCGAGTTTCCGCAGCGACAGGGTCAGCAGACCGAAGCTGCCGAGGGCGAAGATGCAGAACGCGACGGTGGGCCACAGCCGAGTGAAGCCGTGCGAGAGCTTGAGACACACGGCGAAACCGGTCTCCAACAACCCGGCGACCACCACCAGCAGCCACGCCATGTGCTGTCCCTCCCGTACGTCCGGCTCGGTGCGATTATGCCTTTGCCTGACCTGTACGGAGACAAACAACGCGGAGGTCAGTCGCCTTCCTTGCGTTCCCTGGTCGCCAACAGACGGCGGAGCGAGTACAGCCGCGCCGGGTCCGCGTGCCCCTCGGCTACCCACTCGTCCAGCGCGCAGTCCGGCTCATCATGACTGCACGCACGGGGACAGCCTTCGGTTCCCGGCACCAGGTCGGGGAAGGCGAGGATCACGCGGGACGGATCGACGTGGTGCAGCCCGAACGACCGCAGGCCCGGGGTGTCGATCACCCAGCCCGCGTCGCCCGCCAGGGGCAGCGCGAGCGCCGAGGTGGTGGTGTGGCGGCCGCGGCCGGTCACCGCGTTCACATGGCCCGTCACCCGGCGGAGGTCCTCCGGGACCAGTGCGTTCACCAGCGTCGTCTTGCCCACGCCCGAGTGGCCGACGAACGCCGTGATCTTGCCGTCGAGTTCCTGGCGCACCCGGTCCACCGCGCTGCCGTTCTCCAGTTCCTCGCGGCTGGTGACGACGTGCGGGATGTCCAAGTGGCCGTACAGCTCCAGCAGTTTGTCGGGCTGGGCGAGGTCCGACTTCGTCAGGACCAGGAGGGGCGTCAGACCGCCGTCGAACGCCGCGACCAGGCAGCGGTCGATGAGGCGCGGGCGGGGTTCGGGGTCGGCGAGGGCCGTGACGATCGCCAGCTGGTCGGCGTTGGCGACGACCACGCGCTCGAAGGGGTCGTCGTCGTCCGCGGTACGGCGCAGCACCGAGGTGCGCGGCGCGATGCGGACGATACGGGCCAGGGTGTCCTTCTGGCCGGAGAGGTCGCCGACGATGGCCACCCGGTCTCCGACGACGGCGGCCTTGCGGCCCAGTTCGCGGGCCTTCATGGCCATCACGACCCTGTCGTCGACCAGACAGGTCAGCCGGCCCCGGTCGACGGTGAGGACCATGCCCTCGACCGCTTCCTCGTGCTTGGGCCGGATGTTCGTACGCGGCCGGTTGCCCTTGCGGTTCGGGCGGCTGCGGATGTCGTCCTCGTCGGTGTTCTTGCCGTAGCGACGCATGATGTCTAGGCCCCTACGCCCCGAGCATTCCGGTCCACAGTTCGGGGAAGTCCGGCAGGGTCTTCGCCGTCGTCGCCACGTTCTCGATCTGCACGCCCTCCACCGCGAGACCGATGATCGCGCCGGCCGTCGCCATACGGTGGTCCTCGTACGTGTGGAAGATCCCGCCGTGCAGACGGCGCGGGCGGATGTGCAGTCCGTCGGCCGTCTCGGTCACATCTCCGCCGAGCTCGTTGATCTCCTTGGTGAGCGCGGCCAGGCGGTCCGTCTCGTGCAGGCGCAGATGGGACACGCCGCGCAGCGTCGAGGGGGAGTCGGCCAGCGCCGCCACCGCCGCGATGCCCGGAGTCAGCTCACCGACCTCGCCCAGGTCCACGTCGATACCGTGAATCGCACCCGAACCGGTGAACACGAGGCCGTACTCGGTGAGTTCGCAGGAACCGCCCATCTCGGTGAAGATCTCCCGCAGCCTGTCACCGGGCTGGGTGGTGCGGCTCGGCCAGTCGGGGATGACGACCTTGCCGCCGGTCACCAGGGCCGCCGCCAGGAACGGCTGGGCGTTGGAGAGGTCCGGCTCGATCGTCAGGTCCCGGCCGAGCAGCGCCCCCGGCGTGACCCGCCAGACGTTGGGCTCGCCGCCCGACTCCGGGGTGTCGACCTGGGCGCCGACCGCGCGCAGCATGTCGACGGTCATGCGGATGTGGGGGAGCGAGGGGAGGGTGGAGCCCACATGACGGACCTCCACGCCCTGGTTGAAGCGGGGGCCGCTCAGCAGCAGCGCGCTCACGAACTGCGACGACGAGGACGCGTCGATCTCCACCGGACCGCCGTCCAGGGCACCGCCGCCGTGGACCGTCAGCGGCAGTGCGCCGCGGCCGTCGTCGTCGATGCGGGCGCCGAGGACGCGCAGGGCGTCGATGACGCCGTTCAGGGGGCGCTCGTACGACCTCGGGTCGCCGTCGAAGCGGATCTCGCCGTCGGCGAGGGCGGCGACGGGGGGGAGGAAGCGCATGACGGTGCCGGCGTTGCCGACGTGCACCGTGGCGGGGCCGCGGAGGCCTGCCGGCAGGACGCGCCAGGACTCGCCCGTGCCGTCGGGGCCCACGCCTTCCTCGATGCCCACGCCCATTTCGCGGAGGGCCGCGGCCATGAGGAGGGTGTCCCGGGAGCGGAGGGGGCGGCGCAGCCAGCCGGGCTCGCTTGCGAGGGCGGCCAGTACGAGGGCGCGGTTGGTGACTGACTTCGACCCCGGGACGTGGACCGTCGCGTCGACGGCTCCGCTCGCATGGGGGGCGGGCCAGAGGGCGGTGTCTGAGGGGTTCAAAGCCATGGGGTCCACTTTAGTGGGGGGCGGTCTTTCGGGTGCGACGCCATCGTGGCTGGTCGCGCAGTTCCCCGCGTCCCTGTGATGTGCCCTTCGGGGCGGCATCACACCTCCAGCAACCACCTGCCGCCGCCTATCAGTGAGCACAGGCTCACCGCGTGGAACAGGAACAGCCACAGGCCCGCCGGTACATGCGTCAGGCGTGACAGCTGGTCCGCGTCCGAATCGCCGGCCCCTCCTCGCACCCGCTTCGCCTGCAACTCGAAAGCGGGACGGACACCGCCCGTCAGGAGGAACCACACCGCCGCGTACGCGAACGCCGCCTGGACCTGGGGGCCCGCCAGCCAGGACACCAGCACGAATGTGGCGCCGGTGACGAGGACCGTCAGGGCGCCGTACGCGTTGCGGATCATCACCAGCATCGCCACCAACAGGGCCGTGGCCACCCACAGCAGCAGGGTGATGCGGCCCGTGGCCAGCAGGGCCGCGCCGCCCAGACCCAGCAGCGGGGGAGCGGTGTAGCCGGCCGCCGCGGTGAGGATCATGCCGATGCCGTGCGGCTTGCCGCGGCTGACCGTGAGGCCGCTGGTGTCGGAGTGCAGCCGTATACCGGTGAGGGTACGACCGGTGAGCAGGGCGATCAGACCGTGGCCGCCCTCGTGGGCGATGGTGATGGCGTTGCGCGAGACACGCCACAGACCGTGCGGGACCACTATGGCGAGCGCCGCGACCAAGGTGGCCAGAACCACCCACAGGTCGGGGTCGGGCTGGGTGCCGATCAGCTCGTCCCAGAGAGAGGTCGCTGTGCTGGTGTCCATGTCTCCCGGTGGCTCCCTCTCGGTCGTACGGAGTCTGGCAGTGTGGCACGGATGTCCGGACGCTATCTGAGACGTCCACGTGACGGCGATCGTTCCTGACGGCAAACATGCAGGTCACAGCGTTGGGGTCGGTGCGGTCGGGCTCCGTTCCGGGACGGTTCCGTGACGGTGGGGGCGGCGCGGGACGGCGGGCTGCATCCGCGACGGGCCGTCGGCCGGAATCCCCTCCAGTGACGCAGGGGCGGAGGCGTTATGTCCGCGTCCTCGTGCGTCACCTGCGTATTCATCGTCATCGGGACCAATCCGCCGCCTCAGCTGGATCGGATTACGTCCGGAGATGTCCCGACCGCGGAGGCCCTCGGTGAAAGAAGCTGTCCATATCGGCAGAAATCCCTCTGTCGAGCCGAACCTGGAGGAGCTCGTGGGCTGTGTGGCCCTGGGCGACGACGAGGCGTTCACCTCGGTGTACGACGCCGTCGCGGGGTCGGTCCTGGGCGTCGTCCGTGCCGTGCTGCGCGACCAGGCACAGTCGGAGGAGGTGGCCCAGGAGGTCCTGGTGGAGGTGTGGCGCACCGCTCCCCGCTACCGCCCTGACCGGGGCACGGCCATCAACTGGATCCTCACGCTGGCGCACCGCAGGGCGGTGGACCGGGTGCGCTCGGCGGAGGCCGCGGCCGTCCGGGACCACAAGGCCGCCCTGCTGGAGCGCACGCCCGAGTACGACGAGGTGACCGAGCAGGTCGAGGCGCGGCTGGAGCGGGAACAGGTACGGCGCTGTCTGCGCACGCTGACCGAGATCCAGCACCAGGCCGTCACGCTGGCCTACTACCGCGGACTGACCTACCGGCAGGTGGCGGAGGCGCTGTCGCTGCCGCTGGGCACGGTCAAGACCCGGTTGCGGGACGGACTCATCCGGCTGCGCGACTGCCTGGGAGTGACGGCATGACGGCCACCGATCTGCACCGGCTGACGGGTGCCTACGCGCTGCACGCCCTGCCCGACGGGGAACGCGAGGCCTTCGAGCGGCACCTCGCGGGCTGCGAGGCGTGCGCGCAGGAGACGGCCGAGCTGGCCGCCACCGCGGCCCGCCTGGGGCTCGCGGCGTCGGTGACGCCTTCCGCGGCGCTGCGGGAGCAGGTGCTGCGGCGGATCACCACCGTCCGCCAGGAGGGGCCCGACGGATCGGCCCGGTCCGGCTCGGGCCGTACGCGGCTGCGGGCGCGACTGCTGTCGCGGTGGACGCTGGCCGCGTGTCTGGCGGCCGCCGTGCTCGGCGGTACGACGGTGTGGCAGCACCAGCGGGCCGAGGACGCGCTGGGCCGGGCGCACCGCGCCGAACAGGGGGCGGACGAGATCGCCGCCGTACTGGCCGCGCCGGACGCCCGGACCCAGGCCGCGGAGCTGGCCGGGGGTGCCACCGGCACGGTCGTGGTCTCCCGTGACCTGGACAGGGCCGTCTTCCTCGTCTCCGGGATGGCGAGTCCTCCGGGCGGGAAGGTCTACCAGCTGTGGTTCGACGACGCCGGAGCGATGCGGTCGGCCGGCTTGATGGACCCCGCTCGCGCCGACCAGGCCGTCCTGATGCGAGGTCCCGTGGACTCGGCGTCGGGCATGGGCATCACCGTCGAACCCGGCGGCGGCTCGAAGCAGCCCACGTCGGCTCCGCTCGCCCTGATGACCTTCCCGGCCTGAGGCTTGCGGGTGGCGCCACCGGCCCCGTCCGATGACCGCTCTGTTTCCGGCGCAAGCCGTACATCGGATCACCGTGACGGTCCCGGGCTGCCTCTGATTCCGCTTTCCGGAAAAGGGGCGGTGGATTTCGCGTCCCGGTGAATGTTCCTTATCCGTAGCGGCGGCCGATGCGGATTGGTCCGGAAGGAATTATTCATCCGATCGAGGATTGACCAATCCACCGGCCGACCGGGACCGGATTCCCCACGTGACCGAGGACGAGAAGGAATTCCGGAACACCCGCGGGTGGACAAGGCCGGCGTCGGCAGCGCTCAGTGGTGCGCTGGCGGGTTTCGCCGCGCTCGCCACGGCAGAGCTGGTGTCGGCGGCGGTTCGGCCGCAGTCCGGGCCCGTCGTCGTGGTCGGCGGCGCGGCGATCGACCGGACGCCCGCCGCGGTGAAGGACTGGGCGATCCGGAATTTCGGCACCGACGACAAACTCTTTCTTCAGCTCGGTGTTCTTTTCGTGCTCGCTGTTTTCGCCATCGCCCTGGGAATGGCGGCGCTGCGATTTCGCCGTACCGCCGCCGTCGGTGTTCTGCTGTTCGGTGCCGTCGGGGCGGTCGCGGCCATCAGCCAGCCCGATTCGAACGGTCTCTCCGATGCCCTGCCGTCGATCGCGGGCGCGATCGTCGGAGCCGTACTGCTCCTTTTCCTGGCCGGCCGTCTCGCCCTCCGGGGCCCGGCGCCGGACGCGACAGCCGCTCCGGAGAGCGGCCCGCCCCCGGGTCAGGGATGGGACCGCCGTGGCTTCGTCGTCGCCGCTACGGCCGCCGCCGCGGCGTCCACCGGGGCCGGCGTACTGGGGCGGGCCCTGAACGGTTCGAGCGGCCGGGACGCTGTCGCCTCACGCGACGAGGCCGTGCTGCCCGCGCCGGTCTCCGCGGCCCCGGCTCTCCCCAGGGGGGTCCGGTTGCGGATCCCCGGCATCAGCTCCTTCACGACACCGAACGACGACTTCTACCGTGTCGACACCGCTCTCGTGGTTCCCAAGGTGAACGCCAGGACCTGGCGCCTCAGCATCCACGGCAAGGGCGTTCGCCGCCCGCTGTCCCTCTCCTACGACGATCTGCTGCGTCGTGAGCTCATCGAGCGCGACATCACCCTGACCTGTGTCTCCAACGAGGTCGGCGGCCCGTACGTCGGCAACGCCCGCTGGATCGGCGTACGCCTGTCCGAACTGCTCTCCGAGTGCAGGGTGCTGCCGCCCTCCCGGGGCGGTCCGGCCGACCAGCTGGTCGCCCGCTCGGTCGACGGCATGACGATCGGCAGTCCGGTCGAGGACGTCATGGACGGCCGGGACGCTCTTCTCGCCCTGGGCATGAACGGTGAACCGCTGCCCTTCGCGCACGGGTTCCCGGTCCGGATGGTGGTGCCCGGCCTGTACGGCTACGTCTCCGCCTGCAAGTGGATCGAGGACATCGAACTCACCACCTTCGACGACTACGACCCTTACTGGGTCAAGCGCGACTGGGCCCGCAGGGCACCGATCAAGACACAGTCGCGGATCGACACCCCGAAGCCGTTCGCCCGTCCCCAGGCCGGCCCGGTCATGGTCGCCGGGGTCGCCTGGGCCCAGCACCGGGGCATCGACAAGGTCGAGGTCCGCGTCGACGACGGCCCCTGGCAGGAGGCCCGGCTCGCCGCCGAGGACACCCGCGACACCTGGCGGCAGTGGTCCCTGGCCTGGCAGGCCCCGAAGGGCGGCCACACCCTCACCGTCCGCGCCACCGACCGCACCGGCCGGGTGCAGACCGAGAAACGCGCACGGACGATCCCCGACGGCGCCAGCGGATGGCACTCCGTCGTGGTGACCGTCGACTGACGCCCCCCAAGCCACTTCTCCCCTTCCCATGTGAACGCGGCCCAGACCGCGTCGATCCCACAGGAGAAACACCATGAACACCCGTTTCCGCCGTACCGCCGTGACCCTCGCCGCGGCCGCCGTGCTGCCCCTGGCGCTGAGCGCCTGCTCGGACGACAGCAGCGACTCGGCGTCGTCGGACTCCTCCGCCAAGACCTCCGCCTCCGCGGCCGCCTCCGACGACGGCATGGCCGGTTCCGGCACCCCGGCGGGCGACCAGCCCTTCGGCCCCGCCTGTTCGACGGTCCCCAAGAGCGGTGCCGGTTCCTTCGACGGCATGGCCCAGGACCCGGTGGCCACCGCCGCCTCCAACAACCCGGCCCTGTCCACGCTGGTCACGGCCGTGAAGAAGGCCGGTCTGGTCGACACCCTCAACAACGCCGAGAACATCACCGTGTTCGCGCCGACCAACGACGCCTTCGCGAAGATCCCCAAGGCGACCCTGGACAAGGTCCTGAACGACAAGGCCCAGCTGACCAAGATCCTCACGTACCACGTCGTCGGACAGCGGCTGGCCCCGGCGGACCTGGAGAACGGTTCCTTCGACACGCTGGAGAAGTCGAAGCTGACCACCTCCGGCTCGGGTGAGTCCTACACCGTCAACGACTCTTCGAAGGTCGTCTGCGGAGACGTCAAGACCGCCAACGCCAACGTGTACATCGTCGACACCGTGCTGATGCCCGCCAGCTGACCGCACCCGGCCCCGGGGGACGTCACGCACGTGACGTCCCCCGGAACCTTTGTTCGCACAGCCGCGAGGAACTCGCTCGGCGCGGGGTATGCGGGAGAGGACCCGGGTGAGAGGCGCATGGGCATGAGCAGACCGTTCACGTACACCGCCGTGGGCCGCCACGTGCCCCGGCCCCGGCTGACCGCCGCCTGGTGGCCGGCCCTGCGGCGCACGCCGGTGTCCCTGTGGAACGACGACATCACCGACTACGCGGCGGCGCTGACGTACTACGCGATCCTGGCCGTGCTCCCCGGGATGATGGTCACCGTCCTCGCGTTCGGGCTGATCAGCCCGGACACGGCCGAGGAGTTCGTCACCCACGTCACCGCCTACGCCCCTGCAGAGTCCGGCGCCGACCTGCACGCCGTGCTGTCCCACGCGCTGCGGGCCGACGGGACCGCATGGCCACTGCTCGTGGCCGGTACGGCCAGCGCGCTGTGGTCGGCCTCCAGCTATCTCGCCGTCTTCCGCCGCGCCCTGCACCGTATGCACCGGGTGGAGGACCGGCGCTCGACCTGGCGCAAGGCGCACCGGATCGTGCTGACCGCCCTCGTACTGTCGGGACTGCTCCTCGCGGGCTCGCTCGTCCTGCTGCTGACCGGCCCGCTCGCCGAGGCGGCGGGCCGGATCGTCGGTGTGGACACCACCGTGACCTGGGCGTGGAGCGTGCTGCGCTGGCCCTTGCTGCTGTGTCTGGTCGCCCTCCTGGTCGTGGTCGTCTTCCACACCGGTCCGGCCGCGGCCCGTCCGCGTGCCCGGAGCCTGCCCGGCGGTGTGCTGGCCTCCGCGCTGTGGCTGACGGTCTCCGCGGGCTTCGCCTGGTACGCCTCGAGCCTGAGCACGTACAGCAGGCTCTACGGCTCGCTCGCGGGCGTCGTCGTCTTCCTCGTCTGGCTGTGGCTGTCCAACCTCGCCCTGCTGACCGGGGCGCAGTTCGCCGCGGAACTCGCGGGGCCGCGCGGTCAGAGCACGGGGAAGTTGTCGGCCGTGCCGTAGGACTCCGCGGGCAGCGGGTCGGGGACGGAGCCGGGGTCGAGCAGATGGGCCACGGCTCCCGCGGCGGTGCGGTGCCAGAGGGCGTGCCGACGCAGCATCGCATGGTCACCACCGCCGACCAGAGCCATGCCCGCGCGTGCCGCCGTGCCCTGCGCCCGGCGTACGTAGCCGGCCGCTTCCACCGGCGAGGTGACGCGGTCCCGGTCACCGTGCAGGACCACCAGGTGACGGCCCGCCGTCTGCTCCACCGGCTCGCCCGGCGGACACCAGGGCGCCAGCGCGAGCACGGCGCTCACCTGCGGGTGGCCGGCGGCGCGCAGTGCGGCCCGGGCGCCCATCGAGTGGCCGACCAGCACCGTGGGCACCGGGCCGGCCAGCTCGGCGAGGCGGTCCAGCGCCCGGTGGGTGTCGGAGACCGGGTCGGCGTGGGCGTCGTTCCAGCCTCGGAGGCGGTAGCGCACCCGGGCCAGCAGGACGTCCCGGCCGGGCAGTTCCGCCTCCAGCGACCACAGGAACGGGCGCATGCGCAGGGCGGCGAGGTGCCAGGGCCGGGACGGGCGGCGGCTGACGGCCCGTCCTCCGTGCAGGACCAGCACGGCCGCCCGGGGCCGTGTGGGGAGGCGTAGCGGCATGAGGGCGGCGCCGGGCGTGGGCGGCGACCCGGTCTCGTCACGGGGCCCTGCGGGCATTCCTCGTCTCCTCGTCCTCGGGCACGGTCAGCGTCGGCGCGGTGGGCGGGGGAAGAAGCCGCTGGTCCGCGCCATGTACTCGGCGTAGCCGGGACGGCCCGCCATGTGCTGCTCCAGCAGCCGCTTCCCGCTCCCGCGCACCAGCAGCAGACTCATCACCAGCGGGGACACGACGGACACGGCCGCCGACTGCGGTGTGTCGCAGGCGAGCAGGAACAGACCCCACCACACACAGAAGTCCCCGAAGTAGTTGGGGTGCCGGGTCCACGCCCACAGCCCCCGGTCCATGATGCGGCCCCGGTGGGCGGGATCGGCCTTGAACCGGGCGAGCTGGGCGTCGCCGACCGCCTCGAAGCAGAGGCCCACCGCCCACACCGCGACCCCGGCCCAGGCGAGGAACGACGGCGGGCCGGACACGTACTGCGCCGCCTGGACGGGCAGGGACACCAGCCAGACCAGGGCGCCCTGGAGCAGGTAGACCATGCGCAGGGCGTACAGGTTCCGACTGCCGGGCGCCTTGGCCAGCATCGCCTCGTAGCGCGGGTCCTCGCCGTGACCCCGGCTCCGGCGGGCGATGTGCACGGCGAGCCGCAGCCCCCACACCGCGGTCAGGGCGGTCACCAGCACCCGCCGCGCCGGGTCCCCGTGCCCGGCGGAGGCGACGAGGCTCACGGCGGCGACGGCGGTGAACCCGACACCCCAGGCGATGTCCACGATCCGGTGCAGACCCGCGCGCACCGCGAGCGCGAAGGTGGCGAGCATGACCGTGAGCGCCGCGGCGGCGGCCCAGGCGAGATTGGCCGCGAACGCGCTCCAGGCGAACCCGCTCACAGCCGGCCCAGCCCCTCGTACCAGGCGTGCGTGGTCGACGGCATCCCGCTGTCACCACCGGGCCCCGGCCGCACGCTCAGGATCTGGTCGACGCCCATGCGGCCCTCCTCGAAGGCCAGCGCCGCGCCGACCAGGTACAGCCGCCACACGCGCGCGGTCTCCTCGCCCACCAGCGCCGCGAACCGGTCCCAGCGCTCCTCCAGGGTGCGGTGCCACGCGGTGACCGTGCGGACGTAGTGCTCACGCAGCGACTCGGTGTGCCGGACCTCCAGACCGGCCCCCTCCAGCAGGTCCACCGTCTCGCCGAGGGGCCGCATGTGCATGTCGGGGGCGATGTACGCCTCGATGAACGGTCCGCCGCCGGGAGCACCGGGGCCGCGTGACATCTGCTGCACCAGTACCCGGCCGCCCGGCCGGACCAGCCGGTGCAGGGCGGCGGCGAAGGCCGGGTACTCGGCGTCACCGACGTGCTCGCCCATCTCGACGGTGGCGACGGCGTCGTAGCCTTCGACCCCGCTGCCCCGGATGTCCCGGTAGTCCTGGCAGATCACCTCCACCAGATCCGTCAGACCGAGTTCGCGCACCCGCTCGCGCACGTACGCCGCCTGCTCGCCGGCCAGCGTGACGGCGGTGACCCGGACGCCGTGCCGCTCGGCCGCGTGCAGGGTGAGCGAGCCCCAGCCGCAGCCGATGTCCAGCAGCCGGGCCCCGGGCGCCAGGGCGAGTTTCCGGCAGATCAGCTCCAGCTTGGCCCGCTGGGCGTCGGCGGGCCCGAAGCCGGGTTCCGAACTCGCCCAGTAGCCGCAGGAGTAGGCCATGGTGTCGTCGAGGAGCAGGCCGTAGAAGTCGTTGGACAGGTCGTAGTGGTGGCTGATGGCGGCCCGGTCGCGGGCCCGGCTGTGCAGGCCGCCGCGCAGCCGGGCCTGGGAGGCCGGGGCGGACGGACGCGGGCCCACGGCGCCGAGCCGCACGGCCGTGGCGAGGGCACGGCCCCGGTCGGCGGGCGTGAGCCGGGGCGGGCGCAGGCCGCGCTCCCGCTGCGCGGCCCACACCGTCCGCAGCCCCTGGGCCAGGTCGCCCTCGACGTCGACCTCGCCGGTGACGTAGGCCTGTGCCAGGCCCAGTTCGCCGGGCTGCCACAGCAGTCGGCGCAGTGCGCGCCGGGAGCGCACGACGACCACGGGGGCGTCGGCCGGGCCCGTCTCGCTGCCGTCCCAGGCGCGCAGCCGGACCGGCAGCGGGCCGCCGAGGACGTCCTCGGCGAGGGCGGCGAGCCGGTGGGCGGCACCGGGCCGGGCGGAGATCTCGGTGGCGGTCATCGGAGGGGGTTCTCCTTGGTGAACAGGTACTGCTGGACATCCAGGTAGCCGGAGCGGAACCCGGCCTCGGAGTAGGCCAGGTAGAAGGTCCACAGCCGGCGGAAGGTCTCGTCGAAGCCGAGCTCCTCGGCCTCCCCGGCGCGTTGCGTGAACCGCTCCCGCCACAGGCGCAGCGTCTCGGCGTAGTGGGCGCCGAAACCGTCGCGGCGGGACAGACGCAGCCGGGTGTGGTCGCGGGCGGTCTCCTCGATGGCCCGGGTGGACGGGATCTGCCCGCCGGGGAAGACGTACTTGTGGATCCAGGTGAAGGTGGAGCGGGTGGCGAGCATCCGCTCGTGCGGCATGGTGATGGCCTGGAGTGCCGCCCGGCCGCCCGGCGCCAGCCGCTCGTCCAGGGCACGGAAGTACACCGGCCAGAACTCCGCGCCCACCGCCTCGATCATCTCCACGCTGACCACGGCGTCGTACTCCCCGCGGGCCTCGCGGTAGTCGCACAGTTCGACGCGGACCCGCTCCTCGAGTCCCGCCGCGCGGATCCGTTCCCGGGCCAGGGTCCGCTGTTCCCGGGAGAGAGTGAGCGTGGTGACACGGGCGCCGCGCGCGGCGGCCCGCAGGGCCAGTTCGCCCCAGCCGGTGCCGATCTCCAGCAGCCGGGTGCCCGCGCCGACGTCGGCGAGGTCGAGCAGCCGGTCGATCTTGCGGTGCTGGGCGGCGGCGAGCCGGTCCCGGCTCGCCGGGAAGCCCCGGAAGAGGGCCGAGGAGTAGGTGAGGGTGTCGTCGAGGAAGAGGGCGAACAGGTCGTTGGACAGGTCGTAGTGGCGGCTGATGTTGGCCCGGGAACCGTCGGGGGTGTTGCGCTGCTCATCGGGCCGGCGCAGCGCCCACAGGCCGCGCAGCCCTTGGAGGGGTGCCGGGACCAGATCGGCGGCGTTCGCGGCGAACGCGGTGAGGACGGCGACCAGGTCGGGGGCGTCCCACTCGCCCGCCATGTAGGACTCCCCGAACCCGACCAGTCCGTGGGTGCCCACGCGCGCGTGGAAGCTCTCCGGATCCCGCACCTCCAGCAGCGGCCCGCCCCGGCCGATGGGCTCGGAGTCGGCGAACCGTGTCCACAGGGGCAGCCCGCGCAGGGCACGCCGCACGAGGGCCCGCGTCACGGCGGCCCGGGGCCACGACGCCTTCGGCACGACGGCGACGTCCGGCCAGCGGGCGGCGTCGACGGGGGCGCCGCGGCCGTCGCCGGTGTCGGTGGGACTGGTGTGCCCGTGGGGGGCGGTACGGGGCTCTGCCGGCCTCGCTGTCGTCATGTCGCTTTCTCCGAGGTGCGGTGTTCCGGGCGGGGCTGGACGGGCAGCCCCCGCAGGTACAGGCGGATGCCGTGGGCGCGGATCGCGGCCGACACGGCGAGGGTGGACCAGGGGTGCCGCAACGCCAGCCGCAGCAGCGACGCCGTGCTCACCGCGCGCCGGGTGCCGCGCACGGTCGCGGTGAAGGCCCGGCCGCCCTCGCGGTCCAGGTGCACGGTCACGTCGAGCCGCGCTCCGGGCGGCGGGAGGCGCATGCGGTAGCGGCCGTCGACGGGGAAGAACGGCGAGACGTAGAACTCCTTGTCGGTCCGGAGTTCCTTTTCTGCGCCGGCCGCGTCCGGACGCAGCAGGTATCCGTGGCGCCCGCCGTAGGTGTTGTGCACCTCCGCGACCACGCAGCGCAGCTCCCCGGCCGGGCCGTGGCACCAGTACAGGGTGAGCGGGTTGAAGACGTACCCGAGCACGCGCGCGTGGGTGAGCATCAGCACCCGCCCGCCGCCCAGGTCCACGCCGTGCTCGGCCAGGAAGGCGTCCAGACCCGCCCGGATCGTGGGCCGGTCGCCGGTGAAGTGGTCGCGCGGGTCGAACCGGGCGAACGGCCGCAGCGGAAGCGGAAGCCGGGGCGGACGGTCGGGGTCGACGAGCCACATGTACGTGCGGTGGCGCAGCGCGTACCGCCGGGGCGTGGTCCGCACATGGGCGATCGTGCAGGGATACAGGGCCGGTACGGTGCTCACCAGCGCACTCCGAGCGCGGCGGCGGCCTCGACTCCGGAGCGGCAGCCGTCCTCGTGGAACCCCCAGCCGTGATAGGCGCCCGCGAACGCGCAGACCGGGCTGTCCAGCTCCGGCAGTCGCCGCTGAGCCGCCACCGACTCCGGTGTGTAGACCGGGTGTTCGTAGACCATGCGGGCCAGCACCCGCCCGGGATCCACGCGGTCCTCGCCGCCCAGCGTGACCACGAACCTCTCGGCGGCGTCGAGGCGTTGCAACCGGTTCATGTCGTAGCTGACCCGCACCCGGTCGGCACCCGCCGTGCACGACGGCATCAGGTAGTTCCAGGAGGCGCGGGCACCGCGCGCACGCGGCAGCAGCCCGGTGTCGGTGTGCAGGAGCGTGGAGTTGCGGGAGTACCGGAACGCGCCCAGCACCTCCCGCTCACGCGCGGTCGCGTCGGCCAGCAGCCGCAGCGCCGCGTCCGGGTGGACCGCGATCACCACGGCGTCGTACGACTCGGTCGTGCCGTCCCCGGCGGTGATGTCGACGCCGTCGGCGTGCCGTCGCACGGCCCGGACAGGGGTGGCGGTGCGGACCTCGTCGACGTGCTTGGCGACCCGGTCGACGTACTCGCGCGAGCCGCCGGTCACCGTGCGCCACACCGGGGAACCGCCCACCGAGAGCATCCCGTGGTGGCCCAGGAACCGGAACAGATAGGCGGCGGGATAGAGCTGCGCGGTCGCGGCGTCGCAGGACCACACGGCGGACACCACCGGAGTCATGAAATGGGCGCGGAAGTAGCCGGAGAAGCCCTCCCGGTCCAGGAACTCGCCGAGGGTGAGCGGGTCCTCGGGGCTTTCGGCGAGCAGTCGGCGGGCCGCCCGGTAGAACGCCGGAACCTCCGCCAGCAGCCGCAGATAGCGGCCGCGCAGGAGGCTGCGGGGCCGTGCGAGCAGGCCGGCCGGGCCGCGGGCACCGGCGTACTCGAGGCCGCACCCCTCGCACCGCACCGACATGCTCATCTCCGACTCCTGCGTGGCGACGCCGAGTTCGTCGAACAGCCGCAGCAGATACGGGTAGGTCCGCCGGTTGTGCACGATGAAACCGGAGTCGACGCGGTGCACCCGCCCGTCGTGCGGCGAGGTCAGCTCATGGGTGTGCGCGTGTCCGCCGAGCCGGTCGTCGGCCTCGTAGAGGGTGACGTGACGGTCCGGGCCCAGGACGTACGCGGCGGTCAGCCCCGCCACCCCGGCGCCCACGACGGCAGTGCGCCGCCCCGCGTCCTGCGGCGCTCGCGACGCCTGTCTCGACGTGCGCTCCATCGCCCTTCCTCCTGCCGGCCGCGATCAGTGCTGTCCCGCGTAATCCGGATCAGGTCGGGCAGCGGATTGGCCCCGCGGCGGATCGCCTGTGCGGCACCGGGCGCCGGGCCGTCTCCTGTCCGCTCGCCCACCCGGCGTGGGCGCGGCGGCGGTCTGCCACTCTTGGATGTGTCCCGGTGGACGGGGCGCAGGAAGCCGGAGGGGTGGTCACGGATGTGCGGGCGGTATGCGGCGAGCCGGGGGCCCGGGGATCTCGCAGGAATCTTCGAGATCGAGAAGTGGGAGCCCGAGGAGACACTGGCGCCCGACTACAACGTGGCCCCCACCAAGGAGGTCTACGCCGTCCTCGACCGTCCTCTCAAGGACGCGGATGATCCACGCCCCGTTCGCCAGCTGCGCACGCTCAAGTGGGGACTGGTGCCGAGCTGGTCGAAGACCCCCGAGGGCGGCGCCCGGATGATCAACGCCCGCGCCGAGACCGTCCACGAGAAGCCGTCGTACAAGCGGGCCTTCTCCTCCCGCCGCTGCATCATCCCCGCCGACGGCTACTACGAGTGGGTCACCGCCAAGGCGGAGCGGGACCTGGAGGTCGAGGGCAGGAAGAAGCGACCGCGCAAGCAGCCGTACTTCGTGCTGCCGGCCGACGGGTCCGTCTTCGCGATGGCGGGGCTGTACGAGTTCTGGCGTGACAAGACCCTCCCCGACGACCACCCGCAGGCCTGGTGGGTGACCTGCTCGGTCATCACCACCGAGGCGGAGACCACCCCGCTCGCGGTCGCCCCGGCCGACGGACCGTACGTCCTCGCCGACATCCACCCCCGGATGCCGCTGATGCTGACGCCGGACCGCTGGGACTCCTGGCTGGACCCCTCCCGCACCGACGTCGAGGACCTGCGCTCCCTCCTGGAGCCGCCCCCGGCAGGGCTGATGCGCGCCTACCCGGTCTCCACGGCCGTCAGCAACGTCCGCAACAACGGACCGGAGCTGCTGACCGAGCTGGAGGGCCCCGAAGAGGGCACACTCTTCTGACGTGACCACAGTGACCACCGAGATCATCGGTACGGATGCCGGCGACGCCCGCATCACCTGGCACCCCGCGAAGAAGGCACGCCTCGTGCTCGCCGTCAGCCATGGCGCCGGCGGAGGGATCGAGGCGAGGGATCTGCAGGCTCTCGCGCGGACGCTCCCGGACCACGGCGTGAGCGTCGCGCTCGTGGAGCAGCCCTGGCGGGTGGCGGGCAAGAAGGTGGCGTCCCCGCCGAAGACCCTCGACGCGGGATGGCGGGGGATCTGGCCCGCCGTGGCCGGGCCGGGGCTGCCCGTCATCTCCGGCGGGCGCAGCGCCGGGGCCCGCGTGGCCTGCCGTACCGCCGTCGAACTGGGCGCCGCCGCCGTGCTCGCCCTCAGCTTCCCGCTGCACCCGCCCGGCAGGCCCGAGAAGTCCCGTGCCGACGAGCTGCTCGGATCCGGGGTGCCCACGCTGGTCGTACAGGGCGGCAACGACCCCTTCGGGAAGCCGGAGGAGTTCCCCGACGGTGCGTATGAGCTGGTCGAGGTGGCGTACGGCGATCATGGGTTCGCGGTGCCGAAGAAGGCGGACCTCACCCAGGAACAGGCCGTGACGCTCATCACCGACGCGGTGGTGAAGTGGGCCGGGTCACTCGGGTAAAGGCTCGGGAATGTTGAGCCCCGGAGCTCTGTTGTGGCGGACAGAAGTGCTGAAGAACCAGCACCGACCGTCGTAGAGAGGAAGTCCGCCGCATGGGTTCGACCTTCTGCCCGAGCCGCAGCAGCCGCGCTGACCTGGACTGGACGGTGCTGCACGCGGCCAAGACCGGCCCTATTCGGGCGGCGGGCGGACCGGATCGTGTTCTATCCTCCGATTCTGGTGGGATCGGTTTCGGTCCTGCCCGCAATCTTGAGGAGGTGGGTCCGGTTCCCGGTACCGACGCAGGGACCGAACACGGCCAGGCGGAGCAGCCCGAGGGCCAGGGCACGAGCACGGAGACCACCTCGGAGCGCACCGCGCGCTTCGAGCGGGACGCGCTCGAATTCCTCGACCAGATGTACTCGGCCGCCCTGCGCATGACGCGCAACCCGGCCGACGCCGAGGACCTGGTGCAGGAGACGTACGCCAAGGCGTACGCGTCCTTCCACCAGTTCCGCGAGGGCACCAACCTGAAGGCCTGGCTGTACCGGATCCTGACCAACACCTTCATCAACTCGTACCGCAAGAAGCAGCGTGAGCCCCAGCGCTCCGCGGCCGAGGAGATCGAGGACTGGCAGCTCGCACGTGCCGAGTCGCACATGTCGACCGGTCTGCGCTCCGCCGAGTCGCAGGCGCTCGACCACCTGCCCGACTCGGACGTGAAGGAAGCGCTCCAGGCGATCCCCGAGGAATTCCGCATCGCCGTCTATCTGGCGGACGTCGAGGGCTTTGCGTACAAGGAGATCGCGGACATCATGGGGACACCCATCGGTACGGTGATGTCCCGGCTGCACCGGGGCCGTCGCCAACTGCGCGGCATGCTCGAGGACTACGCCCGTGAGCGCGGGCTGGTCCCGGCCGGCGCCGGAGAGTCGAACGAAGCGAAAGGTTCGGGCTCATGAGCTGCGGAGAGCCGCACGAGACGGACTGCAGTGAGGTACTCGATCATCTCTACGAGTTCCTCGACAGTGAGATGCCGGACGTCGACCGCGACAAGTTCAAGCAGCACTTCACGGAGTGCTCGCCGTGCCTGGAGAAGTACGGCCTGGAAGAGGCCGTGAAGAAGCTGGTCAAGCGGTGCTGCGGTCATGACGACGTCCCCACCGACCTGCGCTCCAAGGTCCTGGGGCGGCTCGACCTGATCCGCTCCGGACAGGCGGTGCCCGACCACGACATCACCGCGGCCCCGGCCCAGGAGGCCTGAACTCCCTTCTGGGAACGGGCTGTCGTCACTCGAACGTGCTAATCCGCGGGTAATCGGCCCGCGGAACCCCCTCTTGCCCTCCTAGGCTCCGAAGCTGAGCAGGCTCGGGAGATCTCTAAGGGGCGTCATGGAGGGGACAGCGGCACGGGCACGCGTGTACGTCGTCGGTGTCGCCCTCGGCGCCCTCTACTGCGTGCACGCGCTGCCGGCGGTGACCGCCCCCTGGTGGGCGGTCGCCCTGCTCGCCGCCCTCTACGCCGGAGGCGAGCGGTTCTCCGGCACCTTCTATCCCGTGCTGCTCGCCGGGGCCTTCCTGCTGCCGCCCCCCGCCGCCGCGCTCGTCGCGCTGCCGGGGGCGCTGCTCTCCCCGGTCGTGCAGCGGCCGCGCACGATCCGCCGGATCTGGCGGGCCGCCCAACTCGCCGTCGCCGTCTGGGCGGCATCCCGGGTGCACTGGACGCTGGGCGGCAGGGACGCCGTCGTGGCCCCCGACTTTCCGTATGTGCTCGTCCCGGCCGGGGCGGCCGTCATCGCCTTCTGTCTGGTGCTCACCGTTCTGGACGGGGGCATTTTGGCGCTCGCCGAGCGGGTGCCGGTACGACTGGCCTGGCGCGGTCTGTTCGTACGTTCCCTCGCACCGATCGCCGTGCACGGTCTCGCCGGGCTGATGATGGCCGTGCTGTGGCGCAGCCCGTACGGGCCCGTCGCCGCGCTGCTCGTGCTGCTGCCGATGTGCGTGTCCTGGTGGGCGTTCGCCCAGTACCACCGGGAACAGGCCGCCCATCAGGCCACCATCCGCGCACTCGTGCAGGCCGTCGACATCAAGGACGAGTACACCCGCGGACACAGCGAGCGCGTCGGCCAGGCCTCGATGATGATCGCCCGTGAGCTCGGCATGGACGAGGGGCGCGTCGAGGTGCTCCGGTTCGCCGGGATCCTCCACGACGTCGGCAAGCTGGGCGTGCCGACCCGGCTGCTGCGCAAGGACGGGCCGCTGACCCCGGAGGAGCGGCGCGTCATCGAACTGCATCCCGAGTACGGGCACGAGATGGTGCGGGGGATCTCGTTTCTGGGGGAGGCGCGGGCTGCCGTTCTGCATCATCACGAGCGGCTGGACGGGAGCGGGTATCCGTACGGGCTGGTGGGAAGCCAGATCCCCGAGTCCGCGCGGGTGGTGGCGGTCGCCGACGCCTTCGACGCCATGACGTCGACGCGGTCCTATCGCCGGGCGCGGCCTGTCGCCACCGCGCTGGAGGAGCTGGAGCGGTGCGCGGGGTCGCAGTTCGACCCGCGGATGGTCACGGCGCTGGTGCGGGCGCTGGGCCGACACGGCTGGCACCCCGCGGTGACCGCGGACGAGGAACGCCCACCGAGCCCCCGGCGACCGGTCTCCAGCCGCCCCGGAGCGCACCGATGAGGTGGCCTCGGCTGCTGGTGCATGGTTCGGCGGGGGTTCTCGCTCTTGTGTCGCTCGGGGTCATTCTCTGGACGGGGCTAGAGGAGCGCGGGGTCGCGCTGGCCTTCGGGGTGCTGATCGCCGTCGGTGAGCTCGCGCGGTGGACCGGTGCCCGGGTCCGGGAGGCCGCGCCGCTCGGGTCCGCCGGGGCGCTGGCATACGCGCTGCTCGGGGCGGACGCCGGGCGGCCCACCACACACGGGGTCCTCCAGGTGGTGGCCGTCGTGCTCGCCGCCGCGCTCCTCGGCAGCGTGCCGCACATCGCGCGGGGGCAGGGTCCGATGGTCGACCATCTCTCGCGCCGCCTGCTCAGCACCGCGTTCTGCGCCGTCTGCTTCCAGCCCCTCTACAACCGGGGCGTCCTCGACGACTGGGGCGGACCGGCGTACGCCCTCGTGCTCATCGCGCTCCTCACCCTCACCGCGCTCTGCGACGCCGTGCTCGCCGCCGCGCTCGCGCACTCCCGCACCCGCTGGCCCTTCGCCCCGCTGCTGAGGCACGAACTGCGGGCCCTGCTCGGCATCGGGTCCGCCGTCTGCGCGACCGGCGCGGTGATGGCCCTCGCGGTCGCCGTCGTCGGACTGTGGGCGCTGCCCGTCTTCTCCCTGCCCCTCCTCCTCACCCAGCTGGCCTTCCGGCGGTACGCCGCCGTACGGACCACCTACCGGCAGACCATCGTCTCCCTCGCCCGGGCCACCGAGATCGCCGGGTACACCCCCGCGGGGCATGCCCGCCGCGTCGCCGAGCTCAGCAAGGCCGTGGGGCGGGACCTGGGGCTGACCGGACCCGATCTCACCGTCCTGGAGTACGCCGCCCTCATGCACGACATCGGACAGCTGAGCCTGATCGATCCGGTCCCGGCGGGGGCCACCGCAGGGCTGCCCACCGAGGAGCAGCGGCGGATCGCCCTGCTCGGCGGGGCCGTCGTACGGCAGACGGGGGTGGACGGCTCGGTCGCCGTGGTCGTGGAGCGGCAGGCCGACCCCTACCGGCAGCAGCCGGTCGCCGCGCGGATCGTGCGGGCGGTGAACGCCTACGAGGAGAAGGCGCGGGACGCCGGACCCGGCGGGCCCCTCACCGCCCTGGAGGAGCTGCGGCTCGCCACCGCGGGGGACTACGCGCCCGAGGTCGTGGAGGCCCTGGCCCGGGTGCTGGCCAGGGACAGTCTTACCCTGCCCTCGGTTGGGTAACCCATGGGTAATGAGCGCCCTTCCAGCCGCGCATGGTTGGATGCGAAGAAGAGGGTGTCCGGGGGCGATGGCCAGCCCACTGAACGGAACTGGCAGGCGGGAATCGTGAGGATCTTCGGCAAGGGACGGCACCGGCCCTCCGCCTCCTGGCGGCAGGCCACAGACCGCGCGTTCACGCTGATCGGCGACGGTCGGTACGAGGACGCGGGCGCGCTGCTGACGCGGGCCGCCGACCTGGAGCCCTGGCTGTCCGAGTCCTGGTTCAACCTCGCCCTGCTGCACAAGTTCCGGCACGACTGGGAGCAGGCGCGGGCCGCGGGCCTCAGGGCCGTCGCGCTGCTCGACCGGGAGACGGGCGCACCCGACTGGTGGAACGTCGGCATCGCGGCCACCGCGCTCCAGGACTGGCCGCTGGCCCGGCGGGCCTGGCAGGCCTACGGGCTGCGGGTGCCGGGCGGGGCCGCGGACCCCGGCGAGCCGGTCGGCATGGACCTCGGCAGCGCCGCCGTACGGCTGTCCCCGGAAGGGGAGGCCGAGGTGGTGTGGGGCCGGCGGCTGGATCCGGCCCGCATCGAGGTGCTGTCGATCCCGTTGCCGTCGTCCGGGCGGCGCTGGGGCGAGGTCGTGCTCCACGACGGGGTGCCGCACGGCGAGCGGACCACCGCCGCCGGGCACTCGTACCCCGTGTTCGACGAGATCGAGCTGTGGGCGCCGTCGCCGGTGCCGACGTGGGTGGTGCTGCTGGAGGCCGCTACGGAGGCCGACCGGGACGCCCTGGAGCAGCTCGCCTCCGACGCGGGGTTCGCCGCGGAGGACTGGTCGTCGTCCGTCCGGCTGCTGTGCCGGATGTGTTCCGAGTCGCAGATGCCGTCCGACGAGGGCGACGGGGAGCATCTCGATCCGCATGACCACAGCGAGCCGGGGCATCCGGGGCCGCTGGGGCATCGGACGGACGGGCAGTTGTGGGTGCCGGAGCGGGAGTGCGGGGTGGCTGCGCCGGCTGCGCTGGTTCGGGGGTTGCTGGACGGGTGGGTCGCCGACAGCCCTGATTCGCGGGACTGGCGTGATCTCGAAGAGGTGTGCTGACGGATTTCGGGCGCGGGCCCGTCGTGACTGGTCGCGCCCATGCGGCGGGGCCGCATATCGGGCACAGCCCCGCGCCCCTGAAAGCAAGCTCCCCTTACCCTGTATCAGCATCAACCCCCCGTTCTTGTTTGAGGAAGGCATACGTCGGTCATGGCGCAGCAGGACACCGATCAGCAGCACGCGGGCGTGCTCCCCGTGGACGACGAGGGCTTCGTCATCGACACCGAGGAGACCGAGGAGCGGGAGAACGGCTGGCGGGAGCGTGGGACCTCGCGGCCCATCACCGTCGTCGGGAACCCGGTGCTGCACAAGGAGTGCAGGGACGTCACCGAGTTCGGCGCGGAGCTGGACCAGCTGGTGGCGGACATGTTCGCCTCGCAGCGCACCGCCGAGGGTGTGGGCCTGGCCGCCAACCAGATCGGTGTCGACCTGAAGGTCTTCGTGTACGACTGCATGGACGACGAGGGCAAGCGGCACGTCGGCGTGGTCTGCAACCCCAAGCTCGTCGACCTGCCCGCCGACCGGCGCGTCCTGGACGACAGCAACGAGGGCTGCCTGTCCGTGCCGACCGCGTACGCGCCGCTCGCCCGCCCCGACTACGCGGAGCTGGCCGGGCAGGACGAGAAGGGCAACCCGATCAAGGTCCGCGGCACCGGGTACTTCGCTCGGTGTTTGCAGCACGAGACCGATCACCTCTACGGATACCTCTACATCGACCGGCTCTCCAAGCGTGAACGCAAGGACGCGCTGCGGCAGATGGCCGAGAACGAGCCCCGCTACCCCGTGGTCGCCAACGACTGAGACCTCTCGGGATCACCCAAGTCCCTTGCGTACGGCGTCTGTTCAGGTTCCCCTCGCTGACCAGGCGCCGTTCGTCTGTCCGTCGCACGTTCGATCGCATGTGCTCCCTTAGTGATCCAGATCCAGTCACACAAGGGGAGATTCTCGGCACTGTGGGGTAGTGAATGGTGCAAATGCGTTCCCAGATCGGTCAGTTGTAGTGCTGAATGGGAAGTGCGGGGATACGCAACGGCGCACGCCCGGCACTGCGGGAGGGGCGTGCGTAACTGGCGGCTGAGAGGGGTTAGTTCGTGCATGCTTTCTCACACGGCACCACATCGACACCGACAGCGATCGCGGTCCCGCCGTCGCTCTCTCTCCCGATGATCGAGGCGGCGTTTCCCCGGCAGCTCCACTCGTATTGGCCCCAGCTCCAGGAGAAGACACGCACCTGGCTGCTGGAAAAGCGGCTCATGCCGGCGGACAAGGTGGAGGAATATGCCGACGGACTTTGCTACACGGACCTCATGGCGGGCTACTACCTGGGAGCCCCCGACGAGGTCCTCCAGGCGATAGCGGACTACAGCGCGTGGTTCTTCGTCTGGGACGACCGGCACGACCGTGACATCGTCCACCACCGGCGTGGTGCCTGGCGGCGGCTCAGGTACCGGCTGCACGCGGCACTCGACTCCCCCGGGGAGCACCTGCACCACGAGGATCCCCTGGTCGCCGCGTTCGCCGACACCATGGTGCGGCTGTACGCGTTCCTGCCCGGCACATGGAACGCACGGTTCGCCCGGCACTTCCACTCGGTGATCGAGGCGTACGACCGGGAATTCCGCAACCGCACCGAAGGCATCGTGCCGACCGTCGAGGAATACCTCGCACTGCGGCGCCTCACTTTCGCGCACTGGATCTGGACCGATCTGCTGGAGCCGAGCGCGGGCCGGGAACTCCCGGACCGGGTGAGGAAACACCCGGCATATCGGCGGGCGGCACTCCTGAGCCAGGAATTCGCCGCCTGGTACAACGACCTCTGTTCGCTGCCGAAGGAAATAGCGGGCGACGAGGTCCACAATCTCGGAATCAGCCTCATCAAACACGAGGGTCTGACACTCGAAGAGGCAATAAGGGAAGTCCGGCGCCGGGTCGAGAAATGCATCATTGAATTCCTGGTCGCCGAAAAAGCGGCCCTGCGGTTCGCCGCATCGCTCGACGACGGAACCCTGCGCGGAAAAGACCTGAGCGCCACCGTGCGGGCCTGCGTCGGCAATATGCGCAACTGGTTCAGCACCGTCTACTGGTTCCACCACGAGTCCGGCCGCTACATGGTCGACAGCTGGGACGACCGGTCCACACCCCCGTACGTCAACAACGAAGCGGCAGGTGAGAAATGACCGTCGAGTCTGTGAAGCCCGAAGCCCCGATGACACCGGAGCCCGGGCCGCGTGAGCCGGTCCTCGCGGGAGGGGCCGTTCCGGTCCTCGGGCACGGGCTGAAACTGCTGCGGGATCCGCTGGCCTTCATGTCCCAGCTGCGTGACCACGGCGATGTCGTACGCCTCAAGCTCGGCCCCAAGACGGTGTACGCCGTCACCACGCCGGCCCTCACCGGGGCCATGGCACTCAACCCCGACTACGTCATCGACGGGCCGCTGTGGCAGTCCCTGGAGGGCCTGCTCGGCAAGGAGGGCGTGGCCACCGCCAACGGTCCGCGGCACCGGCGGCAGCGCCGTACCATCCAGCCCGCCTTCCGGCTGGACGCGATACCCGGATACGGGGCGATCATGGAGGAGGAGGCACACGCGCTGACGACGCGCTGGCAGGTCGGGGAGACCATCGACTGCACCTCCGAGTCCTTCCGGGTGGCGGTGCGCATCGCGGCCCGCTGTCTGCTGCGCGGCGACTTCATGGACGAGCGGGCCGAGCGGCTGTGCGTCGCGCTCGCCACCGTCTTCCGGGGCATGTACCGGCGGATGGTCGTCCCGCTCGGACCGCTGTACAACCTCCCCCTGCCGCCCAACCGCAAATTCAACGCGGCCCTGGCCGATTTGCATCTGCTGGTCGACGAGATCGTCGCCGAGCGCCGCGCATCTGGTCAAAAGCCGGACGATTTGCTGACGGCATTGCTGGAGGCGAAGGACGACAATGGCGACCCCATCGGGGAACAGGAGATCCACGACCAGGTGGTCGCCATACTCACCCCGGGCAGTGAAACAGTGGCCTCCACGATCATGTGGCTGCTCCAAGTGCTCGCGGAACATCCGGAACACGCGGACAGGGTGTGCGAGGAGGTTCAATCCGTAACGGGCGGCCGTCCTGTCGCATTCGAGGATGTCCGGGCGCTGACCCACACGAACAATGTCGTCGTCGAGGCCATGCGTTTGCGCCCCGCCGTGTGGATATTGACGCGCCGGGCGGTCGCCGACACGGAACTCGGTGGGTATCGCATTCCGGCCGGTGCCGACATCGTGTACAGCCCGTACGCGATCCAGCGCGATGCGAAGTCGTACAAGGGCAACCTGGAGTTCGACCCCGACCGCTGGCTTCCCGAGCGGGTGAAGGAGGTGCCGAAATACGCCATGAGCCCGTTCAGCGTGGGCAATCGCAAGTGCCCCAGCGACCACTTCTCGATGGCGCAGCTGTCGCTGATCACGGCGGCGGTCGCGACCAAGTACCGCTTCGAGCAGGTGTCGGGCTCCGACGACGGGACGCGGGTGGGCATCACGCTCCGCCCGCACAAGCTGCTGCTGCGGCCCGTCGCGAGGTGACCGCTCAGGCCGCTTCGGGCCCCCTGAACGCCCTTCGGTAGGCGTTCGGGGTGGTCCCCAGCGCCCGGACGAACTGGTGGCGCAGTGCGGCCGCGGTGCCGAACCCGGTTCGGCCCGCGACCGCGTCCACCGTCTCGTCGGTGCCCTCCAGCAGCCGCTGGGCCAGCAGCACGCGCTGGCGCAGGATCCAGCGGTAGGGGGTGGTGCCCGTCTCCTGCTGGAAGCGGCGGGCGAAGGTGCGCGGGGACATATGGGCGCGGTCGGCGAGCTGCTCGACGGTGACGTCCTCGTCGAGGTGGTGCTCCATCCACACCAGCACCTCGCCGACGGTGTCGCACGAGTTCTTCGGCAGGGGCCGTTCGATGTACTGCGCCTGTCCGCCGTCCCGGTGCGGGGGTACGACCATGCGTCGGGCGATCTTGTTGGCGACCTCGGGTCCCTGTTCCTTGCGCACGATGTGCAGACAGGCGTCGATGCCGGCGGCGGTGCCGGCGGAGGTGATCACCGGGTCCTCGTCGACGTACAGGACGTCGGGCTCGATGACCGCCCGCGGGTTGCGTACGGCGAGCTCGTCCGCCTGCCGCCAGTGCACACTGCAGCGCCGCCCGTCGAGGAGTCCGGCGGCGCCGAGCACGAAGACGCCGGAGCAGACGCTGAGCACCCGGGCGCCCCGGTCGACGGCCCTCCTGAGCGCGTCGAGCAGCTCGGGCGGATAGTCGCGCACGACATAGTCCGCCCCCGCCGGCACCGCGATCAGATCGGCCTCCTCCAGCCGCTCGAGACCGTACGGCGTGCCCACGGTGAGGCCGCCGACATGGGTGGTCAGCGACGGGCCCTCCGCCGAGGCGACCGCGAAGTCGTACGTCGGCAGCCCCTCGTCGCTGCGGTCGATGCCGAACACCTCGCAGATCACCCCGAGTTCGAAGGGGTGCACACCGTCGAGCAGAACGGCCGCCACGTTTTTCAGCATGGTGTCAGTATGCCTCGGAAGTGGCAGTAAATCGAGGTTGTACGGCAGTCCTGCCACTGTCGGTAAGGAGTGTCCGGCGCGACAGTGGTGTCATGACTACCGCACAGACAGAGGGACTGATCGGAATGCTCATCGTTCTCGCAATCCTGGTCCTGCTGGTCACCCCCGCCGTGATCGGCATCGCCCGCGACCGCCGGATCGACCGTGAGATCAGGGAGGCAGAGCTGGGCCGGGAGCACGCTCGTCCGAACGCGGGGCGCGCTGCTCGCCGGCAGGGCTACTTCACCACCACGGTGACCCACCACTCCTGAATCCCCTGGCACGCGACCCGTCCGGCCTCGGTGGCACACAGCGGGCGGGAGGAACCGAGCCGGACCGTGCCCTGCGACTCCGCCTCGAACGCGGCGTTCGCGTCGCCCGGTAGCAGCACGATGCCGCTGTTGGTGGGTTTCAGGCCGCTGCCCTTGGTGGTGACCGGTGTCCATGGCCGGTTCTTCGCCCCGTCCAGGGCGACCCGGACCGTGCCGCCCACCGTCAGGCAGACCGTGCGGCCGCTGTCGGCGGCGTGGAGTTCGGGTACGGACGTACAGCCGGAAGGCGACGGCGACACGGAGTCACCGCTGTCGCCTCGGTCGCCGCCGGTCTGGGTTCCGCACCCGGTCAGCAGCAGGGCTGTGACGGCGAGAGTCGCGATACGGCGCATGAAGAATCCCTCCTCACCGTTGTGACGTAACAGCGGCGAGGAGGGATCCACGATCCTCGGTCAGAAGTCCTCGTCCAGGTCGACCGTGCCCTCCACGGCGACCTGGTACGCGGACGGCCGCCGTTCGAAGAAGTTGGTCAGCTCCTGGACGCCCTGCAGCTCCATGAAGGAGAAGGGGTTCTCGGAGCCGTAGACCGGGGCGAAGCCGAGGCGGGTCAGGCGCTGGTCGGCGACGCACTCGAGGTATTGCCGCATCGACTCGGTGTTCATGCCCGGCAGGCCCTCACCGCACAGGTCGCGCCCGAACTGCAGCTCGGCCTCGACGGCCTCCTTCAGCATGTCGACGACCTGCTGCTTGAGCTCGTCGTCGAAGAGCTCCGGCTCCTCCTTGCGGACGGTGTCGACGACCTCGAACGCGAAGGACATGTGCATGGTCTCGTCCCGGAACACCCAGTTGGTGCCGGTGGCGAGGCCGTGCAGCAGGCCCCGGCTGCGGAACCAGTAGACGTAGGCGAAGGCGCCGTAGAAGAACAGGCCCTCGATGCACGCGGCGAAGCAGATCAGGTTGAGGAGGAAACGGCGGCGGTCGGCCTTCGTCTCCAGGCGGTCCAGCTTCTCGACTGAGTCCATCCACTTGAAGCAGAACTCGGCCTTCTCGCGGATGGAGGGGATGTTCTCCACCGCGTCGAACGCGGCCGCGCGGTCCTCCGGGTCGGGGAGGTAGGTGTCCAGAAGGGTCAGATAGAACTGGACGTGCACGGCCTCCTCGAAGAGCTGGCGCGACAGGTACAGGCGCGCCTCCGGGGAGTTGATGTGCTTGTAGAGGGTCAGGACCAGGTTGTTCGCGACGATCGAGTCACCCGTCGCGAAGAAGGCCACCAGGCGGCCGATCATGTGCTGCTCGCCCTCGGACAGCTTCGCCAGGTCGGCGACGTCCGAGTGGAGGTCGACCTCCTCGACGGTCCAGGTGTTCTTGATGGCGTCCCGGTAGCGCTCGTAGAAGTCCGGGTAGCGCATGGGGCGCAGAGTCAGCTCGAAGCCGGGGTCGAGCAGGTTCTGGTTGCTGGGCATTACTGGCAGGCCTCGCAGGACTCGGGGTTTTCCAGGGAGCAGGCGAGGGCCTCTTCGGAGGTCACCTGCTGGACGGGGACGGTCTTCTCGGGCTGGGCCTGCGCCTGGGCCGCGCGGGCGATCCTCGTCGCCGGGCGCGAGCGCAGGTAGTACGTCGTCTTCAGACCCTGCTTCCAGGCGTACGCGTACATCGAGGAGAGCTTGCCGATGGTCGGCGTCTCCAGGAACAGGTTCAGGGACTGCGACTGGTCGAGGAACGGGGTCCGGTCCGCCGCCATGTCGATCAGGCCGCGCTGCGGGATCTCCCACGCCGTGCGGTACAGGTCGCGGACGTCCTGCGGCACCCAGGTGAAGCCCTGCACCGAGCCGTTGGACTCGCGCAGCGCCTCCCTGGTCTGCGCGTCCCAGACGCCGAGCTTCTTCAACTCGGCAACCAGGTAGGAGTTGACCTGGAGGAACTCACCGGACAGCGTCTCGCGCTTGAAGAGGTTCGAGACCTGCGGCTCGATGCACTCGTACACGCCCGCGATGGACGCGATGGTGGCCGTGGGGGCGATCGCCAGCAGCAGGGAGTTGCGCATGCCGACCGCGGCGATACGCTCCCGCAGCGCCGCCCAGCGCTCCGGCCAGGTGAGCTCCACGTCGTAGTGGTCGGGGTGCAGGACACCCTTCGCGGTACGGGTCCTCTCCCACGCCGGCAGCGGGCCGTTGCGCTCGGCCAGGTCGGCGGAGGCCTCGTACGCGGCGAGCATGATGCGCTCGGCGATCCGGGTGGAGAGCGCCTTGGCCTGCGGGGAGTCGAAGGGCAGCCGCAGCTTGAAGAAGACGTCCTGGAGGCCCATCGCACCCAGGCCCACCGGCCGCCAGCGGGCGTTGGAACGGCCCGCCTGCTCGGTCGGGTAGAAGTTGATGTCGACGACCCGGTCGAGGAAGGTGACGGCGGTGCGGACGGTCTCGTCCAGCCGCTCCCAGTCGATGTCGTCGCCGAGCACGAACGCGCCGAGGTTGACGGACCCCAGGTTGCAGACCGCCGTCTCCCCGTCGTCGGTCACCTCCAGGATCTCCGTGCACAGGTTGGACGAGTGGACGACGCTGCCCGCCTCGGCCGTCTGGTTGGCGGTGCGGTTGGCTGCGTCCTTGAAGGTCATCCAGCCGTTGCCGGTCTGCGCGAGGGTGCGCATCATGCGGCCGTACAGGTCACGGGCCGGGATGGTCTTCTTGGCGAGGCCCTTCGCCTCCGCCTCGCGGTACGCCGCGTCGAACTCCGCGCCCCACAGGTCCACCAGCTCGGGCACGTCGGCGGGGGAGAACAGGGACCACTGGCCGTCGGCGTTCACCCGGCGCATGAACTCGTCCGGGATCCAGTGCGCGAGGTTCAGGTTGTGGGTACGCCGGGCGTCCTCACCGGTGTTGTCCCGCAGCTCCAGGAACTCCTCGATGTCGGAGTGCCAGGTCTCCAGGTAGACCGCGGCCGCGCCCTTGCGCCGGCCGCCCTGGTTCACGGCGGCGACCGAGGCGTCGAGCGTCTTCAGGAACGGGACGATGCCGTTGGAGTGCCCGTTGGTGCCGCGGATCAGCGAACCGCGGCTGCGGATGCGGGAGTACGACAGTCCGATGCCGCCGGCGTGCTTCGAGAGACGGGCGACTTGGTGGTAGCGGTCGTAGATGGAGTCCAGCTCGTCCAGCGGGGAGTCGAGGAGGTAGCAGGACGACATCTGGGGGTGCCGGGTGCCGGAGTTGAAGAGCGTGGGGGAGGAGGGCAGGTAGTCGAGGCGGCTCATGAGCCGGTAGAGCGCGGCGACTTCGTCCATGGCCCTGGCCGTGTCGTCCTCGGCGAGGCCGGACGCCACCCGGAGCATGAAGTGCTGGGGGGTCTCGATGACCTGGCGCGTGATCGGGTGCCTCAGGAGGTAACGGCTGTGCAGGGTGCGCAGACCGAAGTAGCCGAAGCGGTCGTCTGCGTGCACGTCGATCAAGGCGTCGAGCCGCGCGGCGTGCACCCGGACGAACTCCGCCGTGCGGTCCGCGATCAGGCCCTCACGGTGGCCGACCGCGACCGACTCGGTGAAGGTCGTGACGCCCTGGGAGGCGGCCTCGGCGGCGATGCTGATCGTCAGCAGCCGGGCGGCGAGCCGGGAGTAGGCGGGGTCCTCGGAGATCAGCCCCGCGGCCGCCTCGGTCGCCAGCTCGCGCAGCTCCGACTCGTCGGCCCGGGCGGACCGGCCGCGCAGCGCGGCGGCGGCGACCCGTCCGGGGTCGGCGTCGGGGAGGTCGGCGGTCAGCTCGGTCAGGGTCCGCAGCAGCGCGGTACCGGGACCGTCGGTCTCCGCCTGCGTCACTGAAGCCGGGTCGACTGGCGCGATGGTCACGTGGGGGCTCTCCCTCGCTCGGCACGGGGGCCTTGCGGAGGGCAGGGGGCAGCACACGAGCGCACGGGGCGTCGCGTCCACCGGCCCACTCCACGAGGCCCGGACGTCTTGGCACCCGGGCCACGGCGGCCTGGGCACACTGTCGACAGGTCCTCGGACTGACTCTCATATGCGCTTATGCACACATGAGTACACCGTTGCGGGACAGTTCCGGATTCGCACCGGATTCCCCTGCGGCGACAGCGAGCATGAGCATACATCTTGTGCCGGGTTCAGTTGGCACCCCTAGATGTTGTGTCGCGGCGACTTCAGAGAGTCAACTCGTAGGTGAGGAGCGTGAACTCCACGCCCTCGATCGGGTTCCAGTCGCGCGCGGGGACGCGGGTGAAGCCGAGGCGTTCGTAGACGCGGTGCGCGGCGTGCATGATCTGCTGGGTCGACAGGACCATGCCCGTGCAGCCGTCGGCGGCTTTCGCCCGGTCGACGCAGGCGCGGACGAGGGCTTCGCCGGCTCCTCTGCCGCGGGCCGCGCGGGACACGGCCAGCATGCGGATCTCGGCCTCTCCGGGACGGGCGAGGTTCGCCATGGGGCCGCCGGCGGGGACGTAGGTGACGGTGCCGATCGGCTCGTCGCCGAGGAGGGCCACGAGTACCTCGGCCGCCGCGGCTCGTTTGGCGACGTCTCTCAACTCGCCCAGGTACCAGTCGCTCTCGCCGAAGGTGAGGAGGCCGTCCAGGAGGTAGGCCTGGGCTGTGATCTCGCCGATCGCGTCGTATTCGGTGGGGTCCGCTGCCCGGATCTCGATGTCCATGAGGGCGAGTGTGCCCGACCCGCACGCCGACGGGCCGCCGGATATTCCGGCGGCCCGCCGATCACCGTGACCCTCAGTGAGCGGAACCCGCGGTCGCCGGCGGCAGCTCCACCTGTACGCCCGGGTCGCCCGCGTCCGCCGTGTAGTCCTCGGGGCGGGTCTCGTCGATGCCCTCGGGGGCCTTCGCGGCCCTCAGGACGAACGTGAGGACCACCGTGACCGCCACGTTGAGCACGAACGCCGTCAGACCGATGTAGCCGATCTCGCCGATGCCCGGGATCTCCTTCGACGAGCCGCCGAAGTGCTTCTGTGTGGGGGAGGCCACGCCGTACGCCGCGACCGTGCCGTAGACCATGCCGACCGCCCAGCCCGCGAGCAGCGCCCAGCGGTGGAACCAGCGGGTGAACAGGCCGCCGACCAGCGCCGGGAAGGTCTGGAGGATCCAGATGCCGCCCAGGAGCTGGAAGTTGATGGCGACCGTCTTGTCCATGGTGAGGACGAAGATCAGGGCCCCTACCTTCACCAGCAGCGAGACCAGCTTGGAGATCTTCGTCTCCTGCTGCGGCGTCGCGTCCGGCTTGATGAAGTCCTTGTAGATGTTGCGGGTGAAGAGGTTCGCGGCCGCGATGGACATGATCGCCGCCGGCACCAGCGCGCCGATGCCGATCGCCGCGAAGGCCACGCCCGCGAACCAGCTCGGGAACATGTCCTCGAAGAGCTGCGGGATCGCCAACTGCGGGTTGGTGACGTCGACACCGGCCGCGATGGCCATGAAGCCCAGCAGGGCGAGCAGGCCCAGCATCAGCGAGTACAGCGGCAGGATCGTGGTGTTGCGGCGGATCACCTCACGGCTCTTGGAGGAGAGCGTCGCGGTGATCGAGTGCGGGTACATGAACAGCGCGAGCGCGGAGCCCAACGCCAGCGTGGCGTACGTCCATTGGCCCGCCTCGGGCGGGACCAGGCCGCCCGCCTTGGCTGCGGTGTACTTGTCGTTCGCCGCGCCGAAGACCTCGTCGAACCCGCCCAGCTTGATCGGGATGTAGATGATCGCCACCGCGATGACGATGTAGATCAGCGTGTCCTTCACGAACGCGATCATCGCGGGGGCGCGCAGACCCGAGGAGTAGGTGTACGCCGCCAGCACACCGAAGGCGATGAGCAGCGGGAGGTCCTTGACGAACCAGTTGGTGTCCTCCCCGCCGCCGACGCCCATGACGTCCAGCACCGCCTGGATGCCGACGAGTTGGAGGGCGATGTAGGGCATCGTCGCCAGGATGCCCGTGACGGCCACCGCCAGCGACAGGCCCTTGGAGCCCCACCGGCCGCGCACGAAGTCGGACGTCGTCACATAGCCGTGCTTGTGGGAGACCGACCAGAGGCGGGGCAGGAAGGTGAAGATCAGCGGGTAGACGAGGATCGTGTACGGCACCGCGAAGAAGCCGGCCGCGCCCGCCGCGTAGATCGCCGCCGGTACGGCGACGAAGGTGTACGCCGTGTAGAGGTCGCCGCCGAGCAGGAACCAGGTGATCCAGGTGCCGAACGACCGGCCGCCCAGGCCCCATTCGTCCAGCGTGTGTTCGTTCTCGGCCTTGCGCCAGCGCGAGGCCAGGAAGCCCATGACCGTGACGGCCAGGAAGAAGATGATGAAGACGGCGAGTGCCACGCCGTTCACGCCGTCGTTCACTTGGAGGCACCTTCCCGGCGGGCGCGCTGGTCACGCTGCCACAGCTTGTACGCGACCATCGTCAGCGCGGTGGAGATGAGCACCCACAGCATCTGGTACCAGTAGAAGAACGGGATGCCGATGAACGTGGGGTCCACCTTGGCGTACGAGCCGACCCACAGCATGGCGACGAACGGTGCCAGGAGGCACAGGGCGATGACGACCCGCGTGGGTGTCACCACCGGTGGTCCGGCCTCGGGCGAATCTGTTGACATACGGCGGCTCCGATCCCCTCACTGATCACCGTGTAACGCGCAGGCAATGTAGGTCACGGTGTGACAGGAGAGGAAGACCTCGTCCGCATATCGGTATGTCGATTCCGTGAAGGTCCGACAACAGGCCCGACAACGGTGTCAGCAGCAGCGGAACCCCTGGCGCGGATCCGCCTCCTGGCGGTCCGTCCGCATCCGCTCGAACGCCCGCCGGGTCGGCACGTCCGCCTGCGGGTGGTCCCGGCGGACGTGCGCGACATAACGGTCGTACGCCGACTCGTCGGTCAGCTCACGCACGTACCAGCGCACACCCCTAAGTGCGCGCCGCAGTGCCGACCTCATGGCGTGCCTCCTCCTTCTCCTCCCGGGTCGGGAACAGCCCGGCCGGGGCGACGAGTTTCGACTCGACGTACGGCGACTCGCTGAGCGTGGAGAGCGCGGGACGGCGTATGTGCCGGACGCAGACCCGCAGGGCGTCGGCGATCACCACGACGATCAGCAGCGCGAGGACGGCCGTCAGTACGCCGTCCACCGTGGAGTTGGTGACCACGGTGCGCATGTCGTCCATGGTCTTGGCGGGCGGCAGCACCTCGCCCCGGTCGATGGCGTCCTGGAAGATCTGCCGCTGCTTGAAGAAGCCGACCTTGGGGTCGCTGGAGAACACCTTCTGCCAGCTCGCGGTCAGCGTGACCGTGGCGTCCCAGGCGAGCGGGATCCCGGTGATCCAGGCCCACTTGAGGCGTCCGGACTTCACGAGCAGCGTGGTGCAGACGGCCAGGGCGACGGCGGCGAGGAGCTGGTTGGAGATACCGAAGATCGGGAACAGCTGGTTGATCCCGCCGAGGGGTTCGTGGACGCCCACCCAGAGGAAGTAGCCCCACAGACCGCACACGATCGCGCTGGTGATGACCAGGCCGGGCTTCCAACCGATGTTCTTGAAGGGCTTGATGACGTTGCCCAGCATGTCCTGGAGCATGAACCGGCCCACGCGCGTGCCGGCGTCGAGCGCGGTCAGGATGAACAGCGCCTCGAACATGATCGCGAAGTGATACCAGAAGGCCCTCAGGCTCCCGCCGGTGACCTTGGAGAAGATCTCCGAGACACCGATGGCCAGGGTGGGCGCCCCGCCGGTCCGGGACAGCAGCGACGACTCCTCGACCCGCTCGGCCGCCCGGGCCAGATCGTCGGGGGAGATCGCGTAGCCCCACCCGGTCACCACCCGCGAGGCCTCCTGCACGGTCGTGCCGATCGCTCCCGAGGGCGCGTTCATCGCGAAGTACAGGCCCGGGTCGATGATGCTCGCCGCGACCAGCGCCATCACGGCGACCGACGACTCCATCAGCATGGAGCCGTAGCCGATCATCCGGACCTGCGTCTCCTTCTGGATCATCTTCGGCGTGGTGCCGGAGGAGATGAGGGAGTGGAAGCCGGACAGGGCGCCGCAGGCGATGGTGATGAAGACGAAGGGGAACAACGACCCCGCGAAGACAGGGCCGTTGCCGCGCGAGGCGAAGTCGGTGACCGCGTCCATCTTCAGAGTCGGCAGGGAGACGACGACACCGAGCGCGAGCAGGAAGATCGTGCCGATCTTCATGAAGGTGGAGAGGTAGTCGCGCGGTGCGAGCAGCATCCACACCGGCAGGATCGAGGCGATGAAGCCGTATGCCACCAGCCAGACGACCAGCGTCGAGGGCGCGAGGGTGAAGGTGCCGGCCCACGAGGACTCCGCGACCCAGCGCCCCGCGACCAGGGCGAACAGCAGCAGCGCCACACCGATGAGCGAGACCTCGGCGACCCGGCCGGGGCGCAGGACCCGCAGATAGAAGCCCATGAGCAGGGCGATCGGGATGGTCATCGCGATGGAGAAGGTGCCCCAGGGCGACTGCGCGAGGGCGTTGACGATGACCAGGGCCAGCACACCGAGCAGGATGATCATGATGGCGAAGGCGGCGATGAGGGCTGCCGCGCCGCCGAACGGGCCGATCTCCTCGCGGGCCATCTGGCCGAGCGAGCGGCCGTCGCGTCGGGTCGAGAAGAACAGCACCACCATGTCCTGGACGGCGCCCGCGAAGATCACGCCCACGATGATCCAGATCGTGCCGGGCAGATAGCCCATCTGCGCGGCCAGCACGGGGCCGACGAGCGGTCCGGCGCCGGCGATCGCCGCGAAGTGGTGACCTAGGAGCACGCGCCGGTCGGTGGGGTGGAAGTCGATGCCGTTGTCGAGGCGTTCGGCCGGGGTGGCCCGGGTCCCGTCGACCTTGAGGACCTTGTAGGCGATGAACTTCGAGTAGAAGCGGTAGCCGATCGCGTACGAGCCGAGGGCGGCCGCGACCATCCAGGCGGCGGAGACGTCCTCGCCGCGGGAGAGTGCGAGCACGGCCCAGCCGGTGGCGGCGATCAGCGCGACGACGGTCCAGATGGCGATGGTTCGGACGTTCGCGGTACGCACAGCGCGGTCCTCCCGTCCATACGGAGACGGGAGGACCGTAGAGCAGGATGCGCGGTCGCGCTACACCGCGTGCGGTATTGCAAGCCCGCTAGTCGACAGGCCTCTTGAGCCTCGCCACGAACTTGTACCGGTCCCCGCGGTACACCGACCGCACCCACTCCACCGGCTGCCCGTCGCGGTCCAGCGAGTGGCGGGACAGCATCAGCATCGGCAGGCCCACGTCGGTGCCGAGCAGGCCGGCCTCGCGGGGAGTGGCCAGCGAGGTCTCGATGGTCTCCTCGGCCTCGGCGAGATGGACGTCGTAGACCTCGGCGAGCGCGGTGTAGAGGGAGGTGTACTTCGCGAGGCTGCGCCTCAGCGCCGGGAAGCGCTTGGCGCTCAGGTGGGTCGTCTCGATGGCCATCGGCTCGCCGTTCGCCATACGGAGGCGCTCGATGCGCAGCACCCGGCCGCCGGCCGTGATGTCGAGGAGCTCGGCGAGGCGGTCGTCGGCGGTGATGTAGCCGATGTCCAGGAGCTGCGAGGTGGGTTCGAGGCCCTGGGCGCGCATGTCCTCGGTGTACGAGGTGAGTTGGAGCGCCTGGGAGACCTTCGGCTTGGCGACGAAGGTGCCCTTGCCCTGGATGCGTTCGAGGCGGCCCTCGACGACGAGCTCCTGCAGGGCCTGGCGGACGGTCGTGCGCGAGGTGTCGAACTCCGCGGCCAGGGTGCGCTCGGGCGGGACCGGCGTACCCGGCGACTGCGTCTCCGTCATGTCGAGCAGGTGCTTCTTCAGGCGGTAGTACTTGGGCACGCGCGCGGTACGGACGCCGGCCCCGCCCTCGTTCTCCGCACTGCTGACGTCGGTAGTCATGCTCTGCCTTCCCGGCTCCGGATGCGGGTCACATCGTGATCCCTTCTGTATACCGTCGCCGCCTCTTTTGGTCTAGTCCATAGCCCCAGGTGGTCTAGTGGAAGACAGTACTCCGGCGGAGCTGATTTCGCTGGCTTCTTACTTAAAGGTTCTTGCATATGTAGGTCGGATAACGGCTGGTCAGAGCCTATTCGGACACCCTTGACAGGCTTCCTGGTCTGGTCCAAGCTCCCGGTACTGGTCTACACCATTGGTCCAGGTCCCGGCCCAACGCTCGTGCGGGGAGGCAGGGGGGTTTGTGGCATCCCTGAGGAGGGTGGCGTGAAGCGCAAGCTGATAGCCGCGATCGGTATCGCGGGCATGATGGTCTCCATCGCGGCATGTGGGGACAGTGACAGCGGCAGCTCGGACAACAGCGGCGCCGACGCCAAGGAACTGACCGTCTGGCTCACCGTGGACGCGCAGAACAACTGGCCCGAGCTGGTGAAGGCCGCCGACGCGGCGATCGTGAAGAAGCACCCGGGCATCAAGATCAAGCACGAGTACTACGGCTGGCCGGACAAGAACGCCAAGCTCGACGCGGTCCTCGCCACCGACAAGGCCCCCGACGTGGTCGAGATGGGCAACACCGAGATGCTGAGCTACATGGTCAAGGGCGCCTTCGCGCCCGTCGACCCGGCGAAGTTCGACAGCTCGGACGCCTGGCTGGACGGCCTCAAGGCCTCGGTGACCTACGACGGCAAGACCTACGGTGTCCCGTACTACGCCGGTGGCCGCGTCGCCAACTGGCGCAAGGACCTCTTCGCCTCGGTCGGCGTCAAGTCCACGCCGAAGACGTACGACGAGCTCACCGCCGCCCTGGACAAGGTCCAGAAGAAGGAGGGCGACAAGTTCAACGCCTGGTACCAGCCCACCCGTGACTGGTACGCGGCCATGTCCTTCGTCTACGACGCCGGCGGCTCCATCGCGGTCGAGTCCGGCGGCCAGTGGAAGGCCAACCTCTCCTCGCCCGAGTCCGTCAAGGGCCTGAAGGCGTTCCAGAACGTCGTCGACACGTACATGCACGGCGACAAGACCAAGGACGAGTCCGACCGCTACATCGTCTACGGCCAGGGCAAGTCCGGCATGATCTTCGCTCCCGCATGGGAGGGCGCCACCGCCGCGGCCAAGGAGAACGACAAGACCGGCAAGCTCGAGGGCAACGTCGAGAACTTCGTGATGCCCGGCCCGTCCGGCAAGAACCTCCCCGTCTTCCTGGGCGGCTCCGACCTCGCCGTGCCGGTGAAGTCCGACGCGCAGGCCGTCGCCGCCGAGTGGATCAACGCCTTCACGGGCTCCGCCGGTCAGAAGGGCCTGATGGCCAAGGGCAACCTGCCCAACAACAAGACCGACCTCGCCACCCTGAAGAACGACCCGGCGACGGCGGTCCCGGCCACCGCGGCCGAGTCCAACTGGTTCGTCCCGATGGCGCCCGGCTGGGGCCAGGTCGAGAAGGCCCAGGTCCTGCAGACCATGCTGCAGTCCATCGGCACCGGCAAGAAGTCGGTCGAGGACGCCGCGAAGGAGGCGGACGCCGCGATCGACAAGGTCATCAACACCAAGTGACCACCGGCGGGGCCCCGTTGAGCGTGACGGGGCCCTGCTTCTCGTACGACCTGAGGGACCGCTGAGGAGCGCGCGGATGAGTGCCGCAGACACGACCACTGCCAAAGTGCCGCCGGCGCGGCAGTCACCACCACCAGCACCGGCCGTGCGGAAGAAGCCGGCCGGAAGACGCAGCTCCGGCGGAGCCGGCACCCCCTGGCTGCTGCTCGCCCCCTGTCTGCTGATCCTGGCGCTCGTCCTCGGCTATCCGCTGGTCCGCCTGGTCACCCTGTCCTTCCAGGAGTTCGGGCAGTCCCAGCTGTGGGGCTTCAAGCCGGCCGAGTCGGTCGGGTTCGACAACTTCAGCAAGGTGCTGGGCGACGGCGAGTTCTGGGCGGTCGTCGTGCGCACGGTCGTCTTCGCGGCCGGCTGTGTCATCTTCACGATGGTCGCCGGCATGCTGATCGCGCTGCTGCTCCAGCGGGTCTCCGGCTGGGTGAAGACCCTCGTCAACATCGCCCTCGTGGCCAGCTGGGGCATGCCGATCATCGTCGCCACCACCGTCTTCAAGTGGCTCTTCGACGCGGACTACGGCATCCTCAACGCGCTGCTCAGCAAGTTGCCCGGGGTCGAGATGGTCGGCCACAACTGGTTCGCGAGCGGACCGCAGGGCCTGGCCGTGATCATGCTGCTGGTGGTCTGGGGAGCCGTCCCCTTCGTCGTGATCACCCTCAGCGCCGGGCTCACCCAGGTCCCGGCCGAACTGGAGGAGGCGGCCCGCCTCGACGGCGCGGGCGCCTGGGGCGTGTTCCGTTTCGTCACCCTCCCCATCCTCAAGCCGATCATCGTGATGCTCACGACCCTCTCGGTCATCTGGGACATGGGCGTCTTCCCGCAGGTCTTCGTGATGCGCAACGGGCATCCGGAGGCCGAGTTCCAGCTCCTCACCACCTACTCCTACGACCGCGCCTTCGTGGTCAACGACTACGCCCAGGGCTCGGCGATCGCCCTGCTCACCGTGCTGCTCCTGCTGGGCGTGGTCGCGGTCTACATGCGTCAGATGCTGAAGATCGGAGACGTCGAATGACCAGCATGAGCGCGATCGCCACGTCGGGGCGCGGCTCGAAGGGCCGTTCGGGGCGCCGGAAGTCCAAGGCCGGCTGGAACCTCCTCGGTCTCCTCGTCTTCGTCACCGCCGGCTTCCCCGTCTACTGGATGCTCAACACGGCGTTCAAGCCGGCCAAGGACGCCATCGACCCGGACCCGAGCCTGCTGCCCACCGGCATCACGTTCTCCAACTTCGACCGGGCGCTGAACATCGCCGACTTCTGGGGCCCGGTCGGCCGCAGCCTCGTCGTGTCCCTCTCGGTGGTGGCGATCGGCGTCGTCATCGGCCTGCTGGCCGCGCTCGCCATCTCCCGGTTCGCCTTCCGCGGCCGCAAGATCGTGATCGTCGGCATCCTGGCGGTCCAGATGGTCCCGCTGGTCGCGATGATCATCCCGGTCTTCCTGCTGCTCAACGACCTCGGCCAGTACGACCGGTTGTCCGGCCTGGTCCTCACCTATCTGACCTTCATCCTCCCCTTCACGGTGTGGACGCTGCGCGGCTTCATCGTCAACATCCCCAAGGAGCTGGAGGAGGCGGCGATGGTGGACGGCTGCTCCCGCACGACCGCGTTCCTGCGCGTGGTCTTCCCGCTCCTCGCCCCCGGCATGGTCGCCACCTCGGTCTACGGCTTCATCCAGGCCTGGAACGAGTACCTCTACGCCCTCATGCTGCTCAGCCAGGAGAACCAGACGGCGACCGTCTGGCTGGGCAACTTCACCACCAAGCACGGCACCGAATACGCCCCGATGATGGCCGGATCCACCCTGATGGCCGTGCCGATCGTCGTCCTGTTCCTCCTCGTCCAGCGCAAGATGGCCGCGGGCCTGACCGCCGGCGCGGTGAAGGGATAACGCCACCCGATGACGACTTTCGCCAGCGGAACGGACACGCTCACCCGCGACGCCCTGACCGTCCTCCAGCCCGGTTTCACCGGCACCACCGCCCCCGACTGGCTGCTGCGCCGCCTGGGGGAGGGGCTCGCCTCGGTGGGCCTGTTCGGCCGCAACATCAGCTCCCCGGACCAACTGTCCGCCCTCACCGCCCAGTTGCGCGCCGAACGTGACGACGTCCTGGTCGCCATCGACGAGGAGGGCGGCGACGTCACGCGCCTGGAGGTGCGGACGGGCTCCTCCTTCCCCGGCAACCACGCACTCGGCGCGGTCGACGACGTGGACCTCACGCGCGAGGTGGCCTTCGAACTGGGCCGCCGCCTCGCCGCCTGCGGGGTCAACCTGAACTGGGCCCCGTCGGCCGACGTGAACTCGAACCCGGACAACCCGGTGATCGGCGTCCGCTCCTTCGGCGCCTCCGCGGACCTGGTCGCCCGGCACACGGCCGCCTACGTCACGGGCCTTCAGTCGGCCGGGGTCGCCGCCTGCACGAAGCACTTCCCGGGCCACGGCGACACGGCGATCGACTCCCACCACGCCCTGCCGCGCATCGACGTGGACCTCCCGGTCCTGATGTCCCGTGAACTCTCCCCGTTCCGCGCCGCGATCGCCGCCGGCTCCCGCGCGGTGATGAGCGCCCACATCCTGGTGCCGGCCCTGGACCCCGAGCACCCGGCGACGCTGTCCCACAAGGTGCTGACGGACCTCCTTCGCGGCGAACTCGGCTACGAGGGCCTGATTGTCACCGACGGCATGGAGATGCGGGCCATCGCGGGCACCTACGGCATCGAACGCGGCAGCGTGCTGGCCGTCGCCGCCGGCGCGGACGCGATCTGCGTGGGCGGCGGCCTGGCGGACGACGAGACGGTACGACGGCTGCGCGACGCGCTGGTGTCGGCGGTCCGCTCGGGCGAGCTCCCCGAGGAGCGCCTGGCGGACGCGGCGGAACGCGTCCGCTCCCTGGCCCGCTGGACGGCGGCGGCATCGGCGGCCGACCCGCAGGCCGAGCCGGACCCGGAGGTGGGCCTCCGCGCAGCCCGCCGAGCCCTCACCCTGACCGGCGTGAACCCCGCCCCCCTCACCGAACCGCCCTATGTCGCCGCCTTCACCCCGGTCGCCAACTTCGCGGTGGGCGACGAGACCCCGTGGGGCGTGGCCGCGGAGCTCACCCGCCTGCTGCCCGGCACGGAAACGGGCAGCTTCGCGGGCGAGGGCGCCGGCATGGCCGCACTGGCGGCAGCGGGGCGGCGCCGTATCGTCGCCGTCGTCCGCGACGAACACCGCCACCCCTGGATGACGGCAGCCCTGGACAGCGTCCTCCGCAGCCGCCCGGACACGATCGTGGTCGAGATGGGCGTCCCCCAGGCCCCCGCACGCGGCGCCCTGCACATCGCGACGCACGGCGCGGCGAGAGTGTGCGGCAGGGCGGCGGCGGAAGTCATCGCGGGCGAGTAGCCGCTACGACAAGACAGGCGCCGGTTCCTCGGAAGGGAACCGGCGCCTGTATTGCGTTGAGGGGCGCGGGGAACTGCGCGATCAGCCACATCGGACCCGCACCCGGCAGCAAACCGAACCCGGCAGACGAGACTCCGCTAAATCCCCTGCCACTCCGGCTTGTTGGCGAACGTGTGCCGGAAGTAGTCCGCCAGCTTCAACTTGGACGCGGCACCCTCGTCGACCACAACCGTCGCATGCGGATGCAACTGCAACGCCGACGCGGGACACACCGCGGCGACCGGTCCCTCCACCGTCGCCGCCACCGCGTCCGCCTTCCCCTCACCCGTGGCGAGCAGCACCAGATGACGGGCCTCCAGGATCGTCCCGATCCCCTGGGTGATCACGTGATGCGGCACCTGTGAGATGTCCCCGTCGAAGAACCGCGCGTTGTCCACCCGAGTCTGCTCGGTCAACGTCTTGATCCGGGTCCGCGAGGCCAGTGAGGAACACGGCTCGTTGAACCCGATGTGCCCGTCGGTCCCGATCCCGAGCAACTGCAGATCCACACCACCGGCGTTCGCCAGCGCCGCGTCATACGCCTCGCACGCCCCCTGAACGTCCTCCGCCGTACCGTCCGGCCCGATGAAGGAGGACATCCCGATCCCCAGCGGCTCCAGCACCTCGCGCCGCAGCACCGACCGGTACGACTCCGGATGCTCGGCAGGAAGCCCCACGTACTCGTCGAGCTGGGCGATCCGCGCCCGCGAGACGTCCACCGCACCGGCCCGCACCTTCGCCGTCAGCGCCTGGTAGATCGGCAGCGGAGTCGAGCCGGTGGCCACGCCGAGCAGCGCGTCGGGCTTGCGCCGCAGGAGCTGCGCCATGGCCTCGGCGATGAGCTCGCCACCCGACTTGGCGTCCGGAACGATGACAACTTCCACGCTGGGCCTGCCGTTCTGAAAGGGCTGTGTGGTTTAGACCAATTTAACAGAATCAGCCTTCCCTGCCCAGGTGAAGCGGCCCGTACGAGACGGCCGCGAACAGGTGTGGACGAGATGCCGGGACGGACGGATCCGCACCCCGCACAGGCGTCCTGGCGCCCGGGGGAGTGGAATGGGAGAGGCCACTGGCCGATCGAGAACCGGACGCACGGCCCCACCCGGGAGGACCCCCGCATGACCGCCACGACATCGGAGCCCCAGAGCGACCTCCCCGGCCGGATCATGGCCCGCGAGATGGCCGAGCAGCCTGCCGTGCTCCGCCGGATCCTGGAGGAGGGCGCCCCCGCCATCCGGCAGGTCGCCCAGGAGATCGCCGCCCGCAACCCCCGCTTCGTCCTGCTCACCGCCCGCGGCACCTCCGACAACGCGGCGCTCTACGCCAAGTACCTCCTGGAGATCCGCCTCGGCCTGCCCTGCGGTCTGACCTCGATGTCGACCACCACCGCCTACGGCGCCCGCCCCGACCTCACCGACGTCCTGGTCGTCACCGTCAGTCAGTCCGGCGGCTCCCCGGACCTCGTGGCCTCGACCCGGGCCGCCCGCGAGGCCGGCGCGATCACCCTCGCCGTCACCAACAACCCCGACTCGCCACTGGCCGGCGTCTCCGAGTACCATGTCGACATCATGGCCGGACCGGAGAAGGCCCTCCCCGCGACCAAGACCTACACCGCCTCCCTCCTCGCGCTCTATCTCTTCGTCGAGGGCCTGCGCGGCGGCGACGGCGCCCCCGCGAAAACCCTGCCCGACCTCGCCGAGCGGCTCCTCGCCCGGCAGGACGAGATCCGCGCCCTCGCCTCCCGCTACCGCTTCGCCGAGCGCATGGTGATCACCTCGCGCGGCTACGGCTACCCCACGGCCAAGGAGGCCGCCCTCAAGCTGATGGAGACCAGCTACATCCCCGCCCTCTCCTACTCCGGAGCCGACCTTCTGCACGGCCCCCTCGCCATGGTCGACAACGTCTCACCGGTCATCGCGGTCGTCACCGACGGCAAGGGCGGTGAGGCTCTCCAGCCCGTCCTCGACCGACTGCGCGGCCGGGGCGCCGACCTGGTCGTCATCGGCCCCGCCGACCAGGTCGAGCAGGCGTCGGCCGGCTTCGTCCTGCCCACCGAGGGCATCGCCGAGGAGCTCCAGCCCGTCCTGGAGATCATCCCGCTGCAACTCCTCGCCTACGAGGTCACGATCGCCCGCGGCCAGGACCCGGACGCGCCGCGGGCCCTGGCGAAGGTGACGGAGACCCGCTGACAGGGTGCCCGCTGACGGCCGGTGCGGGACCGGCCGGGGAGCTAGTGCAGGCTCAGCAAGGACCCCCCGGTCGCGTCGATGTGCTGCCCCGTGACCCAGCGGGAGTCCGGTGACGCCAGGAAGGCCACCACATCGGCCACGTCGGACGGGGTGCCGACGCGCCGGAAGACCGACACGGACTCCGCGTGCGCGCGTATAGCGGGGTCGGCCAGGGCCGCGCTCGTCAGGTCGGTGTCGATGAAGCCGGGCCCGACCGAGTTGGCGGTGATGCCGCGCGGTGCCAGCTCGGCCGCGAGGGAGCGGGTCAGGGTCGTCACGGCTCCCTTGGCCATGTGGGTGGCGGCGATGGGGGAGATGGCGGCGTCCGTCGCCGCCGTGACGTTGATGATCCGGCCGTGGTCGCGCAGTCGCCGCAGGCCGTGCTTGACGATGAAGAACGGCGCTCTGGCGTTGACCGCCTGCGTCCGGTCGTAGAGCTCCTCGTCCGTCTCCTCGACGGTCGCGAAGAGGGCCATGCCCGCGTTGTTGACCAGGATGTCCAGTCCCCGCGCCTGCCGGTCGAAGGCCTCCCACAAGGACTCCGCGTCGCCGGGCACGCCCAGCTCGGCCCGGATCGCGAAGGCGTTCCCGCCCGCCGCTCCGATCGCGGCGACCGTCTCCTTCGCCGCCGCCTCATTGCTGCCGTAGTGCACGGCGACCCGCGCCCCGTCGCGCGCCAGCCGCTCGGCCACCGCCCGCCCGATCCCCCTGCTCGCCCCCGTGACCAGTGCCGTCCTGCCCGCGAGCACACCCGTGCCACCCATGCCGACGCCCCCTCGCAATTCCCTAGCGGTCGATACAGAAAGACCGTACAACAGGGTGCCGGCAATTCTCTAGCACCCGCTATAAAATGCACTCCATGGTGAGCAGCGAGGAGACGAAGGCGAAGACCGCACCCGTGGCCAGGCCCCGCGGCCGGCCCCGTTCCTTCGACCGGGAGACCGCCCTGGAGAAGGCGATCCTCGCCTTCTGGGAGCACGGCTACGAGGCCACGTCGGTCTCCGACCTCACCCGGGTCATGGACATCGGCGCCCCGAGTCTCTACGCCGCCTTCGGCGACAAGCGCTCCCTCTTCGACGAAGCCGTCCGCGTCTACACCGCCCGCTACGCGGCCTTCGCCGACCGGGCCCTCGCCGAGGAGCCCACGGCCCGCGCCGTGGTGGAGCGGACCCTGCGGGAAGCCGCCGCCCGGTACACGGACCCGGAGCGCCCGCACGGCTGCCTCATCGCCCACGCGGCCATCAACTGCACGACCCCGGAGGTCGCCGACTCCCTGCGCGACCGGCGCAACGCCACCATCGCCGCCTTCGAGAGTCGTATCCGGGCGGACATCGCCACCGGCGCGCTCCCGCCCGGCGTCGACGCCGCCGCGCTCGCCCGTCACACCGGGGCGATCATCAACGGCATGTCCCAACAGGCGCGCGACGGGGCGAGCCGGGCGGAACTGGAGGCGCTCGCGGAAATTGCCATGGCCATCTGGCCCCGCACATGAACCCACACGGGTTAGGCTGCGTGGTGGATGCTAGGGCGTCCGATCAGTTCTCCAGCGGGGGTCGAGCCGCTTCGGGGACCCTCGGAGAACTGACAACAACGAACAGCCTCCAACGCATGGACACATCGAGTGGTCTAGTCCACAATGCGTTGCAGAGAACTGAATACACAGACTTCCGTCTTCCCCGCACAGGAAGGCGGACCGAGGAACCGGTGCTCTCTGCCCTGACTGCCCCGGCTCCTCATCCTTCGGCCGACCGGGACCGCACACCCCGCGGCCGTTGTTGCTCCGGGCTGCGGTGCCGAGAGGGTTGAGGGTCCCTCTCAGGCGCCGCGGCCCGCGGGTGTTCTCAGGGCCCGTCCGGGCCGGGCCGGTGCGCGGGGCCGTACGACCCCCGGCGCTTTTAGGCCATCCACATACCGCCAGGTACGCTCGCACACGTGCCCTCCATGAACGAACTGGTCCGCCAGCACACCGCCCTCGACGACTCCGACCTCGAGTGGCTCCATCTGCTGGTGTCGGAGTGGCAACTGCTCTCCGACCTCTCCTTCGCCGACCTCGTGCTGTGGGTGCCCACCCGGGACGGCGCCCGGTATGTGTCGGTGGCGCAGATGCGCCCCAACACCGGCCCCACCTCGTACCAGGACGACATGGTCGGCCATCTCGTCCCACGCGGCCGCCGCCCGCTTCTCGACGCCGCGCTCGACGAGGGCCGGATCGTGCGCGAGGGCGACCCGGAGTGGCGCGAAGAGGTCCCCGTACGGGTCGAGTCGATCCCCGTACGACGGGAGGGGCGCGTCCTCGGTGTCATCGCGCGCAACACCAACCTGCTCACCGTGCGCACCCCGAGCCGTCTCGAACTGACGTATCTGCAGAGCGCGTCGGACCTCGCGCAGATGATCGCGGCCGGTTCCTTCCCGTTCGCGAACCAGCAGATGGACATGGACGCCGCCCCACGCGTCGGCGACGGCCTGATCCGCCTCGACGCCGACGGTGTCGTCCAGTACGCCTCCCCGAACGCGCTGTCCGCCTACCACCGTCTCGGCCTCGCCTCCGACCTGGTCGGCCACCACCTGGGCATGACCACCGCCGAACTCGCCCCCACCCGCGGCCCGGTGGACGAGGCGCTCGCCAAGGTCGCCAGCGGCTGGGCGCCGCGCGAGTTCGAGATCGAGTCGGGTGACGGGGTCATCCAGTTCAGGGCGATCCCGCTGAAGCCCAAGGGCACCCGCATCGGTTCGCTGGTCCTGCTCCGGGACGTCACCGAACTGCGGCGCCGCGAGCGCGAGTTGATCACCAAGGACGCGACCATCCGGGAGATCCACCACCGGGTGAAGAACAACCTCCAGACGGTCGCCGCGCTGCTGCGCCTCCAGGCCCGCCGCATCGAGTCCGATCGCGGCCGCGAAGCCCTGGAAGAGGCGGTGCGCCGGGTCGGGTCGATCGCGATCGTGCACGAGACGCTGTCTCAGAACCTGGACGAACGCGTGGAGTTCGACGAGATCGCCGACCGGGTCCTGGCGATGGTCGCGGAGATCTCGCCCGGCAAGGTCGCCGGCCGGCGCACCGGCCGCTTCGGCATCCTCGACGCCGAGGTCGCCACCCCGCTGTCGATGGTGCTGACCGAGATCCTCCAGAACGCCCTGGAACACGGCTTCCGCGAGGGCGAGACCGGCACGGTCGAGGTCTCGGCCGTCCGTGGCGGTACGACCAAGGATGCCCGCCTCCTCGTCACGGTCCAGGACGACGGGGTCGGTCTGCCCGAGGGCTTCGACCCGCACACCGGCGGCAACCTCGGTCTTCAGATCGTCCGGACGCTGGTCGAGGGCGAGTTGGGCGGCACGTTCGACATGGTTCCGGCACCGGAGGGTGGCACCCGGGTGATCCTGGACGTTCCGGTGAGCGCGAACAAGTAGGAGTGAAACGCGCTGTGTTCAGTAAACGGGCACAGCAAGAAGCCCCGGACCTGAAGTGGTCCGGGGCTCGAATGCTCGTTGGCAGCTTGTGCTGCGCATCGGGGGTACTGCGCGCTGCGGCTCGGGGGCGGGAGATGCGTACTCGCTGTACGCGCCGCCAAGCTCAGGCGGGGTGGGTGCGTCAGGCAGAAGCCTGACGGGCCCGGTTGCGGGCGGCGCGGCGCTTCATGGCGCGACGCTCGTCCTCGCTGAGACCACCCCAGACGCCGGAGTCCTGGCCGGACTCGAGCGCCCACTGCAGGCACTGCTCCATGACGGGGCAGCGGCGGCAGACGGCCTTGGCTTCCTCGATCTGCAGCAGCGCAGGACCGGTGTTGCCGATGGGGAAGAAGAGCTCGGGGTCTTCCTCGCGGCAAACGGCGTTGTGACGCCAGTCCATGGCTGCTACCTCTCCTTGGTATTACATGCAAGTTGCTTGTGAATGTGAACGCTTTCACGAATCCCTCAACAAGTGAAGGGCCGAACGTCAGGTTTCCCCGGCGTGGTCCTGGGTTTTGATGAGGGGTTCCGGTGATCTGTGGAGCCGGTGTTGCGGGCTGTCCCGATCGCCACGTAGAGACTCGCAAACCTCAGCGGCGGATACAACCCCTTCCGGAAAGTTTTTTTTGATTCCTCGGTGTCGACTAGGTCACAGCCGTACTTCCATGGGGTGGATGCTGGCCTAAACGTTCGAGTGAAAGGACTTCAGCCCTTTCTGCTCACACAATCACACGCAGTGCACGGCGTACGCCTGTGAACGTCACGCTCGTACGCAGCCCCAGGTGGTCGCCGTCCATCTGAAGGGGCAGGGGCACCTTGGAATGCAAGGTGAACTGGTCCAGGTCGTGCAGGGAGAACGCATGCTTGCCATGCGGGCCACGCTCGGGGGACGAAGTGAGCAACTGGGTGCCATACCGGGCAACCGCGGTCGTCGTCATTCGGCTGAGACCGAGTACGTCGAGGCCTTTATCGAACGAGGCCTTAGGTGACGCGTACATCGGGTGATTGCCCAGGAACGTCCACGGAGAAGTGTTCGAGACTATGGACAGCACCAGATCGGTCACCGGATCGGCGTCCGGGCGCTCCAAGGTGATCGTGCCGTGCCGGCGGTGGGCCTCGCCGAAGAACTGACGCATGGCCTGGCGGACGTAGAGCGCGTGCGTCGACTTCCTGCCGCGCTCGCGCTGCTGCTCGACCCGGCCGACCACGCCGGCGTCGAAACCGAGGCCCGCGTTGAAGGTGAACCAGCGCGCGGGCACCGCCTCGTCCTCCGTGCCGGGCGTGCCCGAGGTCAGACCCAGGCCGACCGTGCGCTCGCTGCCGTCCCGCAGCGCGTCCAGGATCGCGCCGGTCGCCTCCACGGCGTCGTTGGGCAGGCCCAGGGCGCGGGCGAAGACATTGGTGGAGCCGCCGGGGACCACGGCGAGACGGGGGAGCCGCTCCGGATCGGGCCCGGCGTGCAGCAGACCGTTGACGACCTCGTTGACCGTCCCGTCGCCGCCGAGGGCGACCACCAGATCGACGTCCCGGCTCTCCGCCGCCTGCCTGCCCAGATCGCGCGCGTGCCCTCGGTACTCGGTGGTGACCGCCTCGAGCTTCATCTCGCTCGCGAGCGCGTGGATCAGCACATCGCGCGTACGTGCGCTTGTGGTGGTAGCTGCCGGATTGACCACGAGAAGTGCACGCATGAGTTGCAGGGTACCTACTGGGTGGTACCCGGCACAGGCCGAGGTAGGGATCAAGTAAGAGATGAGCACGTGAACCTCGCCACGGAGGAGACGCTCGGGCCCGCCATGGGGGCGCTGTGGGCGGCCGATACCCTTCAGGGGTGACCAGTGAGCAGACGCCCGTTCCCGAGGAAACCGCCGGTCCGCGTCCGCGGCGGCTGACCTACGCCGCCGCGCTGGCGGCGCTGGAGGGGCTCGCACTGTTGGTCGGGGGCGTGTGGATGCTCGTGGCGGGTTTCACGGGCGACTCGGAGAACAGGGAGACCGGTGTCACCGGCGGGATCACGGTGATCGTCCTCGCCCTGCTGCCGCTGCTCGCCGCACGGGGGCTGCTCGCCCGCCGCAGCTGGAGCCGGGGACCCGCCGTCATCACACAGATCCTGGCGCTGCCCGTGGCCTACAACCTGCTGCAGGCCGACAGCGTGGCGATCCCGGCGGGGATCGTGCTCGCGGTCGTCGCGGTCACCGCGCTCGTCCTGCTCGTCAACGGCGAGACGACCCGGGCCCTCGGAATCCGCGGACCCGGCAACGCCGGCGGCGCGGAGAAGTAGGGCCCGGCCCTCGGCTACTCCTCCACCAGGAGCTTCTCCCGCAGCTGCGCCAGCGTCCGCGCCAGCAGCCGGGAGACGTGCATCTGCGAGATGCCGACCTCCTGCGCGATCTGCGACTGCGTCATGTTGCCGAAGAAACGCAGCAGCAGGATCCGCTTCTCGCGCGGGGGCAGGTCCTCCAGGAGCGGCTTGAGCGACTCGCGGTACTCGACGCCCTCCAGCGCCTCGTCCTCCGCGCCCAGGGTGTCCGCCACCGCCGGTGACTCGTCGTCGGTGTCCGGGACGTCCAGGGACAGCGTGGAGTACGCGTTGGCGGACTCCAGGCCCTCCAGGACCTCCTCCTCCGAGATGCCCAGCTTCTCGGCCAGCTCGTGGACCGTGGGGGAGCGGCCGTGCAGTTGCGAGAGCTCCGCCGTCGCCGTGGTGAGCGAGAGGCGCAGTTCCTGGAGCCTGCGCGGGACGCGGACCGCCCAGCCCTTGTCCCGGAAGTGCCGCTTGATCTCGCCGACGACCGTCGGGGTCGCGTATGTCGAGAACTCGACGCCGCGCTCCGGGTCGAAGCGGTCGACCGACTTGATCAGGCCGATGGTGGCGACCTGGGTCAGGTCGTCCAGCGGCTCGCCGCGGTTGCGGAAGCGGCGCGCGAGGTGCTCGACGAGCGGCAGGTGCATACGGACCAGCCGGTTGCGCAGGTCCGCGTACTCCGCGCTGCCGTCCTGCAGCTTGCGCAGCTCGATGAAGAGTGCCCGCGCCCCGCTGCGGTCCTGAGGGTTGTGCTGCGTGGCCTGCCCGCTCTGCGCGCCCTGTTGATCGTCTCGCTGGTGCTCGCTCATCGTCCCGCCCGTCGCCCTTCCCCGAGCCCTCGTCTCTGCTCGGACAGGGGAGACCCCGATCCGTCCGTCCAGAGACACGCTCTGCACGGCACCTTCCTGATCCCGCTGCCCGTCGTCCAGGAAGCCGGCCTCCGGCGAGTCGTCCTCCGGATGCGGCCGGGCCTGTTCGGGGATGCCGTTGACGCCGTCCCCCATGCGTCGGGACCCGCCTGTGCCCTCGGCCGGCAGCTCCCGTGTGCCGCGCTCTTCGTCACGCACCGGCCCGTCCCCTGTCCTCACGCCGGCCCGGGTCCCGCGCCGCGCTGTTTGTAGAGGCTGATCGAAACGGTTTTGTCGTCGTCCACGGCTGAGGAGACCTTGCCCGCGAGAGCGGACAGGACGGTCCAGGCGAAGGTGTCACGCGCGGGGGCGTGACCGTCCGTGGTCGGCGCCGAGACGGTGACCTCGAGTGAGTCGTCGACGAGGCGGAAGACGCAACTGAGCACCGAGCCGGGCACGGCCTGCTGGAGCAGGATCGCGCACGCCTCGTCCACCGCGATGCGCAGGTCCTCGATCTCGTCGAGGGTGAAGTCCAAACGGGCCGCGAGGCCGGCAGTCGCCGTACGCAGCACCGACAGGTAGGCACCCGCAGCCGGCAGCCGGACTTCCACGAAGTCCTGGGTCGCGGGCTCGCCTGCGATCTGGGACACCCTCACCTCCAAGGTGGTACAAGCATTTCGGGGCCGAGGGTCGCCCCCCGGGGTAACGCGAAGTGTGGTTCAGCGGTGACGCTATCGCGCTCTCAACTTTCCTGTCCCCAGGACCCCAACCCCTCGGCGTCACTCACAGTAAAACTGTGGATACGCTCCGTGTCTAGGGGTCTGCGGCTCCAATTGGGAAGAACGCGCGCCGGGTTGACGTACCCAGACGTCAGACGGTCGAACCGTCGAAAACCGGAGCGGTCCGAGGTCATACGAGGACGTGGTCCACGAAGCACCAGCGCCAGCTCTCACCGGGTTCGAATGTCCGCATGATCGGGTGTCCGGAATCCTTGTGGTGCTCGGTGGCATGTCTTCCCGGCGAGGAGTCGCAGCAGCCGACGTGGCCGCAGTCGAGGCACAGTCGCAGCTGCACCGGATGCTGGCCCTCGCGCAGACACTCGACGCACGTGTCGCTCAGCGGGGCGGGTTCCGGGTGCGGCAGCGCGTCGGCATGCGTGCACTGTTTCATGATTGCCAGATTACGACGGCTGCGCGGAAGACCGTGCGGAAAAACGAGGGCGGGCGAAGACCATGGACGTGATGCCACTGCTGTTGCTGGTGGCGGGCAGCGCCGCGGTCGCCGCGGCGGCCCGGCGCACCCCGGTGCCGGCACCCCTGCTGCTGGTGGCCGTGGGGCTGGTGCTCTCGTACGTCCCGGGGGTCCCGGAGTACACCCTCGACCCGGACGTCGTCCTGCCCCTGGTGCTGCCCCCGCTGCTGCACTCGGCGGCCACCGACAGCTCCTACCTCGACCTGCGCGCGCAACTGCGGCCCGTGGCGCTGCTGTCCGTGGGGTACGTGCTCTTCGCGACCTTCGTCGTCGGCTGGGCCGCCTACCAGATCGTGCCCGGCCTGTCGCTGACCGGGGCACTCGTCCTGGGCGCGGTGGTGGCGCCGCCGGACGCGGTCGCGGCGACGGCGGTCGCGCGCCGGGTGGGGCTGCCGTCCCGGATCACCACGATCCTCCAGGGCGAGTCCCTGGTGAACGACGCCACCGCGATCACCGCCTACCGGGTCGCCCTCGCGGCCGCGGTCGGCGAGGGCGCGTCCTGGGCGGGCGGCATCGGCGAGTTCCTGCTCGCGGCGATCGGCGGCGTGGCGGTCGGTCTGATCCTGATGGTCCCGATCCACTGGCTGCGCACCCACCTCAAGGAACCGCTGCTCCAGAACACCCTCTCCCTGCTGATCCCCTTCGTCGCCTACGCCGCCGCCGAGCAGTTCCACGCCTCCGGGGTCCTCGCGGTCGTCGTCGTGGCCCTCTTCCTCGGGCACCGCGCGTGGGAGGTCGACTTCGCCACGCGCCTCCAGGAGGACGCCGTGTGGAAGATGGTCGCCTTCGTGCTGGAGTCGTCGGTGTTCGCCCTCATCGGTCTGCAGCTGCGCGTCGTGGTGAAGGGGCTCGGCGAGTACGAGGGCGGCGACGCCGTCTGGTACGCGGTGGCCGTCTTCGCGGTGGTCGTCGTGTCCCGGTTCGTCTGGGTGTACCCCGCGACCTTCCTGCCGCGTCTGCTCTCCGCACGGATCAGGGAACGTGAGCCCGACCCCACCTGGAAGGCGCCGTTCGTCATCGCCTGGGCCGGCATGCGCGGTGTCGTCTCGCTGGCCATCGCCTTCTCGATCCCGGAGACCATGCACGGCGGCGAACCGTTCCCCGGCCGCAACCTCATCCTCTTCCTGACCTTCACCACCGTCATCGGCACCCTGGTCGTCCAGGGCGTCACCCTGCCCCCGCTGATCCGCCTGCTGAAGCTCCCCGGCCGCGACGTTCAGGCCGAGACCCTGGCGGAGGCCAACGCCCAGGCCCAGGCCTCCCGGGCCGCCGAACGCACCCTGGACAGTCTCCTCTCCGACGAACGCAACGCCCTCCCGCAACCCCTCGCCGACCGCCTCCGCTCGGTCCTGGAGCGCCGCCAGAACGCCGTCTGGGAGCGCCTGGGCTCGGTGAACCCGGTGACCGGCGAGACCGTCGACGACACCTACCGCCGGCTGTCCCGGGAGATGATCGGCGCCGAACGCGAGGTGTTCGTGAAACTGCGGGACGGGCGCTACATCGACGACGAGATGCTGCGGACCCTGCTGCGCAGGCTGGACCTGGAGGAAGCGGCGGCGTACCGGGAGGCGACGTGACGATTTCCGTACTCCCGCGGCGGTCCGACGGGGGCATGGGCGGGTACGCGGGTCGGCAGGTCCAGAAGCTGATGGGGAAGTCGGCGACGAAGCGTGGATTTCGCGAGGAGTCCCGCCAGTCACCCGGAGAAGGGAGCCCCGGTGATCACCGCGACCACCTTGGTCCCCGCCGGAAACGAGTCGCCCTCCGACAACGCGACAAGTCCATACAGCAACTTGGCGACATAAAGCCGCTCCACCCCCACCCCGTGCCGCCCCTCGAAGTCCTCCGCGAAGGCGTCGAGTTCGGGTGTCGTCCGTGCGTACCCCCCGAAGTGGAACCGGTCGTCCAAAGACCAGTCGCCGCGACGCCCCCCGAACGCCTCCCGTTGCAGCCGCTCTATGTCGGCCGTCAGGAACCCGCCCTTGAGCACCGGTATCCCCAACGCCCGCTGATCCGGCCCCAGTCCCGCCGCCAGCCCCGCGAAGGTCCCGCCGGTCCCGCACGCCACCGCGACCACGTCGGCCCGCCCCCGCAACTCCTCACCGAGCGCCCGGCAGCCCCGTACCGCGAGCGCGTTGCTCCCGCCCTCGGGCACCACGAACGCGTCCTCCGCGCCCGCGGCCCGCAGGACGGCCTCCAGTGCGGACGGTTCGGACTTGCGGCGATAGGTCGATCTGTCGATGAAATGCAGCCGCATGCCGTCGCTCACGCAGCGGGCCAGGGAAGGGTTCAGGGGCCGGTCGGCCAGTTCGTCGCCGCGGACCACGCCGACTGTCGGCTGCCGCAGCAACCGCCCCGCGGCAGCCGTCGCGCGCAGGTGGTTGGAGTACGCGCCGCCGAAGGTGAGCAGCGTACGGCCGGCCGCGGCCGTGAGGTTCGGGGCGAGTTTGCGCCACTTGTTGCCGACGAGGTCCGGGTGGATCAAGTCGTCGCGTTTCAGCAGCAGGCGGACACCCCGGCGGGTGAAGCGTTCGTCCTCGATCTCCTGCAGCGGCGACGGGAGCCGGGGGCGCAGGGCGGCGAGGTCGGTGCTGGTCACGCCCTCATTGTCGCCTGTGCGGCCGCCCCCGGACCAGCCGCGCCGTCACGTCAGACGGTTCCTGATCCGGGTCCGCATCGACGCCATCGTGAAGCCGCGTGGGTCCACCTTCCCGGGCTGCCACTCCAGGTGGCCGATGACCGACCGTTCCGTCCAGCCGTGGTGGCGGCAGATCGCGGCGGCGACCTTCTCGATCGCGTCCAGCTGGGCCGCCGGCCACGGGTCCCGGCCGTCGCCGAGGTTCTCGCACTCGAAGCCGTAGAAGTGGCGGTTGCCGTCGGTGTTCGCCTCGTTGTCCGCAGGGAGCGCCGTCTCGGCGATCACCGCGCGCAGGACGTCGTCGTCGCCGAGGCCCGCGTGGTTGGCGCGGCCGTAGCCGACGAGGTGGACGCGGCCGTCCTTGGTGATCACGCCGTGGCAGAGCGGGCCGGGGAGGTCCTCGTAGCCGTCGCGGCAGAGTTCGACGGTGCGTTCGCTGCCCTTGGTCACCGTGTGGTGGATCATCACGCCGTGCACCGGGCCCCAGGGGCCCTTGTGATTGCGGTTGTGATGTCTCCAGTCGCCGACCTGGACGACGGTGACGCCCTCGTCCTGCAGGGCGTCCAGGAACGTGCTCGCGGACATGGGTGGGGCCATGCCGCCTCCTTCGCTTGCGCGGCGACCGCCTGTCGCGACCGGCTCGTACCGCTGCTTGTACCCGTGGCGGACAACCTGGACCACCTGGTTCGTACGGTGTGCGAGCCGTTTCGGACACCGGGCCGGGAACAGTGTGCGAGATCTCGGTACTGCCCAGTTATCGAAGATCCATTCCAACTCTTTCGTGTAATAGCACCAGCACACTCCGTGATGGAAGGCTGGTCCGCAGTTCGATGCCCCGGTGCAGACCGGCGCCGGGGTTGACCGGGAGGGCAATTCTCATATGTCGGTAGGCGAAGAGGTCCGCACCGAGCAGGGTCGGCCGCAGCAGAGTCTCGGCACGGCGGCCGCGCGGAACCTGGCCACCACCACCAAGTCCGCACCCCAGATGCAGGAGATCAGCTCGCGCTGGCTGCTGCGCACGCTGCCCTGGGTGAATGTTCAAGGCGGTACGTACCGCGTGAACCGGCGGCTGACCTACGCCGTGGGGGACGGCCGGGTCACTTTCGTGAAGACGGGCGATCGGGTCGAGGTCATCCCGGAGGAGCTGTGCGAACTGCCGGCGCTCCGGACGTACGAGGACGAGGAGGTGCTCACGGAGCTCGCCCGGCGGTGTGAGCAGCGCGAGTTCGCGGCGGGGGACGTGATCGCCTCGTTCGGCAGCCAGGCCGATGTGGTCTTCCTTCTCGCGCACGGCCGGGTGGAGAAGATCGGCACGGGCCCCTACGGCGACGACGCCGTCCTCGGAGTCCTCGCCGACGGCGCCTACTTCGGCGACCAGGCGCTGCTCGACCCCGAGGCCATCTGGGAGTACACCGCGCGCGCGGTCACCGCCTGCACGGTGCTCGTCCTTCCGCGGAACGCCGTCGAGCAGGTCGCGGAGCGGACCGACTCCCTGCGTGAGCATCTCCAGGCGCTGCGCTCGATCCCGGAGCAGAGCACCAACAAATACGGTGAGAAGGCGATCGACCTCGCGGCAGGCCACAGCGGCGAGCCGGACATCCCGCACACCTTCGTGGACTACGAGGCCCGGCCGCGCGAGTACGAACTGAGCGTGGCCCAGACCGTGTTGCGCATCCACTCGCGCGTGGCCGACCTCTACAACCAGCCGATGAACCAGACCGAGCAGCAACTGAGGCTGACCGTGGAGGCGTTGAAGGAGCGCCAGGAGCACGAGCTGGTCAACAACCGCGAGTTCGGGCTGCTCAGCAACTGCGAGTACGACCAGCGCATCCAGCCGCACGACGGCGTGCCCAGCCCCGACGACCTGGACGAGCTCCTCAGCAGGCGGCGCGGCACCAAGCTGCTGCTCGCGCATCCGCGCGCGATCTCCGCGATCGGGCGCGAGCTCAACAAGCGCGGACTCGTCCCCGAGACCATCGACGTGGGCGGCAACCGCATCCCCACCTGGCGGGGGGTGCCGATCTACCCGTGCAACAAGATCCCGGTCACCGAGGCCCGTACGACGTCGATCATCGCGATGCGTACCGGCGAGGCCGAGCAGGGTGTCATCGGTCTGCAGCAGGTCGGCATCCCGGACGAGATCGAGCCGAGCCTGTCGGTGCGGTTCATGGGCATCAATGAGCAGGCGATCATCAAGTACCTGGTGACGGCGTACTACTCCGCCGCGGTGCTGGTGCCGGACGCGCTCGGAGTGTTGGAGAACGTCGAGATCGGCCGGTGGCGGTGACGTTTCTGCAGCTGGGAACCGTGTCCCCGCCCCCGCGGGCGGGTACACCCCGGTCGTATGCGCCCAGTCGCAGCGGAAACGCCACCGTCCGCGGACTCTCCGAGGGGACCTCCATGGCCGAGCTCATGAGGGAGGTGCCCCAGCACCCCGCCGGGACGGAGCCGCTCGACGGGCACGACGCGGCGGTGATCCTGGAGCGGGCCCGGGCGTCGGTCGACCCCGTGCTGCGCGAGGCGATCGAGTCGCTGCCCGGCTCCATGCGCCGGATCGCGCTCTACCACTTCGGCTGGGAGCACGCCGACGGCACTCCGGCGGCGGGCAACGCCGGCAAGGCGATACGGCCCGCACTCGTCCTCACCGCCGCCGCCGCACTCGGGGGAGCGGCGGCGCGGGAGGCGGCCGTGCGGGCGGCCGCGGCGCTGGAGCTGGTCCACAACTTCACGCTGCTGCACGACGACGTGATGGACCGGGACACCACCCGGCGGCACCGGCCCACCGCGTGGACGGTGTTCGGTGACGCCGACGCGATCCTCGCCGGGGACACCCTCCACGCGCTCGCCCTCGGGCTGCTCGCCCAGGACCCGCACCCGGCGGCCGGGGCCGCGGCGGCCCGGCTCGTGGCCTGTGTCGTCGAGCTGTGCGCCGGTCAGCACGCGGACACGGCCATGGAGACACAAGGCCCCGGAGAGGTCACCCTCGACGAGGTGCTCGCCATGGCCGAGGCCAAGACCGGCGCGCTGCTCGGATGTGCCTGTGCGGTGGGCGCGCTGTACGCGGGCGCGTCGCGGGAGGACGTCGAGGCGCTGGACGCGTTCGGCCGGGAGGCCGGGCTCGCCTTCCAGCTCATCGACGACGTGATCGGCATATGGGGCGACCCGCGCCACACCGGCAAACCGGCCGGGGCCGACCTCGCGGTCCGCAAGAAGTCCCTGCCGGTGGTCGCCGCGCTGGCCTCCGGCACCCCGGCGGGCGCGGAACTCGCGGAGCTCTACGCGACCCCGTACGCGAAGGAGGACCTGGACCGGACGACACTCGCCGTCGAGCGGGCCGGCGGACGTGACTGGGCGCAGGTCCAGGCGGCCGACCGGATGGCCCGCGCGATGGTGGAACTGTCCCGTGCGGTGCCCGAGCCGGCGGCGGCGGAGGGACTGCTGGCCCTGGCCGAGTTCGTGACACGGCGTACCAGTTGAGCGCTGGTACCTCAGTAGGCCGTACTGCTCTGCGGAAGCAGTCGATCCGGACCCCGGAGCCCCCGGGGCCGTGCGGCTCCTGACCCCGCACGGCCCCGAGGGGCTCCGGTCAGGCGGGTCCCGCACATCCCCACGGCGTGCGGGCCCCGCCCCTTTTCCGGCCCACCCGCCACTTGGTCCCCGATAGAGTCAACGCCCGTACGATCACGGTCGGTTGAGACGAGGGGCGGCGGAACATGGGTGTGGCGATCCGGACGGCGGGCGAAGGGGACCGTGAGCTGGTCGTCGGACTGCTGGACGCGGCGTTCCAGGACGACCCGGTCAGCCGGTGGGTGTTCCCGGGTGACGAGCACCGTCGTACGGCCCACCCTCGGCTCATGGCCGCCTTCACGGACATCGTGCTGGCCGAGGGGCGCGTCGACGTCACCGAGGACGGTACGGCCTGTGCGCTGTGGCTGCCGGTGCCGGACGGCGAGCACGCGGACGAGGAGGGTGCCGACGGTCCCGCCGAACTGCGCGCGGAGGTCGACCCCGACAACGAGCGCGTCGAGCTGATCGGCCGGCTGACGGCGGACATCCACCCCGCCGGCCGCGCCCACGAATACCTGTGGATGATCGGCGTGGCACCGGAGCACCAGGGCCAGGGCCTGGGCACCGCGCTCATCGCCTCGGTCCTCGACCGCTGCGATCGCGAGGGCCTCTCCGCCTATCTGGAGGCGAGCAGCGCCCGCAGCCGCGCCCTGTACGAACGCCTCGGCTTCCAGCCCACCGGTCCCGCACTGGACCTCCCGGACGGCCCCCGGATGTGGCCGATGTGGCGCGAGCCGCGGGGCTGAGCCGACACGAGCGGGACCCGGGGGCGCGGGCGGCCACAGGGGTGCCGGACGGGCCCGGCGGCTACGCCTCCGGCACGACCGCCCTCACAACCCGCTCCACCATCCCTTCCGGCACCCCCACCCCCGGCAGCACCCCGTCCAGTACCCCCGGCAGGGTCAGGTGCTCCAGGATCAGGCCGAGCATCGCGAGGTAGAGCACCACGACCGTCTCGTCGCCACCGGGCAGCCCCGCGTCGCGGTGGAACCGCATGCCGTATTCGAGGTCTCCGCGTACCGACCCGGTGTAGGACTCCCGGAGTCCGGGGCGGCGTGTTGCCTCGAGGCGCATTTCCAGAAGGGCCAGATAGCCGGTGCGGTCGTGGGTCGCGCGGGCCATGAGGTCGTGCATGAAGGCCGTGACCAGCGCGCGGTCCTTCGGTCTCGTCATCAGCTCGGCGAGCACGGAGGGATCCGGAGCGAGCCGTACATGGAGCCGGGCGTCTATCTGGCGCAGCAGGTCGTCGCGCCCGGTGAAGTAGTTGGAGGCGGTCCCCACCGGCACCCCGGCCTCCGCGTCCACCGCGCGGAAGGTCAGCCCCCGCGCCCCCTCCCGTGAGAGCACCTCGATCCCCGCGTCGACCAGCGCCGCCCGTCGCTCCGGATTGCTCGCCATGCGGAATCCCCTTTCCTACTTGTGCCAGGTGCCGAAAACATCTTGCAACCACTACAAGTGAAGCACTACAAATGAAGTTGTTCAACGGACAGTACACAGCCAGCACCAAGCCGACGGAAAGAGACCAGTTTGCGCAAGCTCACGTACTTCATCGCCTGTTCCATCGACGGCTTCATCGGGGACGAGAGCGGCGACGCGACGTTCATGATGCCGTTCGTCGACGAGGAGTTCCTGGCGTTCCTCGCGGCCGAGTACCCGGAGACCCTGGCGACCGCGGGCCGCAGGGCCCTCGGTCTCGACGGCCTCGAGAACAAGCGCTGGGACACCGTCGTCCAGGGCCGCGGCAGCTACAACGAGGGCCTGAAGCAGGGCATCACCAGCCCCTACGCCCACCTGCGGGAGTACGTCGCCTCGCGCACCCTGACCGAGTCGCCCGACCCCCACGTCGAGATCATCACCGACGACCTGGTGGGCAAGGTCCGCGAACTGAAGGCCGAGGAAGGGGAGCTGGGCATCTATCTGTGCGGCGGATCCCGGATCGCGGGCGAACTGTTCGACCTGATCGACGAGCTCGTCATCAAGACGTACCCGGTCACCATCGGCTCGGGCATGCCGATGTTCGGATCCGGTTTCTCGATCACCGAGTTCGGCCTCGACGACGTCCGCACCTTCAAGAACGGCGTGTTCGTGCGGACGTACAGCAGGAAGCGCTGACGTCCTGTCCGCCCTACCCTGAAGGCATGGACAGCGAAGGAAATGCCTGTCCCGCCTGTGGACAGTCTGTCGAAACGGTCGTCAAGCGTCACAAGACGCTGGGTGCGTGGGTCCCGGTCTGGGTGGCCGGGCGGTGCCGGAATCCGAAGTGCGAGACGTACGCCGAAGAGGGCGGTGAGCGCGAGGACGAGCGCGCGAAGAAGACCGACGGGAAATCCGCCGCGAAAAAACCCTGAACCCTGTCGAGAACCCGGGCCCGGCTCCGACGTCCCCTGTGAGAGCCGCCCGTCAGGGGCGGCCGGAGCCGAAGGAGTGGACTCATGAAGTACCTGGTCATGGTGCAGGGAACCCAGGCCGACTACGAGGCCATGCGCGGCAAGGCCTCCGCGAACTCCCCGGCCTGGAGCGAGCAGGAGATCCAGGCGATGTACGCCTTCATGAGCGCGATCAACGACGACCTGGCCGAGAGCGGCGAGATGGTCGACGGCCAGGGACTCGCCGAGCCCGCGAAGATCCGGCACGTCGGCCTCGGCGCGGACGGCAAGGCCGTGATCACCGACGGGCCGTACAGCGAGACCAAGGAGCTGCTGGCCGGCTACTGGGTGCTGGACTGCGCGAGCCTGGAACGGGTCACGGAGATCGCCGAGCGCATCGCCCGCTGCCCGCAGCCCGCGGGCGCCCCCGAGTACCCGGTGGTCATCCGCCCCATCCTGGACGGCGCCGGGGACATCTGAGCCCCGTGCGACGGACGACCGACGTCGAGGACCTGCTGCGCCTGCACGCGCCGCAGGTCCTCGGCGCGCTGATCAGGCGCTACGGCCATTTCGACACCGCCGAGGACGCCGTACAGGAGGCACTCCTCGCGGCGGCCGGGCAGTGGCCCGAGGCCGGGGTGCCGGACAACCCGCGCGGCTGGCTCATCAAGGTGGCCTCGCGGCGGCTCGTGGACGCACTGCGGGCGGAGGACGCGCGGCGGGCGCGGGAGGAGAAGGCGGCGGCGCTCGCCCTGCCGCCGGCCGAGCGGGTCCCGCAGGACGACGACACCCTCTCCCTCCTCTTCCTGTGCTGCCACCCCGATCTGCCCCCACCCGCGCAGATCGCCCTCACCCTCCGCGCGGTCGGCGGTCTGACGACGGCCGAGATCGCCCGCGCCCACCTGGTGCCCGAGGCGACCATGGCCCAGCGCATCAGCCGTGCCAAGCAGCGCGTCAAGGGGGTGCGCTTCGGGCGGCCCGACCACGGGGTGGAGCGGCTGCCTGCCGTCCTCCACACGCTGTACCTGATCTTCAACGAGGGCTATACGGCGACCTCCGGCCCGGCGCTGCAACGCCGCGACCTCGCCGGCGAGGCGATCCGGCTGACCCGCACCGTCCACCGCCTCCTCCCCGGCACCGGCGAGGTCACCGGACTGCTCGCCCTGATGCTGCTCACCGACGCCCGCCGCGAGGCCCGTACCGGCCCGCACGGCGACCTCGTGCCCCTCGACGAACAGGACCGCGACCGCTGGGACAAGGCCGCGATCGAGGAGGGCGTGGCTCTCGTCACCCACGCCCTGAGCAGCGGCCCGGCGGGCCCGTACCAACTGCGCGCGGCCATCGCCGCCGTGCACGACGAGGCACCCTCCGCGGAGGCCACCGACTGGCGGGAGATCCTCGGCCTCTACGACGTCCTGGTCCGCCTCGTCCCCGGCCCCGTCGAACTCCTCAACCGCGCGGTCGCCGTCGCCATGGTCCACGGGCCCGAAGCGGGTCTCGCCGAAGTGGATGTTCTGGAGGGCGAGTTGGGGCACCGCCGGGACGCCGTACGGGCGCATCTACTGGAGCGCGCCGGATCGTACGACGAAGCCCGCGCCGCCTACGAGTCGGCGGCCGCGCAGACGCTGAGCCTGCCCGAGCAGCGCTATTTGCACGCGCGGGCCGCACGGCTCAGGGCTTAACGTGAGTCCATGTCCACGCCGATCGTGCACCTGACCGAACGTTCCCTCTGGGAAGCCGCGCGCGCCCGCGGCACGTACGAGATGTCGACCCGCGGCAAGACCCTCCAGCAGGAGGGCTTCATCCACTGCTCGACGCGCGCGCAGCTCCCGGACGTCGCCGCGTTCCTCTACGGCTCCTACGACGGCCCCGACGAACTGGTGCTCCTGGTCATCGACCCCGACCGGCTCGGCGTACCCCTGAAGTACGAGGCCCCGGAGCCCGGTGCCGAGGCGTTCCCGCACATCTACGGGCCGCTCCCGGTGGAGGCGGTGGTCGACGTGGAGCCCTGGGGGTGACGCCACGGCCCCGGTGGTGGTGATGGGCTGTGCTCACGTGGGCGATCGTGGTGGTCGTCGGAGGCGGGCTCACCACGCCCAGCCCGCCGGAGGAGGAGAGCGACGGGATGGATGTCCTGTGCGTCACGACGCGCTGGGCAGCCCGCCCGTCTCCGGATCCCGGCCCGTCAGGCAGTACGTCCCGCCCGCAGGGTCCCGCATCACCGTCCAGTGCTTGCCGTGCGCGACCGTCGCCGCTCCCAGCTCCTCGTGCCGGACCCGGGTCGCCTCGATGTCCGCGCAGGCCAGGTCGAGATGGGCGGAGCCCGCGCGTTCCTCGCCGAGCCGCTGGAGCAGGATGCGGACCGGGAGGCCGGGCGGCGGCGCGAGTACGTGGAACTCGGGCAGGGAGCCGGGGCGGGACTCCCAGTCGGGCAACAGGGCGCTCCAGAAGGCGACTTCGGCGTCGTGGAGCGAAGGCGCGACGTCGAGGCAGACCTGGTCGAGGCGGCTGCCGCGGACGACGGGCGGGCGGACCGACTCCCCGTGCCAGGGCACCGCGCAGAACAACTGCCCGGCGGGGGAGCGGAGTACGGCCCACCCGTCGTGCTCGGCGGCCATGGTCGCGCCCAGCCGCAGAGCCGACCGCACGAACTCCGGCAGGTCGTCCGCGTCCACGCAGAAGTCGAGGTGGGCGCCGCCGTCGCCCCCGTCGACGCCCTGGACCTTGACGCAGGCGTCGGCGCCGTCGGGGAGAAGGGTCACGAACTCGCCCCGCGAGCCACGTGGCGCGGACAGTCGCGTGTCGGTGACCGCCGTCCAGAACTCTTGGGCCCGGTCGAGGAGTTCGATGCGACGGTCGACGAAGGCGTACGTCCAGCGGATGCTCATGCCGGGGATCGTAGGTCAGGGGGACTGCATGAACCGCAGCATATTTCCGGCGGGGTCCCGGAACGCGCAGTCGCGCACCCCGTACGGCATGTCCGTCGGTTCCTGGATCACGTCGGCGCCGGATTCCCGCACGCGGGCGAAGAGGGCGTCGCAGTCCTCGGTGGTGAAGTTGACCCCGCGCAGCACGCCCTTGGCCAGCAGCTGCTCCATCGCCTCCCGGTCGGCGGGGGAGAGGTCGGGGTTGGCCGCGGGCGGCTCCAGGACGATCGACACGTCCGGTTGCAGCGGCGATCCGACGGTCGTCCACCGCATGCCCTCGTACTTGACGTCGTTGCGGACCTCCAGGCCCAGGACGTCGCAGTAGAAGGCGATCGCCTTGTCGTGGTCGTCGACGGCGATGAAACAGGTGTGGAGTTTCAGGTCCATGGGACCAACCTAAGGTCAGAACGGCGTCACGTCCGTCTGGGGCGCGTGTACGCCCGCACCACACAGGGCGGGATCTCCGCGCTCTCCTCGTGCGAGCGGGCCCGGTAGGAGCTCGGTGTCTCGCCCACCAGTTCGGTGAAGCGGGAGCTGAAGGAGCCGAGGGACGTACAGCCGACCGCCATGCAGACATCGGTGACGGAGAGGTCGCCGCGGCGCAGCAGCATCTTCGCGCGCTCGACGCGGCGGGTCATGAGATAGCCGTACGGCGTCTCGCCGTACGCCTCCTTGAAGCTGCGCTGGAAGTGGCCCGGGGACATCAGGGCCGTGCGCGCGAGGGCGGTCACGTCGAGGGGCTCGGTGTACTCGCGGTCCATGCGGTCGCGAGCCTTGCGCAGTCTGACCAGATCCTCACGATTCACCTCGCCACCATCGCACGCAGGCGCACGACTCGACCAGGTCTTATGAGGCGGGCCAATGACGAGCGAGGCGCTCAGGTGACCTGTGTCAGCCTTCGTCGTCCAGCGCGAAACGCAGATACCGCTCCGCCGAACGCCGCACGAAGTCGGGGACGCTGTGCATGAAGCTGACCCACCGCCGGTCCCTGACCACCATGAAGATGCCGCCGCTGAACAGCGCGCCGCGCCCCTCGGGATCGTCCGCCCAGTGCAGCACGGTGCCGCCGGCGAAGTGCGTGCCCGCGTTGACCAGCGTCATGCCGGGGGCGATCGAGTGGGTGTCGCCCGACCCGGCAGCGCCCGCTGCCCGATGGCCACGGACGGCTCCGCGGCGACGCCGCCGACGCATGCCGAAGGGGTCCGGCCAGAACTTCGGCCGGACCCCTTCGGATCCCCGCTGACCCGCGATGGTGCACCGATCGCCGGTCAGGGACGGCTGACTGTGTGTCAGGCCTTCTTGGTCTCCCAGAAGATCTTGTCGATCTGGGCGATGTAGTCCAGCGCCTTCTGGCCGGTCGCCGGGTCGGTGGACGCCTTGGCGGCCGAGAGGGCCTTCAGGGCGTCGTTGACCAGCTGGTGCAGCTCCGGGTACTTCTCGAAGTGCGGGGGCTTGAAGTAGTCGCTCCAGAGCACGGAAACGTGGTGCTTCGCGAGCTCGGCGCGCTGCTCCTTGATGACCGTGGCACGGGCCTGGAAGTGCGGGTCGTCGTTGGCGGCCATCTTCTCCTGCACGGCCTTCACCGACTCCGCCTCGATGCGGGCCTGGGCCGGGTCGTACACACCGCAGGGCAGGTCGCAGTGTGCGCTGACCTTGACCTTGGGGGCAAACAGGCGGGAAAGCATGGAGCATTCCTTCCTCGTGATCGTCTTCTCAGGTGCGACATTACTCCCTGGGAGAGGCGATTTCGCGAGTGCCCCCATGGGCTTAGGACAAAAGTCCGGGGTCAGTATCAGACTGGTGGATGAACGGACAGGGGAGGTGCCGGGGATGCCGGAACTGTCGCAGGAGACCGAACACAGGGGAGCGCTCCTGCCCTTCGGACCGGCCGAGGTGACCGGGCCGTCGATGGTGCCCACGCTGCACCACGCGGACCGGCTCGTGGTGCAGTACGGGGCCCGGATCCGGCCCGGTGACGTGGTGGTCCTGCGGCATCCGTTCCAGCAGGACCTGCTGGTCGTCAAGCGGGCCGTGGAGCGCCGCGAGGGCGGCTGGTGGGTGCTGGGGGACAACGCGTACGCCGGCGGCGACAGCACGGACTACGGTGTCGTGCCCGTCGAACTGGTCCTGGGCAAGGTGCGTCTGAGGTACCGGCCGCGCAGGCCGGATCAGCGTTCGCCGTTCGCCGTCGCGCGCTGGGTGCTGTCCTGCGCCAGGCCCGTCCTCTCCGACCGGTCGGCCTCCAGGCGTTTGCGGGCGCGGTAGGCGGCCACGTTGGCGCGGGTGGCACAGCGGTCGGAGCAGTAGCGCCGGGAGCGGTTCGTGGACGTGTCCAGATAGGCGTTGCGGCAGGGCGACGCCTCGCACAGGCCCAGGCGGTCCACGCCGTACTCCGTGAGGTGGAAGGCGAGGCCCATCGCCGCGATGGCCGCGTAGCCGGCGGTCGCGTTGGACGGGTGGTCCGCCAGGTGCATGTGCCACAGGGGGCGGCCGTCGTCGTCGCGGTGGTCGTGCCCGGAGATCTGCGGGCTCACCGGGAACTCCAGGAGGAGCGAGTTCAGCAGGTTCACCGCCAGGCTCTCGTCGCCGTCGTTCGCGGCCTCGAAGACCGCCCTCAGGCGTCCGCGGACCGAGCGGAAGCGGCTGACATCGGCCTCGGCGGCGCGCCGGGCCGCGTCCTGGCTGGCGCCGAACAGGTCGCGCACGGCCTCGACCGAGGTGAGCGAGTCCTTGCCCCGGGCCGGGTCCTCGGTGTTGACGAGGCGCACGGCGTAGTCCGAGTAATAGGCCAGTTCCACTTGTAGTCCTTACGGAGGCGTTCTATCGTCGTCGTGCGGTCGGCCGGTAACAGCTGATCGTGCTTCCAGGGTATTACGCATACGTTCGAAGAGGGGGCTCCCATGACGACGAGTACCGGAACCGACTGGCAGGCCTGGCAGGAGAGCTGGGACCGGCAGCAGGAGTGGTACATGCCCGACCGGGAGGAGCGCTTCCGGATCATGCTCGACATGGTCGAGGCCCTCGTCGGACCCCGCCCCCGGGTACTGGATCTCGCGTGCGGCACGGGAAGTATCACGGCCCGGCTGCTCGCCCGGTTCCCGGAGGCCGTCAGCACGGGTGTCGACCTCGACCCGGCGCTCCTCGCTATCGCCGAGGGCACCTTCGCGGTCGACGAGCGGGTCACCTTCGTGACGGCCGACCTCAAGGACCCGGACTGGACGGCGAAACTGCCCCACGCGTCGTACGACGCCGTCCTGACCGCCACGGCCCTGCACTGGCTGCACAGCGAACCCCTCGCGGCCCTCTACGGTCAGGTCGCGGGCCTGGTCCGCGACGGTGGTCTCTTCATGAACGCGGACCACATGATCGACGACACCACGCCCCGGATCAACGCGGCCGAACGCGCCCAGCGCCACACCCGTATGGATCAGGCCAGGCGCGACGGCGCCCTCGACTGGTCCGAATGGTGGCAGGTCGCCGCCAACGACCCCGTCCTCGCGGAGCCCACCGCCCGCCGCTTCGAGATCTACGGCGACCACGCCGACGGCGACATGCCCTCCGCCGCGTGGCACGCACGCGTGCTGCGTGAGAAGGGCTTCGGGGAGGCTCGGCCGGTGTGGTGCTCGCCGTCGGACACGCTGTTGCTCGCGGTGAAGTAGCGCATGGGAAAGGGGCGGTACGGGAATCCCGTACCGCCCCTTCCACGTCGTACCGCCGCTACAGCACCTTCGACAGGAACGCCTGCGTCCGCTCGTGCTGCGGGTTGGTCAGGACGTCGCGGGGGTTGCCGGACTCGACCACCACGCCGCCGTCCATGAAGACCAGGCTGTCGCCGACCTCGCGGGCGAAGCCCATCTCGTGGGTGACGACGATCATCGTCATGCCGGACTCGGCGAGGTCGCGCATGACGTCGAGGACGTCGCCGACCAGCTCCGGGTCGAGGGCCGAGGTCGGCTCGTCGAACAGCATCAGCTTCGGGTCCATGGCGAGGGCCCGGGCGATGGCGACGCGCTGCTGCTGGCCGCCGGAGAGCTGCGCGGGGTAGGTGTCGGCCTTGTCGGCCAGTCCGACCCGGTCGAGCAGCTCCCGCGCCCGCTCCCTCGCCTGGGCCTTGCTCACGCCCTTGACCTGGACCGGCGCCTCGATGATGTTGTCGGCGGCCGTCATGTGCGGGAACAGGTTGAACCGCTGGAACACCATGCCGATGTCCCGGCGCTTCAGGGCGACCTCGCTGTCCTTGAGCTCGTACAGCTTGTCGCCCTTCTGGCGGTAGCCGACCAGCTCGCCGTCGACGTACAGCCGCCCGGCGTTGACCTTCTCCAGGTGGTTGATGCACCGCAGGAAGGTCGACTTGCCGGAGCCGGACGGGCCGATGAGGCAGAACACCTCGCCGGACTGCACTTCCAGGTTGATGCCCTTCAGGACCTCGACCAGGCCGAAGGACTTGTGGACGCCCTCGGCCTTCACCATGGCGGTCATGCGGCACCTCCCGTCGACGAACGGTTCGACAGGGACAGCAGGTTCGCCCTGACCTTCTGGAGCGGGGTCGCCGGCAGGCTGCGGCTGGAGCCGCGTGCGTAGTACCGCTCCAGGTAGTACTGGCCGACGCTGAAGACCGAGGTCAGCACGAGGTACCAGGCCGCGGCGAGGAACAGCATCTCGGCCGGGGCACCGGAGGTCTGACCGATGTCCTGGGCGACGCGGAGCAGCTCCGAGTACTGGACGACCGACACCAGCGAGGTCGTCTTCAGCATGTTGATGACCTCGTTGCCCGTCGGCGGCACGATCACGCGCATCGCCTGCGGGATGACGATCCGGCGCAGCGTCTTGGCATGGCTCATGCCCAGCGCGTGCGACGCCTCCGTCTGGCCCTCGTCGACGGCCAGCAGGCCGGCGCGGCAGATCTCCGCCATGTACGCCGCCTCGTTGAGGCCGAGGCCGAGCAGGGCCGTCAGGAACGGGGTCATGAACTGCGACCACTCGTCCTTGTAGACCGGCCCGAGGTTGATGTACTCGAAGACCAGGCCCAGGTTGAACCAGACGATGAGCTGGACCAGGACCGGGGTGCCGCGGAAGAACCAGATGTAGAACCACGCGATGGACGAGGTCACCGGGTTCTTCGACAGGCGCATCACCGCCAGCAGGATGCCGCCGACGATGCCGATGACCATGCACAGCACCGTGAGCAGAAGCGTCTTGCCCACGCCGCTGAGGATGCGGTCGTTGAAGAAGTAGTCCGGGATCGCGCCCCAGTTGATCCTGCCCTGGGAGAACGCGTAGACGATGGCGCCCAGCGCGGCGAGCGCGACCACGGCGGAGACGTACCGCCCGTAGTGGCGGACGGGGATGGCCTTGATGGCCTCCGGACCGGCCGGCGGGGTGTCCGCCGGCCCGTCCTTCTTGTCGATGTCAGCAGTCACGGATGTTGCCTTTCAGTGCCCGCGGTCCGCGGTCACTTGCCGCCGTTGACGGCGGCCTTGGTGACGGCGCCGTCCTCGACGCCCCACTTCTTCATGACCTTGTCGTACTCGCCGTTCGCGATGATCGCGTCCAGGGCGGCCTGGAGGGCGTCCCGCAGCTGGGTGTTGTCCTTGGCGACCGCGATGCCGTACGGAGCGGCCTCGACCTGCTCGCCGACGAGCTGGAAGTCCTTGCCGCCGCCGGAGTTCGCGACCGCGTACGCCGCCACCGGGAAGTCGGAGGAGCCGGCGTCGGCGCCGCCCGCGCGCAGCCGGGTCTGGGCCTGCTGGTCGTTGTCGAAGGACTCGAGCGTCAGCTTCTTGCCGCCCGGGCACTTCTTGGCCTCGGCCTTGGCGAGGTCCTCGGAGACCGAGCCGCGCTGCACGACGAGCTTGCGGCCGCACAGGTCGGCCCACGTCTTGATGTCGGTGTTCTTGCCCTTCTGGGTGTAGATCGAGACACCAGCGGTGAAGTAGTCCACGAAGTCGACGCCCTCACCGACCTTCTTGCCGGTCTCGGAGTCGACGCCCTCCTGGCGGTCCTTGGTGTCGGTCATCGCGGACATGGCGATGTCGTACCGGTCCGAGCGCAGGCCCGTGATCAGCGTGTCGAAGGTGCCGTTCTCGAACTCGAACGTCACCCCCAGCTGCTTGCCCAGGGCGGCCGCGATGTCCGGGTCGATGCCGACCGTCTTGCCGGAGTCGTCCTTGAACTCGACCGGCGCGTACGCGATGTCCGAACCGACCTTGATGACGCCCTTGTCGCGGATCTCCTTGGGCAGCTTGTCGGCCAGCGGAGCAGAGGACGTCGAGGCGGTGTCGGAGCCGTCCGACCCGTTGTCCTTGGTCTGGTCACCGCAACCGGTGAGAAGCAGGGCGCCTGCGACCGCGATCGCGCCTACCGCGGCAGTCCTGGAGCGCGCGGCGGTCGTACGACGGGAGCTTGCGGTCATTTTGGGTTCCTCCGGCGGATGGGTGGAGTTGCCGATGGGGCGGGCATCTGTCGACGGTGCCGACGAACGCCTTGGTTTCTCAGGTCGACGAGAGCACACGCCTTCGAGTGTCGCGACCTCGTGTGATTACGGCATCTTGCCATTCGGACTGGACCATTCAGGGGCCCAGCCATGTCAAAATCGGATAACGGGTGACCCCCGAACCGCATCAGGTCGGACATCACGGCCGCACCTTCTGCGGGAATCTCTCCTTCCGGCCGGAGGATCTTCGGCGCATCTCAGGATGCGAGCGTGGCCTTGACGTCACGGCCCGCTGTTCAAGTCCTTGTCAAGAGGCAATCGAGGATGAGTCCGCATATTTGACCATGATTCATGTCACCGGTCTGTGGCCCACAAGGTCCGTCATGTGACCTTGCACTTATGGACTCGTCGCGGGTGCCGTCCGTCCGGTAAGAAGGTTCTTTACACCCCTCATCCGGGGCTCAGGGCGCGTGTGCGGCGCGCCCGTCGCGCACGACCCATACGCATCACCGACAGGGTTGTACGCGGTGCCCGCCCACTTCTCAACCAGGAGTGGCCACCCTCAAACCATGAATATCTAAGGGGTAGAACAAGTGGCAGCGGAGATCGTCAATCCTCGCAGCGACAGCGATACGGGCCAGGACGGGGCGGAGCCCCTCGATTCCTTCGACCCCGCGTTCGCGCTGCATCGCGGCGGCAAGATGGCTGTGCAGGCCACCGTGCCGATCCGTGACAAGGACGACCTGTCCCTCGCGTACACGCCCGGCGTGGCGAAGGTGTGCAGCGCCATCGCCGAGCAGCCCGACCTCGTCCACGACTACACGTGGAAGTCCTCCGTCGTCGCCGTCGTCACGGACGGCACGGCCGTGCTCGGACTCGGTGACATCGGGCCCGAGGCCTCCCTTCCGGTGATGGAAGGCAAGGCCATCCTCTTCAAGCAGTTCGGCGGCGTCGACGCGGTGCCGATCGCGCTGGCCTGCACGGACGTCGACGAGATCGTCGAGACCGTGGTCCGGCTCGCGCCGTCCTTCGGCGGCGTGAACCTGGAAGACATCTCGGCGCCCCGGTGCTTCGAGATCGAGAAGCGCCTCCAGGAAGCCCTCGACATCCCGATCTTCCACGACGACCAGCACGGCACGGCCGTCGTGACCCTCGCCGCCCTGCGGAACGCCGCGCGGCTGACCGGGCGCGGGGTCGGTGAGCTCCGTGCGGTCATCTCGGGCGCCGGCGCGGCCGGTGTCGCCATCGCGAAGATCCTCGTCGACGCCGGGATCGGGGACGTCGCCGTCGCCGACCGCAAGGGCGTGGTGTCGGCGGACCGGGACGACCTCACCCCGGTCAAGCGCGAGCTCGCCGGCTTCACCAACAAGGCCGGCCTCACCGGGACCCTGGAGGCCGCTCTGGAGGGTGCCGACGTCTTCATCGGCGTCTCCGGCGGCACGGTGGCGGAGGAGGCGGTGGCGTCGATGGCCAAGGGCGCCTTCGTCTTCGCCATGGCCAACCCGAACCCCGAGGTGCACCCGGACGTCGCGCACAAGTACGCGGCGGTCGTGGCCACGGGCCGCTCCGACTTCCCGAACCAGATCAACAACGTCCTCGCGTTCCCGGGCATCTTCGCCGGTGCGCTCCAGGTGCGGGCCTCCCGTATCACCGAGGGCATGAAGATCGCGGCGGCGGAGGCGCTGGCGGCGGTCGTCGGTGACGACCTCGCGGCGGACTACGTGATCCCGTCGCCGTTCGACGAGCGGGTGGCTCCGGCCGTCACCGCGGCTGTCGCGGCCGCGGCCCGTGCGGAAGGTGTTGCCCGCCGCTGAGGCAGGCAGCTGTGGGTGGCCCCGTCCGGTTCGCCGGGCGGGGTCGCTTTTTTTACCTGAGCAGGGGGCTGAGCGGGTGGTTTTTCGCCCCCGCAGCCCCTGCCCGTCCCGTCCTCCAGGGGCTGCCGCCGCTTTGACCCCGCTCCCAGCGGGCTCCGCCCCTGCACCCCCGTCGGCCCTGAAGGGGCCTCGTCCTCAAACGCCGGACGGGCGGGAAGATCCTGACCGGCGTCGAGGGGCGCAGCCGCCTTCGGGTGGGTGGGGGTGGGGACGGTAGGGCCTCGTCGTCGGACGCCGGACGGGTTGGACCTGTCGCGCAAGAGGGTGTGTGTCACACGCTTTCCCGGTTCCCCGTGTCGCCGGTGGACCCTATCGTCAAGGTCATGTTCGCCGCCTATGCCGCCCGCATCGACCGTGACCAGCCGCTCTCCGGACTCGAGTTGGGGGAGCGTCCGGCTCCCGAGGCCCGCCCCGGCTGGAGCGTGATCGACGTCAGGGCCGCCTCCCTCAACCACCACGACCTCTGGTCCCTCAAGGGCGTCGGTCTGTCCGAGGACAAGTTGCCGATGATCCTCGGCTGTGACGCCGCCGGTGTCGACGAGGACGGCAACGAGGTCGTCCTGCACTCCGTGATCGGCCAGACCGGACACGGCGTCGGCCCCAGGGAGCCCCGCTCCATCCTCACCGAGCACTACCAGGGCACCTTCGCCGAACAGGTCGCCGTGCCGACCTGGAACGTCCTGCCCAAGCCCAAGGAGCTCTCCTTCGCCGAGGCCGCCTGTCTGCCCACGGCGTGGCTGACGGCGTACCGGATGCTCTTCACCAACGCGGGCGTACGCCCCGGCGACTCGGTCCTCGTCCAGGGCGCCGGCGGTGGTGTCGCCACCGCCGCGATCGTGCTCGGCAAGGCCGCCGGTCTGAGGGTCTTCGCCACCAGCCGGGACGAGGCCAAGCGCAAGCGGGCGATCGAGCTGGGCGCCGTGGAGGCGCTGGAGTCGGGGGCGCGGCTGCCGCAGCGGGTGGACGCCGTCATCGAGACCGTCGGCGCCGCCACCTGGTCCCACTCGGTGAAGTCCCTGCGGCCGGGCGGCACGCTGGTCATCTCCGGTGCGACGAGCGGCGACCGGCCCTCGCACGCCGAACTCACCCGGATCTTCTTCCTGGAGCTCAAGGTCGTGGGCTCGACCATGGGCACCAAGGACGAGCTGGAGGACCTGCTGTCCTTCTGCGCCGCCACCGGGGTGCGTCCGGTGATCGACGAGGTGCTTCCGCTGGACCGGGCCCGCGAGGGCTTCGAACGGCTGGCGTCGGGCGAACAGTTCGGGAAGATCGTGCTCACGCATTCCTGAGGTGCCGTGAGGTGACATGAGGCGGGTCCGGGATCTCGGGCCCGCCTTTCTCGCATCCGCGGCGTCAACTTTGGTTGACACGCGGTTGCTGTCAACGTAAGTTGACGGCATGACCGAAGCAACGGATCTCGCCGAGCGTGCGGGCGACCGCGATCCACGGGTCGGCCTGCGGGCCGTCGCCGCCCTGCGCCGGCTTCTCGAACAGCTGGAGTCGGTGCAGGTGCGCAGCGCGCGCAACCAGGGCTGGTCGTGGCAGGAGATCGCCGCCGAACTCGGTGTGAGCAGGCAGGCCGTGCACAAGAAGTACGGGAGGCATTGATGTTCGAGCGGTTCACGAAGGACGCCCGCGCCGTGGTGCAGTCGGCGGTGACACAGGCCGAACGGACGGGCGCGGACACCGTAGACGCCGAGCACCTTCTGCTCGCGCTGCTCGACCGCGAGGCGAGCCGTGCCTCATTCGCGCTGGCCTCGCTGGGCGTCGCGGAGGAAGGCAAGGAGTCGGTTCGGCAGTCCCTGGCCGAGGCCCGGCGCCGTGCCGGCCTCTCCCAGGCCGAGTCCGACGCCCTCGCCGGACTCGGCATCGACGTCGCGCGGATCGTCGCCCGCGTCGAGGAGGTGCACGGCGTCGGCGCGATGTCCGGCGACCGCAAGGGCAGGAGTGGCCTGTCCGGGCGCCGCCCCTTCAGCCGGGGCGCCAAGGACACCCTGGAACGCTCCCTGCGCACCGCCGTCGCCCGCCACGACCGCCATATCGGCGACGAACACCTGCTTCTCGCCCTCACGATCCGCCCCGGCGTCCCGGGCGAGGTGCTCGCCGACCACGGGGTGACGTACGAGTCGCTGGTCCGTGTGCTCTACGGCGACGGGGAGGCGAAGGCGGGCTGAGGGGGGTGAGGGGGCGGAGGCGGACCCGGGGCGGTGGGGCGGCGCCGGGTCCGGAGGTGGGCCTGAGGAGACTCAGGCCTTCGGTGCCCTCAGCAGTGCCCCGATGTGCGCCGCCGCCGTCGACAGGTGCCGGCGGGCGTCGCGGAGCTGGTCCGAGGTGACGCCGTGGTCCCGGGCCGCGTCGCGGATGTCGTCCCGGAAGCGGTCGAGGAGGCGGTCCAGGTCGCGGGCCGAGTCCCCGGTGCCGTCGTCATGGGCCCAGGCCGGTTCGTAGTCGGCGGGGAAGTCCTCGGGGGTCTGTGAGTACTCGGGCGCGCCCGCCGCCGGCTTCGCGCCGTCCTTCTCCGCGTGCCCGTGCCCGAACCCGAAGTCCTTGCCGAACTCCCTGCCGTAGTCCCGCCCGAACTCGCCGAACTCCTTGGCCAGTTCGGTCAGCCCCTCGCGCACCCCCGTCGGCCAGTCGCCCCGCGCGAAGTGGTCCTGCACCTGCTCCTGGACCCGCCGTGCGATGCGCTGCACCTCTTCCTGGGCCTGGACCCGCGCCCGCTCCTGCGCCTCCTTGGCCTGACGCCGGGCCCGCTGGGCCTCCTCACGGGCCCGCCGGCTCTCGTCCTTGGCACGCCGGGCCTGCTCCTTCCACTCCTGCTTGACGCGGCGCATCTCCTCCTTGGCCGCGCGCCACGACTCGTTGTCGCCCTGGTCCCCGAACTCCCCTGGAGGGCCGTCCTGGTCGCCGCCGCGGGCCTGCGAGGCGGCCGCCCGCATCTCGCGCCGCAGGTCGCCCGCCGCACCGCGCACATCGGCCCGGATCTCGGCGGCGAGCTCGGCGACCGACTCCCGGATCTCCAGCTCCAGATCGGCCAGCTCACCGCTGCGGTCGGCCAGTTCGGCGCGGCCCGCGTCCGTGATGGCGTACACCTTGCGGCCGCCCTCGGTGGTGTGGGTGACCAGGCCCTCGGCCTGCAGCTTGGCGAGGCGGGGGTAGACGGTGCCGGCCGAGGGTGCGTACAGCCCCTGGAACCGCTCCTCCAGCAGCCGGATCACCTCGTAGCCGTGGCGGGGGGCCTCGTCGAGCAGCTTCAGCAGGTAGAGGCGGAGGCGGCCGTGGGCGAAGACGGGAGGCATGTCAGAGCACCTTCTTGTCGGTCGTGCCGTCGGCCGGGGTGTCGTCGGCGTCGGCCGCGTCCGCGGCGTCAGCGCCCTCACCCGGGCCGGAAACGGAATTGTCCCCCGAGTCGCTCTGCGGACCGGTCACCGGGCCGGTGCCCGCCTCCTCGGGCACCGGGCCCCTGTCCGCCGGGTCCGCGTCCCACGGCACGTCCTCGGCCGGCGGGCGGCGCAGCAGGGCGATCGAGCCCGAGACGGTGGTCGCCTTCAGGCTGCCGTTGCCCGCGCCGAGCCGGCCGGTGATCCGCTTGGCGCCCCACTGGCCGCCGACCCGCAGGTCCTCGAAGGCGTTGGAGACCTTTCCGCTCGCGGTGTTCGCCTCCACCTCCGCGTCCGCCGGGTGGGGGAGGCGGATGGCGATCTCGCCGGACACGCTCGTCAGGTTGATGTCGGTCGGGCGGCTGGTCGGATCGAGGTCGACGATCATCGAACCGCTCACCGAGTCCGCCTTGACGGAGGAGCCCGCCTCGACCACGGTCAGGTCGCCGGAGACGGAGTTGAAGCGGAGGTCTCCGCGCAGGGCCTGGGCCTCCAGGTTGCCCGAGACGGTGTCGGCGCGGACGGGGCCGGTGAGCCCCACGAGCGTGGTGTCGCCGGTGACCCCCTTGACCTCCGCGCGTCCGTCGATCCCCGAGATCACGGCCGCGGCGCCCACCACGCCCACCTCGACCCGGGTGTCGGCCGGCACGGCCAGCGAGACGACGGCACTGCGCCGCCAGCCCTTGCGGTCCAGCCACTTGAGGAAGCCCTTCCAGGGCAGGTCCTCGTAGGCCACCGTGAGCGTGCCGCCCTCCTGGGTCACCACCAGGGGCGGCCCCTCCAGCTCGGAGACCTCCAGACGGGCGGAACCTTCGTCCGTGCCCACGACGTTCACCGTGCCATTGACGATGCGTACATGGAGCTGGCTCACCGGCTCGTCGAATGTGAGCTTCCTGGGCTCCGATACGGACCACTCGGACATGGTGCAGACCTCCCCGTGACACCGCACACGCCATATCGCGTCTTCCGTCATTCACGATATATCGCGGACACGGAAAGTCAAGACACCCGTTCTGGGGATGTTCGGAGCCCAAAAATGCCCAAACCATATGAATCCGCCTAGCGTGTGAGCATGTCCCCGACGGATGTTCCTCGTACCGGTCCCGCCCCGGGTGCCCTGCTGCTCTGCCGCGCGGAACCCGAGTCCGTCGCCCCGGCCGCCCGGCTGCTGCGCGAGCGCATGCTGCTCACGAGCGCGGGCGCGCAGTGGAGCGTCCTCGTCCCCGAAGGCAAGCCCTGGCAGCAGGGCGGCGAGCCGGTCGACCGCGTTCTCACCGGCTGGGCCACGGCACTGGCCGTCGGCGCCCCCTGGCCCGTCCTCGCCCTGTGGTGGGACGCCGACCGCAGCGGCTACACCCTCGCCGCCGGCTTCCGCCGCCCCGTCGGCTACGTCTGGCTCGCGGGCGGCACCCCGGCCGGCGAGGACGAGGCCATGCGCACCTTCGCCACCCGCCTGGGCCTGGACCCGGTCCTGGACGTGCAGTCCCTGAACGCCCTCATGCAACCCGACCCGGCCGCCGACGCCCGCGCCCGCCTCCGCGGCCTCCTCGCCGTCCTCACCCGCGCGGGCCTGACCCTCCCCACCGGTCTCGCCCCCGGCGAACCCGCCGACCGCCTCCGCGAGGTCGCCGGCGTCCAGCCGGACGCCCGCCCGGTCGAGTGGTCGGGCTGGCGGGACGCGGTCCGCGCGGAACTCGACGTCGTCGAGAGCAGCCGCCTGGGCCCCTGGCTCCCCTGGGCGGGCACCCCCAGGGCGCGCGTTCTCGCCCTGGCCCAGGTGGCCGCGGGCGTCCCGCTCACGGCCCTCGGGCTGCGGCGCCGCAGCGGCGGCTGGATCACGGCGGGCGCCCTGCTGCTGGCGCACGGGACGCTGGGGCTGGCGTACGACCTGGGGCGGCCGCGCGACTGACGTACGGCATACCCTGAGGGAGTAGGTCCGAGGGCAGTGCCCGTCCGTATCAGGAGCGAGAGTTGTACTTCACCGACCGTGGCATCGAAGAACTGGAGAAGCGGCGCGGCCAGGAGGAGGTCACCTTCGAGTGGCTCGCCGAGCAGCTGCGGACGTTCGTCGATCTCAACCCGGACTTCGAAGTGCCGGTGGAGCGGCTGGCCACGTGGCTGGCGCGACTGGACGACGACGAGGACGACGAGTAGTCAGTCCGCCCGGCCGACGGGCGGCAGATACCGCGGCTGCCCGTCCGGATCGGTCACCGCGGTGAACCCGGCGCCCTCCAGCAGGGCGGCGTTCTTGGCCCGGTAGCGCCGGTTCGCGACGAGCAGGACCGGGACGAGGGCCATCAGCGCGGCCCAGAGGGTGCCGCCGACGAGAAGGCCGAACTTGATCCAGGGGCCGATGGCCAGCCCGGTGAAGCCGAACGTGGTGAGCCCGAGCATCTGCTTCTCGGTGAAGCGGGTGGCCAGCTCGAAACTGATCCGCGCGTTCAGCACCGCGACCGCGTGGTCGTCCAGTGGCGGCAGCGCGCCTCCCCGGGCGGCGCCCGGGTATCTCACCCAGTTCTCCGCCGCCCGCGCGCGGGCGGCGGGGCCGTGGGCGGGCACGACCCGGATCGCGTACTTCCTGTCGAGTTGCTGAGCGCTCACGTACTCGTACCCGAACTGCTCGGCGTAGAAGGCGAGTCGAGCGAGCCCCTTGGTGGTCCCCAGGCCGGTGGTGGCCTGGACGGGCTCACCGCCGCCCATCCGGCGCAACATCTTCCGTACATGGCGCTCGCCCACGCACACACCCCCGTAGCGGGAAGGGCCCGGCCCCTGGACGGGGTCGGGCCCTTCTGCGATCAATTGATCAACTGTGCCGAGACCTACGCCTCGAACACCTCACGCACCAGCTGCTCCTGCTCGGCCTGGTGGCGCTTGGCCGAACCCACCGCAGGCGACGAGCCGTGCGGACGCGAGATGCGCCGCAGACGCTCGCCGTGCGGGACGTCCGCGCCGACCGCCAGGTCGAGGTGGTCGATCAGGTTGAGGGCGATGAAGGGCCACGCGCCCTGGTTCGCCGGCTCCTCCTGGGCCCACAGGTACTTCTCGGCGTTCGGGTACTTGGCGATCTCCGCCTGGACCTCGGCGCCGGGCAGCGGGTACAGGCGCTCGATACGGATGATCGCCGTGTCCGTGTTGCCCCGCTTGGTGCGCTCGGCATCCAGGTCGTAGTACAGCTTGCCCGTCACGAAGACGACCTTGCGCACCGCGGCCGGGTCCGGCACCGTCGAGTCGCCGATGACCGGGCGGAACTGACCCGACGTGAACTCCTCCGTCTTCGACGCGGCGGCCTTGAGGCGCAGCATCGACTTCGGGGTGAAGACCACCAGCGGCTTGTGGTGCGGGTTGTGCACCTGCCACCGCAGGAGGTGGAAGTAGTTCGACGGCAGGGTCGGCATCGCGACCGTCATGTTGTTCTGGGCGCAGAGCTGGAGGAACCGCTCGACACGGGCCGAGGAGTGGTCCGGGCCCTGGCCCTCGTAGCCGTGGGGGAGGAGGAGGGTGACGCCGGAGGTCTGGCCCCACTTCTGCTCCGCCGCCGAGATGTACTCGTCGACCACCGTCTGAGCGCCGTTGACGAAGTCGCCGAACTGCGCCTCCCACATCACGAGCGCGTCGGGGCGGGCCAGCGAGTAGCCGTACTCGAAGCCCATGACCGCGTACTCGGACAGCAGGGAGTTGTAGACGTTGTAGCGCGCCTGGTCCTCGGCGAGGTACTGGAGCGGGGTGTGCTCCTCGCCCGTCTCACGGTCGATGAGGACCGCGTGGCGCTGACCGAAGGTGCCGCGCTGGGAGTCCTGGCCGGAGAGCCGGACCGGGGTGCCCTCCAGCAGGAGGGAGCCGACGGCCAGCGTCTCGCCCATGCCCCAGTCGATCGTGCCGTCCTCGACCATCGTCGCCCGGCGCTGCAGCTGCGGCAGCAGACGCGGGTGGACGTGGAAGGTGTCGGGGATGTTGACCTGGGACTCGGCGATCCGCTTCACGGTCTCCGAGGTGATCGCGGTGTTCACGGCGACCGGGAAGTCCGCCTGCGGGTCCGAGATCGGTCCCGCGGCCGGCTGGGCCGTGATGGCCTCGCGGACCTCGGTGAAGACCTTCTCCAGCTGGCCCTGGTAGTCCTGCAGGGCCTGCTCGGCCTCTTCCAGGGTGATGTCGCCGCGACCGATGAGGGACTCGGTGTAGAGCTTGCGCACCGAGCGCTTCTTGTCGATCAGGTCGTACATCAGCGGCTGGGTGAAGGCCGGGTTGTCGGACTCGTTGTGGCCGCGGCGGCGGTAGCAGATGAGGTCGATCACGACGTCCTTGTTGAACGCCTGACGGAACTCGAAGGCCAGCCGGGCCACGCGGACGACGGCCTCGGGGTCGTCGCCGTTCACGTGGAAGATCGGTGCCTCGATCATGCGGGCCACGTCCGTGGCGTACATCGAGGAACGCGACGACTCGGGAGCCGCCGTGAAGCCGACCTGGTTGTTGATGACGATGTGGACCGTGCCGCCGGTGCGGTAGCCGCGCAGCTGCGACATGTTCAGGGTCTCGGCCACCACGCCCTGGCCCGCGAAGGCCGCGTCACCGTGCAGGGCGACCGGCAGGACGGTGAAGTCCGTGCCGCCCTTGTTGATGATGTCCTGCTTGGCGCGGGCGATGCCCTCGATGACCGGGTCGACCGTCTCCAGGTGGGACGGGTTCGCGGCCAGCGAGACGGTGATCTGCTCGCCGTCCAGGCCGGTGAAGGTGCCCTGGGCGCCCAGGTGGTACTTCACGTCGCCGGAGCCGTGCATCGACTTCGGGTCGAGGTTGCCCTCGAACTCGCGGAAGATCTGGGCGTACGACTTGCCGACGATGTTCGCGAGCACGTTCAGCCGGCCGCGGTGGGCCATGCCGATGACGACCTCGTCCAGACGCGACTCGGCCGCGCTGTCGATGACCGCGTCCAGCAGCGGGATGACGGACTCGCCGCCTTCGAGCGAGAAGCGCTTCTGGCCGACGTACTTCGTCTGCAGGAAGGTCTCGAAGGCCTCCGCCGCGTTCAGCCGGCGCAGGATGCGCAGCTGCTCCTCGCGCTCCGGCTTGGAGTGCGCGCGCTCGATGCGGTCCTGGATCCACTTGCGCTGCTTGGGGTCCTGGATGTGCATGAACTCGACGCCGGTGGTGCGGCAGTACGAGTCGCGCAGCACGCCGAGGATGTCGCGCAGCTTCATCAGGGACTTGCCCGCGAAACCGCCGACCGCGAACTCGCGCTCCAGGTCCCACAGGGTGAGGCCGTGCTCGGTGATGTCCAGGTCGGGGTGCTTGCGCTGGCGGTACTCCAGGGGGTCGGTGTCGGCCATGACGTGGCCGCGGACCCGGTAGGAGTGGATCAGCTCGAAGACGCGGGCGGCCTTGGTGACGTCGTCGTCGTGCGAGGCGTCGATGTCCTTGAGCCAGCGGACCGGCTCGTAGGGGATGCGCAGGGCCTCGAAGATGTCGTCGTAGAAGCCGCCCTCGCCGAGGAGGAGGTTCGCGACGATCCGCAGGAACTCGCCGGAGGCGGCGCCCTGGATGACCCGGTGGTCGTAGGTCGACGTGAGCGTCATGACCTTCGAGATGCCGAGCTTGTTCAGGGTGTCCTGGGAGGTGCCCTGGAACTCCGCCGGGTAGTCCATGGAGCCGACGCCCATGATGACCGACTGTCCGGGCATCAGACGCGGCACGGAGTGGACGGTGCCGAGGCCGCCGGGGTTGGTCAGGGAGACCGTGACACCGCTGAAGTCGTCCATCGTCAGCTTGCCGTCGCGGGCGCGGCGGACGATGTCCTCGTAGGCCTGCCAGAACTCGAAGAAGTTCAGCGTCTCGGCCTTCTTGATGCCCGCGACGACCAGCTGGCGGTCGCCGTTGGGCTTCACCAGGTCGATCGCGAGGCCGAAGTTGACGTGCTCCGGCTTGACCAGGGTCGGCTTGCCGTCCTTCTCCGTGAAGGAGTAGTTCATCGACGGCATGGCCTTGATGGCCTGCACCATCGCGTAGCCGATCAGGTGCGTGAAGGAGATCTTCCCGCCCCGGGCGCGCTTCAGGTGGTTGTTGATGACGATGCGGTTGTCGAAGAGCAGCTTCACCGGGACCGCGCGCACGGACGTGGCCGTGGGCACCTCGATCGAGGCGTTCATGTTCTTCGCGACGGCGGCGGCGGGGCCGCGCAGCGTGACCAGCTCCGGGCCGGCCGCGGACGTGGCGGCGGGCTCGGCCTTCGGCTTGGCCGCTGCGGGCTGCGCCGCGGCCGGAGCCGGGGCGGCGGCCTTCGCGGGCGCCGGAGCGGCGGCCGCGGGCTGCGCGGCCGCGGGGGCGGCGGGAGCCGGAGCGGGCACCGCGGGAGCCGCTGGAGCGGCCGGGGCGGCGGGCGCGGCCTGGGCCGGCGCGGCGGCGGGGGCCGGAGCGGCCGCCGCCGGGGCGGCAGCGGCACCCGGCTTGTAGTCGGCGAAGAAGTCCCACCAGGCTCGGTCGACCGAGTTCGGATCCTGGAGGTACTGCTGATAGATCTCGTCGACGAGCCACTCATTGGGACCGAACGCAGCAGCAGGGTTCTTCCCCGCTTGGTCGGTGTCGGTCGAGATGCTCGAGTTACTGGGGGACTGTGACGACACGGCGGCAACCGCCCTCTTCCGCTTCACAAGGTGATGGACAGCGGGAATAAAGGCTACGCCCCCATGGCCGGGAAGTTCAGGTCGGGCAAGGTCATCGTCGCGTAAGTCACATCGGAAAGTGTGTTTCGGGGCCAGAAATGGCGGGAAACAAGCGTGGTTCCGCTTCAGATGGGAAGGGCTTCGCAGGACCCCGGACGCCGATGGCGCGGGCCTGTGGCTGATCACACGTGTCCGTCAGTGCGGACGCACATGGATCTTGTGGCTCCGGTTCGAACTTTACGTCAACTTGGCAGAGATGGAAGTCCCGGAAGGGTGACAAGAATCCGGCAACCCCGCTCGGATTCGGCCACTCCTATCCGGCCGCCGTGCAGATCCACCGCCCAGCGGGCGATCGCCAGACCGAGCCCCGTGCCGCCGTCGCTGCCGGGACCGTGCGGCCGGTTCACGGCCCCCCGGTTGAACCGCTCGAAGACGCGATGCCACTCCGAGCGCGGGATACCGGGGCCCTCGTCGAGAACCTCCAGCTCCAGGGAGTCCGACAGCGGCCCGCGCCGGGCCTTCACCGTCACGCGCCCGTGCGGCGGGCTGTGCTTGACCGCGTTGTCGATCAGGTTGGCCACGACCTGGTGGATCCGCTCCGGGTCCGCGTTCGCGGTCAGCTCGGGCGGGGACACGTCCAGGTGCAGATGGACGTCCGTACGCGTGTGACTGCCCGATCCGGAGGCGATGCCCGCACGCGCCGAAGCGACCATGTTGGCCTCCTTCAGCACGCCGGACAGATACGGCCACACCTCGAAGCGACGCGTCTTCAGCGGTACGACGCCGTTGTCGAGGCGGGAGAGGTCCAGCAGCGTCTCGACCAGCCGGCCGAGCCGCTCCGTCTGTTTCAGTGCCGTCCGCATCGTCTCGGGGTCCGCGGGCGAGACCCCGTCCACGATGTTCTCCAGCACCGCCCGCAGCCCCGCGATGGGGGTGCGCAGCTCATGGGAGACATTCGCCACGAGTTCCTTGCGCTGCTGCTCCTGGGCCTCCAGGTCGTCGGCCATCCGGTTGATGGTCTCGGCGAGGTCGCCCAGCTCGTCCCGGCGGTTCTCCCGCACCCGGCGCGTGTAGTCGCCGTGCGAGATGGACCGGGCCACCGCGTTCATCTCGTCCAGCGGAGCCGTGAGCGAATGCGCCACGAACTGCGTAATGAGCAGTGTGGCGATCATCGAGAACACCGTGATGAAGCGCAGCTCCGTCTTGGTGCGAACCGCGATCATCGACAGACCCGTGGTGATCAGGACCGAGGTGACGACGAGCGCACCCAGCTTGGTCTTGATCGAGAACGGGCGCACGCCGCCCCAGGGCTCCCAGGGACCTCTCCGTCCGGACGGACCGCCGCTCATGGCGTCGGCGTCTCCAGGGCGTAGCCCACGCCGTGCACCGTGCGGATCCGCTCCGCGCCGATCTTCCGGCGCAGCGCCTTGATGTGGCTGTCGACCGTGCGGGTGCCGGAGGCGTCCGCCCAGTCCCACACCTCCGCGAGCAGCTGCTCGCGGGACAGGACCGCGCGCGGGGTGTTCGCCAGGCACACCAGGAGGTCGAACTCGGTCGGCGTGAGGTGAACATCCTCACTCCGCACCCGCACCCGGCGCTGCGCGTGGTCGATCTCCAGCTCGCCCAGGCGCAGGATGCCGCTTCGGGGCGTAGCGGCGGCCAGTGCGGCCCGCTCCACCCGGCGCAGCAGCACATGCACGCGGGCGGCCAGCTCACGCATGGAGAAGGGCTTGGTCATGTAGTCGTCGGCGCCGACCCCGAGTCCGACCAGCATGTCGGTCTCGTCGTCGCGCGCGGTCAGCATCAGTACCGGCACCGGCCGGGCGGCCTGCACACGGCGGCAGACCTCCAGACCGTCGAAGCCGGGCAGCATGATGTCGAGGATCAGCAGATCGGGCTGCCAGGCCTCGGCCGTGTCGACCGCCGCCGGACCGTCGCCCGCGGTCTGCACGAGGAATCCCTCGGCACGCAGGCGGGTCGCGATGGCCTCCACGATCGTCGGGTCGTCCTCGACCACGAGCACCCGGCGCTGTGCGCCGGGAGTGGCCGTGGCCGTGCCGTTGTGGGAGGTGTGTGTCTGCTCCATCGCCCGCCCCAAGGGTTGCTTTCCGGAATCAGTGGGGTGATCCCGCTTACTGGCTTATGCCTGCGCATGCTTGCGATTGACGCTTGAATGATCTGCGCCAGGGAAGCAGAGTACGGGGAGTCACCACGCCTCGGCTATCCAGGTCGGACCCCGAGGTGCACGACGTCCGGAACGCCCCGGGCAACGGGCACCTCTTCGGTACGCACCCCCTGGAACCCGGCATTCCGTAGGGATCCTTCGAATTCCGGCGAAGGCTGCGCCGACCACACGGCGAGCACCCCGCCGGGCCTCAACACCCTTGCGCAGCTGGCCAGTCCGCTCGGCGAGTACAGCCCGTCGTTGCCCTCGGTGACGGTCCAGTCGGGCCCGTTGTCGATGTCCAGGCACAGCGCGTCATACGTGTTCGATGTCTCATTCACATAAGCGACAAGATCTGTTTCCAGAATCTCGGTCCGTGGATCGGCGAGCGCCGGCGCCGAGAGCGCGGACAGCGGGCCGTGACGGTGCCAGTCGACGATGGCCGTCTCGCGCTCCACGACCGTGATCCGCCCCCAGCGCGGATCCGCGGCCGCGTGGGCGAGCGAGAACCCGACCCCGAGCCCGCCGATCAGCACACCCGGCTCGGGCCGCCCCTCCAGCGCGTCGAGCGCCACGTCCATCAGCAGCCGCTCCGAGCGCCCGTCGGAGGTGTCCATCAGGAAGCACCCGTTGGCGATGATCTGCAGCAACTCACCGTGCCGGCGCAGCACGACCTCACCGTGCGGGCCCTCACGACGGTCCAGGACTTCGGGAATGTCGTACGAGATGGGCATCCGCCCATCCTGGCAAAGAGATCGGGCTGCCGGACGGTTCTTGAGAAGTGCCTGTGAATCGGGGTCCGCGTGGCGCCGGTCACAGACACGGGGGCGGCGGAGCGCGAAGGCTGGAGTGCAACGGAAGGAGCGCCTCACGGTGGAACGTAGCGAGGCCGCCGCGCGGGCTTCTGAGGACGGGGCGGGTACGGAGTCCGTGCCGGACAGCGCCTCGGGCCTGCTGGACGGGTTGCCGAAGCAGCGCGGGGCGGTCTCCGTACCGGCCCCTGTCCCGGCCGTTCTCCCGGTCGCCGGGGCCGCCCCCGAGGCCGGCCCGGGGATCCGCCCGTGGCGGCTGTTCCCCACCCCCACCGGGACGCCGTTCACCTTCGGTTACGCCGCCGTCCTGGCCGTCACCTCGCTCGTCACGGAGTACGCCGACCCGTCCCTCGTGCACGCCCTGCTCCAGGGCTCCAGCACCGACGTGGCCCACCTCGTGCGCACGCCCGTGCTCGTCCTGCCGGCCAGCGCGCTGTGGATCGCGGGCGGGGTCGCGTCGCCGTACGTCCTCGGCTTCCTGCTGGTCATGACCGCGCTGGAGCGCCGGATCGGCGGTCTGCGCGCGGCCGGCGTCTTCCTCCTCGGCCACGTGCTGGCCACTCTCGCGACCGAGGTCCCGGTGGGCCTCGCCGTCCTGGCCGGCCACCTCCCCGACACCTCCCTGCACCGCCTCGACTACGGCATCAGCTTCGGCGTCGCCGCCGCGACGGGCGCGCTCGCCGGGCTGCTCCCGCCGTGGCTGCGGTGGCCGTTGCTGGGGTTGTACGGGGGGATGCTCGTGCAGGACCTGCTCGCCTTCGCCGACCCGATGACGGAGTGGGGGCATCTGATGGCGCTGGCGATCGGGGTGGCGACCTGGCCGACGGTCCGGCGCTGGTACCGGGCTCGGACCCCGGGCGCGGCCACCGCCGGATAGGCCCCGGGCGCGTCCGGCTCCGCGAGCGTGCCGTGGCACGGGACGCGCCCGCCGGACAGGCCGAACACCTGGTCTCCGGCGGGGCTAAGGGGCTGCTGGAACATGACGTACGACCGAGGCGCCCGGCCGTCATCCGGAACGGCACCGGGGGCGATCGCAGCGTGTCTCAGGCCGTGCGGGGCGGGTTCCAGACGTACGGCGTGGTCGTCGTCACCGCCTCGAAGCCGAGGCGGCGCAGGATGGGTGCGCTGTCGTCGGAGGCGTCCACGTGCAGATAGGTGACGCCGCGCGCGGACGCGAGGGCGGCGCGGGTGGCGACCAGGGCGCGGTAGATCCCCCGTCCCCGCCACTCCGCGAGCGTGGAGCCGCCCCACAGGCTCGCGAACGCGGAGCCCGCGCGAAAGGCCAGCCAGGCCGCGGAAACCACCTCGCCGTCCGCCTCGGCGACGTAGACCGCGATCTCGTCGGGGGCCGCGGCGACCCGGCCGACGAGGTCGTCGGCGAGCCAGCTCCAGTCCTGGCCCCAGACGGTGGACTCCATGGCGGCGATCCGGCGCATGTCGGCGTCCGCCGTGACCCGCCGCAGCGTCACACCGTCCGGCAGGACGGGCTCGCGTACGGACATGTCGGCCGCGCGTCCGATCAGCACCGTCTCCCGGTCCTCCGGCAGGAAGCCCGCCGCGCGGAGCCGTTCGGTGAGGTCGGCCGGGGTGTCGTGGCCCCGGGTCTTCCACTCCACGGCCTCGCCGCGCGCCGCGAAGAAGTCCCGCTGCGAGGCGATGAGTCCGTCCAGCGCGTCCCCGTCGACGCCGAGTTCGCGCGGCCCGCTCACGAACCCCCGGAACTGCCCGACGATCCGGAGCAGCGGGCCGTCCTTCTCGTACGTCACCCCGGCGGGCGGGGTGGGCGGCGCACCGCGCATCTGGTCGTCGTAGGCTGCGAGGAAGATCTCGGTGTCGGTCACGGCACGACCGTACGGCGCCCGGCACAGGAGGCAACCGGTTTTGTGCGGCGCCCTCAGCCGGTGAACTTCGCGCTGGTCAGTGGCGCGGCCACCGTCCAGCCCAGCGACTCGTACAGCCCCCGCCCCGCGGGGGTCCCCGCCAGGACGCAGAGCTCCGCGCCCTGTTCCGAGGCGGCCCGCTGGAGGGTGTGCATGACGAGCGTGCCGAGGCCCTTGCGGCGCTGCCGCGGCGAGGTCTCGATCTGGTCGACGACCGCGGTCGCGCCGGTCGGGGCGAGCTGGCCGCGGGCCGCCCAGGAGCCGTCGGGGGCGGCGAGCATGGTGCGGGTGACGCCGCCGCGGGACCAGGTGCGCAGGCGGTAGCCGTCGGGGACCGTCGGCTGGTCGGGCGCCGTGGTGAGGGGGAGGGTCATCAGGTGGCCGGGTTCGGGGTCGATCCACCAGCCCTCGCCGAGCCAGCCGCCGACCACGCCCGGATCCCGGAACACCTTGAGCCACACACCGGCACCGGTGACCGCCCCGGCCACCTTCCGCACGGCCGTCTCCTCGACGCCGTCGCCGATCGCGCCGAACACATGCCGTGCGACATGGCCGTCCGTGCCCACGTCGATCGTGCACCCCCACGGCTCGACCACCGGCGGGGCCGCCCCGCGCGAGAGCACCCATCCGTCCACCCATGCCCGTACGAGCCGGTCCATGACACCCCTCCGGTAACGAATGAAAGCCGTCTGGGGTTATTACAGTCGCTGGTCACGCGTTCCGGCAGACGTGATCGCTCACAGCGAACGCGCCCAGGGGAACAATCGAAGGCTCACGTGCATTGAGTCGGCATAGCTCAACTTGAGTGCCGAAGGGGAGATCATGGCTTCGACGTCCACACCGCTCACTCTGCCCGTGCTGCCGCTCGACGACGAGGTCGTGCTTCCCGGCATGGTGGTCCCGCTCGACCTGAACGATCCCGACGTACGCGCCGCGGTGGAGGCCGCCCAGGCCGCCGCCCGGTCGGAGCCGGGCAAGCCCAAGGTGTTGCTGGTGCCGCGCATCGACGGCACCTACACCGGTACCGGCGTCCTCGGCACGGTCGAGCAGGTCGGCCGGCTGGCCGACGGCGACCCGGGCGCGCTGATCCGCGGCCGGGGACGGGTGCGCATCGGTGCCGGGACCACGGGGCCGGGCGCCGCCCTCTGGATCGAGGGCACCCGTATCGACGAGACCACGCCCGAGCCGCTGCCGGGCCATGTCACCGAACTGGTCAAGGAGTACAAGGCCCTCGCCACCGCCTGGCTGCGCAAGCGCGGCGCCTGGCAGGTCGTGGACCGTGTCCAGGCCATCGACGACGTCTCCGCGCTCGCCGACAACTCCGGCTACTCACCCTTCCTGACCACCGACCAGAAGGTCGAACTGTTGGAGACCGCCGATCCGGTGGCCCGCCTCAAGCTCGCGACCCAGCACCTCCGCGACCACCTCGCCGAGCAGGACGTCGCCGAGACCATCGCCAAGGACGTCCAGGAAGGCGTCGACAAGCAGCAGCGCGAGTTCCTGCTCCGCCGCCAGCTGGAAGCCGTGCGCAAGGAACTGCGTGATCTCAACGGCGAGAAGGACGGCGAGGAGTCCGACGACTACCGCGCCCGCGTGGAGGCCGCCGACCTGCCGGAGAACGTCCGCGAGGCGGCCCTCAAGGAGGTCGACAAGCTGGAGCGGTCCAGCGACCAGTCGCCCGAGGGATCGTGGATCCGGACCTGGCTGGACACGGTGCTCGAACTCCCGTGGAACGAGCGGACCGAGGACGCCTACGACATCCAGGGCGCCAAGGCGGTCCTGGACGCCGAGCATGCGGGCCTGGAGGACGTGAAGGAACGGATCACCGAGTACCTCGCGGTGCGCAAGCGGCGCAACGACCGGGGGCTGGGTGTGGTGGGCGGCCGCCGTGGCGGTGCCGTCCTGGCACTGGTCGGCCCGCCCGGCGTCGGCAAGACGTCCCTGGGCGAGTCCGTCGCGCACGCCATGGGCCGCAAGTTCGTCCGCGTCGCCCTCGGCGGGGTGCGGGACGAGGCCGAGATCCGCGGTCACCGGCGTACGTACGTCGGCGCGCTGCCCGGCCGGATCGTCCGTGCCGTCAAGGAGGCCGGGTCCATGAACCCGGTGGTCCTGCTCGACGAGATCGACAAGGTGGGGTCCGATTTCCGGGGCGACCCGGCGGCGGCCCTGCTGGAGGTCCTCGACCCCGCGCAGAACCACACCTTCCGGGACCACTACCTCGAGGTGGAGCTGGACCTGAGCGATGTGGTCTTCCTCGCCACCGCCAACGTCCTGGAGGCCATCCCCGAGGCCCTGCTCGACCGTATGGAGCTGGTCCGCCTCGACGGCTACACCGAGGACGAGAAGGTCGTCATCGCCCGTGACCACCTGCTCCCGCGCCAGCTGGAGCGGGCCGGCCTCGACAAGGACGAGGTGACCCTGGACGAGAGCGCCCTGCGCAAGCTCGCCGGCGAGTACACCCGCGAGGCGGGTGTCCGGACCCTGGAGCGGTCCATCGCGCGGCTGCTGCGCAAGGTCGCGGCCCAGCACGAACTGGGCGAGCGGAAGCTGCCGTTCACCGTGACGGACGAGGAGCTGCGGGGCCTCATCGGGCGGCCGCACCACGTGCCGGAGTCGGCGCAGGACCCGGCGGAGCGCCGTACCGCGGTGCCGGGTGTGGCGACGGGCCTGGCGGTGACGGGAGCGGGCGGTGACGTGCTCTTCGTGGAGGCGTCCCTGGCGGACCCGGAGACGGGCGCGGCGGGTCTGACCCTGACGGGCCAGCTGGGTGACGTGATGAAGGAGAGCGCGCAGATCGCGCTGAGCTTCCTGCGCTCGCACGGCGCCGAACTGGAGCTGCCGGTGGGCGACCTGAAGGACCGGGGCGTGCACATCCACTTCCCGGCGGGCGCGGTGCCGAAGGACGGCCCGAGCGCGGGCGTCACGATGACGACGGCACTGGCGTCGCTGCTGAGCGGGCGGCTGGTGAGGACCGACGTCGCCATGACGGGCGAGGTCTCGCTGACGGGCCGCGTGCTGCCCATCGGCGGCGTGAAGCAGAAGCTGCTGGCCGCGCACCGGGCGGGCGTCACGACCGTCATCATCCCCAAGCGCAACGAGCCCGACCTGGACGACGTCCCCGCCGAGGTGCTGGACAAGCTCGACGTCCACGCCGTGACGGACGTCCGCCAGGTCCTGGAACTGGCGTTGTCGCCGGCCGTTGCCGGAGCGACGTCGGAGGTTCCGGTGGCGGCGTGACTTCCGATGACGGCGTGACGGACGTCATCGGATGAGGTGAAGGCCCGGGTTCTCGTGAGGGAGGCCCGGGCCTTCGCCGTACCGGGGAGGGGATCAGCCCTTGGCGAGCGCCTGCACCCGGTCGAGCGCCCCGTTGAACCGGTCGTGGTCGCCGACCGTCGGTCCGGACGAGGTGTACTGCCACATCGTGTAGGTGCTCCAGCCGGCCGGGAGGGTCCCCACGGTCGAGGCGTAGCGGGCGATCCACAGCGGGTTGGCGGCGAAGCCGGCGTAGTTGCCGGTGCACTGGGTCCACCAGCTGGTGGAGGTGTAGATGACGGCGTCCCGGCCGGTGCGGGCCTTGTACCGGTTCAGGAAGTCACGGATCCAGCTCACCATCGCGCTCTTGGTCTTTCCGTAGCAGGAGTCGCCGTACGGGTTCCACTCGATGTCGAGGGTGCCGGGCAGGGTCCTGCCGTCGGCGGACCAGCCGCCTCCGTGGTCGACGAAATAGTTGGCCTGCGTTGCTCCGGTCGTGGTGTCCGGGGTCGCGAAGTGGTACGCGCCGCGGATCATGCCGACGCCGTAGGAGCCGCTGTACTGCTGGGAGAAGTAGGGGTTCGTGTAGTACGTCCCCTCGCTCCCCTTGGTGTAGGCCCACCGGACCCCGCTGTTCCAGAGGGTCGTCCAGGCGACGTTGCCTTGGTAGCTGGCCACGTCGACGCCCTCGGTCTGGGCGGCGCGGGTGCCTGCGGGCAGGCCGCCCTGTCCGTCGTGGGCGACGACGCCCATGCCCATGCGGGCGGTGCCGCGCGTCGGGGTGGCTGTGGCGTCGGGCGACTCGGCGGCCGACGCCGGGGCTATGGACAGCAGCGCGAACACGGCGGTGAGGACGCCGGCGAGGAACAGAGGGCGCGGGCGGGGCGATCCGGGTCTGTGCGCGGGCATGGCGTGCCTCCGAGGGCTCGGTGATGCTCGGTGGGGGACACCCGGCCGGGGGTGTATGGCGTGGGCATGCCAGAGTCAGCGCCTGGTCAAGAAGCTACGCACGTCGACGAGCGGGTGGGAAGAGGGACCGGTTGCTGCCGTTGGTCTAGCCCTGCGAAATACTTACCGAGCTGCGGTGACGGCGCAATTTGGCGGAAACTTTCACAACCGGGAAAACCGAGGCAGGGACTGACGTGCACGAAGACGGGAACGACGGCGGACACGGAGACGGGCCCGGAGGGCCCAGGACTGGTCTCGACCAGCCAGAGTTCCTGGCGCTGGAACGCGAGTTGACCGTGCTCCTGCGGCGCGCCCGGGCCAACCAGGGCGAGATGGCACGCGAAGTCCACCCTGACCTGGAGTCCGCCGCGTACGGACTGCTGGTGCGGCTCGAGGAGTCCGGACAGCAGCGCGCCACGGAACTCGCCGCCTACATCGGCGTCGGCAAGGCCACCATGTCCCGCCAGCTGCGCGCCCTGGAGACCCTGGGCCTCGTCACCCGCGCCCCGGACCCCGCGGACGGACGCGCCTGGCTCGTCGAGCTCACGGCGGAGGGACGGTCCCGGGTCGGGCGGGTACGGAACGCGCGACGGGCGCGGTACGCGGGGCGGCTGGCGGACTGGGACCCCCGCGAGGTGTCCGAACTAGCGCGGCTGCTGCATGAGCTGAACCGGGGCATGGAGCGCTGACCCGACCCCGCCTCACAACTCGGCGTACACCACCGTCGCGTCGTCATGCGTCTTGCTCCGCCCCAGATACATCCGGCCCTCCGCATCCGCGCTCTCCAGCTCCCGCACCCGCGCCACCAGCGCCCCCGCCCCGTCCTTCCGTACGAGGGTGAAACAGTCCGCCCAGTCCCCCTCGCGGAACTTCTCCACCCACCGGGCCGCCCCGTCCGTCAGCGCGGCCAGGGAACGGACCGACGAACGCGGCAGCGCGCCCGTCACCGCCCTGCCCGCCACCGACGGATCGGCCGCGGCGGTGAAGAAGCCGCCCTCCATGTTGCGGAGGGTCGAGTCGATGAGGGCGTCCGTGGCCAGGGCGGAGCGGGGGAGGCGGGCGAGGCGGTCGTCGAGGACGGCCGTCACCGTGCCGTCCTGCGACTCCAGCAGCAGGGCCGAGTCCGAGAGGACCAGGTACTCCACCGTCCGCGCCGACCAGCGTGCGACGACCACCGTTGCCTGCGGTGTTCGTGGGTGAGAAAGGTCACAGGTGTGGGCGTGGGACGCGGAGGTACGGGAGATGGCGAGGCCCAACGCCTCGGTCAGCGGAACATCGGGGAGGGAAACGGTCAGTTCGGTCAGCGCGCCACCCAGGCGTGCCGTGAACCAGGGGACGGAATGCAGACACCCCGTCCCGCCCTTCGGCGGCGTGACGCCGTCCAGGACCACGAGCGCCCCGCCCTGTCCGGAGGCCGGAAGGGCGACGCTCGCGAAGTCCTCGTTGGGGCGGGTGCGGTCGCCGGGCTCCGAGACAAGTTCCGTACGCATCCGGCCAGTCTGCACGAGCCCTTCACGGTGTTCACAAAAGGCTGGCAATGGTTGCCGGACGGGCGCAGCCGCGCAGGTCAGGCGCCTGGTTTGGGAGGGATTGGTTCACTCCGGGAAGACGTGGTGGCGGATAATGCCATCGGTCGGCGGCGACGTCCAACCGGCCCGCCGGTCAAGGTCGCTGACCATGCCACCGGAACTTGCTCGCCAACTCCCGTCCGGGGTTCACTCCTTCGGGTGGCGGGTCGGGTGATGCGCGCCCGCTGCCCAGCGGCACTGGGAGGGTCGGGAAACGTACCCGGTGTGTGACTCCAGTTGACGGAGCGTCACCCGGGCCCATGGGTACACGAGTCAGGAATGCGAGCACCGGTGCAGAAGACGCGGCCACGTCGTACGAGCAAGCAGACGGCCCCCGCCGATCCCACCACCGCCGACGGTTCCGCCGTCGGCAAGGGCCGCCCCACCCACGTACGCAACCGGCTGATCATCGCCGCGGCCGTCGTGGCAGCCGCCATCGCCGGAGCCGGGGCCCCCTCGATCCTCGCCGCCTCGGGAGAACTGAGCGACTCCCAGGACCTGGTGACGCTCGCCGAGCAGACCCAGGACGCCCTGATCCTCGCGCACTCGCTCGCCGACGAACGGGACGAGGTCACCTCGTACGTCGCCGCCGGGCGCGCCAAGTCCAAGGCGCCCTCCGAGCAGCGCGGCGCCCGCGTCGACCGCCAGGTCGAGGAGTTGCGCGCCGACACCGACACCCCCGCCGACCTCCGCGCGGATCTCGACGGCATCGCCGCCCTGCGCCGCGCGGCGCTCACCGGCAAGAGCTCCGCCCTCGAGGTGCACCAGACCTACTCCGCGGCCATCAACGAGCTGCACCGTCTCGCCGAGCACCTGCCCGAGCAGATGCCGCCCCGCGCGGGCTCCGGCGCCTACGCGCTCGCCGAGCTGGACTCCGCCGTACAGCAGGCGGCCGCCACCCGCGGCCTGCTCCTCGCGGCGCTCAACGTGCCCCGCACCACCCAGACGGTCACCGACCCCGTCACCGGGATCGCCTCCACCGTCGTCGCCTCCTCGGCCGCCGACACCAAGCAGCGCGACGCCCTCACCGCCGCCGCCCAGCAGGCCCGGCTGCGCTCCGACGCAGCCCTCGCCGACTTCCACGACACGGCTCCCGAGGCCGCGAAGAACAGCTTCGACTCCACGGTCACCGGCCCCGAGGTCAACTCCGCCGAGAAGTACCTCGCCGGCCTCACCGACCGGGCCACGCTCTCCGACGGCGAACTCGACACCAGCACCAAGAAGGCCGACGCGGCTCTCTCCGCCCGCGTGGACCTCATGCGCGGTGTGGAGTCCGCCCTCTACAACCAGCGCACCAAGGACCTCGCCCAGCTCCGCGACGACGACGTCACCGCGTTGGAGCTGCGCGTCGCGGTCCTCGGCGCCCTCATGCTGCTCGCCGTCGGTATCGCCACCGCCATGGCCCGCACCCTGACCCGCCCCCTCGCCGTCCTGCGCCTGGGCTCCGCACGGCTCGCCGGGTCCGAGGAGCCGGCCGCCGAGGAACCGGTCAAGTTCACCGGCCGCAACGACGAGTTCGCCCAGGTCGTCCGCTCCGTCAACGCCCTGCACGCGCACGCCGTCGCGGTCCAGGAGCGCGTCGTCACCCTGGAGTCCGACCGTAAGCACCTGGTCGGCCAGCGCCAGAAGATGGCCGACGCCCGCGAGGAGCTGCGCACCGAACTCGCCGAGTCCGCCGCCCAGTTGGCGCGGCTTCGCGAGAGCATCGGCGGCACCTTCGTCAACCTCGCCCTGCGCACCCTCGGCCTGGTGGAACGCCAACTCGCCGTCATCGAGGGCCTGGAGGAGCGCGAACAGGACCCCGACCGCCTCGCCACCCTCTTCAAGCTCGACCACTTCGCCACGGTCATGCGCCGCCACAGCGAGAACCTCCTGGTCCTCGCCGGCACGGAGCACGTCCAGCAGCACGCGGGCCCGGTCCCGCTGGTGGATGTCGTACGGGCGGCGGTGAGCGAGATCGAGCGCTACGAGCGCGTCCGTATCGCGGCCCTGCCCCCGCACGCGCATGTCGCGGGCTTCGCGGCCGACGACCTGTCCCACCTCCTGGCCGAGCTGATGGAGAACGCCACGTCGTTCTCCCCGCCGGACATGCCCGTCGAGGTCTCCGGCTGGCTGCTGGAGAGCGGCGAGGTCATGCTCTCCGTCCAGGACGAGGGCATCGGCGTGACCGACGAGCGGCTGACCCGCCTCAACTCCCGCCTCGCCGACTTCGACCCGGACTCCCCGTACGACCAGGAGGGCGAGGAGGGCCTCGGCCTCGGCCTGTACGTCGTCGCCCGCCTCGCCCACCGCCTCGGCGTCCGCGTCCAGCTCCGCGAGCAGAAGCAGGGCGGCATCGCCGCGGTGGTCGTCCTCCCGAAGGGCCTGCTGGCGCCGGCACCGTCCGCCGCGGTCCCCTCCTCCGCCCCGCTGCCCACCGACCACACCTTCTCCCTGCCGGGCGCCGACGCGGAGGCCAACTCCAACGTCCTGCCCACCCGTTCGGGCACCGGTGACGTGCTGGTGGCCCTGGCGGAGAAGGCGGTACGGACGTCGGAGACGGCGGGGGCGGAGACCCCGGCCGAGACGACGATGGAGCTGTTGCTGCCGGTTCCGGCGGAGCCCGAGGCAACCCCCGAACCCGCGGCCGCCGACGGCGAGGAACCCCCACAGGGGCCACCCGCGCCCGACGACGGCGAGACGGAGCACGAGCGCACCCCGGACGAGGACCAGCTCACCGCGAAGGGCCTCCCCAAGCGCACACCGAAGATCACCGCGCCCGCGACCACACCGCGGCCGCGCAGCAGTTCCGTGGACGCCGAAGCCCTCCGCCGGAGGCTCGGCGGCTTCCGCCGGGGGGCGGAGGCCGGCTACCGCGACGTAGAAGCAGAGATCGCCGAACAGACGGGTCAGACGAGGACGCCCGCACACAGCGAAGATTCCACGGGGGGCACTCCCGAGGAGGCAAGCAGTTGACCGCGCCCAGTACCTTCGGACTGAGCAGTGAAGCCCGCAACCTGCACTGGCTGCTGACGAACCTGGTCGAGGAGGTGCCGGGCATCCAGTCAGTAGCGGTCGTCTCATCGGACGGCCTGCTCCTGCTCTCCTCCGACCCCGGCACCAACGACGAGGCCCGTCAGACCCGCACCACCCCGAAGGGCCCACGAGGCTCCTCCGCCGATCTCGCGACCATCGTGTCCGGCATCGGCAGCCTCACCATCGGCGCCGCCAAGCTCATGGAGTCCGGCGGGGTGAAGCACACGATGGTCGCGATGGACGAGGGCAGTCTCTTCGTGATGTCGATCAGCGACGGCTCGCTGCTCGGTGTGCACGGCTCTGCGGACAGCGACATGAGCGTCGTGGCGTACCACATGGCGCTGTTCGTCGGCCGTGCCGGGCACGTCCTGACCCCCGAACTCCGCAGTGAGCTACGGCAGTCGCTGGAGTCCGAGACCACGGGGGGCGGGCGATGACCGGCCGTCCGAACCTCCCCGTCCGCGGCGGGGACCGCAAGCCCGCCCGTGTCCGCCCCTACTCGCTCACCGGCGGCCGCACCCGCTTCGGCCACGTCCTCCTCGTGGAGACGTTCGTCGCGGCACTGGAGGCAGCCGAGGAGCGCAAGGAACTGACGAATGGTTCCCTCAACACCCGGGTCATGCCGGAGATGCGGGCCATCGTCGAACTCTGCCGCCGTATGCGCACGGTGGCCGAGATCGCCGCGCTGCTGAAGATGCCGCTCGGCGTGGTCCGCGTGCTCCTGAGCGACCTCGCGGACCAGGGAAAGATCCGTGTGTACGGCACCGGCACCGGTCACGGCACCGGCCGCCCGGACCGCGCTCTGCTCGAAAGGGTGCTGAGTGGACTCCGCCGTCTTTGACGACACCGACGAGGACGTGAAGTCCTGGCAGACAGACCGTACCCGGGCCCCGATCGCGACGAAGATAGTCGTGGCCGGCGGCTTCGGCGTCGGCAAGACCACGCTCGTCACCGCCGTCTCGGAGATCACGCCTCTGCAGACCGAGGCGCTGATGACCGAGGCGAGCGAGGAGACCGACGACCTCACCGCCACGCCCGGCAAGCTGACCACCACCGTGGCCATGGACTTCGGCCGCCTCACGCTCGACGACGACCTGGTGCTCTATCTGTTCGGCACGCCGGGCCAGCAGCGGTTCTGGTTCATGTGGGACGACCTGGTGCGCGGTGCGATCGGCGCGGTCGTGCTGGCCGACACCCGCCGGCTGAAGGACTGCTTCCCGGCGCTGGACTACTTCGAGAGCTGCGGGCTGCCGTACGTCGTCGCGGTCAACCACTTCGACGACAGCGAGCTGTTCGAACCGGAGGACGTGCGGGAGGCGTTGACGATCCCCGCGCACATACCTGTAATGATCATGGATGCGCGCCGCAGGATCTCGGTGATCGAGAGCCTCCTGGCCCTCGTCGGCCACGCGCTGGACGAAACACCCGAGTAGTCGCGACCTAGGAGCCACCAGCCGTATGCGGAAGATACTCGTCGTAGGGGCCGGCCAGTCCGGTCTCCAGCTCGCCCTCGGACTCCAGTCGCACGGGTACGAGGTCACCCTGATGTCGAACCGGACGGCGGACGAGATCCGCTCCGGCCGGGTCATGTCGACGCAGTGCATGTTCCACACGGCACTGCAGCACGAGCGCGATCTCGAGCTGAACTTCTGGGAGTCCCAGGCCCCGAAGATCGAAGGACTCGGCGTCTCGGTCGCGGCCCCCGGCTCGTGGGCCGAGGGTCCCGCGGCCCGTGCGATCGACTGGGTGGGCAAGCTCGACGGGTACGCGCAGTCGGTCGACCAGCGCGTGAAGATGGCGGGCTGGATGGAGACGTTCGCCCAGCGCGGCGGCCAGCTCGTCATCCACGGCGCGGCGGTCTCCGACCTCGACTACTTCTCCCGTACGTACGACCTGGTGCTGGTGTCGGCGGGCAAGGGCGAGCTGGTGTCGATGTTCGGCCGGGACGCCTCCCGTTCGCCGTACAGCGAGCCGCAGCGCGCGCTGGCCGTGTCGTACGTCCACGGCCTGGGCCCCCGGCCCGAGCACCCGGACTACGACGCGGTCCGCTGCAACCTGGTCCCCGGTGTCGGCGAGCTGTTCATCATGCCGACCCTCACGACCTCCGGCCGCGCGGACATCCTGTTCTGGGAGGGCATACCCGGCGGCCCGCTCGACGTCTTCAACGGCGTCAAGGACCCCGCGGAACACCTCTCCCTGACCCTGGAACTCATGGAGCGGTTCACGCCGTGGGAGTACGCGCGGGCCACGAAGGTCGAACTGACCGACGCGGGCGGCACATTGGCGGGCCGGTACGCGCCCACCGTCCGTAACCCCATCGGCCGTCTGCCCGGTGGCGGCCTCGTCCTCGGTGTCGCCGACGTCGTCGTCGCGAACGACCCGATCACCGGCCAGGGCTCCAACTCCGCCTCCAAGTGCGCCGCTTCGTACCTCGCCTCGATCCTCGAGCGCGGGGAGAAGGAGTTCGACGAGGAGTGGATGCAGGGCACGTTCGACCGCTACTGGGACACGGCCCAGCACGTCACCAAGTGGACGAACGCGATGCTGGCGCCGCCGCCGGAGCACATCCTGAACCTCATCGGCGCGGCAGGACAGTTGCAGCCCGCCGCCGACCGGTTCGCCAACGCGTTCAACGACCCGGCCGACTTCGAGAACTTCTTCTACGAGCCCGACAAGACGGCGGCCTACCTGGCCTCGCTGTCCTGATCAGGGCGTACGGCTCCGAGGATCGGGTTCGACGCGATCGGCGACACCTTGATCTTCTCCCCGGTCCTCGGAGCCTGGACGATCCTGCCCTTGCCCAGGTACATCCCCACATGGGTGGCGTCGGGGAAGTAGACCACCAGGTCGCCGGGGCGCAGCTCCTTGAGAGGGATACGGGGGAGCCGCGCCCACTGCTCCTCGCTGGTCCGGGGGATGGGCGTCCCCGCATGACCCCACGCCTGCGAGGTCAGACCTGAGCAGTCGTACTCCTTCGGCCCCTCCGCACCCCACTTGTACGGCTTCCCGAGCTGGTCCATGGCATAGCGCACCGCCTTGTCGCCCTGGTCCGACGGCTTGCCGTCCTTGTCGCTCAGGGCACCCGACGCGATGAGGTCGTCCTGTGCCTCGGTGATCTCGTCCTCCTCGAACCGGGCGAGCTCCCGCACCTGCTCCTCGCTCAAGGACGAGAGCAGCTCCTCGACGTCGTGCAGCTTCCTCCGTACCTCGTCCCGGTCCTTCTTCTGGCGTGCGGCCAGGGTGAGTTGGCCGTCCAGCGCCTTGCGGGCCGCGCGCGCCACGCCGTCGGCCTTCTTCTCGCTCCCGGTCAGGCGGCCGACCGTCTCGGCGCGCTCCTGGGCCATCCGGCCGATGACATGGCCCTGGTCGAGGGCGTGCTGGGGGTCGCGGGCCAGGAGCAGACGGACGTACGGGGAGATGTCGGTGCTGTTCTGGTACTGCTGGCGGGCCAGACGGCCGGCCGCGCCCCGGCTGTCGTGGAGGGAGAGCCGGGCCCGGGACAGCGCGGTGTCCAGACGGAGCACCTCCGCCTTCTGCTTACTCAGCTTCTCCTCGGTAGCGTTGTACGTCTCCGTGGCCCGCTCCGCCTCCCGGTACAGGCGCTGAAGGTCCGTCAGCAGTTCGGCGACGGTGCGCTCCCCGGGTTCCGGTACGGCGTTCGCGGGCACGGGCGCCAGGGCGGTACCGGCCGCGATCGCCGCCGTACACGCCAGGCGCAGAAGCCTTCCTGACACGTCATCACCTCCGGTGCGGGACAGCCACTCTGTTCCGCACCGCGAGCATGGGACGGGCCGGAAGGGCGCGCGCGTCGAGCGTGCGCGGTTCGGCCCAATCACGTCACCCGTCGGTGTCCTCCCGCTTGCCACCCGGCGTGGCGTCGGGCTTGGTGCCGGGTTTCGACCATGGCCAGCGCAGCCGGGACGGTGTGCCCTCGGGCTCGTACTCGTACTTCCACCCCTGCGGGAGGCCGAGCCGCTTGCTCTGGCCCCGGGGGACGCGCCGGTAGACCAGCACGGTGGGCGGGCCGCCGGCGGCGTCCGGGACCGGGATGCGGTACTGCTTGGGCGGGTGGCCGGTGGGGCCCAGGAGGACGGGCAGCACGCGGCCGTCCATCGGGCCGCCCTCGAAGGGGGTGTCTTCGCTCTTCACGGGACCAGTCTCAGATATCCGACGTGAGGGCCTGCGCCAGCGTCGCCGTCTGCGGGTCGCGGGCGGCGGTGACGGTGAGTACGGCGACGAACTGGTCGACCAGCCAGTCGCGGAGCTCGTCGAGGGGAGGCTGCTTGCCCTCGTCGAGCCAGATCAGGGACGCCGCCTCCACCGCGGTGATCCACATGCGTACGGTCATGCGGAGCCGGAGGCCCGGTTCGGTGACCCCGAGGTGGCTGAGGATGTGCTCGGCCGCGGCTCGGCGTACGCCGTCCACGATGGCCGTCGTACGGGACGTCTCGACCACGCTGCCGCCCTGGAGCAGGGCGCTGAAACCGGCGTCGTGCTGGTCGACGAAGGCGAGGTAGCGGTCCAGGGCACGGGAGAGACGGATGAGGAGCGGGCCCTCGCGGGGCTCGTCGAAGCACTGCCGGAGTTCATCGGCGGCGGATCTGAGAGAGGCCTCGTACAGTTGCTGCTTGCCGCCGGGGAAGTACCGGTACACCAGGGGGCGGGAGACTCCGGCCGCCTCCGCCACGTCGTCGAGAGACACGTCCTCGGGTGCGCGGTGCGCGAAGAGGCCGAGGGCGGCCTCGAGGAGCTGGGTGCGGCGCTCCTCGACACTCAGACGGCGGTAGGCGGGCGCGGCAGGGGTCATGGGTGCAGCGTAGTCGGGCGTTCCCCGCGCCCCTGAGGTACGTGCACTGGACCCAGCTTTTCAGGGGCGCGGGGAACTGCGTGACCAGCCCCCACCGGCCCGCACCCGACGATCAAGCCAACAGCCCCGAAGCCCTCCACAGCCGTCGCCCGACCCCCCGCAGCACCCCGATGTCGTCCAGGAAGTCCGTCAGCTTCTTCGCGCCCGTCTGCATGACCTCCCGGCGGTGGCCGCTGGCCTTCACCTGCGCCATCGCCTCCCGGCTGTCCAGCCCCACATTCGTGTAGACCTCCGGATTGACGAACGCCACCGAGAACACCCGGGCGAACTCCCCGGACGTCACCCGGGTGAACTCCTGCGACCACCGGGGCGCCGTCATCATCTGGCGGCGCAGTTCCTCACGGGCGTAGCGGACATGGCGGGCCTCCTCCACGACGTGGATGCGGGTCACGCCCCGGACCAGGGGCTGCACCCGCTCGTCGGGGAACGTCAGCCGCTGCATCCAGTCGAGGACCTCCTCGCCGAGCAGCGTGGCCGTGAAGGAGCCGGGGGTGGTGGAGATGGTCTTGAAGAGGCGGCCCAGGTTCTGATGGGCCCGGCTGACCGGGTACCAGGGGGTGCCGCCGCGCGAGATCAGCCGGGCGAACATCTTCGAGTGCCGGCACTCGTCCTCGATCTCGGTCAGCGCGTAGCGCACATGCGCACTCGTCGCCGCCTTGTCGTAGATGTGCCGGACGAGCAGCTGCATCAGGATGATCTCGAACCAGATGCCCAGCGAGGCCAGCGCCGCCGCCTCGTGCTGGGAGAGCAGGATCCGCTGCTCCTCGCTCATCCGTTTCCACATCGGGGTGTCGTAGAGGGAGACCAGTTCCGGCGGCCAGAACCACTTGCCCTCCTCGAAGGGCGCGTCCCAGTCCAGTTCCTTGTCCGGGTCGAAGGAGTGCTTCGCGGAGGAGTCGAGGAGCCGCTGGGCCACCTGCTCCCGGTCCTTGAGCAGGCCGAGCGCATCGCGCAGTCCCGCGAGCGCGTCGGCGTCCGTCAACGTCGTCATGCCCTTATGAGACTGCTTGTCAGCAAGCTCGTCAATCCCTCGCGCGCGACTTGTTGACCCCGCGTCTACCGCGTGTGAGCCTGCGGGACATGCCGACTTTCGACCTGTACGCCACAGATCCGGGAGATCCCCACTGGCAGGTGCCGGCCACCGGCGCGGCGCGTTTCAGCTGGGAGTACGACGACGGGCGGGACCGTCTGCTCGCCCTCTATCAGAAGGGCAAGGACAAGCAGTGGGACGGGCAGAAGCGCATCGACTGGGAGCTGGAGGTCGATCCGAACGACCCACTCGGCACCCCCGACGAGTCCATGTCCCTGTACGGCACCAAGCACTGGGCGAAGCTGACGGAGAAGGACAAGGGGGAGTTGCGACAGCACTACGCCTCCTGGCAGTTCAGCCAGTTCCTGCACGGTGAGCAGGGCGCGATGGTGTGCGCCGCGCGGATCGTCGAGTCCGTGCCCGACCTCGACGCCAAGCTCTACTCGGCGACCCAGGTGATGGACGAGGCCCGGCACGCGGAGATCTACGGCCGGTTCCTGCACGAGAAGATCGGGATGCTCTACCCGGTCAACGACAACCTCCAGTCCCTGCTGGGCGACACCCTGCGGGACAGCCGGTGGGACATGCCCTATCTGGGGATGCAGGTCCTCATCGAGGGGCTCGCCCTCGCCGCCTTCGGGATGATCCGCGACACGACCGACAAGCCGCTGCCCCAGCAGATCCTCGCCTACGTCATGCAGGACGAGGCCCGGCACGTGGCCTTCGGGCGGATGGCGCTGCGGGACTACTACAAGCAGCTCAGCGACGCCGAACTCCGGGAGCGGGAGGAGTTCGTCATCGAGGGCTGCTACCTGATGCGGGACCGGCTGCGGGGCGTCGAGGTCCTGGAGAACTTCGGGATCCCGACCGCCGAGGCCGAGGAGTACAGCGAGCAGTCCGAATTCCTCGCCCTGTTCCGGCAGTTGCTGTTCTCGCGCATCGTGCCCTGCGTCAAGGACATCGGACTGTGGGGCAAGCGGCTCCAGCAGGCCTATGTCGACATGGGGGTCTTCGAGATGGGGGACTCCAACCTCGATCTGCTGATGGCCCAGGACGAGGAGATCGCCGAGAAACTGGATGCGGAACGGTTCGCGGCGGAGGAGCATGAACGCGTCGCCGAAGTGCGGCAGTCGATCGAACTGGGGGCCAGTGAGTGACCATCGTCCCGGACCGTGCCGCCGCGCGGCGCAGCCTCGAGGGCCTCGCCCTCGGTGACGCGTTCGGCGAGCGGTGGTTCCCGCTCTTCCGCGAGCCCCGGCAGGCGTACAACGAGGTCCGTGACCGTCGGGTGCCGCAGGAGCCCGAGTGGCACTGGACCGACGACACGGCCATGGCGCTCGGGATCTTCCGGGTGCTCGACGAGTTCGGTGAGGTACGCCAGACCGAGCTGGCCCAGGCGTTCGCGCTCGGCTACGACGCCGATCCCGCCCGTGGGTACGGCCATGGCATGCACCAGTTGCTGCCCCGGCTGCTCCACGAGCCCGGCCGCTGGCCCGAGTTCGCCCGGGAGCTCTTCGGCGGCGAGGGCAGCCTCGGCAATGGCTCGGCGATGCGGGTGGCGCCGTTGGGCGCGTGGTTCCACACCGATCTGTCCCGGGTGGTCGAGCAGGCCACCCTGTCGGCCGAGGTCACGCACGCCCATCCGGAGGGGGTCGCGGGTGCGGTCGCCGTGGCGGTGGCCGCGGCGCTGTCTGCCGGACATGAGCTGACGCTGGACGCGGTGGCGTCGCTGACGCCCCGGAGCGCGGTGCAAGAGGGCCTCGTCCGGGCCGCGGAAGTCCCCTTCTCCACCGAACCCTGGAAGGCCTCCGACCTCCTCGGCAACGGACAGCGGATCCGCGCCGACGACACCGTCCCCTTCGCCCTCTGGACCGCCGCCCGCCACCCCGACGACCTCGTCTCCGCCCTCTGGGCCACCGCCGAGGGCTTCGGCGACGTCGACACCACCTGCGCCATCACGGGCGGCATCGTCGCCGCCCGTACGGGTGTGGAAGACGTGCCGGAGGGGTGGCTGCGACGGCGGGAGGCGGTACCCGGCGGAGCGGGCTAGGGACCGTCCGCCGTTCAGGCCCTAGACCCCGCAGCCCAGATCCTCCGGCACCGCGAACGACACCGGCTCCGCGCCCTGGGCCGGGAACGACGTCCGCAGGGTGAAGGCGTACGGGGTCGGGCCGTTCGCCCGGAGGTGCAGGAGGCGGGCCTCGGCCTCCGCGACCGTCGGGCGATGGCCGGCCGGGACCCACCACAGGGCCGTCATCGCCTCCGTGACCTTCTCGAACCACTCGCGGCGCCGGGCCAGCATCTCGCGGTGCTGCCCCTGGTACATGAAGGCCGTCAGGGCGTTGGTGTCCCGCCACACCGTCAGGTTGATGATCAGCCAGTCGTCGCCGAAGACCTTGATGTCGGTCGCGTCGCCCCCCTCGGACTGCAGACGCCAGACGTAGCCGTCGGCCGCCTCGGCGGAGGCGTTGACCGGGTCGAGCGCGTCGACGAAGTCCTTCAACTCGGGTGAATCCAGCGGGAACCTGAGGCGGGAGACATTGACCTGGGCGAGTTCGTAAGCGGCGGCTGAAGTCATGTACCGAACGTTAGGTCGGCCCTCTGTCGGAAGTACAGACCCCGTCTCACCACGTGAACAGGCGCCGCCGCCCTACGAGTTGAGCACCGCCTCCATCACCGCCCGGGCGATCGGCGCCGCGTCCCCGCCCCCGCTGATCTCCCCCCGGTCCGCCTCCGCGTCCTCCACCACCACGGCGACCGCGACCTTCGGTTCCATGTCCCGCTCGCCCTGCGCCCAGGAGATGAACCAGGCGTACGGCGTCCCGGAGTTGCCGACCCCGTGCTGCGCGGTGCCGGTCTTGCCGCCGACCCTCGCGCCGGGGATCGCGGCGTTGGTGCCGGTGCCCTCCCGCACCACGTCCTCCATCAGCTCCTTCAGACGTACGGCGGTCGACGGGTACATCGCCTGCCGTACCGGCCGGGAGCCGGACGTCGCCACGGTGGCACCGCCCGAACGGGTCGTACGCTCCACCAGATACGGCGGCCGCAGCTGACCCCCGTTCGCGACCGCCGCCGACACCATCGCCATCTGCAGCGGTGTGGCCCGCGTGTTGTACTGCCCGATCGACGACAGCGCGAGCTGCGCCTTGTCGACGGAGACGTCGAAGGTGCTCTCGGCGACGGAGAACGGGATGCCGAGCCCCTGGTCGTTGAAGCCGAACCCCGCCGCCGTGGCCGCCATGTCCGCCACCCCGACCCGCACCCCCAGCTTGGCGAACACCGTGTTGCACGACCACACGAAGGCCGCGTGCACCGAGGCGTCCGCACAGCCCGTCGCCTCGTTCACCAGCGAGGTCGAGGTGCCCGGCAGACGGTAGGGGTCCGGCGAGTCGGTCGGCTTCTCCACGTCCGTCACCACTCCCGCGTCCAGCGCGGCCGCCGCGGTCACCACCTTGAAGGTCGAACCCGGCGGATAGGTCTGCCGGATCGCCCGGTTGAGCATCGGCTTGTCCGGGTCCTCGTTCAGCCCCGCCCAGGACCGCTCCACGGCCGCGCCGTTCCCGGACAGCACCCCGGGGTCGTACGACGGGCTCGACACCAGTGCCAGAATCCGCCCGCTCGACGGCTCGACGGCCGCCACCGCGCCCTTCCGTCCGGCGAGCCCCGCGTAAGCCGCTTCCTGAGCGGCCCCGTTGATCGTGGTGACCACGTTCCCGCCGGGGCTCTGGGCACGAGTGAAGTCGTTCCACAGCGGGAACGCCGAGAGCATCGGGTCGGTCCCGGACAGGATGCCGTCCTCGGTGTGCTCCAGGAACGTCGTGCCGTAGATCTGCGAGGCGAACCCGGTGACCGGCGCGTACAACGGGCCCTTGGGATACGTCCGTTCGAAGCGCAGCCGCCCGTCCGTGTCCTGGGAGCCGGTGACCGGCTCTTCGCCGACCAGGATGTCGCCGCGCGGCTGGCCGTAACGGGCGATGGAGGAGCGGCGGTTGGCGGGGTTGTCGTCGTAGGACCGGGCCTCGAAGACCTGGACGCGGGTGGCGTTGACGAGCAGCGCCGCGAGCAGCAGGGCACAGAAGCAGGCGGCGTGCCGGATGTAGCGGGTCATGTGCCGGGTCCTGTCCCGGGTCATGGGGCCACCTCCCCGTCGTACTGGCTGCGGGCCGAGTCGCTCACCCGGATCAGCAGCGCCACGATCGCCCAGTTGGTGACGACCGACGAACCGCCCTGCGCCAGGAACGGCATCGCCATCCCGGTCAGCGGGATCAGCCCGGTCACCCCGCCGGCGATGACGAACACCTGCAACGCCACGATCGAGGCGAGCCCGACGGCGAGCAGCCGCCCGAAGGGATCGCGCAACGCCAGCCCGGCCCGGATCCCGCGCTCCACCAGCAGGGCGTAGAGCAGGAAGATCGCCGACAGCCCGGCCAGGCCCAACTCCTCGCCCGCCGTCGCCAGGATGAAGTCCGACTTCGCGGCGAACCCGATGAGGATCGAGTGGCCGAGCCCCAGCCCGGTGCCGAGCATGCCGCCGGCGGCGAAGGCGAACAGGGACTGTGCGAGCTGGTTCGGCCCCTGGCCGGCCTCGATCGAGGCGAACGGATGCAGCCAGTCCTCGACCCTGCTGTGCACATGCGGCTCCAGCCATCCGACGGCGACCGCGCCGAAGGAGGCCAGCAGCAGGCCCACGGCGATCCAGCCGGTGCGCCCGGTGGCGACGTAGAGCAGGACCACGAACAGTCCGAAGAACAGCAACGAGGTCCCGAGGTCCCGCTCCAGCACCAGCACGCACACGCTCAGCAGCCAGATCGCCACGATCGGCCCGAGCACCCGCCCGGTCGGCAGCTGGAGCCGCCACACCCGGCGCCCCGCGTACGCGAGCGCGTTGCGGTTGGCGGCGAGGTAGGCCGCGAAGAAGACCGCGAGCAGCACCTTCGCGAACTCGCCCGGCTGGATGGAGAATCCGGCGATCCGGATCCAGATCCGGGCCCCGTTCACGGAGGGGAAGAAGATCGGCAGGGTGAGCAGCACGAGGGCGGCCGCCACGCAGACGTACGCGTACCGCTGGAGCACGCGATAGTCGCGGAGCAGCAGCACGGTCACGATGAACAGGGCGACGCCGACCGTGGACCACACGAGTTGGGTGGGGGCCGCCCGGTCGCCGGGCGTCTCCAGGTCGAGCCGGTAGATGAGGACCAGGCCGAGCCCGTTGAGCAGGACGCCGATCGGCAGAAGCAGCGGATCGGCGTACGGCGCCCGGTAGCGCACCACGAGATGCGCGACCAGCGCCAGCACACCGAGCCCGGCGCCGTAGCCGGCGGCGCCGGGCGGGACGGCGCCGTAGGTGGCGAGGCCGACAGCGCAGTAGCCGTACACGGAGAGCAGTACGGCGACGACGATGAGGGCGAGTTCGATGCCACGGCGCCGGGGGAGACGTACAGCGGGAGCGGGGGGATCCGCTTGAGCCACGGTGGTTCCGGCCTTGGTCATGTCCGGAACTTACCCAAATGGTGCAGGTTGTCTTCCTAGCCTCAGCACCAGCGTGGCGCGGCCCCGATGTTGTCGATGTACCGGGCGGCGCCCCAGGCCCAGGTGCCGTCCGTGAGGAGGTACCAGAGGTGGTTGCCGTCGACGTTCTGGCCGCCGGTCTTGCAGAAGATCGAGACGATCTCGCCCTGGTAGGCGTAGCGGATGACCTGGGAGCCGGTCGTCGGCTTGCTGCGCAGCCGCAGCGTGCTCGCCGTGACGACGCCCTTGTAGAGGCGCGGCTTGCTCTGGTGGTTCTGGCCCCAGTCGCCGCGGGAGCCGCTCTGGGAGTCGCTCTGGGAGGTGCTCTGGGAGCCGTTCCAGTCGTCGTTCGCGACGGCGGGGGTGACGGCGGCCGTGGCGAGAAGGGCGCCGGCGGCGACGGTTATGGAGAGACGGGAACGCAGGGACATGGGGGAGACCTCCACGTATGGGGCGAAGCTGACTATTCGCCACATTAGGAGCGCTCGCGGATGAACGCGCGCCACGATGGGCCATAGGAGCGCGCAGCTGTATCCGATATGCGGCTCCGCCGCGTGGGCGCGACCGGCCACACACAACCGTCAGACCGCGAACGACCGCAGCGTCAACGTCGCAACCGCCCCACCACCGGCCGCATTCGCGAACGAAAGCCGCGCCCCCAACACCTCCGCCTGACCGAGCGCGATGGTCAGCCCCAGCCCATGCCCCTTGGAACCCCCCTCCGTCCGGAACCGCTGCGGCCCGTGCTCGACCAGATACTCCGGAAACCCGTCCCCGTGATCACGAACGATCACGACCGGCCCGTCCACCGTCAGAGACACCGGCCCCCGCCCATGCCGATGCGCATTGGCCACCAGATTCCCCAGCACCCGCTCCAGCCGCCGCCGATCCGTCTCCACGGAAACATCCCGTACGACGACGACCTCGGTGTCGGTCCCGGACGCCCGCACCACCCGCTCGGCCAGCGCCCTCAACGGTTCGGTGTCCAGCTCCACCCGCTCCCGCCCGGTGTCCAGCCGCGAGATCTCCAGCAGATCCTCCGTCAGCGTCCGCAGCGCCCCCACCCGGTCCCGCACCAACTCCGTCGGCCGCCCCGGAGGCAACAGCTCCGCCGCCGCGTGCAACCCGGTCAACGGCGTCCGCAGCTCATGCGCCACATCCGCCGTGAACCGCTGCTCGCTCAGCAGCTTCCCCTGCAACGAGGCCGCCATGGAGTCCAGTGCCGCGGCGACCGCGGCGACCTCGTCCTGGGGCCGCGAGGGATCCTTCGTGCGGGGATCGTCGACCCGTGCGTCCAGGTCACCCGCGCTGATCCGGCGGGCCACCCGGGCCGTGGCGTGCAGCCGCCGGGTCACCCGGGTCACCGCGAACGCCCCCACCAGCAGCGTCGCCCCGATCGCCAGCGCCGAGGACCACAGGATCGACCGGTCGAGGGCGGCGATGGTGCGGGCCTGCTGGCGATAGTCGACGCGGACCGCGAGGGCCCGGTCCCCGTCGGCGGGGCCGGCCGCCCACATCGTGGGGTCCCCGTCCCGGGAGGCGACCATCGTGCCGCGGTCGCCCGCCACGGCCAGGTCCCGCAGCGAGGTCGGCAGTCCCGGCGGATCGACGCCCGCGAAGGGTCCGAGGGTGTCCCCGGCCTCGTACGCCGAGGTCGCGTCCTCGAGTCGCTGGAGCGCGAGGTCACGGGCCTGGCCGACGGTCTGGTTGGTCACCGAGACATGTACGAGGACGCCGAGCAACGCGGCGAGCGCACAGCACATCACCGTGATGAAGAGGGCGGCCTTCACGGCGAGGGCGCCGGCCCACCGGGGGAGCGCGAGCCTCACCGCGAGCTCCCCGACGGGGACGGGCTCTTGCCGATGTGCAGCATCTCGTCGTGGGTCAGCAGCATGACGCGCTGCTCCGGATCCCAGGTCCACTGGAAGCGGTACTCGTAGTCCGCGAGGTCGGACGGCGCGTGGATGATCACCGAGCGCCCGGCCAGCTCGACCCCGCTCACGGCGTCCTCGTTGGCCATGACCTGGACCAGCCGGCCGCCCTCGAAGGTGTAGACGCGCACCGCCGTCTGGTGGCCCGGCAGCAGCCGGAACCCCAGCGTCAGATCGTCGTGCCCGTCGCCGGTGAGGTCGCGGTAGTACGCCTTGAGCAGCGGGCACCGGCTGTCGGCCGGCTTCTTCCCGCAGTACGCCATGCGGCGGGCCGTCTCGCGGTACGGCGCCTTCGCACCGGAGTACTCGTCGGGATGCTGGGCGATCTCCGCCTTCACGACGGCCACCGGATCCACCTCGCGGACGTCGTCGCCCGGCGCCGTGATGCCCTTCATGGTCTCGGACTCGCCGTCGTCGTAGTTCCAGGCGGGACTGGCGGCAGGGGTCAGATTCGGCCACAGCCGGGCCGGGCTGGTCGCGGTCGAGGTGGGGCCCGCGCCGTGCAGGCCGCCCGCGTCACCGCAGCCCGCGACGGTGGCCAGCACCAGGGCTGCGGTGACGAGGGAACGGACGGGGCGTGGCACTGTGCTCCTGGCGGGACGGGCGGGCGGTGGGGTGTGACCGGCCCGTACACCTTATTCGTACGGAAGTCCTTTTTGCGCACCTGGTGGGCGGGGCGTGGGCCTACTCTGCCAGCTCCTCCAGCAGCCGTGCGGTCGGCAGCCCCGCCCGCAGATAGTCGACGAACAGGTCGTTGTGCAGCGCCCACGGCGAGCGGCGGGCCCGGATCGTCCGGATCGCCTCCTCCGCGGAGCGCCCGCTCCGGATCAGCGTGTGTGCGATGACCAGTCCCGAGCGGTTGTAGCCGTGATAACAGCGGACGAGGACCTTGCGGCCCTCGTCCAGTGCGTCGCTCGCGGCTTGCGCGAGGCGTATCACGCCCGCGAGCTGGGTTCCGTCCAGTGGCCCGTCGGGAATCGGCCAGACATGGTGTTCCACTCCCGGGTCGGGCCCGTGCCCCGGCAGCCTCAGCAAGGTCTGGACGAGATCGAACTCGTCCCGTACGACGGCGAATTCCAGTTGCCCCGAGTGCCCCCTGAACTCGTGCCCGCCCATCCACAGGCCGGGCACTATCTCGCTCCATGGACTGTCCGGGGCCGGTACGTCGGGCTGCTTCCTGCGGGTACGCAACAACGCCTCCCCAACTCCCCCACCCAACTACTCCCAAAGGTAACCGCCTTCTTGCCCCTGGAGCACCCCGCCTGTTCCCATGGTCAAGGGGTGATGGTGCATGAGCGGACTGCGCGTCATACCGACCTGGCGCCACGGCCAGGAGCGGCTCTACGTGTGCCTGACGGACGGGCGCAACGTCGCCTGGTACGACCGTGAGGCGGCCCGGGTGAACCTGCTGAGCGAGGACCGCAGGGACGACGTACTCGAAGTCCTCGGTCCCTTCCTGACCGGCCCGGTGGCGGTGGGGCCGCCCCCGGTGCCGACACCGGCGGAGCTCGCCCGGCTCACCCTCCACCCGGACGACGACCTGGCGCCCAACCGCCCCGGCGAGGCCCTCCAGGTCGCCCTCGACCGCGACCCGGGACCACCGCACCGGCTGCGCCCGGACCCGCGCCGCAGGGCACTGCTGGCCGAGCAGGCGGTGGGGGAGGCGCTGGACCGGCTGGACGGGGCGGGCTGGCACGTCCTGCACTCGGTCCCGTTGCCCGGCGGCGACCGCGTCCACCATCTGGCGATCGGTCCGGGAGGCCTCTTCGCGATCCATTCGGTGTACGCCCGCAAGCAACGGGTGACGGTCGCCGACCCCATGGTCGGCCTGGGCCGCCGCGACGCCCGTCCGCTGCTGCGCCGCGTCCGCGCCGACGCCGACCGCGCCTCCTACGCCCTGACCGCCGAGGTCCATCCCGTCCTCGCCCTCGTCGGGCCGACGGACGTCCGGATCACCGCCCCGCCGAGGGAGGTCCGGATCATCGCGGACACGGAGGTGGAGAGCCTGGCCCGGCTCGGCGGGATGCTCAAGCCGGCGGACGTGGAGGCCCTGCACGCGATGGCACGCGACCGGCACACCTGGACGCGGGTGTGACCACGTCAACCGCCTGAAGCGATGACGGTCACCGAGGCGGGGGCAGCCGAGCGGCGTCAGCGCTGTCGAAGAGCGGGGCGAGCAGGTCGCCGTGGTCCTGGAGGCGGGGCGGGACGTCCGTCGCGAGGAAGGTGAGTTGGCCGGGTGACCGGCACTCCTCGACCTCGTCCCAGGTGACGGGAGCGGAGACGGTGGGCTCCGGTCGGGCCCGCAGCGTGTAGGGCGTGGCGGTCGTCTTCCGGGCCGCGTTCTGGCTCCAGTCGACGAAGACCTTTCCGGGCCGCAGGCTCCTGGTCATCCGGTGCACGGCGAGGCGGGGGAGGGCACGCTCGGCGGCGACGGCCAGTTCCTTGGCGTACTCGGTCACGCGTTCGGACGGGGTGGGGTGCACGGCGGCCAGCAGATGCAGCCCCTTGGACCCCGACGTCTTGGCGTACGCCTCGATCCCGTCCTCGGCGAGACGCTCCCGCAGCCAGAGCGCGACCTCGCAGCAGTCCACGACGGTGGCCGGGGAGCCGGGGTCGAGATCGAAGACGATCCGGTCGGCATGGTCGGGCCGCTGGATCACCCACTGGTGCGTATGGAACTCCGTGACGAGGTTCGCGGCCCACATCAGGCTCGCCAGATCCTGGACCAGCACCATCCGCGCCGGCCCCTCCGACCTGGGCACCTCGGCCGTGGTGACCCAGTCGGGCGTACCCGGCGGCACGTTCTTGGCGAAGAACACCTGACCGTCGGGGCCGTCCGGATACCGCAGGAAGGACAGCGGCCGGTCCCGCAGATGGGGGAGCAGGGCGTCGGCGGCGGTCGCGTAGTAGTGCAGCACCTCGCCCTTGGTGAACTCGGTCGCGGGATACAGCACCTTGTCCAGATTGCTGAGCGCGAGCCGGTGCCCGTCCACCTCGGTGATCGGCGTCATACGATGAGAATCCCACGGAATGGGTGGATAACACCCCAAATGCCTTTATGTTCCGGAAAGGTGCTGATCGTGCGATCCATATGGAACGGCGCCATCTCGTTCGGCCTGGTCAGCATCCCCATCAAGCTGGTCAACGCCACCGAGAGCCACTCGATCTCCTTCCGTCAGATCCATCTGGAGGACGGCGGCCGCATCCGCTACCGCAAGGTCTGCGAGCTGGAGGAGAAGGAGGTCGGCTCGGCCGAGATCGGCAAGGGCTACGAGGACGCCGACGGCACGATCATCCCGATCACCGACGACGATCTCTCCCACCTCCCCCTCCCGACGGCCAAGACGATCGAGATCGTCGCCTTCGTACCGGCCGACCGTATCGACCCGCTCCAGATGGACGCGGCGTACTACCTCGCGGCGGGCGGCGCCCCGGCGGCGAAGCCGTACACGCTGCTGCGGGAGGCGCTGAAGCGCAGCAACAAGGTCGCCATCGCCAAGTTCGCGCTGCGCGGCCGGGAGCGCCTGGGCATGCTGCGGGTGGTGGAGGACGCGATCGCCATGCACGGGCTGCTGTGGCCGGACGAGGTCCGGGCCCCGCAGGGGGTCGCGCCCGACACCAAGGTCACGGTGAACGACAAGGAACTGGACCTCGCGGACGCGCTGATGGACACCCTGGGCGAGATCGACCTGGACGACCTCCACGACGAGTACCGCGAGGCCCTGGAGGAGGTCGTCGCCGCCAAGGCGGCCGGCGAGACCGTGCCCGATGCTCCGGAACCCGCGAAGGGCGGCAAGGTCCTCGACCTCATGGCCGCCCTGGAGAAGAGCGTCCGCGACGCGAAGGAGTCCCGGGGCGAGGAGCCCGCGGAGGTCCGCCGCCTGCCCCAGCGCAAGTCGGCACGCGCCACGCCGAAGCAGGCGGGGGGCAAGAAGTCGACGGCGACGGCGACCGCGGCGGCGAAGAAGACGACTGCTTCCGCGAAGACGGCGGCGTCGGCGAAGAAATCGACGGCGTCGAAGAAGACGGCGTCGAAGAAGACGGCGTCAAAGTCCGCAGCGTCGAGATCCACGGCGTCGGCGAAGAAGACGACGGCGAAGAAGACGACACCCCGCAAGCGCTCGGCCTGAGGCGAGCCCCGCTGTCCCTTCCGGCATCGCAGCCCGGCGGTGCCGGACTATGCGAGCCCGAGCCGCCGCAGGGCCAGTACCGCGTTGTGCCCCCCGAACCCGAACGAGTTGCTGAGCGCCAGGTCGCCGTCGGCCGGCAACTCCCGCGGCTCCCCGAGCACCACGTCCAGCCCGACCGCGTCGTCGACCTCCCGGCACCCCACGGTCGGCGGCACCACCCCGTGATGCAACGTCAGCACGGCGGCGATCGCCTCGACCCCGCCCGCGGCCCCCTGCAGATGCCCGAGGTGCCCCTTCAACGCGGTCACCGGCACCGACCGTCGCCCCAGCACGGCTCGCAGAGCGCCCGCCTCGGCAAGGTCACCCTCCACGGTCGCCGTCGCATGCGCGTTCACATGGACGACGTCCACCACATGCCCACCCGCGTCCCGCACCGCCCGCCGCACGGCCAGCGCGACCCCGCTGCCGGACGGATCGGGCGCGGCCATGTGATGCGCGTCGGCGGAGAGCCCCCACCCGGCGGCCTCGCAGTAGATCCGCGCACCCCGGGCCCGGGCATGCTCCTCGGCCTCGAGTACGAGCACCCCCGCACCCTCCCCGTTCACGAACCCGTCCCGATCCTTGGCGAACGGCCGCGAGGGCGATCCCTCCGCCAGCCCCGCCTGGGACAGCGCCCGCATGGAGGCGAACGAGGCCATGATCGCCGGCGTGACGACAGCCTCCGCGCCACCCGCGAGAGCGAGGTCGACCCGGCCGTACCGTATGCGGTCGATGGCCTGTCCGATCGCCTCGGTCCCGGAGGCGCAGGCGCTGGTGACGGTCCGTGCCTCGCCCGTGATGTGCAGATCGAGGGAGACCTGGGAGGCGGCCTGCGAGGGCACGGTCATGGGTGTGGTGAGCGGCGAGACCCCGCGAGGTCCCTTGTCCCGCAGCTTCCGGTCCCCGCCGACGAGCACGGACGCGTCCCCGAGAATCGCCCCGAGGCTCACCCCCACGCGCGCCGGGTCGAGCCCGCTCTCGACCGTCCCGCCGTCCACGAACCCGGCATCCCCCCAGGCCTCCCGCGCGGCCAGCACGGCGAACTGGGCGGCACGGTTCATCCGCCGAGCGGCAGCGCGGGGCAGCAGCGTGACGGGATCGACGGGTACGGTCCCGGCCACCCGCACCGGCAGCTCACGGAACTCCTCGTCGTCCAACTCCCGTATCCCGTGCCGCCCGTCGAGCAGCCCCCGCCACAGCTCGTCGACCCCGACGCCGAGCGGGGTGACGGCCCCGAGCCCGGTGACGACGACCCGCCGAGGTCCGGAGGCGGCGGCCGCACGCGCCGGCCGAGGGTGATGCCGTACGACGAACCCCTCCCGGTCCGCGTCGGCGGCCCACCGCCGCACGTCACGGTCGGACACGGCCGACTCGGCGCAGTGGTCGAGATCCCGATGCCAGACCCCCCACCGCCGTACGAAGGTCATCTCGACGGCACCCGGATCGACGGCCCGAAGGGACCCCACGCGGTCCCCGTCCCGGAACTCGACGTCGTCGAGAGGGGGCGAGGAGAGCCGAGGCACCCCGGCGACATCCATCCGCCGACAGGCGACGGTCACCGGCCGCTCCCGCCCGATCACCTCGTCCCGGTCCACCCCGCCCAACGGCGGCCGCAACGTCAGCCGGATCGTCTCCGGCGACTCGGGCAGCGTGTGCGTGACGACGTACCACCGAGGCGCCTCGACATCCTCCGGCGCCAGGGCGACGAGATCCCCCGGGATGACCTCGGCGGCGCTAACGGGGTGGGGATTTATCGGTACTTGCGGATTCTCGGACGATTTGGACATATCCGTACATGCTTCCTGTGGTCCGAACTGCCTTGCGGCAGGCCGTCCCGAGTGAACTGGACGAAAGCCGGAAAGGCCATAGTTGAAAGGGAAACATGCCCGCTTCCTTGCACTCCGCAAACGGACCGCGAAACGAACCCGTCGTCAACTCACCTCGGTCACTGGTGAGTTGCCGGACGATGCGGTGGATGATCTGTGTGGAAGGTCACGGCCGCACACGGCCTGATCACCGCCCAGCCTCACAACGCGAAGGTCGATGACACGGGGACGGCCCGTCGTGAGCGAAGCCGTGCGGGGCGGAGCGAGCGAGAGACACGACGGCACCCCTGCGCCGAGAGCCGAGCCGGCACCCTCGTCATAAGGGGCAGCGCGTCGAGCAACGTCGACAGATGCGCTACCGGCCCTCATGGCAACAACCTCGCCGCAATCCCGGCCTCAAATGGGCGTCCGGCTAACCGACTTGAGGTCCGCGCGCTTGCCGCCGTGCAGGCAGGCCTGTGGCTTGTCGCCCGATCGCGTGGCGACGCTGGAGTGCGACTGGCGCTGCTCGAGCCGGACATGGGGCCGTCGGCCCACGCCGTGCCGGCGGAACACCGATGGATCGAGCTGTCCGACGGGCGGGTGACGGTCTACGACGTGTGCCCGCCGGCCCCCTTTCCGCGGTGCCGCATCGACCACGGACCACCACGGACTCGCCTGCTCGGCCCAATCCGAGCGGACCGACAGCAGCCTTCTCTTCGAACCCAACCCCCGAGACACGGTGGCGTCCCACCGAGTGGTGCAGCCGCGCAGAGTTCGTGACTCCGCAGGTCAGTTGGCCGACGCGGTCGCCTTGGCGCCGGATCGGGGTGCTTACGCCCGCGAGCAGCACGCGCTGCGGCCGGGTGAGCCAGTCGGCTACAGCCATCTCGACCCTGAGCCGAGCCCCACGGCCGGCATGGCTGCACCACTCGGCGGGACACCACCCGAGACACTGCCGGACGCCGGGCGAGAACACCTCGATGCCACGGTGCCTCAGGGCCTACGCATACGCGAAGACCCCGCACTCAGCATCTCTGCTGGTTACGGGGTCTCTGGGCACCTCATACAGGGTGCCCCCGGCAGGATTCGAACCTGCGCACACGGCTCCGGAGAGCATGCCTCGGCGATATCAGAAATGCTGCTTGACTTGCGATTTTTCCCCGTCGAGAACAGAGCGGGTCTGATCCCTATCGCATACCGTGCACAGGCTGACTTCGATGCGTCCTGACGGACACGGGCGCTAGGGGGACCCGAGCAGGCCTCAGCTGTCCTACAACAGGCCGACGACTCGCAGGGCAGAAGCTGTGTCCGTGTCGGGATCCTCGAAAACGTGACCATGTTCGAGACTCTTTAGCAGCACTTGTCCCTTGGGCACTCGGTCCACGTGAAACGTGGACCAGGTGCGGCATTTACGACAGTCCTGGCCGATCAAGAACGGCCGCAGCAGGTGAAGCCCATGGTTGGGATCACGTAGATACAGGCTGCCCGGCTCAAGGTCATTGCTGGGCAGAGTCATGGCCTTGATGGGCACGACCGGATGGTCACCCATAAGTTCGCGGTATTGGACTCGGGAAGTCCGAACCAAAGAGTCCGGGCGAACGTTGGCGATGTCTAGCAGAGACCAGTCAGCGAGGAATCGCGCATTGTCCACCAGGGTTTCGAAGTCATCGAATGCCTCCTTGATGGCGTGCGGAAGGTCGATGGAGTCGACGCGGCGCAAATGAGCTTGATCATTACGGCGATCATTTAGTCGCTTGCACGCATCAACCGCATCGTTGTCGGATAGTAGTGACCGGATTTCGTTCAACGGATGCTCGGCGGGCAGCTTGCGCAGTTTGCGACTGGTGGCGACCTCTTGGAGGACGGCCACCCAGTCTCCGAATCCCGGTCCGCTGCGCCCTCCAGCAAATTTCTCTTTGATGGCTGTGACCGCACCTAGCTCGGTCCCGGCTGACCGAGCTAGGGCGAGCGCGAGTTGCGCGGTGTAACAAAGCAAGATTTCGGCAGCATCAAGTACAGCGCCGTATGCTGCTTGAGAATCACCCTCGCTCAGGTGAGCCTCCATCGCCCGCCACCGGTAGGCCACGGGGTAGGGAAAGCGAGTGCGCACCGTATAGCCTAGATCATCAATTTGGGAAGCAGCCTCCGCTCTCAGGCGGAGCGTACGCCCTGACCGGATAACACGTGACCTGGCCTGAGCCGCGGTCTTTTCCAGGAACACGGACTCTAGGACTGCGTCTGCTTCCGCTTCCCAGTTCCTGAGTTGCTGCTTGACACTAGCCAAATCGTCTAGCGCTTTGGCCAGAGCTTCGTCTGGTTGCGGAACGGTGAGAGCTTGCAACTGGCGAACACTGACGTGAACACCGTCCGCACCAACCAGAGCACGGGCCAGCTTTGTGCGCAAGAACATCAGCGCAAGACGGACCTGTTGTGGCTCTAGTTCTTGGCGAGGGCGAAGCGCGATGGTCATATGACTGGCAGCCATTGGCAGGTTCTCGGCTGTTACCTGTGCTGCTCTGAAGCCGTAAAGGTCACTCGTCCGAGAAACGGCGCCCACCACGAGGTCACCGGAGGCCAATAGGTACTTTTCTGGCACCTCGGCCCAATATGTGTCGTCTGACGGCGCGGTAATCATGCCATCGCGACTGATATCACGTCCGCCGATTAGCCGAACTGTTTTAGGGCCCTGTTCAGAGCGAATCCATTGAGAATCATTAGCCATGTGAACCCTCGGCAAGCTGTCGTACAGGTCACCCAGTCTTCTCACGCTGCCGAAGCTGGCCAGTTCATCCCGACGGTCCAAAAGGGTCGGATCATAAAGGTCGAATGCGAGACTCTCATGTGGTGCTGGCACCGATCGGGCCACATAACCATGGGACACACGACCGCCACCTCGATTGAGTAGTCGCTCGAAGTCCTGCGTGATTGTTGTCTGGTCATTCTGCTGAGACATGCGAAAAATCTTCAGCGGAGGCCGGGTCGCAGCGCGGGCACGCAGGAAGACGGCCGCAATCACAAAGCTCGAATGCGCCCCCACCACTACACCTTCACCAAAGGCGACGATGAGTGTGTCCCAGTGTTCCGCTATGGCTACTCGACAGTCCACGGCCCACGGTGCCTCCGAAACAAAAGCGTTTGCGGGAAGCAGGATTGCCATCAAAGATTCAGGTCCTGCAGGCCGGCAGTTGCGCAACATCTCGGCAAGGGTGCTCCCCTGAGCCTCTCTCCTCCTGCCGGACATCAGCTTCTGATCCCATGGCGGGACCAGCAACACGGGGCACTGGTTGAGTAGTTCCTCAGCTCTGACGGCCAGGTTTGCCCATACAGGTTCTCGGTAGGAAGTCCAGCCCTCCGGGGCTTTGAAGGCCTCGCCGTCAGAGAGCTCACCACTCGTCAAAACGACTGGCTCTACCCCGCTCGGTCCCAAGCGCGCGAAGCCGAGTGTTAGTGACTGTTCGTACCCTGAAATCAGCGATCCTGCCACTCGCGCCCCCACTCACCACGACGACTGTTGTTTGCACACCGCTTGGCCCCGAAGCCTATGTGACGCGATGAGTTGGGCGCCGCCTCTACTACTGGGACGCTGGCTTGGGTCACGCCGCTCAACAGGACAGCTGGCGGCGAAGGACAGCACTGACGGCACAGTGCGAACGACCGCGGTCGACACCCCTCCAGTCGAACTCCGCCGGTAGGCTGTTGTCACTGTTCGGCTCCGCACCAGCCCATGCACAGTCCCGGGCCGGCGCATGTTGGGCGCGGTTAGCCAGCGGGGTTTTGTGCTTCCACGTCACCCTCGCCAGGCTTGTTCTCTGCTTCTCGCCGCCGATGACGGGCAAATCTCAAGGCTGCAAGCGCAACCGATCGCCGATTCTCAGGCGTGTCAGGGAGTCCTTTCATAAGCACATCTGTCGATGCATCATCAATTTCCGTGGAGAGATGCTCGAAGACATAGTTGAGCCCCAATGTCGCTTCGACAGTGTGGTCTTCAAGCCCCATTAGTACCGTCCCGGGGCGGCCGTCAGCAGTGCCGCGAGTAACGAGCCTGTCGACGACTTCGATAAGTGGCCAAGTGCCCGATTCGGTCTGTCCCCTCAGGAACTCAATAACCGCAGTTGAATCGATCTCTGCCCAAATGTGAACTGAGCTAAAGACACTTTGATCCATAGAAGCGATGTTCCTGCTTTTGGAGTGTTCGAACCTTTCTGTAATGATCCGCGTGATATCTCCCGTCAGGCGCCGGGCAACCTCCTCTCTTCCTGATCGATTCGCCCGTGCCCTAGCTTGCTTCAGCCCGCGCAAGGCCATGCAGTAACCGCCGTCGGACTGCGCGATTGCATCCAGATTTTCCTGGAGCGGCTCTGGCTTCCCCTCAAGGAAGAGGTCTGCTGCGAACCCCTCAATGGAGCTTCTTGAGAATAGACTAAGAAATCCGATGCCATTTGGAATGGCGAGGTACTTTTCGGCCATTAGAAGCAAAATTTTAAGGTTGCCTCCCGCTCCTAGATCTCCATAGTTGCGAACTTTTCTAACGATTCGCTCAGGATCCTTTTCCAGTGCTTCTAGTAGCCGGGGGATTCGATCAGATTCTTCCCCCTGCGAGATGCTGTCCAGTGCCGCATCGACCACGGAGTCAGGAATGTCATCGGAGGGGACGCCGAAGAAGAAGTAGCGCGAGAAATAATCTGTATGTCCGACGCCTTTGCGTTTGGCTACCTCAGGCAGCCAGTCTCGGCCGTACTCCATGCCTTCGAGGGCAGATCGCAATGGAAGGAACAGCTTTGCGAGGATTGCCAGCACTCCATCTGCGTGTTCTTGAGCAACCCCCCAAGTCTGCATGTACGTGGTCCACCTGATCAGCCTGTCCTTGGGGCTCTCGTTGCGCAGCCCAATTGTGCGAGTGCCGGCGGTCATCGTGAGCTCTTCGCGATGTTCTTGTAGCCCGTAGTAGACCCGGGGTTCGTGGGTGCGCAGGAAGGTCAGTGCAAGGAAGTCAATGAAGTTCACCTCGTAGGCGACAGTGACATAACTCGAATCAACCTGAGCGAAAAATCGGCGAATCGCGCGCGGCGTCGTCAAGCGAGCAAAGAAGGCCTCTCTCCAGAGCGAAGCAATCGCGGTGAGAGACGATTCCGGGAGCGAGATGGCATTGTTCTCAAGTACGACACTCAAAGAAGAGTTCACCAGCTGGGCTCTCTGTGCATCCCCGAGTGCTGGCATGTCCAGTCTCACTTGAACCATCTTCTCAAGGTAAGACCGTGCGCGCCCTTGATCTGCAAAGGCAAGGTCGGTCCTGCACAGAACATCCATCAATGTTTTTTCGTCATACGACAGCAGGTAGTAGACATTTGGCAGGCGGCCGACAAGACGGATCATCTTAAAAACTTCAAGCAACTCATCGGGGGTCAGTCGGTCGAGGTCATCCATCACAACAAGAATGGAAACACTGCACTCCTTCAGTGCCTCCTCTACCTTTTCCTTTTTTGCGGCCGCACTCGTGTCTCCGGATACCTTCTCGGCAAGCTTCTCGAAAGCAGGACTGGCATCTACACGCACGACTCCACCCAGCTTTCCGAGTGGCGCAGCGTTCTGGATCCAACTGCCGATCGACTCCCGCGCGTCGCTCCAGCGTTCACCTCCCGGCAGGCAGGCCCTTAGCTCGGAATAGAAGCCCACGTACATGGAAAGAGAGTCGCTATGAATCCAAGGATTAAACTCAGCTACGCGCCACTCGGGTGACTTGTCATCCTCGGCGGAACTCAGGTCATCGATTGAGTCCTTCACCATCCCCAGAATCGATGATTTTCCTGAACCCCACGGGCCGATCAACGCAATCACGCTAGATTCCGACTGCGCGCGCACGCGGTTGATCACTCGGATCATGTGCTCGCTAAATCTCTTGCGGTCCAGCTCATCGCCGGCAGCGTCCACAGGGTCATCGCCGAGCAGGTGTCGAGAGTCCATGCCCTTGATGCTAGTGAGAGATGAGCACCTTAAGGTATGGAAAACCTTTTCGTGCCCTTTGTTCCTTGTGTCGCACTTCGAGTTTCGTAGGCCTGGAACATCGGCCACTTCTGGAAGGATCCGTGCGTGGGATGCTTGGTTCAGATGCATCAGAGGTGAAGGGAGGCCGGGTGTCCCAGCAGGCTAGCCCTCGGGGAACCTTCTTGCAGATCGCTGAGGTGGTGAAGGCTCGGATCCAGGCGGACCCGCAGATGGCGCAACTTCCGGCCGTCGGAGACCTCATGCATGATCACGCTGTCTCGCGTGGGGTGGTACTCCGCGCGTTCAAGGAGCTCCAGATGGATGGGGTTGCTGAACCGGTGCGGGGCGGCCGGTGGCGGGTAGTACGCCAGGGCGAGCAGGTCGACCGGCGACCGCTGGAGGAGCGCATTGCCGACGTCATCGCGGCCGAAGGGTTCGAGGTGGGGGCCAAGTTCCTCAGCGCGTCCGATCTGATGGGCAGGTTCGGGGTCTCCCGACCGACCGTGACCAAGGCTCTCGACAAGCTCGAAGCCGCCGGCGTGCTTGCGAGTGAAGGTCAGGGCAGGGTGCGGACGGTCCGCACTGTGCCGAACCGAGAGGGGCGTTTGTAGCTTGTCGACGTTGACGAAGTGGGCCTACCCGCTCGCGGAATCCCTGCTCGCTGAGCCGCTGCCGCGACGGTGGCAGCACTGCTTGGGCGTCGCTGAGAGGGCGCGCACCATCGCGCTCATCCTCGGAGAGGACGCCGAGCTGCTGGAGGCCGCGGCAGTCCTGCACGACATCGGCTACGCGCCCGACCTCGCCAAGACCGGCTTTCACCCCCTTGACGGCGCTCGCTACCTCCGGGACGTCGCGAACGCCGACGAGCGGGTCGTGCACCTGGTAGCCCACCACTCCTGCGCGTGGATGGAGGCCGATGCACGCGGCTTGCGCGAAGAGTTGGAGGGGGAGTTCCCCCGCGAGTGCGCGCACCTGAACGACGCTCTCTGCTTCTGCGACATGAACACGACGCCCGACGGCACGCCCACGAATCCTGTGGATCGGATCAACGAGATTGCCGGCCGCTACGGGCCCGACAGCCTGATCGGCACGTTCATTCGGCGCGCCGAACCCGAGATCCTGGCGAGCACCGCGCGCGTACTCGAGAGGGTCGCCGACGCCAAGCGTCAGCCAATGTAGGGCGCTGTCCGGGTCCGGTCCATCGCATGCTCGATGCGGAGTCGCATCGTGGGGTGAACGTCCAACTCCCGCAGGTCCGTTGGCTCGACCCAACGGACCTGCGTCGTCTCGTTGCTCGTACGCAGCTCACCGCCGACCGGGCGCGCGCGGAAGCAGATGCTGAACTGCTGACGGATCTCGCCGTCGTCGTACTGCATGACGTGACCGGGGTCGGTGTAGATCCCGGACATGTTGACGACCTCGGCCTTGATGCCCGTCTCTTCCCAGACCTCACGGACCACCGTGTCGCTGATGGACTCGCCCACGTCGTGGCCGCCGCCGGGCAGCGCCCAACGTCCGTTGTCGGACCTCTGGATCATGAGCACTTGCCCCGAGTCGTTCTGGACGAACGCCACGACCGAGGGCACGACCGAGTTGGCCGGCGGGGCGTCCGGGTCGTGCAAGTAGTCGATGCGTCCCATGCTCTCAAGCTCCCGTGATGTCGCGTTCGTTTACTGGCCTGGCGCCTTCCCAGGTCTGCTGAACGCTATTGGCAAAGGTGTCGAACAGACCACTTCCGGGGAGACGGCGCAGGTGGAACACGGGAGCCATGTACGCGCCGATGCCGTAGACGTGCGTGTTGGCCAGCATCTCGTCATCGGCGCGGTAGATCGAGTTGTAGAGCACCGTGTCGTGGAGGCGGAAGGTGATCTCGGGATGGCTGGTGAACAGCGGGCGGTAGTTGACCAGCGCGTTGCGGATCTTGCCGTCCATGATGCGGTGACCTTCGTCGATGCCGCGCCGGATGACGGCTTCGCACTCTGGATCACCCATCAGTACTCGGATGCGGACGCCGCTTTCTGCCTTCTCCTTCAGCGTTGAGAAGAAGAGAGGGTCCTCCGCAAGGTAGATACCGGCGTACACGAGGATGTCGATGCGTTCCGTGGCGCGCTCGCACATCTCGCGCCAGAGGCTCGACGGCGCCGTGTGGCGATGCTGGTAGACGGTCACGATCTCGGCTTTCGCCAGGTCGGATGCGCTCTCGGCATTGCGGTCGTCGTCCCAGAGGGTCAGTACATCGACCTGGAGTGCCGCTGCCGTTGCGTACTGGTGTCGCCGGTACGGCACCTTGCCCTGAGTGATCCACCGCTCAACGGTCTTTGGGTTGACTTCGATCTCTTCAGCGAGGCTCTGAATGGTCATGCCTCGCGCCAACAGGGCTGTCCGCAGACGCTCGTTGGACATCTGAGCCCTCCGTGGGACATCTAGGGAGCTCTTGACGGTAGCGAGATCAACCAGAGCTGTCCACGGGTGGGGTAACCAACTCCCCTGACCTGGGGCGATTCTGATCGTGCGCCAAGAAGTCCCGGCGCAAAACCAGGAGGTTCCGCCGCTGTGCTTGACGGACCCCTATGCAGTACCTGTAAAACAGGTACTGCAACACCGAACGCCCAGAGAGCCTCGTGAAACGGGTTCGAAGGAAACGTCTGTGCCTTGACAACTCCACAGCGTGACAAGCCGACGGGGTGAGATTCCCTGTCCCCGCGGCGGCCCGGGTGACGGCCGTCGGCGGCCACTTCCCCGCGCACCGGCTCTGGAGAACAGCCGTCGGGATCATTCCTTCCTCACGGGAGGGCAACCCGGCGGGTGCCACCTGGTGTGCGCCGCCCTGTTGGCGTCAGAGCAGTGACGATGACGCACCCGACCTTTCCCGGCTCGGGGCCGGTCCGCCGCCGCAAGCGGTGGGCCGGTGAAGCCGGTCTTTCTTGCCTCGCCCCGCTGGTCTGCACGTTCGGGTTCGACTCCCGACCGGGGCGCTCCGGCCCGCCGCTTGTGCGGTGCTGGCCGCTTCTCGGGTCGGCCGCCCTCTCGCCAACGTTTCGCGGCCCCCGGCTCTCTCCGTCCCTTCGACTCAGGAGTACGCCATGCGTATCCGCAACTTCGTCTCCGGCCATCCGGCCGACACCGCGCACGACTTCCTCGAACTTGCCCTCGGTACCCCGGTTGAGCTGTGGCTGGGTGTCGGGGGGGAGAGTGAGGAGGAGCGCGCGGCGCGTCTGGACGCGGCCCGCGACATCCTCGCCGACGACCCCGAGCTTGCCGACCGCGGGGGTGCAGGTGGCCGCCAAGGCGCTGGACGAGGCGGGCCTGCTGCGCCTGTCGCCGCTGCCCGTGTCCAGCGCCGCCCTGCGCCGCAGCCTGCGGACGGGGGTCGCCGCATGAACACGAAGCTGACGCTGGACGACCTGGCCGCGCCGCTGTCCGTCCTGCGCCTGCTGGCCGTCGACTTCGGGCATCTGCCGGCGCCGACCGTGAACGTCACGCCCATCTATCCGGACCAGCTGGAGCTTGCGCTCCACTCCGGCCTGACCGACTTCGAAGCCTGGCGCGAGGCGCTGGGTGTCGCTCCGGACAACGTGGACTACCACGTGCAGGGCGACGGCCGCACGGGCGTCCTGCGTAGCACCTTCACCTACGCGGGCGTCGAACTGGAACTGGTCGGCTACGGCGACGTTTCCGCGCCGGTGCTCGCGGAAGCGGAGGCGGCATGAGCACCCCGGCTCGCGTCGACGCCACGTTGACGCCCGTCGAGACCCTGTCGACGCCCGTCAACGTAGACCGTGCCATCACGGCGCTCGCATCGGTGCTCACGGTGGTGCTGACCGCGGTGGCGTTCTGGCTCTCCTACGAGCACTTGCAGGAGGTTGCTGCCCGGCACGGCATGGCGGAAGCGGTGGCCCGCTCGTGGGCCTGGCCCGCCACGGTGGATCTGTTCATCGTGATCGGTGAGCTGTTGATCCTGCGTGCCTCGCTCGCCCACCGGGTCGACTGGTGGGCAATCGCCCTGGTCACCGCCGGGGACGGCGCCTCCATCGCGCTGAATGTGGCCGGGGTTGGACAGGACGCCAACGCCCTGGACTACGTGGTTGCTGCCGTTCCGCCGGTGGCCGCCCTGATGGCGTTCGGCGCCCTGATGCGGCAGGTGCACACCTACCTCACCCACCGGACGATGACGGGCGGCAACGCCCCGTCGACGGGCGTCGAAGCACTGTCGACGCCCGTCAAGGCCAGCGTCGACGCCCCGCAACCCGCACCGACCGCGCCCACGGTGCCCGCGCCCGCTTCGGTCCCCTCCGGCGGGCCGGAGCCGCTGGCCGTCGAGGCTGCGTCGACGCCCGTCACCGCAGAGCCGGTGTCCATCGCCCCGGCGTCGACGCCCGTCGATCTGTGCATGCCGGTCGTCTACCCGAACCGGGTGGATCAGTTGGTGCGGGCGCTGTACGGCACCGACTTCACGCAGCCGAGCACTGCCCGCATGACGATGGCGATGGCCGGGGCGGGACTGGGGGCGTCGGAGTCGACGGCTCGCACGGCGCGTAGCCGGGTCAAGGCTCGTGAGCCGTACCTGACCGACTTCCCCACCGCGCTCGCCGGTTGAGCGGGAGGGCGCGGTCATGTCGTTCTCGTACGCCAAGTGCTTCGACCCCAACGGCGCGCGCCACGGGATACCGACGTTCCCGTGGCGCTGCGCTCCCGACGGTTACGCCACCCTCCGGCAGTTACGTGCCCGCGGCCTGCGCCCCGGCGGTCAGCCCATCGCTGCGCAGGTCCTGCGCCCGCGCTACCGGCGCGGCCCGCTGGTCGCCTACCTCTACCGCATCGACCAGGCCAAGCCCGTGCGGCCGATGACGCCGGCCAAGCGCGCGGCGCTCGCCAAGGCGAACACCGCCCGGCGTACCTGCCCGCAGTGCGGCACCGACGCGGGCTACGTCATCCCCGCCTCGCTCGGGGTGTGCGTGCCCTGCGCCTTTCCCGACGACGAACAGCGCGCTGCCTGAACCACCCCTTCGAGCAAGGAGCTTCGCCATGTCCAGTCGTACCCGTACCCGCAAGGTGAAGACCGGCGCAGGCGTCCACACCGTCCAGCTCCCGCGTCAGCGCGGGCGCCGCTCGCAGCCGCTCGTGGTCGTCGTCCCCGAACACCCGTCGCTGACCCGCGAGGCGCTCGGATTCGTGGGCCGCGGGCTGTGGATGGCCCGGCACGCGCTCGCCCCGACCGCTCTCGCCCTGCTCGCCCTAGTCGTGACCGGCCTGCTGCACGTCCTCGCCTGGTGGTCCGCTCTCGTGCTCGCCCCCACCGCGCTCGCGCCGGCGGTCTGGTTCGCCGTCGTGCAGCGCTCACGCCCGGCACAGAGTTCCACGCTGGCCTGGCGTATCGCACTGGCCGTGTTCGCCACGCTCGCGTTCGCTTGGGCGGCGCTGGCGGCGGGGTTCGGCCCGTGGGCCGGTGCCCTGCCCCTGGTCTGGCTGCTGACGCTGATCGTGGCGCAGACCGCGTGGCTCATCGTCCGCCGTACGCACTGATCAGAGGAGACCACGTCTGATGGCAACCCCTACGCGCAACGGCAACGGCCGCGCCAACGGCACCAATGGTTCGAGCAGCAACAACGGCAAGGGCAACAAGTTCGCCAACGTCGGTGCGGCAGCAGGCGGGTTCGTCGGTGCGATGGGCGGATCGTTCGTCCCGCCCATCAACGTCACTGTCAACAACAACCGCAACCGGAGCCAGGCAGGCGGCGGCCGGTCGGGCAACCAATCCCTTCTGCCTGCACCGGAGTTCACTTCCCCCGCGCAGGTACGGAACTACTGCAACACCCTGCGGGCGGCCGGCGTGACGCTGTCCATCGAAGTGGCCATGGCCGCCGAGATCCTCGACAGCATCCTGGCGGCCGTGCCCGACCCGGAAGGCCGCGCGTTCGGCTCCCGCATCCGGGCCCGGAAGGTGACCCGCAAGATGCGGAAGTCCGCCGACAGCCTGCGGGATGCCGCGAAGAACGCCGCCGCCTGCTACTCCGCGTTCCAGCAGGAGTTCGAGGAAGAGATCAACCGGGTGCGGCACCGCGCCCGGCGCCCGCAACAGCCGGTCATGAACTGGGCTCAGCAGTAAGGAGGTTGGGCCATGGCCCGAGATCGAAACAGCATGACGACCTACTACCCCGACGGGATGCCCGGCTACGTCATGGACCCCCAGGGCGGGCCGGAGAACGGCACCGTCCGCGCGTACCTGCTGCACAAAGCCAAGCCGCATATCCCGCCGTGGCTCACGTGGGGCGCCACCGGTGTGGTCGGGGCGTTGGGGCACTGGCGGTGGCCGGACAACACGGCGGCCGGCGTGGGCCTGACGCTGGCGTCGGTGGCGCTGACCGGTGTCACTTGGGCCGCGGGCAAGTCGACCAGCAAACAGCGCCGTCTGCACTCCGCGGTGACGGTGGCGGCCGGGTCGGCGTGGGTGACGGCCGCTTGTCTGGCCGGGCCGACCGCCGGGCCGGTCGACGACCTGTTCCTGATGGGCGGGCCCGCCGTGGCACTGTCCTGGAACGTGCGCATGGTCCTGCGCCACAACACCGACGGGACCGCGGGCAGTCCGGATGGGGGCCTGCTGGGGAAGGTGGGGCTTGCGCGGGCGCAGATCGGTGCGGCGAAGGTGGAGCCCAACCGGGTCACCGCGCCGCTCGCTCTGCAACCGGGCGAGCAGACCAACGACGACGTCGCCAAGGCACTGGCCCGGATCGCGTCCGCGCTGGACCTGCCGAAATCCGCTGTTCGGTATAGCCCCGACCCGGATTCCGAGCGCCGGGGCGATCTGGTGATCGTGCCGGAAGACATGCTCGCCGAAGTCGTCGAGTGGGAGGGGCCATCGAACCTGGGTGGTTCGATCGCGGAGCCGCTGGTCATCGGCCGCTACGACGATGGGGCCCCGCTCCTGATCTGGCTTCCGGGCGATCCGGATGCGGGCCGCAACTCCACACACGTGCTGGTCGCGGGCGGTACCGGCTCCGGCAAGGGCGATGCCGCTCTGAACCTGCTCACGGAGATCCAGTCCCGCACCGATGTCATCGTGTGGTTCTCCGACCCCAAGGCATTCCAGGACTTCGCGCCGCTGCGGGCGGGGCTGGACTGGGCTGCGGAGGGCGGCTCGCAGACGGAGGTCATGGTGGCGGCCGTGGAGGCGGCCATCCCGGCGCGTACGCGCTGGCTCGGCTCGCACGGCTACCGCCAGTGGGTTCCCGCGGCGGCGCAGGTGCAGAACGACCCGGAGCACTCCTGTCGCACCGACAGCAGGGCGTGTGGCTGTGCGGGGATGCCGTTCCTGGTGGCCTGGTTCGAGGAGGCGGCCAACACGCTCCGTGCGATGGGCGATGACGCGTTCACCGGCATCGCTCAGGAGGCTCGGTCGGCCGGCATCTCGTTGATCGTGTCGTTGCAGCGCCCGTCCTACGACCAGATGTCCACCTCCACCCGCGCCTCCCTGCCCTCCGTCGTCGCGCACGGCTGTGACCCGCGCGATGAGGGGTTCTCGCTGCCGGAGACGGTCATCGACGCGGGCGCCTACCCCGGGGCGTGGGGCAACCGGCGGCCGGGCTATTGCTACGTGGTCTCGCCGGGCATCGAGGAGTCCCGTTACCCCTCGCCAGGGCGTACCCGGCGCTTCAGCCTCCGGGCCGTGCCGGTCATGGAACGGCTTGGCGCGTGGGCGCAGTGCAACGGTGCTTCCGCCGACCCCGTCACCGCGGGCGCGGCCACCTCCGTGGCCGGACGCGCCTACACGGGCCGCCCGATCCCCGGCGAGGAGCGGGCGGCACTGACCGTCGTGGATGAGGAGGAGCAGGACATGGACCACGGCGGACCGCTCGTCGACCCCGAGGACGCGGGCATCGATCCCGAGGCGGAGCTTCCCGAGTCGCAGGAGGGCGACGACGCCCCGATCTTCGGCCAGGACACGGGCCGCAAGCCGTCGCCGGATCTTCCCGAGTGAAGCCGCCTACGTGGCTGTGACCCTCTGGGATGCCCACGCCCACCTGCTCGACTCCTTCGATTCCACTCCGCGTATCGCGTTCCTCTCCCCGGAGCCGGGGTCCGGCAAGTCCCGCGCGCTGGAGATCGTGGAAACCTTGGTGCCCAACAGCATGGCGGCCGTGGCTGCGTCGGCATCCGCGCTTTTCCGCTCCGTCTCCGGTATCGACGGTGAACGCCCCACGATCGTCTTCGACGAGATCGACACCGTATTCGGCCCCAAGGCCGGAGAGAACGAACAGCTCCGAGGCTTCCTGAACGCCGGACACCGGCGCGGCCGGCTCATGTACCGGTGCGTGGGCGACGGTGCCAACCAGACCGTGCAGGGCTTCCCGTCGTACGCCGCGGTGGCCATGGCCGGACTCGGCTCGTTGCCGGACACGATCCTGACCCGTTCGGTCATCATTCGCATGCGTAAGCGCGCCCCCAACGAGAAGGTCGAGCCCTACCGGGAGCGCATCAACGAGCGGGAAGGCCACGCCCTGCGCGACCGCCTCGCCGAATGGGCCGACACCGTCCGGGAGACCATGGCAGGCGCCTGGCCCGCCATGCCGGAGGGCGTCACCGACCGGCCCGCGGATGTGTGGGAACCCCTGCTCGCAGTTGCCGACGCGGTCGGTGGCCACTGGCCGGAGCGGGCTCGACTGGCCTGTGTCGAGTTGGTCCGCGCGGCGCAGGACAACAGCGAAACCTCGCTCGGGGTTCGCCTGCTGACCGACCTGCGCGACCACGTGTTCAACGGCGCCGATCGCGCTTCCACGGCCGTCATTATCGACCGGCTCAACAGCCTGGAGGATGCGCCCTGGGGTGACCTCAACGGCAGGCCCCTGGATTCCCGGCGGCTCTCGCGCTTGCTCAAGGAGTACATGCGGGCCGACAACGAGCCGATCAGGGCGCGCAACATGCGGACCGCAGATGGCCTGCTCAAGGGCTACTACGCGGCCGACCTGCGTGACGCATGGATGCGCTACTGCCCGCCGCGGCTTGGGTCCCTTCCAGAATCCGCTACATCCGCTACATCGGCCACGCTGGACGCTGAACCGCTTCTGACCAGCGTCAACGCGTAGCAGACCGACCATCTATCAGCCGCTACACCGCCCTCCCGGGCCGCTACATCCGCTACATCCCGGGGCGGTGTGGCGGCTCTATCCGCTACATGCCACGCATCCGCTACACGAAACAGGCCCCCTGACCTGCGATGTAGCGGATGTAGCGGATGTAGCGGACTTGTGGGAGGGGCGGCGTAGCGAACCGCGACAGGAGAGACACCGTGGCCAGGCCGCGCGACGAAATGCTCACCATCTCGCAGGTGATCGAGGAAATCGGAATCCCAAAGGCGACCTTCTACCGCTGGCGGGCATGCAAGAAGGGTCCGAAGTCCATCAAACTCCCGAACGGCGCGGTACGGATTCGCCGTTCCGAACTCGACCGCTGGCTGACCTCGCTGGAGGAAGCCGCGTGACGAGCAGCAACACGGGGGCCGAACTCGACAATGGTTCGGCCCTCGAGGCCTTTTCCTTCGACGTGCGCCTGTGGAACGTATCCAAGGCGCAGAGCAAGACCCGCCCATACCAACTACGTTGGAAAGTCGGCGGAAAGGTCAGCAGTGCCACGTTCGCCACGGTCATGCTTGCCGATAGTCGTCGAAACGAACTCTGGGCAGCCATGCGTAGAGGGGAAGCCTTCCGGATCGAAGACGGGCTTCCCGAATCCGAGGTGAGAGCGGCTGAAGCGGCGGCGGCCGTTCGCCATGACCCGTCGTGGTTCGAGTTCGCCCGTGAATACATGGCGGTCCGATGGCGCACCGCCGCGGCGAAGACCCGGGAAGAGCTCGCGGACAGCCTCGCTACCGTGGCTCTCGCCATGATGGGCGACGATGCCAAGGCTCCGACGCTGGAAGACGTCCGGCGCGCTGTCCGTTGGGCCGTCGTACCGGCTCACAAGGACGACGAGCCGCCGGCGGACCTGGTCGCGGCGCACACGTGGCTCGCAGCCCACTCGCTGTCGCTCTCAGCGCTCACGGACTCCAAGGTCATCCGGGACGTTCACTATCGGCTGTCTTTCAAATTGGACGACACTCCTGCCGCAGCGGATACGTACAAACGGAGACGCCGCGGCTTCAACACCGCGATGGAATACGCGATTCAAGAGGGATACCTGGCAGAGAACCCCCTCAAGGGGGTGAAGCGGACCACGTCCCAAGGCGGAGACGCAGTAGACCCCCGGACCCTGGTGAACGAGGTACAGGGAAAGCAACTCCTCACCGCGGTCTCATACGTGGGGTCAGTGCACCGAAATCGCGGGCGTCGGCTGGTCGCCTTCTTCGCGTGCATCCTGTACGCCGCAATGCGCCCCGCCGAAGTCGTCGGACTCCGGCTGAGCGACTGTGACCTGCCGGAGCCGCCTCGGTACGTCGTGAGCCTTGTAAAGGGCTTCACGCAGCCTCGGGCGCGATGGGGGACGCTGACGCTGCGGGAGACGCGGCCGATCTCGGGCAAGAAGTGGACCGACTCGGGGGAGCGCCACGACAAGCGCGGGTTGAAGTCACGAGAGCCCGGTGCGGACCGGCCGGTCCCGATCCCGCCCGTACTGGTGGCGATGCCCCGGGCGCACGTTGAGGAGTTCGGCACGGCCGCGGACGGCCGGCTGTTCCCGAACGAGCGTGGGGGACTGCTCGGCACCTCCAGCTACTGGCGGGTGTGGCAGGAAGCCCGGCAGTTCGCGCTCACTCCGCAGAAGGTCACGTCCCCGCTGGCCCGCAAGCCGTACGACCTACGGGCCACCTGCATCACGAACTGGCTCCGCGCGGGTCTCCCCGTAGCCGAGGTGGCGCGGCGCGCGGGCAACTCCCCGGAGGTCATCCACCGCCGCTACGCCGGCGTCATCGACGACAGCGAGGAGGCGAACAACAGGAAGATCGAGCAGGCGATGGGGTGGAGCTCGGAGAACGGCTCCGGAGCGTAGCGATGCTCTATCGCAGGTCTATCACGACGACTGCGAAACAACGACAAAGAGCGGGAGTCAGTGAGGCTGACTCCCGCTCTTTCATGTCGGCATCCGCCCAGGTCAACGTGCAGTTTCTGCTGATCTTCGGCGAGTGCCCCCTGCAGGATTCGAACCTGCGCACACGGCTTCGGAGGGGGCTTCGGGTCCGGACATCAGTGCTGGTCATGTGCCTCTGACCGATCACATGGTCGTCCCTCGTCCGCGGATGGTCCACAAGCCGCTACAGCTAGGCGGAGGGTGACGAGCGGCGGTGCTCGATCGGGAGTCCCGCCGGACTGGGACGCGTGGTGCTACGCATGCAGACTCCCTAGGCCCCTCCAAGCAGCCCTACTTCGGAGCCGCGCCCTTCGCCCCCTCTGGCACCCTCGCTGAGTAAAAGATGAGTGTCCCAACTGTGAAGATATTGTAAGATCCACGCACTGTCAGAGGGGGAAATCCTCGATGGTGGTGCTGAGGGATCTTCTCTTGGTGGGGGCTGGGGCGGTGGCAAGAGGCAAGACGTCGCTCCGTGGCGCGTCCACACTGGTCGGCAACAGGTGGCAGGCGCTGCCTGAGTGGGCGGCATGGTTCTCGGAGATCGGGTACTGGGCGGCCGGCCTGCGCGACGGAGGCTCAAACACGGTAGTGGCGCTGTCCGTTCCGACGCGTGAGTACATCGCAGTGTTGCTGGCCTATGGAGTAGTGAACCGGGCATCCCAGGACGACGCGTTTCCTGCGGAGTCGAAGCAGAACTTCGACCAGGCCAAGGGCCTGCCCGTCGGCACCTGTGTCCGCGTTATCCCGGTCAAGGGGCCCGGACAGGGACGGCGCGTGTACACGGGGGTGTTCGGCGGGGCGTTCCAGAACCATCATGGACGGGTCTACGAACTTGCGGGTAGTAAGAGTCCTGGCCGACGTCCTGGACCGCTTTCTTGGTTTCCAGCAGACGACTACCGGCTCCAACTGCTTCGCTGGCCGGACCTGCCGGAAGATTACAGGGGTAGTAACCGCTTCAGCGAAGAGCTTGAAATACCCGTCGGCGCCGAGAAGCTGTTAGCCGGACAGATGGCCGACTTCTACGAACGCTGCTCGCTGCACAGCGTCGTGATAGGGGTAAGGAACACGGTCCTGGCTGAAGCCCAGGTCGTCGTCGGGGCGCCCGGAGGACCAGCATTGTCCCTGCAGGAGCTCCTGCGTCTGCGCGCAGTCCGCTCACCTGGATCCCACTATCGCAGCGTGGTGCTGTCGAGCCGGGGTGATCCGGATGAGTACCGCGACGTGGTTCGATCCTGCCAGCCGGCTGTGGCCGTGCTCGACGGTGCGGCAACGGTTCGGCGGTGGCTTGGAGCCAGCCTCGCGGGTGTGACGGTGGCCGTGGTCGAGCGGACTAGCCCGTCAGCACTGGCCGCTGCGGACGGGCTCTACGAAAACCGATGGCGCAGTGTGGCCAACGTCGATGTGCCCAGAGACCTCGGCAGCCGGATTCCTCCGGGAGTTGAGCTGCTGGCATGGAAAGGCAGGGGGGCGGCGCGATGAGTTTGTGGGAGGCGGACAAGGTCTACCAGCACGCCGACTGCGCTATTGAGGAACAGCCGGTGCACCACTCAGGGGTGCACTCGTTCATGCGGGTAGCGTCACAATTTTTGCGTTCAGTAGGGGAGTTGGAAAGCTCTGACCTGTGGAGGAAGGCTTGCGTCGAGATCCGGCGCGTCAGGTGGCTCCTCGGTACCGTGCCGGTGCCCCTCAATAGCGTGCAGCTCAGGCTTCAGGAAAAGGCGCACAGTTTGGCGGGCATTAGCGCTCGTTTGCGGCAGGCTGCGGATGCTGATCTGGTGCGCCAGCTGTCCACCGTCGCGCAGGCTCTGACCCGCCTAGGGGCGGACTCATCCAATCCGCTTGCGGCCGGGGTTATGACGTTCCTGTCGTCTGGCCGCAAGAGCACCTCGCTTGTGGCGGTGACCAACCGCTTCTACCAGGACGCCGTTGTCCACGCGCTTGGCGTGAGCCGCTACCCAGTGGAGATTGGCCTGGTCAGCGACCTGTTGGGAGCTGAGGTATATGACTCGGCCGTGGTGGTTGGACCGGTTGGCTGGCTTCCGCCGGGGGTGCTGAATGCTCCCCGGGCAGCGCGGCTCGGACTGGTCCACTATGACTTCTACCGTGAACCGCTGGACATACAGCCGCTATTCGACGAAGGGCCTGTGCTGCGCGGCACCATGCCAACGCGCGTACGCCGCCGTGAAACGAAGACAGTCGGAACACCGTCCGAGCTCGCGGGCCATACGACGCCTGAGACGGCAGAGTCTCTGCTGACGGATCTCGACGTCGCTTCACTGGCGCAGGATGCTGTTGCAGGACTTCCCATTGAAGCTTTGCGGGACAGTGCTTCAGGCGGTCACGAGGGCGTGGAGGCTCGTGCGGCTCTACTCGCTGACGGTTCGTATGTCCTGTTGCCCGCGGAATCCAGCGTTCACAAAATTCTGTTGGTTGAGCCGGATCAGGATGATGAGCCGTCTGTCGAGGCGGTCGACGGGGCCTCGATTTCGGTCGGCGACTACGTTGTACTGCGCGGTAGCTCCTATTATCAGAGCCTGATCGAGCGGGCCGATGTCGTCCTGGGCGAGGACGCACCTATGCTGCGCGCGCTACAAAAGGGGTGGAAAGCGCAGCTGGGCGATCGTATTGCCCATCACCCAGATGGTCGTCGGGGGGTTGCGAAGGACTTGGTGGCGCGCGGCGCGGTGACAACCAACCTGGACTACTGGACGAGCCCTTGGTGCATCAGAACCCGTCGGAAAGATGACTTCGCTGTCGTCATGGCGTACCTGGGCCGCAGAGGGGAGGCACAGGACGCCTGGGTGGCTCTCGGCCGAATCGATCACGCACACCGCAGTGCCGGGCGGAGCTACGCCGAGGCTGTGCAGCGTGCTGTCTCCGGGGATCTGTGGCAGCAGCTCTGGGTGGATCGCTGGTGCGAGATCCCCCTGGATGACACGGACTCGGGCGCGCGGGTGGCTCTGGTCGACGCCCTTCTCCCCGGACAGCTGTGCGTCCCCCCGCATTATCTCTGCCGGCTCCGCACTTCGGAGGTGCCCTGATGGCGCGCATGATCCCGTCGGCCTTCGATCCGGAAGCCACCCCAAGTCCCGGGGAGAAAGAAGTATTTCAGCGGCTGCGCGATGACCCTGGCACAGATGGTTGGGTGGTGCTGCACTCGCTGGGGATTGCCAACCATCCGCGACAGATCCAGGGTGAAGCAGACTTCGTCATCATCGTGCCCGGAAAGGGACTGCTAGTCCTTGAGGTGAAGGCCCATCAGCAGGTCAGGCGCCTCCCGAGTGGTGAGTGGCGGTTGGGCAGCCAGTCACCAACCCTGAGGAGCCCGTTCCAACAGGCCGATGAGGCCATGCACGCGGTCAAGGCGAAGCTCATAGGCCACGGCGGTGGGTTCGGAGCTATACCTATGACCTCCGCGGTTCTGTTCACGCACAGCCGGTTCGCGGTGTCAGGCCCCATGGAGTGGCACTCATGGCAGGCGATCGACACGGTGGCTCTGCACAGCCGTCCCATTTCCGCGCTGATCACCGGGGTCCTGGACGCCCACCGCGCGCACCTCACCTCGACTCCCACAGCAGGCTGGTTCAACCCGGCATCTGCCACACCCGACGCCGACCAGACCGACCGGATCCTGGAGGCGCTGCGCCCCTCCTTCGAGTTTGCCGAACCGCCCAAACTGCGACGTCAGCGGATGGAACGCGAGACGCAGACCTTTACGAAGCAGCAGTACGAGGTACTCGACATGATCGCCGCCAACCGGCGGTGCCTGGTCCGCGGTGCCGCAGGGACGGGCAAGACGTTCGTGGCGGTGGAGGCGGCACGACGGTTCGCTGGAAACGGTCAGAGAGTTTTGCTGTGCTGCTTCAATCGGCAGTTGGGCCACTGGCTCAAAGAAGAGACCGCCGGGGTGGATGGGATCACGGCGGCTCACCTTCACTCCTACATGGCGGGACTGGTGCCCGCTGCACGCCCTGCGGCAAGCGGAGACGACGGGTTCTTCACCGAGGAGCTTCCCGATCTCGCCCTGGAAGCCCTGTTGGAATGTGACGGCCCGCCGTTCGACGTGCTGGTGATCGACGAGGCACAGGACCTGATGCGCGAGTCCTACCTCAACGTCCTCGACTCCTCCTTGCGCGGAGGTTTGTCCAGCGGCCAGTGGCTGGCGTTCGGCGACTTCACGCGCCAGGCCCTCTACGACTCCGGCGGCGAGGGAATGGAAGCCCTCCATGAGCGGACGGCGGGCGAGCCAGCGGTGTTCATACTGCGTCACAACTGCAGAAGCGTCCCCGACATCACCTTCTATGTGGAAGCGACGTCCGATCTTGACCCGGGCTATGCGGGAACGCTGCGTCCCTCCAACGACCGGACCGCAGAGCACCTGTGGTGGACGGACAGCGAGGAACAGCAGCGGCTGTTGGCGGACAGGCTCACCCAGCTCACCCGCGAAGGGTTCCGGCCCGAGGACATCGTCGTCCTGTCACCGCTGCGCAATGACCAGAGCGCGGCCGGCATCTGCCAGGACCCCCGGTGGCGGAACCGGCTCGTGCCTTTCGGCTCCCAGCAGCCGGGAGCGGTGCGATACGGGACAGTGCACGGGTTCAAGGGCCTGGACTCCCCAGCGGTCATCCTCACGGATATCGCCTCGTTCGGGTCGGCGCGCGAACAGACGCTCTTCTACGTGGGCGCCTCCCGCGCCAGGGACGAACTCACGGTGCTGATGTCCCAGAACGCACGCCCTGGCTTCCGCAAGCAGGTCTTCAAGGAGAAGGCAGCATGACCACCAGCGATCACCTCGGTCCGCGTGAAGACGTTATCGACGCCCTGAGGGCCGAACTGCTCGGCCCTGCGCCCGCCGGCAAGTCCCTCAACCCGGAACCGTTCGGCAACTGGGAGGAAGCCCGCGGCCCATGGGTTGACCCCGAGTCCGGAGAGGAGATCCTCGACCGGGCCCCGCTGGTGCGGTACGGCGTCGGCGTCCTGTACCCCGCTGAGAGCACCGCTCGACCCGCAGACGAGGATCGCACGGTCGTCGCCGGTCTCGTGGACGGTGAGCTCGACGAAAAGGTCTTCGAGGGCCTGCAGGATGCTGCACAGCGCACGGTCGGCGGGCCGCCCGAGGACGACGACTTCGACCTTGCCGGCGCGAACGACCGACGTCCCAGCACCATGGGTCTGTCGTTCATGCTGGCAGGTGGGAGCGGTGTGGCTCTCCGCATCGTTTTCACAGGAGGCCGCTACAGACACCAGAACGTGTCTGTAGCGGGCGATGCGCGGCGGTGGTGGGTACGCAGCCCCGTTACGGCGGTCTGGGAGCTGACTGCGGACGAAATCGCCACGGCCAACCGGGTTCTGCGGAAGCCGCAGCCGGACACGGACGCCTCGCGCAGCATCGACGGGCTTGACCTGGAGCTGATCGTCAACGTGCGCAGCCACCAGGACGGCAGGCTGATCACAGTCGCCCTTGTCAACCGGACGGTCCCCGGAACCCAGCCACTCGATGCTGTGAGCCTGTTCCAGGCCGAGATGACCGTCGAGCCGCAGGGCGGGTGGCTCGTCCCCTACCCGGAGGCGGCCGAAGCCGAGACGCACCCGGACGACGCCTCGTTCAATCTGCTCTACCGGGAAGCACGGACCTTTGCCGTGGGGCACGGCTGCGCCGCGGACTGGGCCGACCCCATAGAGGGTCGGGCCGCATGGGCCAAGGCCGACCCACTGCCCTGGTACGAGGCACCCAGCATCACCCCCGACATCCGGCAGAACGGCAGCCCGCTCACCGTCTCTATGGAGCAGCTTTCTGGGGACGGCCCTGGCGGTCCTGAGCGCCTGGAGCAGGTCGTCGGCGCGTACGCGGAGTGGATCGAGGTTCTCGAAGAGAAGGCTGCCGGCCTCGACGAGCGGTTCCGGCCGACCGCCGCGCAGCACATCGAAGGCTGCCGCAAGGCTCTGGGCCGGATGCGGGAAGGGCTCGAACTGGTCCGTGACGCGCGGAGCGACGTGGGCCGTGCCTTCCGGATGGCAAACCGTGCCATGCTGCGCCAGCAGCTGCGCTCTGGGGCCGACCTGCGTCCGACGCAGTTCGTCGACGGGCGCTACCAGGTGGAGGGAGCCCAGCCGGATGAGAACGAGGCTCGCCGTAAGGGCAAAGGGAACTGGCGTGCCTTTCAGATCGCGTTCCTTTTGGCCGCCATCCCCTCAAGTGCCGATCCTCTCCATGAAGACCGTGAGGTTGTTGACCTCATCTACTTCCCGACCGGCGGTGGCAAGACTGAGGCCTACCTCGGACTGTCTGCCTTCACGATGCTGCTCCGTCGTCTGCGCAATCCCGGTGACACGAGTGTCACCGTCCTCATGCGCTACACGCTGCGTCTGCTGACCGCTCAGCAATTCCTACGCGCCGCCGCTCTCGTCTGCGCGCTTGAGGAACTGCGCGCAGACGCGCAGGACCTCGGAGCAGTCCCCTTCTCGATCGGGATCTGGGTGGGTGGCGAGACCACTCCCAACCGGCGCGCGGATGCGAAGTCAGCACTTGGAAGGCTCTACCGCGGAGAGCAGGAGAACCCGTTTCTGCTGCTGCGCTGTCCCTGGTGCTCAGCTCAGATGGGTCCCGTCCCCAGCCAGGAGGAAGACACCGCGCCCGGGCAGCGTCGCCGTAGGACTGGTCGGCGCACCGGAGCAGCGGCCCGCACACCCGTAGCCGGGTACACGGAGTACCGCGGAACCGTGCGCTTCATCTGCCCGGACAACGAGTGCCGTTTCTCCACGGAGGACTCGCCGCTGCCTGTCTACGTGGTTGACGAGGACCTCTACGAGCACCGGCCGACTCTCGTGATCGGGACGGTGGACAAGTTCGCCCTCATTGCCTGGCGGCCCAAAGCGCGGGCCCTGTTCGGCTTCGGATCTGACGGGCTCGGTTCGGACGGCTCCCGGGCCTACTCGCCCCCTTCGTTGATCATCCAGGACGAGCTGCACCTCATCGCCGGTCCGCTCGGCTCCCTTACAGGTCTCTACGAGAGCGTTATCGAAGAACTGTGCACCGACCGGCGAGACGGCACGCGAATCCTCCCCAAGATCGTCGCCTCCACCGCGACGATCCGGCGGCACGAAGAGCAGGTCAAGGCCCTCTACGGCCGTGAGCAGGTGCACCTTTTCCCGCCGCACGGCATCGACGCCTCCGACTCCTTCTTCGCCGTCTACGACCGCGATCCGGAGACCGGCACTCTCAAACCGGGGCGGCGCTACATCGGCGTGCACGCCCCCGCCCTCGGATCCATGCAGACCACCCAGGTCCGCACGTTCGCCGCCCTGCTCCAGGCAGCCAAGGACCTTCCCGAAGACCTCTGCGACCCCTGGTGGACACTGCTCGCCTTCTTCAACAGCCTCCGTGAGCTCGGCAACTCACTGTCGCTCATGCAGTCCGACATCCCCGACTACCTGAGGACCATCAACAACCGCTCAGAGACGGACCGCACCGGGATGCGCTACCTCAACTGGGTCGAGGAGATGACCAGCCGCCTCCGTCAGGACCAGATCCCCGAAGCCATCCAGAAACTCGAGCGGCAGCTCACGGACGAACAGCGGGCCGTAGACGCCTGCCTGGCCTCCAGCCTCATTGAGGTCGGCATCGACATCCCCCGCCTCTCGCTGATGACCGTTGTCGGCCAGCCCAAGAGCACCTCTCAGTACATCCAGGTCACCGGTCGCGTCGGACGACGCATTCCCGGCCTGGTCGTCACCCTGTACGGAGCCGGCAAGCCCCGCGACCGCAGCCACTTTGAGCGCTTCCGCAGCTACCACGAACGCCTGTACGCGCAGGTCGAACCGACCAGCTCCACCCCATTCGCCCCGCCCGCGCTGGACCGGGCCCTGCGCGCAGTCGCGGTTGCCTACATCCGGCAGACCGGACCGGAGGCGCTTGAGCCTCAGCCGTTCCCAGCCGAAGGGTGGGAAGCGGCCAGAAAGCTTCTCCTCGACCGGGTCGACTTCTGCGACTCCGAAGAAGCTGACCGCACAGCCAGCATCCTGGACAGGATGCGCAAGGAGTGGGAGGCGTGGCAACCCGGACAGTGGGGCGACTTCGGGCCCATGGCTAGCGGCGACCAGCTCCTGCGCCCTCTTGGCCAGTACGCGGACGAGCAGGCGCAGAGTATGACCTGGGCGATCCCCTCATCCATGCGCGGCGTCGACGCCGAATGCCAGATCGAGGTCACCTCGGAGTACGCGATCCAGGAAGGACAGTCATGATCCGCGGCAAGGTCCGGCGCTCCCAGATGGTCGCTCCATTCGGCCCCGGGGCCATGCATGTGCTCTCCGACGGCACGTCGGTCATTACCGCAGGCCTCGACCACTGGTTTCCACGCGGAGACGACCGCAACCAGGAAGAGTTCCGTATCCATGAATGGCGCCTGGAACAGCATCTCGGCGTTGACGCGCTCTACTCTCCTCCGGACTACCGCACCCGTTCGGATAACGGGGTCAATACCGGTCTCACCGTCCCGGTCCTCCGATTCCCCACCTGGGGCTTCTGCCCGCGCTGCCGCAAGCTGGCCAAGGACCGGCTCCACCAGGAGAACCGTCCGGCCTGCAAGGAGCATGAGTCCTCCGGCCGCAAACCCTTCTTCGCTCAAGTGCCCTTCGTCGCGATCTGTGAGCGAGGGCACCTCCAGGACTTCCCCTGGTTCGAATGGGCGCACAAGTCAGCGTCGCCCTCCTGCCGGGGGCACCGCCTCTCGCTGCGGTCCTCCGGCGGCGGCACTCTGGCCTCTCAACGGGTGTCCTGTTCCTGCAAAGCGACTCGGAGCCTGGAGGGCATCACATCAACAAGGAGTAGTGCCGAGAACGGCCTTTCCACGTTTCTCTCGGAGGAGCTCGAGCCGGGCGGGCCGGCGTACCTGTGCCGCGGCGGGGCACCCTGGCTGGGGATCGACCGCGAAGGGGAGCCGTGCGGGAGTCCTCTCCGCGGCAGCCTGCGCGGCGCCGCGAACGTCTACTACTCGCTCCTGAAGAGCTCCATCTTTGTGCCTGAGGTGGCCGCGTCGACCGCTGACCCAAAGATCCTCGCTGTCCTCCAGGACGGGGCGATCGTCCAGGCCCGGAACAGGACAGCGGTCTTCCTTGACAAGGGCGAGGCTTTGCCTGTCCCTATGCTCCGGAAAGCGGCCCAGGGTAACGCCTTCCTCCTCGATGACTTCAGCGACGAGGAGATCGCCCGCGCACTAGCCGTCCTGCAACAGTCCGAATCCGGAGTTTCCGAGACAAAGGAGCCTGGCTCCGCACAGGATCCGGCCCCATTCCGCGCCACCGAGTACCAGACGCTGCGTGGTGCGATCGAGTCTGAGGAACTGGTCGTACGCGAGCCCCGAGGACAGTACGCCCCCAGCATTGCCTCCGCCTTCGCCCGCGTAAGGCTTGTAGAAAAGCTCCGCGAAACTCGGGTGCTATGGGGATTCAATCGCGTTTTCGCGGAGTCCCCTTACGATGACGCGTCCCGTAAGGCACTGCTGCGCCGCACGCTCGCGCGCCCGGGTGGCAACTGGCTTCCGGCATACGCTGTAAGCGGCGAGGGCATATACCTGGAACTCGACACGACGCTGCTAGGTGCATGGGAGGAGCGCCGGGAAGTTCTGGCACAGGCTGAACTACTCACGCAGCGTTTCTCGGACCTGGCCGAACAGCGCGGCCTGACCAAGCGCGAGTTGTCGCCGCGCTTCATCCTCCTGCACACACTGGCGCACCTGCTCATCAACCAACTCACCTACGAGTGCGGCTACAGCTCGGCTTCTCTGAGGGAGCGCCTCTACGTGAGCCCCGGCCCGGACGGCATGGCCGGCATCCTCATCTACACCGCCGCCGGGGACTCGGAGGGCACTTTGGGCGGCCTGGTTCGGATGGGCGAGCCCGGTCGGTTGGAGGGAGTGCTGGAGAACGCCCTGGCACACGCTGCGTGGTGTTCCTCGGACCCGGTGTGCATCGAGAGCAAAGGCCAAGGTCCCGGATCCTGCAATCTTGCCGCCTGCCACAGTTGCGCACTGCTTCCTGAGACTGCATGCGAGGAGTACAACCGCTTCCTTGACCGGGCCTTGGTGGTCGGTGGGCTCGGGAAGAGCGAGCTCGGATTCTTTGCCACGAACTGAGAGTAGGTCGGTGGTGTGCGTGAGCCTCTCACGCACACCACCTTCGTCTGGCACTTCACCTGAGCGGTTCCGGAGGCCTCTTGAGTCTCAGAGAGTGCACCAGACCTCGCTGCGTTGCTGCGCAGCCTCACCGACGAGCTGAGCGATCCGCGAGTTCACGGTTTTGGGATCTCCGAGGATGTCGCTCGGATGTTGAATGACTCGGCGTGGCAGCTGTCTGGCTTGGAGGACAACGCGAGGCTGCTCGCCCGTGCGACGGACAAGCTGGCCAATCTCAGCGACAACGCAGGATTGCTCGCGGATGCTGCCTCGGACTTCAGCGGTCTCCCAGACACGGTGCGGATACTCGATGCGGCAACGCGGAGGCTCCAGCAGGCCGCCGAGCGGATGGGTCCGTACTAGGCGTGTCGGCGGGGCGCTGCTCGCCCTGATCGTGTCGGGTGTCTATCGCAGGTCTATCGCGACCACTGCGAAACAACTACAAAGAGCGGGAGTCAGTGAGACTGACTCCCGCTCTTTCATGTCGGCATCCGCCCAGGTCAGCGTGTGGTTTCTGCTGATCTTCGGCGAGTGCCCCCGGCAGGATTCGAACCTGCGCACACGGCTCCGGAGGCCGTTGCTCTATCCCCTGAGCTACGGGGGCGTGTCGGTCGCGTTGCTCGCGGCGACGGGTAGAACACTACCAGCTTCGTCGGGGTGTTCATGAACGGGTTTATCGGCGTCGCAGCCCTGTCCGGGAGGGGTCGCGGTGGTCGGTTGTGGGGACCGGTGATCTCGTTCGTTCCCCCGCGGGGGCAGAAGTCGGTAAAACCCGGACGCGGTGGCCGGTCCGGACCTACTCTCGAGTTGTGCCAGGCGCTTCGGGCCGGGTGCTTGTTGTGGACGACAACAAGGTCATCCGGCAGTTGATCAGGGTCAATCTCGAGCTGGAGGGCATCGAGGTCGTGACCGCGGCTGATGGTGCCGAGTGTCTGGATGTGGTGCATCAGGTGCGGCCCGACGTGGTGACCCTTGATGTCGTTATGCCCCGACTCGATGGGCTTCGGACCGCCGCCCGGCTGCGTTCCGATCCTCGGACCCGTGATCTTCCTCTTGCCATCGTCAGCGCGTGCACACAGCACGAGGTGGAGAGCGGTCTCGATGTCGGTGTCGACGCCTTCCTGGCCAAGCCCTTCGAGCCCGCCGAACTCGTCCAGCTCGTACGGCAGTTGATCGAGCGCAAGCATGCCGCGGACCCGGTCGAGGAGGACAGCGACGATGTCTTCGGGCGCGTTCTCGGTGCCGGAGAGGCTGAGAGGGCCGGGCGCACCGGCGGCTGAGCCCCACGCCCACCCAGCCCCGCCCCGCCCACCCCACGCCCGCCCGGCCCGGTGTCTCGCCCCCGTCCACATCGCGGACCTTCGCCCAAACCGACTCGCCTACCCACCCCCCTCCTCCCCTACGCTTGTCCCGTGACCCCCGTCGAGCTCTCCCGTACCGTGCTGCGCGCGGTCCGTCGCGCTGTCGACGGCGGGGAGCTGAACGTGACCGTTCCTGGACGGGCCGTCGTCACGCCCCCCGGGCCCGGCGGCTGTGGTGACTACGCCACCAACATCGCCCTCCAGCTCGCCCGCCCCGCCGGCCGGCCGTCGGAAAAGGTCGCCGAGATTCTCCGGCCGCATCTCCTCGACACCCCCGGCGTCACCGACGTCGTCGTCACGGGGCCCGGGTTTCTCAACATCAGCCTGCGCGACACCACCCCCGCCGGGCTCGTCGAGGAGATCCTGCGGCGCGGGCTCCGGTACGGCCACAGCGACCGCCCCACCGGAGAGATCGTGCGGCTCCACGCCCCGCACGAGGTCCGCGCCGTCGTCGTCATGGACGCCATCGCCCGCATCCTCGTCTCCCAGGGCGCCCTCGTCCGTACGTCCTCGCAAGCCCTGCCCCGGCCGGAATGGACCGACCTCCTCGGCGCACGCGTCGACGCCTCCGGCACCCGCGGGGCGCCCGCCCCCTTCGACGTCGACGTCCGTCCGGTGCCCGCCCCCGCCGACTCCGCCCCCTTCGGCGCGCGCGTCGGCGCATCCGGCGCCCCCGAGGCGCCCGCCCCCCTCGACATCAACGTGCGACCGGCGCCCGCCCCCGCCGCCCCCACCCCCCTCGGCGCAAGCCTTGACGCCTCCGCCCCCCTCCACATCAACATCCGCCCGGTGCCCGCCCCCGCCGACCCCACCCCCCTCGGCCGCGACGCCGCCCGCTGGGCGCTGCTTCATCCCGCCGCCCACGACCGGCCCCGTATCACCGACGAGCACCTGGTTCAGCGCGAGAGCAACCCTCTCTTCCGCGTCCGCTATGCCCACGCCCGCACCCGGGCGCTCAGCCGCAACGCCGCCGACCTGGGATTCGACCCCCACCCCGGCGACGTACGGCCTGGAGAGCCGCACCCCGGAGACGTACGGCCTGGAGATCCGCAGTCCGGCGACCCGCACGTCACCGCCGGTGTTCTCATCGCCGCCCTCGCCGACCACCCCCGGATCCTGGGCGCCGCCGCCACGGCACATGCGCCGGACCGCCTTGCCCGCCACCTGGTGACCGTCGCCGACGCGACCCTCGCCTTCCTGCCCACGGTCCTCCCGCTCGGCGACGAGAAACCCTCGGTCGCCCACCGTTCCCGGCTCGCCCTCGCCGAAGCCGCCGGGACGGTGCTGGCCGGCGGCCTGACCCTGCTCGGCATCGACGCACCCGACCACATCTAGAGAGCCAGCCACAGACCATGAGCCGTTCCGCACACCCCGCCGGGCCCCGTCACGCCGATGTTCTCCCCGAGGGCCACTACTCCGCGCCGCCCGCCGACCTCAACACCCTCGACCCGAAGGTCTGGGCCCAGACGGTCACGCGCGACGAGGACGGTGTCCTCACCGTCGGCGGCATCACCGCCACGCAGCTCGCCGAGGAGTACGGCACTCCCGCCTACGTCATCGACGAGACCGACTTCCGTGCGCGGGCCCGCGCCTGGCGTTCCGCCTTCGGTGCCGACGCCGACGTCTTCTACGCCGGCAAGGCCTTCCTCTCCCGCGCCGTCGTCCGCTGGCTGCACGAGGAGGGGCTCAACCTCGACGTCTGCTCCGGTGGCGAGCTAGCCACCGCCCTCTCCGCCGGTATGCCCGCCGACCGCATCGCCTTCCACGGCAACAACAAGTCGAAGGAGGAGATCGAAAGGGCGATCCGCGCGGACGTCGGCCGTATCGTCCTCGACTCCTTCCAGGAGATCGTCCGCGTCGCCCACATCGCCCAGGAACTCGGCAAGCGGCAGCGCGTCCAGATCCGTGTCACCGTCGGCGTGGAAGCGCATACGCACGAGTTCATCGCCACCGCCCACGAGGACCAGAAGTTCGGCATCCCGCTCGCCGGCGGGCAGGCCGCCGAAGCCGTACGACGGGCTCTTCAGCTGGACGGCCTCGAGCTCATCGGCATCCACTCCCACATCGGGTCGCAGATCTTCGACATGTCCGGCTTCGAGGTCGCCGCCCACCGGGTCGTCGGGCTGCTGAAGGACATCCGTGACGAGCACGGCGTAGAGCTTCCCGAGATCGACCTCGGTGGTGGCCTCGGTATCGCCTACACCTCCGACGACGACCCGCGTGAGCCCCACGAGATCGCCAAGGCGCTCACCGAGATCGTCACGCGTGAGTGCGAGTCCGCCCGGCTCCGCACGCCCCGTATCTCCGTCGAGCCGGGGCGCGCCATCGTCGGCCCCACCGCGTTCACGCTCTACGAGGTCGGCACCACCAAGCCCCTCGACGGCCTGCGCACCTACGTCTCCGTCGACGGCGGCATGTCCGACAACATCCGGACCGCGCTGTACGACGCCGAGTACACCGTCGCCCTGGTCTCCCGCACCTCCGACGCCGAGCCCATGCTCGCCCGGGTCGTCGGCAAGCACTGCGAGAGCGGGGACATCGTGGTGAAGGACGCGTTCCTGCCGGCCGACATCGTGCCCGGTGACCTCATCGCGGTCCCTGCCACGGGTGCGTACTGCCGGTCCATGGCCAGCAACTACAACCATGTGCTGCGGCCGCCGGTCGTCGCGGTGAACGATGGTGAGTCGCGGGTCATCGTCCGCCGTGAGACGGAGGAGGACCTGCTGCGTCTCGACGTCGGGTGAGCCCTCGCCGGCGGGTGGAAGATCTCCTGTCTTCCACCCCCGTACAAATGAAATAGATGTCTCACGATCCGGACGAAGGGTAGAAACTCCCGTCCGGTGAGTGAGACTGGACCAACCGTAGACGGTATGAGGAAACGAGGTCGGATGATGCGTACGCGTCCGCTGAAGGTGGCGCTGCTGGGCTGTGGGGTTGTCGGCTCAGAGGTGGCGCGCATCATGACGACGCACGCCGACGACCTCGCCGCGCGCATCGGCGCTCCCGTCGAGCTCGCCGGGGTCGCCGTGCGACGGCCCTCCAAGGTGCGCGAAGGCATCCCGGCCGAACTGGTCACCACGGACGCGACCGCGCTCGTCAAACGCGGGGACATCGACGTCGTGGTGGAGGTCATCGGCGGCATCGAGCCCGCGCGCTCCCTCATCACCACGGCCTTCGAGCACGGCGCCTCCGTCGTCTCCGCCAACAAGGCGCTCCTCGCCCAGGACGGCGCCGCCCTGCACGCCGCCGCCGAGGAGCACGACGCGGACCTCTACTACGAGGCCGCCGTCGCCGGTGCCATCCCGCTGATCCGGCCGCTGCGCGAGTCCCTCGCCGGCGACAAGGTCAACCGTGTGCTGGGCATCGTCAACGGCACGACCAACTTCATCCTCGACAAGATGGACTCCACCGGCGCCGGCTACCAGGAGGCTCTCGACGAGGCCACCGCCCTGGGGTACGCCGAGGCCGACCCCACCGCCGATGTCGAGGGCTTCGACGCCGCCGCCAAGGCCGCCATCCTCGCCGGTATCGCCTTCCACACGCGCGTGCGTCTCGACGACGTCTACCGCGAGGGGATGACCGAGGTCACCGCCTCCGACTTCGCCTCCGCGAAGAACATGGGCTGCACCATCAAGCTGCTCGCGATCTGCGAGCGGGCCGAGGACGGCGCGTCCGTCACCGCGCGCGTGCACCCCGCGATGATCCCGCTGACCCATCCGCTGGCCTCCGTGCGCGGCGCCTACAACGCCGTCTTCGTCGAGTCGGACGCGGCCGGTCAGCTCATGTTCTACGGCCCCGGCGCCGGTGGTGCTCCCACCGCCTCGGCCGTGCTCGGCGACCTGGTCGCCGTCTGCCGGAACCGGCTCAATGGTGCGACCGGTCCCGGCGAGTCCGCGTACGCCGCCCTTCCCGTGTCGGGGATGGGCGAGGTCTTCACGCGGTACCACATCAGCCTTGACGTGGCGGACAAACCGGGTGTTCTCGCCCAGGTGGCCACCGTGTTCGCCGAGCACGGGGTGTCCATCGATACGGTTCGCCAGCAGGGCAAGGACGGCGAGGCCTCCCTCGTCGTCGTGACCCACCGCGCGTCCGACGCCGCCCTGGGCGGGACCGTCGAGGCGTTGCGCAAGCTCGACACCGTGCGCGGTGTCGCCAGCATCATGCGGGTTGAAGGAGAGTAACCAGCAATGACCCACCAGTGGCGCGGAATCATCGAGGAGTACCGGGACCGGCTGCCCGTCTCCGACAGCACGCCGGTCGTGACGCTCCGCGAGGGCGGCACGCCCCTCGTGCCCGCGCAGGTGCTCTCCGAGCGCACGGGCTGCGAGGTCCACCTCAAGGTGGAGGGCGCGAACCCGACGGGGTCCTTCAAGGACCGCGGCATGACCATGGCCATCACCCGGGCCAAGGAAGAGGGTGCGAAGGCGGTCATCTGCGCCTCCACCGGCAACACCTCCGCCTCCGCCGCCGCGTACGCGGTGCGCGCCGGCATGGTCTGCGCCGTACTCGTCCCGCAGGGAAAGATCGCGCTCGGCAAGATGGGCCAGGCGCTCATCCACGGCGCGAAGATCCTCCAGGTCGACGGCAACTTCGACGACTGCCTCACCCTCGCCCGCGCCCTGAGCGACAACTACCCCGTGGCGCTGGTCAATTCGGTCAACCCGGTGCGCATCGAGGGCCAGAAGACCGCCGCCTTCGAGATCGTGGACATGCTCGGCGACGCACCCGACATCCACGTCCTCCCGGTCGGCAACGCGGGCAACATCACCGCGTACTGGAAGGGCTACAAGGAGTACGCCGCCGACGGCATCGCCGCCAGGACCCCCCGCATGTGGGGCTTCCAGGCCTCCGGCAGTGCCCCGATCGTGCGCGGCGAGGTCGTCAAGGACCCGTCGACGATCGCCACCGCCATCCGCATCGGCAACCCGGCCTCCTGGAACTACGCCCTCGCGGCGCGGGACGAGTCCGGCGGCCTCATCGACGAGGTGACGGACCGTGAGATCCTGCGCGCCTACCGCCTGTTGGCCGCGCAGGAGGGCGTCTTCGTGGAGCCCGCCTCCGCCGCGTCCGTCGCCGGTCTGCTGAAGGCCGCCGAGCAGGGACTGGTCGACCCGGGTCAGAAGATCGTGTGCACCGTCACCGGCAACGGCCTCAAGGACCCCGACTGGGCCGTCGCCGGCGCCCCGCAGCCGGTCACCGTCCCGGTCGACGCGGCGACGGCGGCCGAGCGCCTCGGCCTCGTATAAGAGACATCCCCGGAGCGACATCCCCAAGGGGGTGCACAGGGGGCTTACGACACGCATCGTGCGCCTCCTGTGCGCCCTATGTCGCCACAGAACCTTCCTTCGATAGGCTGTACTGAACCCGCCCGCCGCATATGCCCCCGCGCATGGCCGGGAGTCGTGTCATCTCCGCGACCCGAGGGTTTCCAGGTACGTATCGAATGTCTTCGACAATCACGCAGCTCAAGGAGAGTCATCGAGCGATGGCCGGTCCAGCGTTCCGCGCCGCCGCCGTCCGGGTGCGCGTCCCCGCCACCAGCGCCAACCTCGGCCCGGGCTTCGACGCCCTCGGCCTGTCGCTGGGGCTCTACGACGACGTCGTCGTCCGGGTGGCCGACTCCGGGCTGCACATCGACATCGCGGGTGAGGGCAGCGAGACCCTCCCGCGCGACGAGAAGCACCTCCTCGTACGGTCCCTGCGCACCGCCTTCGACCTGCTCGGCGGACAGCCGCGCGGCCTCGAGATCGTGTGCGCCAACCGCATCCCGCACGGCCGTGGCCTGGGCTCCTCGTCGGCCGCCATCTGCGCGGGCATCGTCGCCGCGCGTGCCGTGACCATAGGCGGCGAGTCCAAGCTCGACGACACCGCGCTCCTCGAGCTCGCGACCGAGATCGAGGGCCACCCCGACAATGTCGCGGCGTGTCTGCTCGGCGGTTTCACGCTCTCCTGGATGGAGGCGGGCGCCGCGCGGGCGATCAGGATGGAGCCCGATCGTTCCGTCGTTCCGGTGGTCTTCGTGCCCGGGAAGCCGGTGCTCACCGAGACCGCGCGCGGACTGCTGCCGCGCACCGTGCCGCACGTCGACGCCGCCGCCAACGCGGGCCGTGCCGCGCTGCTCGTCGAGGCCCTCACCCGGCGCCCCGAGCTGCTGCTGCCCGCGACCGAGGACCGGCTGCACCAGGAATACCGGGCTCCGGCCATGCCGGAAAGCGCCGCGCTCGTAGAGCGATTGAGGGCGGACGGAGTTCCGGCCGTGATTTCCGGAGCGGGCCCCACGGTTCTCGCGCTGGCCGATGAGGACAGCGCGGACAAGGTGGCCCATCTGGCAGGCGAGGGCTGGGCCGCCAACCGGCTCGAACTCGATGGTCAGGGGGCGATTGTGCTGCCGCTCGCTTCCACCAGTGACATCTGAATACCGGCGATTGCCGGATTTGGAGAGGGGGAATGTTTGTTGGATCCGGTAGTGTTAACCTCAAGTCTGCACCCGACCCCACCATGGCGAGGTGCTTCACGTCCCCGTCCGGGACAGACATTCTTCCGGGAGCCTCCCAAGCCGCACTGTGTTTCGTACGACGTACGCGGGCTGTACCTCGTGCGCGGGCACTGAGCGACTTGCCGGGCACGCTCCGGAACCGGTGCGACCGAGCCATGTGACACAGACCGTCGGTGTCACTGCTCTGGGAAGCGCCATCACCAGATTCCTCCGCCGCCCAGGCGGACCACCGCCCCGGCACGGTCCACAAGGATGGGACCGCCGTCGGACAGCACAAACGGTCGCCGAGCCAGACAGGCCGACGTCCGCTCCAGGGAAGGACCCTTCGTGAGCGACACCACCGATCTGATGGGCGCACGTGTCGAGGAGACCGCTGCCGCGCCCTCCACGGACGCCTCCGCGCCTGCCACCGGTGCCGGCTCCCGGCGGCGCCGCGGTACCGGCCTCGACGGCATGGTGCTGGCCGAGCTGCAGCAGGTCGCATCCGGCCTCGGCATCAGGGGCACCGCGCGTATGCGCAAGAGCCAGCTGATCGAGGTCATCAAGGAGGCACAGGCCGGCGGTGGTGCCGCCCCGGCCAAGGCCGCGTCATCCGCCGCCGCGGACGCCGCCGAGACCAAGCCCAAGCGCCGCGCCACCTCCAAGGCCCGTACCGGCGAAGCCGCCGAGAAGAAGGCGGAGAAGGCGGCCGAGGCCCCCGCCGAGAAGGCCGTGGCCCAGCAGCAGATCGAGATTCCCGGGCAGCCCGCTGGGGGCCCCTCCCGCGCGAGCGAAGCCGAGCGTGGGGGAGAGGACGCTCCCGCGGAGCGCCGTCGTCGCCGTGCCACGGCCGACGCCGGCAGCCCCGAGACGGTGGTCGCCGAGGCGAAGAGCGAGCCGAAGGCCGAGACGCCCGCGCAGACGCAGGGCGACGCCGGTGACGCGGAGGGCCGTCAGGGCCGTCGCGACCGCCGGGACCGTGCCGAGCGTGGTGACCGTGCCGAGCGCGGTGACCGTGAGCGGGGCGGCCGGGACCGCGACCGCCGCGGCAAGGGCGACGACCAGCAGGGCGGCCAGCGCGGCCAGCAGCAGAGCCAGCAGCAGGGCGGCGGCCGTCAGGACCGCCAGGACCGCAACGCCGGCCCGCAGGACGACGACGACTTCGACGGCGGCCGCCGTGGCCGTCGCGGCCGTTACCGGGACCGTCGTGGCCGTCGTGGCCGTGACGAGATGGGTGGCGCCGCCGAGCCGCAGGTCGCCGACGACGACGTCCTGATCCCGGTCGCGGGCATCCTGGACATCCTCGACAACTACGCCTTCATCCGTACGTCGGGTTACCTCCCGGGTCCCAACGACGTGTACGTCTCCCTCGCCCAGGTCCGTAAGAACGGCCTGCGCAAGGGTGACCACGTCACAGGTGCGGTCCGTCAGCCCAAGGACGGCGAGCGCCGCGAGAAGTTCAACGCGCTGGTCCGGCTGGACTCCGTCAACGGCATGGCGCCCGAATCCGGGCGCGGGCGGCCGGAGTTCAACAAGCTGACGCCGCTGTACCCGCAGGACCGCCTCCGTCTGGAGACGGACCCGGGCATCCTCACCACCCGCATCATCGACCTCGTCGCGCCGATCGGTAAGGGCCAGCGCGGTCTGATCGTGGCCCCGCCGAAGACCGGCAAGACCATGATCATGCAGGCGATCGCCAACGCGATCACGCACAACAACCCCGAGTGCCACCTGATGGTCGTCCTGGTCGACGAGCGTCCGGAAGAGGTCACCGACATGCAGCGGTCGGTCAAGGGCGAGGTCATCTCCTCGACCTTCGACCGCCCCGCCGAGGACCACACCACGGTCGCCGAGCTCGCCATCGAGCGCGCCAAGCGTCTGGTGGAGCTGGGTCACGACGTCGTCGTGCTGCTCGACTCGATCACGCGTCTGGGCCGTGCGTACAACCTCGCGGCGCCCGCCTCCGGCCGCATCCTGTCCGGTGGTGTCGACTCGACCGCCCTGTACCCGCCGAAGCGCTTCTTCGGTGCGGCCCGCAACATCGAGGACGGCGGCTCGCTGACCATCCTCGCCACCGCCCTGGTGGACACCGGGTCCCGCATGGACGAGGTCATCTTCGAGGAGTTCAAGGGCACCGGCAACGCCGAGCTCAAGCTCGACCGCAAGCTCGCCGACAAGCGCATCTTCCCGGCGGTGGACGTGGACGCGTCCGGTACCCGTAAGGAAGAGATCCTGCTCGCTCCCGACGAGCTCGGGATCGTCTGGAAGCTGCGTCGGGTGCTGCACGCGCTCGACCAGCAGCAGGCGGTCGAACTGCTCCTCGACAAGATGAAGCAGACGAAGTCGAACGCCGAGTTCCTGATGCAGATCCAGAAGACGACGCCGACCCCCGGTAACGGCGACTGACGTAAGTCTTCGTTAAGAGGGCCGCCCTGTTGCAAGGGTGGCCCTCTTTGCTGTCTGTGGCCCGGTGTACGATCGCGCTCTTCGGTCACTTTTTCGACCCTTGAACTTCTGATCCCGAGGGGGGACTTGAGTGGGTACAGCCATGTCCGGAGCCGGTCGCCACAGACGTCGGATGCGGATCGCCCTGCCCATCGGCGCGGCCGGTGCGGCAGCCGCTGTCGCCGCCGCGCTGCTGACCACGTCGGCCGGTGCCGCCACCGAGCTCCCGAAGCCGACGGTCAAGCCCGCCATCAGCACCGTGTCGCAGGCCGAGCTGGAGAAGCGCGTCGCCGGCGCGGTCGCCGGTGACGACACCGCGGGGGAGAACACCAGCAAGTCGTCGCTGAGTTCGAGCAGCGGCACCGTCGACGCGAAGATCATCGGCGGCTCCACCACCACCATCACCTCGGCGCCGTGGATGGCCCAGCTCTGGTACTACGACGACACCACCGACACCGGCTTCTTCTGCGGTGGCACCGTCGTCTCGCCCACGAAGATCCTCACCGCCGCGCACTGCGCCAAGGGCTACGACTGGGCCAAGTACGGCGCGATCGTGACCGGTGCCACGCAGCTGCCCGACGACGCGGGCAACACCACCGGCGAGGTCTCCGGTGTGGTCCGTCAGTGGACCCACCCGTCCTACAGCTCGCGGACCATCGACAACGACATCGCCGTCCTCACCCTGGCCTCCCCGGTCAAGGCGACGCCGATCCGTATGACGACGTCCACGGACACCGCCTCGTACACCGCCGGCACCAGCGCCAAGGTCTACGGCTGGGGCCGCACCAGCTCCACCACCCAGGACGTCTCCGACACCCTGAAGACGGCCACGCTGCCGATCCAGTCGGACAGCACCTGCGCCGGTTACTACGGCACCGACTTCGTCAAGGGCCACATGGTCTGCGCGGGCAAGCCCGCCAGCGGCAGCGACGCCGGTACGACGTCCGCCTGCAACGGTGACTCCGGTGGCCCGCTGGTCGTCAACGGCCGCATCGTCGGTGTCGTCTCCTGGGGTGTCGTGGACTGCGTCGAGAAGGGCGCGTACAGCGTCTTCTCGAAGGTCAAGACGTACCTCGGTGCCGCCTACGCCCAGGTCGACGACGCCAACATGAGCTACACCGACGCCAAGGCCGACCTCTTCGTGCGCAACGCGTCCACGAAGACGGGCTATGAGAAGGACTCCAAGGGCACGTCCTTCGGCGCCCGGCAGAGCCTCGGCGACTGGGGCGGCGTCAACCTCGTCACGCAGACGGACTTCGACCGGGACAGCGTCCAGGACCTGGTGTACCGCCGCAGCGACACCGGCGACGTCTACTGGACGCACTACGACTGGTCCATCCAGGACTGGGCGACCAAGCAGATCTTCGACAACTGGAAGACCCGCACCCGCATCATCACCCCCGGCGACCTGACCGGTGACTACAAGCCCGACCTGGTCTCCGTGGACTCCGCCGGCAAGGCGTGGCTCTACCCGGGCAAGGGCAACGGCACCTTCTCGGCCCGTGTGCAGATCGGCACGGGCACCGGCTGGAACGCGTACAACATGGTCCGCGGCAAGGGTGACTTCAACGGTGACGGCAAGGCCGACCTGCTCGCGCGCAACAAGAGCACCGGTGCCCTCTACCTCTACAAGGGCACCGGCAAGGCCTCCAGCCCCTTCTCCGCCCGTGTGAAGGTGCGCACCTGGAGCAACACGACGTACAACGCCTTCGACGCCATCGGTGACATGACCGGCGACGGCAAGGCCGACTTCCTGGCCCGTACGCCCGGCGGCACCCTGTACCTGTACAAGGGCACCGGCAAGGCCACGAGCGAGATCTTCGCCACAAGGATCTCGGTCGGTACCGATTTCAAGCAGTACGACATCTTCGGATGAAATAGCAGGTGAGCGCGGTACGCCCGCGTTCAACGACTACGCACTGTGCCCACCCTTCCACGGGGTGGGCACAGTGCGTTGTGCAACCCTTTCTCCGGTTTACCCGTCTGACCAGGCGGGGCGACCATGGTGATGTTCGGGTCGTAACGACCACGTCTGACCCTGAAAGCAGGGGGTAACCGACCGGACGAGAATGAGGAGCACATGTCTGCCGAGAGCACGCCGGAACCCGGCATACCCGGGGAGTCCGGCTCCACGGGCCCGCGCCATCGCGCCAAGGGCAGCCGCCGCAAGACCCGCGGCAAGCGCAAGGGCCTGCTGATCGGGGCCTGGACCGCCGCGGGCATCGTCGTGCTGGGCGGCACGGGCGCCGGCTATCTGTACTTCAAGCTCAACGGCAACATCAAGAGCGTCGACATCGACCAGGCCCTCGGCACCGACCGGCCCACCAAGGTCGACAACGGCTCCGAGAACATCCTCGTGCTCGGCTCCGACACCCGTTCCGGCTCCAACAAGAAGCTGGGCGGCGGCGCCGACGACGGCAGCGCCCGCTCCGACACGGCGATGATCGTGCACGTCTACGAGGGCCACAAGAAGGCCAGCGTGGTCTCCATCCCCCGCGACACCCTCGTCGACCGCCCCGAGTGCACCGACTCCGAGGGCACCGAGCACGACGCCGCGACCAACGTGATGTTCAACTCCGCGTACTCCACGGGCGGCGCCACCTGCGCCGTGAAGACCGTCGAGTCGCTCACCGACATCCGCATGGACCACTATCTGGAGGTCGACTTCTCCGGCTTCCAGAAGCTCATCGACGAGCTCGGCGGCGTCGAGGTCACCACCACGAAGAACATCACCGACCCCGACAGCCACCTCGACCTGAAGGCCGGCACGCACACGCTCACCGGCAAGCAGGCCCTCGGCCTGGTCCGCACCCGGCACGGCGTCGGCGACGGCTCCGACCTCGGCCGCATCCAGCTCCAGCAGGCGTTCATCAAGGCCCTGATCAACCAGATCAAGACCGTCGACCTCTTCGACAGCCCGAAGAAGCTCTACAACCTCGCCGACACCGCGACCAACGCCGTGACGACCGACACCGGCCTCGGCTCGGTCAACAAGCTCATGTCCTTCGCGAACGGCCTCAAGGGCATCAGCTCCAAGAACATGACCATGGTCACCATGCCGGTCCAGTACGACCCGCAGGACGGCAACCGGGTACTGGTGGACGAGGACAAGGCGAAGCTGGTCTGGAAAGCCCTGGAGAACGACCGGGCGATCCCGAAGAGCGCCACCAAGGGCACCGCCACCGGCCAGGCCAAGGGCGTCGTCACCTCGTCGTAGGGCCGCGCACGACCCCCGCCGGGGCGCTGGGAATAGATCGCCCCGCCTCCCGGTTTTGGGGGATGCGGCCAGTGCTGGCAGACTGGTACGTCGGCCCCGGTTCACGCCCCCGCAACCCGCGGACGGCGACCCGGTGCCCTCCCGAAACTAGGAGACACCTTGAAGCGCGAGATCCACCCCGAGTACGTCGAGACGCAGGTCAGCTGCACCTGTGGCGCGTCGTTCACCACCCGTAGCACGATCCAGAGCGGCGCCATCCGCGCCGAGGTCTGCTCCGAGTGCCACCCGTTCTACACGGGCAAGCAGAAGATCCTCGACACCGGTGGCCGTGTGGCCCGCTTCGAGGCCCGCTTCGGCAAGGCTGCTGCCAAGAAGTAGCGAGCCACCAGCGCCGGTCCACGCCGCACTCCTCGGAGTGCGCCGGGACCGGCGTTTTTGGTCGCCCGCCTTCCCCCTTCATCCGCAGTACAGGAGCCCTGAGATGTTCGAGGCCGTCGAGGAACTCGTCGGTGAGCACGCCGACCTGGAGACGAAGCTCGCGGACCCGTCGGTCCACGCCGACCAGGCCAACGCGCGCAAGCTGAACAAGCGCTACGCCGAGCTCACCCCGATCGTCGCCACGTACCGCTCCTGGAAGCAGACCGGTGACGACATCGAGACGGCGAAGGAGTTCGCCGCCGACGACCCGGACTTCGTTGCCGAGGTCAAGGAGCTGGAGAAGCAGCGCGAGGAGCTCACCGAGAAGCTGCGCCTGCTGCTCGTTCCGCGGGACCCCAACGACGACAAGGACGTCATCCTCGAGGTCAAGGCGGGCGCCGGCGGCGACGAGTCCGCCCTGTTCGCCGGCGACCTGCTGCGCATGTACCTGCGCTACGCCGAGCGGGTCGGCTGGAAGACCGAGATCATCGACGCCACCGAGTCCGAGCTGGGCGGCTACAAGGACGTCCAGGTCGCCGTGAAGACCAAGGGCGGCCAGGGTGCCACCGAGCCCGGGCAGGGCGTCTGGGCCCGGCTGAAGTACGAGGGCGGCGTGCACCGCGTGCAGCGCGTGCCGGCGACCGAGTCGCAGGGCCGTATCCACACCTCCGCGGCCGGTGTCCTCGTGACCCCCGAGGCCGAGGAGGTCGACGTCGAGATCAACCCGAACGACCTCCGCATCGACGTCTACCGCTCCTCCGGTCCCGGCGGCCAGTCCGTCAACACGACCGACTCCGCCGTGCGCATCACGCACATTCCCACCGGAGTCGTCGCCTCCTGCCAGAACGAGAAGAGCCAGCTGCAGAACAAGGAGCAGGCACTGCGTATCCTGCGCTCCAGGCTGCTCGCCGCGGCGCAGGAGGAGGCGGAGAAGAATGCCGCCGACGCCCGCCGCAGCCAGGTCCGCACCGTCGACCGCTCCGAGAAGATCCGTACGTACAACTTCCCGGAGAACCGCATCTCGGACCACCGCGTCGGCTTCAAGGCGTACAACCTGGACCAGGTCCTGGACGGCGACCTCGACGCGATGATCCAGGCCTGCGTCGACGCGGACTCGGCGGCGAAGCTGGCAGCCGCCTAAAGGCACGTCCGCACGACCTAGTACGACACGGAGGACTTGCGTGAACCTGCTGCTCGCAGAGGTGGCCCAGGCCACCCAGCGGCTGGCCGACGCCGGCGTGCCCTCGCCGCGCAACGACGCGGAGGAGCTCGCCGCGTTCGTGCACGGCGTGAAGCGGGGCGCGCTGCACTCCGTGAAGGACCCGGACTTCGACGCCCGGTACTGGGAGGTCATCGCCCGCCGTGAGCAGCGCGAGCCGCTCCAGCACATCACCGGGCGGGCCTTCTTCCGCTACCTGGAACTCCAGGTCGGCCCCGGGGTCTTCGTGCCCCGGCCCGAGACCGAGTCCGTGGTCGGGTGGGCGATAGACGCCGTACGTGCCATGGACGTCGTGGAGCCCTGCATCGTCGACCTGTGCACCGGCTCCGGCGCCATCGCGCTCGCCCTCGCCCAGGAGGTCCCGCGCTCCCGGGTGCACGCCGTGGAGCTGTCCGAGGACGCCCTCCAGTGGACGCGCAAGAACACGGAGGGGTCCAGGGTCGACCTGCGTCAGGGCAACGCCCTGGACGCCTTCCCGGACCTCGACGGCCAGGTCGACCTGGTCATCTCCAACCCGCCCTACATCCCGCTGACCGAATGGGAGTACGTCGCTCCCGAGGCACGGGACTACGATCCCGAACTCGCCCTGTTCTCAGGGGAGGACGGCCTCGAACTCATCCGCGGTCTGGAACGGACCGCACACCGGCTCCTGCGCCCCGGCGGCGTCGTCGTCATCGAGCACGCCGACACCCAGGGCGGCCAGGTGCCGTGGATCTTCACCGAGGAGCGGGGCTGGGCCGACGCGGCCGACCACCCGGACCTCAACAACCGCCCCCGGTTCGCCACGGCCCGCAAGGCGATGCCGTGAGCCCCACCCCCCAGTCTTCAGAGCAGTACGTGTACGAGGAGGCCCGCTAAATGGCACGGCGATACGACACCAACGACGCGACCGACCGCTCGACCGGTCTGCGCGAAGCCGCGTCCGCCGTCCGCCGTGGCGAACTCGTGGTCCTCCCGACCGACACGGTGTACGGCATCGGCGCCGACGCGTTCTCCTCGGAAGCGGTGCACGACCTGCTGGAGGCCAAGGGCCGGGGCCGCAACATGCCCACGCCCGTCCTCATCGGCTCCCCGAACACCCTGCACGGCCTCGTCACGGACTTCTCCGAGCTGGCCTGGGAGCTCGTCGACGCGTTCTGGCCGGGCGCGCTGACGCTCGTCGCCAAGCACCAGCCGTCGCTCCAGTGGGACCTGGGGGACACGAGGGGCACGGTCGCCGTCCGTATGCCCCTGCACCCCGTGGCCATCGAGCTGCTGACCGAGGTCGGCCCGATGGCGGTGTCCTCGGCGAACCTGACGGGCCACCCGGCGCCGGAGGACTGCGACGCGGCCCAGGAGATGCTCGGCGACTCGGTCTCCGTGTACCTCGACGGCGGTCCGACCCCGGGCAACGTCCCCTCCTCGATCGTCGACGTCACCCGCGAGGTGCCGCTGCTGCTGCGTGCGGGCGCGATCTCCGCGGAGGAGCTCCGGAAGGTCGTACCCGACCTCGAGGTGGCGAATTGACGGCCCCTGACGCGGGGCGTGGCATATGGGACCCGGAGGAGACGCGGACCTTCACAGGGCTCCCGCGTGACACCTTCCGCATCCTCCACGTCAGCACCGGCAACGTGTGCCGCTCGCCGATCACCGAGCGGCTGACCCGGCATGCCCTGGCGGACCGGCTGGGCGACCCGCTGTGGGGCGGGCTCGTCGTGGAGAGCGCGGGGACCTGGGGCCATGAAGGCGCACCCATGGAGGCCAACGCGGAGACCGTGCTGGCCGACTTCGGCGCGGACGCGACCGGCTTCACGGGCCGCGAACTCCTCGACGAGCACGTCATCATGGCCGACCTGGTCCTCACCGCCACCCGCGATCACCGTCAGCAGGTCATCTCGATGGGCCACTCGGCGGGTCTGCGCACCTTCACCCTGAAGGAGTTCACCCGCCTGGTCCGCGCGATAGACCCGACAACGCTGCCTCCCCTGGAGGACGGCGTGGTGGCCCGCGCCCGCGCCCTGGTCCGCGCCGCGGCAGCTCTACGCGGGTGGCTCCTGGCCCCGACGGCGGAGGCGGACGAGGTGTACGACCCGTACGGTGCCCCGCTGCCGTTCTTCCGGTCGATCGGGGACGAGATACATCAGGCGGTGGACCCCGTGATCACTGCGCTGACGGGTGTGCCTGCCCGGATGTGACGCGGACGGGGCGGTGAGCCGACGGACGTCGGGGATCGGGTTGCTGTCGTCACTGCGCTCACCGGAGTAACTGCGAGGACGTGACGACCGAGCACCCCACCGGTCCCGGGCCTACATTGGACGTACGTCACCGTCGACGCCCCGGAGTCCACCATGTCGGTCACCCATGCCCCCGAGACCGCCGACATCCTGCGGCGGCAGGATCCCGAGCTGGCCGAGATCCTGCTCGGTGAGCTCGCGCGCCAGTCGACGTCGTTGCAGCTGATCGCCGCCGAGAACTTCAGCTCGCCGGCCGTGCTGGCCGCGATGGGGTCGCCGCTGGCGAACAAGTACGCCGAGGGATACCCCGGTGCCCGGCACCACGGCGGCTGCGAGATCGTCGACGTCGCCGAGCGGATCGCCGTGGACCGCGCCAAGGCCCTCTTCGGCGCCGAACACGCCAACGTGCAGGCCCATTCGGGGTCGTCGGCCGTACTGGCCGCCTATGCCGCCCTGCTGCGCCCCGGCGACACCGTCCTCGCCCTCGGCCTGCCCTACGGCGGTCACCTCACCCACGGCTCGCCCGCCAACTTCTCCGGCCGCTGGTTCGACTTCGTGCCGTACGGCGTCGACGCGGAGACCGGGCTCATCGACTACGACCAGGTCCGCACACTCGCCCGCCAGCACCGGCCCAAGGCCATCGTGTGCGGCTCCATCGCCTACCCCCGGCACATCGACTACGCCTTCTTCCGCGAGGTCGCCGACGAGGTCGGGGCGTATCTCATCGCCGACGCCGCCCACCCCATCGGGCTCGTCGCCGGGGGAGCGGCGCCCAGTCCGGTGCCGTACGCCGACGTCGTCTGCGCCACCACGCACAAGGTGCTGCGCGGACCCCGCGGCGGCATGATCCTGTGCGGCGCCGCTCTGGCCGAGCGGGTCGACCGGGCCGTCTTCCCGTTCACGCAGGGCGGCGCGCAGATGCACACCATCGCCGCCAAGGCCGTCGCGTTCGGCGAGGCGGCGACACCGGCCTTCACGGCGTACGCCCATCAGGTGGTCGCCAATGCGAGGGTTCTCGCGGCGGGGCTGGCCGCCGAGGGGCTCGTCGTCACCACGGGCGGGACCGACACCCATCTGGTCACCGCCGATCCGGCACCGCTCGGCGTCGACGGGCGGACCGCCAAGGGCCGGCTCGTGGCGGCCGGCATGGTGCTCGACTGCTGTGCGCTGCCGCACGCGGACGCCCGCGGCCTGCGCCTGGGAACGGCGGCCGTGACCACCCAGGGCATGGGGGAGGCGCAGATGACGCGGATCGCCGTACTGCTCGCGGGGGTGCTCAGAGGTGAGGCCGAGACGCAGAAGGCACGTGAAGAAGTCCGGGATCTGGTCGGGGGATTTCCGCCGTATCCGGCCTGAGCGGGGGTACGCGTTCCGAGGTGCACAGCCACTCGTGCAACCATCGTCGCTACCCGAAAGTCCCCATCCATATGCGTCCATCGCTAGGGTGTGGGGCTGAGATGGCCAGCGAGACCTGTGGGGAAGCCTGTGCGTGAATACCTGCTGACGCTCTGCATCACGGCCGCGGTGACGTATCTGCTGACAGGGCCGGTACGTAAGTTCGCGATCGTGGCCGGAGCGATGCCGGAGATCAGGGCCCGTGACGTGCACCGGGAACCGACTCCGCGGCTCGGCGGTATCGCCATGTTCTTCGGCCTGTGCGCGGGCCTGCTGGTCGCCGACCACCTCACCAACCTCAGCCAGGTCTTCGACAAGTCGAACGAGCCCAGAGCGCTGCTCAGCGGCGCCGCGCTGATCTGGCTGATCGGCGTCCTGGACGACAAGTTCGAGATCGACGCCCTGATCAAGCTGGGCGGCCAGATGATCGCCGCAGGCGTCATGGTCATGCAGGGTCTGACGATCCTGTGGCTGCCGATCCCGACGGTGGGCAATGTCGCGCTGACCCAGTGGCAGGGCACCCTGCTGACGGTGGCGCTCGTCGTCATCACCATCAACGCGGTCAACTTCGTCGACGGCCTCGACGGTCTCGCGGCGGGCATGGTGTGCATCGCGTCGGCGGCGTTCTTCCTCTACGCCTACCGCGTCTGGGTGTCGTACGGCATCGAGGCCGCCGCCCCGGCCACGCTGTTCTCGGCGATCCTGATGGGCATGTGCCTGGGCTTCCTGCCGCACAACATGCATCCCGCGCGGATCTTCATGGGTGACTCCGGCTCGATGCTGATCGGTCTGGTGCTGGCCGCGGGCGCGATCTCCATCACCGGCCAGGTCGACCCCGACGCGTTGAAGCTGTTCGCCGGGTCCGAGAAGGCGGCCGTGCACCAGACGGTGCCGGTCTACATCCCGCTGCTGCTGCCGCTGACCATCATCGCGATCCCGGCGGCCGACCTGGTCCTGGCGATCGTGCGCCGCACCTGGCGCGGTCAGTCGCCGTTCGCCGCCGACCGCGGGCATCTGCACCACCGGCTCCTGGAGATCGGGCACTCGCACAGCCGCGCGGTGCTGATCATGTACTTCTGGTCGGCGCTGATCGCGTTCGGCGCGCTCGCGTACTCCGTGAACTCCGCGTCCATGTGGATCGTCCTGAGCGTGGTGTTCCTCTCCGCGATCGGTCTGCTGCTCCTGCTGCTGCCGCGCTTCACGCCGCGTGCCCCGAGGTGGGCGCAGGCCTTCCTGCCGCCGCGCTACCGCCGCCGCAGGGCCGTTGCGGAATCCGCGCCGGTCGCCGAACCGGCCGCCGCGGCCGTGGAGTCGGAGGAGGACGAGGAGCGCACTCCGGTCGCCGTCGGGGTCTCCGGCGTCAACGGGGCGACCGCCCTCGGCGCCCGTTCGCGCTTCCTGGACAGGCGGAAAGCCGGAACGTCGCGCTGACGCGGCAAGGTAAGAATCTGACGAGAGCATTGCCAAGTCGTGGGAGTGGGTTGGGGGTGCAAAGCGCCCCAATACCAGACAACTGGGCCGCCTTTTTGCACAGACGCGCACTCTCACTCTCATGTGTGACACCGAGCACACCCACCAGGTAAAGACCTCATCAAATAGTTTGTGATACGGTTCACGAGAACCCCGGACAGAGTCGAAGGACCGCAGTGCGACGGTCCATTGGCGCGAGACTCAAGCTCTCCATCCGGGACTACGCTCGTCCATGACGACACCCTGCCCCCTGTGAAAGCGGAGTTGCCGCCATGCCCTCCAATGACGCCCGGAACCTCCTCCAGACCGCTGTGCCAACAGCGGCCGTCGGCGCGGTCACCGTCGCCGTCAGTGGAGTGGTCGCCGGCGGCAAGGGGGCACTCGGAGCGGCTGTCGGCACCGTGCTGGCCATCCTGTTCATGGGAATCGGTCTGTACGTCCTGCAATGGACGGCAAAAACGCTCCCGCAGTTGTTCCAGGCCATGGGGCTGATGCTCTATGTCGCCCAACTCCTGTTGCTCCTCATCTTCGTCGCCCTTTTCCAGGACACCTCCCTCTTCAACCCGAAGGCGTTCGCGGCCTCGCTCGTCGTCGCGACCGTCGTGTGGATGGCCGCTCAGGCCCGTGCGCATATGAAGGCCAAGATCTTCTACGTCGACCCGGACTCCGAGAAGAGCGGGAAGTCGGAGAAGTCAGGGTCGTCGTCGTGAGGGGTAGGGCCGGGATAAAGGCGTGGAAGAACTCCTGCTATCGTCCGGTGCCAACTGCGGCATCGCGGGCGCGGGCATCTGAGCTGACGCCTGCTCAATCGCGAGGCTTGATGCCCCCCAGCCGCCCCCACATCCGTAAGACCTGTCCGGTGCCGACCAGCGGCTGCGTGCCGCGCCGACACAACGAGGTAGCCGTACCCATGCGTCACGCCGAAGGAGCCCGCGGTGAGTGCTGACCAGACCCAGCTCGCCTTTGACTGGAGCTGTCGGATCATGTCCGACGGGTGTGGCTTTCCGGCTCCGGGCCTGCACTCGTTCCTGTTCCAGCCCATCGCCACGGTCGGCGGGTTCGAGTTCAACAAGGTGATGTTGCTCGCGCTCATCACCACCCTGCTCGTCATCACCTTCTTCTATGCCGCGTTCGGCAAGGCCAAGGTCGTCCCGGGCAAGCTGCAGATGATCGGCGAGGCCGGCTACGACTTCGTGCGCCGCGGCATCGTCTACGAGACCCTCGGCAAGAAAGAGGGTGAGAAGTGGGTGCCACTCATGGTCTCCCTCTTCTTCTTCATCTGGATCATGAACATCTGGTCCGTGATCCCGCTGGCCCAGTTCCCGGTGGCCTCGGTCTTCGCCTTCCCGGTGGTGCTCGCCGCGCTCGTATGGGTTCTCTGGGTCGGCCTGACGTTCAAGCGTCACGGCTTCGTCGGCTTCTTCAAGAACGTGACGGGCTACGACAAGTCGCTCGGCGCCGTGCTGCCGCTCGTGATGATCATCGAGTTCCTCTCGAACCTGTTCGTCCGGCCCTTCACCCACGCGGTCCGGCTCTTCGCCAACATGTTCGCCGGCCACCTGATGCTGGTCATGTTCACCGTCGCCTCCTGGTACCTGCTGAACGGCGCGATGATCCCGGCAGCCGGTGTCTCCTTCGTCATGACCATGGTCATGATCCTCTTCGAGCTCTTCGTGCAGGCCGTCCAGGCATACGTCTTCGTGCTGCTGGCCTGCTCCTACATTCAGGGCGCTCTCGCCGAGCACCACTGAGCCCCTACCCCAAGCCCCAGAACGTCCGGTGGCCAACCCCCGCCGGTCCAAGAAAGAGAAGGAAGAATCAGCATGGCTGCCACTGAGACCCTCGCCGCTGTCTCCGGTTCGCTCGGCTCCATCGGCTACGGCCTCGCCGCCATCGGCCCCGGCGTCGGCGTCGGCATCATCTTCGGTAACGGCACCCAGGCCCTCGCCCGTCAGCCCGAGGCCGCCGGCCTGATCCGCGCCAACCAGATCCTGGGCTTCGCCTTCTGTGAGGCGCTCGCCCTCATCGGCATCGTCATGCCGTTCGTGTTCGGTAAGTAATCCCTCTTACCTGACACGTTTCGACGAAAGGCACTGATGTGATCGCCAACCTGGTACAGCTGGCGGCCGAGGAAGAGCAGAACCCGCTCATTCCTCCGGGCCCCGAGCTGCTCGTCGGCACCATCGCCTTCGCCATCGTGTTCTTCTTCTTCTGGAAGAAGCTGCTTCCGAACATCAACAAGGTTCTGGAAGAGCGCCGCGAGGCGATCGAAGGCGGAATCGAGAAGGCCGAGGCCGCGCAGGTCGAGGCCCAGAGCGTTCTTGAGCAGTACAAGGCTCAGCTCGCCGAGGCCCGGCACGAGGCCGCGCGTCTGCGCCAGGAGGCGCAGGAGCAGGGCGCCACGCTCATCGCCGAGATGCGCGCGGAAGGCCAGCGGCAGCGCGAGGAGATCGTCGCCGCCGGTCACGCGCAGATCGAGGCCGACCGCAAGGCCGCGTCCTCCGCGCTGCGCCGGGACGTCGGCAAGCTCGCCACCGACCTGGCCGGCAAGCTCGTCGGTGAGTCCCTCGAGGACCACGCCCGACAGAGCCGCGTGATCGACCGCTTCCTCGACGAGCTCGAGGAGAAGGCCGAGGCCGCGCGATGAACGGAGCGAGCCGCGAGGCCCTGGCAGCCGCACGTGAGCGTCTCGACGCGCTGACGGACAACACGTCCGTGAACGTCGGCACGCTCGCCGGGGAGCTGGCCGCCGTCACCGCGCTGCTCGACCGCGAGGTGTCGCTGCGTCGGGTCCTCACCGACCCGGCGCAGGCCGGCGAGGGCAAGGCCGAACTGGCCCGGCGCCTCCTCGGTGGCCAGGTGGGCGGCGAGGCCGCCGATCTGGTGTCCGGCATGGTGCGTTCCCGCTGGTCGCAGTCGCGTGACCTCGCGGACGCCCTGGAGGAGCTGGCGAACATCGCCGACCTCACCGCCGCACAGCAGACGGGCGCGCTCGACGACGTCGAGGACGAACTGTTCCGGTTCGGCCGGATCGTCTCTTCGAACACCGAGCTGCGTGCCGCGCTGACCGACCGCGCCGCGACGGCGCCGGCCAAGGGCGAGCTGCTGCGCAGCCTGCTCGGCGGCCGTGCCCACGCGACCACCGAGCGTCTGGTGACGCGTCTTGTGACCGCGCCCCGGGGACGTAGCCTGGAGTCGGGACTGGAGTCCCTGTCCAAGCTCGCCGCCGAGCGCCGGGACCGGCTGGTCGCCGTCGTCACCTCGGCGGTGCCGCTGAGCGACACGCAGAAGCAGCGCCTGGGCGCCGCCCTCGCGAAGCTCTACGGCCACACGATGCACCTCAACATCGACGTGGACCCCGAGGTCCTCGGCGGGATCCGGGTGCAGGTCGGCGACGAGGTCATCAACGGCTCCCTCGCGGACCGTATCGAGGACGCCGGCCGCCGCCTGGCGGGCTGACCAGCAACTTCATAAGCAGTACGTACAGACGGCCCGGTTGGGCCGTGCAGAGGATTCCTGGGGGTCGCCCCCAGACCCCCAAGTTGAAACTTCGGGCCCAACAAGGAGAGCAGGGAACCCAGATGGCGGAGCTCACGATCCGGCCGGAGGAGATCCGGGACGCGCTGGAGAACTTCGTCCAGTCGTACAAGCCGGACGCGGCCTCGCGCGAGGAGGTCGGTACGGTCACCCTTGCCGGCGACGGCATCGCGAAGGTCGAGGGTCTTCCCTCGGCCATGGCCAACGAACTGCTGAAGTTCGAGGACGGCACCCTCGGACTCGCGCTCAACCTGGAAGAGCGCGAGATCGGTACCGTCATCCTCGGCGAGTTCAGCGGTGTCGAGGAGGGCCAGCCGGTCACCCGCACCGGCGAGGTCCTGTCCGTCGCCGTGGGCGAGGGCTACCTCGGCCGCGTCGTCGACCCGCTCGGCAACCCGATCGACGGCCTCGGCGAGATCGAGACCAGCGGTCGTCGCGCCCTTGAGCTGCAGGCTCCGGGCGTCATGGCCCGTAAGTCGGTGCACGAGCCGATGGAGACCGGCTACAAGGCCGTCGACGCGATGACCCCGATCGGCCGTGGCCAGCGTCAGCTGATCATCGGTGACCGTCAGACCGGCAAGACCGCCCTGGCCGTCGACACGATCATCAACCAGCGTGACAACTGGCGCTCCGGCGACCCGAAGAAGCAGGTCCGCTGCGTCTACGTCGCCATCGGCCAGAAGGGCTCGACCATCGCCTCCGTGCGTGGCGCCCTCGACGAGGCCGGCGCGCTGGAGTACACGACCATCGTCGCCGCCCCGGCGTCCGACCCGGCCGGCTTCAAGTACCTGGCGCCGTACACCGGTTCGGCCATCGGCCAGCAGTGGATGTACGAGGGCAAGCACGTCCTCATCATCTTCGACGACCTCTCGAAGCAGGCCGACGCCTACCGCGCCGTGTCCCTGCTGCTGCGCCGCCCGCCGGGCCGTGAGGCCTACCCGGGTGACGTCTTCTACCTGCACTCCCGTCTGCTGGAGCGCTGCGCGAAGCTCTCCGACGACCTGGGCGCCGGTTCGATGACGGGTCTGCCGATCGTCGAGACCAAGGCGAACGACGTGTCGGCGTTCATCCCGACCAACGTCATCTCCATCACCGACGGCCAGTGCTTCCTGGAGTCGGACCTGTTCAACGCCGGTCAGCGCCCCGCGCTGAACGTCGGTATCTCCGTCTCCCGAGTCGGTGGTTCCGCGCAGCACAAGGCGATGAAGCAGGTCTCCGGCCGTCTGCGCCTCGACCTCGCCCAGTACCGCGAGCTGGAGGCCTTCGCCGCCTTCGGTTCCGACCTGGACGCCGCGTCGAAGTCGCAGCTGGAGCGCGGTCAGCGTCTGGTCGAGCTGCTCAAGCAGGCTCAGTACCAGCCGATGCCGACCGAGGACCAGGTCGTCTCCGTGTGGGCCGGTACCACCGGCAAGATGGACGACGTCCCGGTCAACGACATCCGCCGCTTCGAGAAGGAGCTCCTGGAGTACCTGCACCGCAAGGAGCAGGGCCTCATGACCTCCATCAAGGAGGGCGGCAAGATGTCGGACGACACGCTCACCGCCATCGCCGACGGCATCGCGGACTTCAAGAAGCAGTTCGAGACCTCGGACGGCAAGCTTCTCGGCGAAGACGCGCCGGCCGCCGCGGCCAAGTGACGACGGAAGGGACCTGACTCATGGGAGCCCAGCTCCGGGTCTACAAGCGTCGCATCCGATCCGTCACCGCGACCAAGAAGATCACGAAGGCGATGGAGATGATCGCCGCCTCGCGTGTCGTCAAGGCGCAGCGCAAGGTGGCGGCCTCCACGCCGTACGCGACCGAGCTCACCCGCGCGGTCACGGCGGTCGGAACCGGCTCGAACACCAAGCACCCGCTGACCACGCAGGCCGAGACGGTCGTGCGGTCCGCGGTGCTGCTCCTCACGAGCGACCGTGGTCTCGCCGGCGCCTTCAACGCCAACGCCATCAAGGTGGCGGAGAAGCTCACCGAGCGTCTCGAGGCCGAGGGCAAGGAGGTCGACACGTACATCGTCGGCCGCCGCGGTCTGGCCCACTACAACTTCCGCGAGCGCAAGGTCGCGGAGTCGTGGTCGGGCTTCACCGACGAGCCCACGTACGCGGACGCGAAGAAGGTCGCGGGTCCGCTGATCGAGGCCATCGAGAAGGACACGGCCGAGGGTGGCGTGGATGAACTCCACATCGTCTTCACCGAGTTCGTCTCGATGATGACGCAGACGGCGCTCGACGACCGTCTGCTGCCGCTCAGCCTCGAAGAGGTCGCCGCGGAGGCCACGCCCAAGGGCGAGATCCTTCCGCTGTACGACTTCGAGCCCTCGGCGGAGGACGTCCTCGACGCCCTCCTGCCGCGCTACGTGGAGAGCCGTATCTACAACGCGCTGCTCCAGTCGGCCGCTTCGAAGCACGCCGCCACGCGGCGCGCGATGAAGTCGGCCACCGACAACGCGGGAGAGCTGATCACCACTCTCTCCCGTCTTGCCAACGCGGCCCGCCAGGCCGAAATCACCCAGGAAATCAGCGAGATCGTCGGTGGCTCCGCAGCCCTGGCCGACGCGACCGCGGGGAGTGACAGGTAATGACGACGACAGTTGAGACGGCCGCTGCCACGGGCCGCGTCGCCCGGGTCATCGGCCCGGTCGTCGACGTGGAATTCCCCGTCGACGCGATGCCGGAGATCTACAACGCTCTGCACGTCGAGGTGGCCGACCCGGCCCTCGACGGTGCGAAGAAGACGCTGACCCTGGAGGTCGCCCAGCACCTGGGTGACGGCCTGGTCCGCACCATCTCCATGCAGCCCACCGACGGTCTGGTCCGCCAGGCCGCGGTCACCGACACGGGTGCCTCCATCACCGTGCCGGTCGGCGACTTCACCAAGGGCAAGGTGTTCAACACCCTCGGCGAGGTCCTGAACGTCGACGAGCAGTACGACGGCGAGCGCTGGGGCATCCACCGCAAGGCTCCGAACTTCGACGAGCTCGAGTCGAAGACCGAGATGTTCGAGACCGGCGTCAAGGTCATCGACCTTCTCACCCCGTACGTCAAGGGTGGAAAGATCGGTCTGTTCGGTGGTGCCGGCGTCGGCAAGACGGTGCTCATCCAGGAGATGATCTACCGCGTCGCCAACAACCACGACGGTGTCTCCGTGTTCGCCGGTGTCGGTGAGCGCACGCGTGAGGGCAACGACCTCATCGAGGAGATGGCGGAGTCGGGCGTCATCGACAAGACCGCCCTGGTCTTCGGTCAGATGGACGAGCCCCCGGGCACCCGTCTGCGCGTGGCCCTCGCCGGTCTGACCATGGCGGAGTACTTCCGCGATGTGCAGAAGCAGGACGTGCTGTTCTTCATCGACAACATCTTCCGCTTCACGCAGGCCGGTTCCGAGGTCTCGACCCTGCTCGGCCGTATGCCCTCCGCGGTGGGTTACCAGCCGAACCTGGCCGACGAGATGGGTCTCCTCCAGGAGCGCATCACCTCGACCCGTGGTCACTCGATCACCTCGATGCAGGCGATCTACGTCCCCGCGGACGACCTGACCGACCCGGCCCCGGCCACCACCTTCGCCCACCTCGACGCGACGACGGTTCTCTCCCGTCCGATCTCCGAGAAGGGCATCTACCCGGCCGTGGACCCGCTGGACTCCACGTCCCGCATCCTGGACCCCCGCTACATCGCGGCGGACCACTACAACACGGCCATGCGTGTCAAGGGTGTCCTCCAGAAGTACAAGGACCTCCAGGACATCATCGCGATCCTCGGTATCGACGAGCTGGGCGAAGAGGACAAGCTCGTCGTCCACCGCGCCCGTCGCGTGGAGCGCTTCCTGTCCCAGAACACCCACGTCGCCAAGCAGTTCACCGGCGTCGACGGGTCGGACGTGCCGCTGGAGGAGTCGATCACGGCCTTCAACGCGATCATCGACGGCGAGTACGACCACTTCCCGGAGCAGGCGTTCTTCCTCTGCGGTGGCATTGAGGACCTCAAGGCCAACGCCAAGGAGCTCGGCGTCTCCTGAACTCGGACCTGAAGAGTCCTGAGCTCTGAGTTCGACTGAGGGGGCGGGGCACGTCCCGCCCCCTCTTTCACGCCTACTAGACTTGTAACCAACACCCGGCCGAACCGCCGGGTGGTGACCCGAGGAGCCACCTTGGCTGCTGAGCTGCACGTCGCGCTGGTCGCGGCCGACCGAGAGGTCTGGTCCGGCGAGGCCACCCTGGTCGTCGCGCGCACCACGTCCGGCGACATCGGCGTCATGCCCGGTCACCAGCCGCTGCTCGGTGTGCTGGAGTCGGGCCCGGTGACCATCCGTACGAGTGATGGTGGAACGGTCGTCGCCGCGGTGCACGGCGGTTTCATCTCGTTCGCGGACAACAAGCTGTCGCTGCTGGCCGAGATCGCCGAGCTGTCGGACGAGATCGACGTCCAGCGCGCGGAACGCGAGCTGGAGCGTGCGAAGGCGGAGGGTGACGCCGCCGCCGAGCGTCGCGCGGACGTACGCATCCGTGCGGCGGCGACGCGTTAGTCGGCGCGTCACGCCTATGACGTCACTCAGCCGCGGCTGGGACCGGAGCAATCCGGCCCTGGTCGCGGCTGAGGCAAATGTGGATGTTTTTTCCATTCCGTTACCGAGTAGACGAGGAGGTCGGTGTCGATGGCCCTCGCTCTGACTGTGTGCGGAATCGTCGTGGCACTCGTGGTGCTGGGACTGTTCGTCTTCGGCCTTCGTCGCAGACTCATCCAGCGCTCCGGCGGCACCTTCGACTGTTCGCTGCGCTGGGACGTCCCGGAGAAACCCGACACCAACGGCAAGGGCTGGAGCTACGGTGTCGCCCGCTACAACGGCGACCGCATCGAGTGGTACCGCGTCTTCTCCTACGCCTACCGCCCGCGCCGCGTCCTGGAGCGCGCCGCGATCGAGGTCGCCGGGCGTCGGCTGCCGGAGGGCGAGGAGGAGCTGGCGCTGCTCTCCGACGCCGTCATCCTGACCTGTCTGCACCGGGGCACGCGGCTGGAACTCGCCATGAGCGAAGACGCGCTGACCGGTTTCCTCGCGTGGCTGGAAGCAGCCCCGCCCGGTCAGCGCGTCAATGTCGCCTAGGTCCTACCGACGGTCGTAACCCGTTTACGACAGCCCGTTGTTGATCGCGCTCACCAGCTCACCGTTGCCGGTGTCGCCGCTGAACTCCCAGAAGAACGCCCCGCCCAGGCCCTGGTTCTTGGCCCAGGTCATCTTGGTGCCGATGGTGGCGGGGGTGTCGTACGACCACCAGTTGTTGCCGCAGTAGGCGTACGCCGTGCCCGCGATGGTGCCGGTGGCCGGGCAGGACGTCTTGAGGATCTTGTAGTCCTCGATGCCCGCCTCGTAGGTGCCCGGGGCCGCTCCGGTCGCCGTGCCGCCGGGGGCGGCCTGGGTGACACCGGTCCAGCCGCGGCCGTAGAAACCGATGCCGAGCAGCAGCTTCTTGGACGCCACGCCCTTCGACTTCAGCTTGGCGATCGCGTCGGCGGAGTTGAATCCGGCCTGCGGGATGCCGGAGTACGAGGTCAGCGGCGAGTGCGGGGCGGTCGGGCCCTGCGCGTTGAAGGCGCCGAAGTAGTCGTACGTCATCACGTTGTACCAGTCGACGGAGGCCGAGGCGCCGCCGTAGTCGGCCGCGTCGATCTTGCCGCCGGAGGAGCCGTCGGCCGTGATGGCCGCGGTGACCAGGTAGTTCGAGCCGAACTCGGTACGCAGGGCCTGCATCAGGTTCTTGAAGGACGCCGCGCCGGAGGTGTCACAGGTCAGTCCGCAGGCGTTCGGGTACTCCCAGTCGATGTCGATGCCGTCGAAGACATCGGCCCAGCGGGGGTCCTCGACGACCGCCTTGCAGGACTTGGCGAACGCGGCCGGGTTGGCCGCGGCCTGGCCGAAGCCGCCGGAGTAGGTCCAGCCGCCGAAGGAGTACAGCACCTTGATGTGCGGGTACTTGGCCTTCAGCTGGCGCAGCTGGTTGAAGTTGCCGCGCAGCGGCTGGTCCCAGGTGTCGGCGACGCCGCTGACGGACTGGTCGGCGGTGTAGGCCTTGTCGTAGGCGGCGTAGGTGTCGTCGACGGTGCACTGACCGTTCTTGACGTTGCCGAACGCGTAGTTGATGTGTGTGATCTTCGACGCGGAGCCGGAGCTGACCAGGTTCTTGACGTGGTAGTTGCGGCCGTAGACGCCCCACTCGGTGAAGTAGCCGAGCTTGACCTTGTCGCCGGTGGGCGGCGGCTCGGTGGTGCCGCCGGTGGTGCGCACCGCGCGGGCGCCGCTGACCGGGCCGGTCTGGTCGGCGGTGTCGCGGGCCTGGACACTGTAGGAGTAGTCGGTGCCGGCGGTCAGGCCGGTGTTGGTGTACGAGGTCGTCGTCACGGTGGCGACCTTGGTGCCGTCGCGCAGGACGTCGTAGTTCTTGATGCCCTTGTCGTCGGTGGCGGCGCTCCAGGAGAGCTTCACCGAGGTGTTGGTGATGTCCGAGGCGGTGGGAGTGCCGGGGGCGCTCGGCGCGCTGTCGCCGGGGGTCGTGGTGCCGCCGTCACAACTGCCGCCGTTGAGCTTGCAGTTCGCGGGGGAGCCGGACCCGGAGCCGTTGAAGCCGAAGGAGAGGGAGGCGCCGGGGGCGAGGGTGCCGTTCCAGGACTTGTTCTTGGCGGTCCAGTGGGTGCCGGAGGAGGTGACGTCGGCGTCCCAGGCGGAGGTGACGGACGTGCCGGAGGGGAAGTCCCACTCGACGGTCCAGGAGCTGAGGGCGGTGTCGCCGGTGTTCTTGACGGTCCACTTGCCTTCGAAGCCGGTGCCCCAGTCCTGCGTCTTGGCATAGGTGGCGGTCGCGGATGTCGCGGCCTGGGCGGGGCTCGCGAGGCCGACGAGGCCGGCGAAGGGGAGCACCAGGGTCGCTAGCCCTGCCGCCACTCTGTGTCTGAAGCGCATGCCGCGCCTCCTTGAGGGGTGTTGGGGGCGCAACTGAGCCTTCACGCCCACGGTGCGGCGAGAATAGAAAGGTCTGGACCACGGGTCAATAGGTCTGGACCACTCAGTATGCGATCGCTCAGACACCCAACTCCTGCGCCAGCACCGCCGCTTGCACGCGGCTGCGCAGCTCCAGCTTCCCCAGCAGTCGGCTGACGTGCGTCTTCACCGTCGCCTCCGCCATGTCGAGACGGGTCGCGATGTCCGCGTTGGACAGTCCCTCGCCCAGGCAGGACAGCACCTCGCGTTCACGGCGGGTGAGGGTGTCCAGGACCGCCGGGTCGACGCCCGGCTGCCGTACGGGCTTGGCGGCGAACTCGGAGATCAGCCGGCGGGTGACGGCCGGGGCCACGATCCCCTCGCCGCGCGCCACCGTACGGACCGCCTCCACGAGGTCCCGCGCCTCCGTGTTCTTCAGCAGGAACCCGGCCGCCCCGGCCCTGAGCGCCCCGAACACATACTCGTCGAGGTCGAAGGTGGTCAGCACGAGGACGTCCGCGAGCCCCTCCTCCGTGACCTTCCGGGTCGCCGACACCCCGTCCAGACGCGGCATCTGTACGTCCATCAGCACCAGGTCGGGCCGCAGTTCCCGGGCCAGCGCAACCGCCTGTTCGCCGTCCGCGGCCTCGCCGACCACCTCGATGTCGGGCGCGCTGCGCAGGATGAGGACCAGTCCGGCGCGGACGGCGGACTGGTCCTCGGCGACGAGCACGCGGATCATGCGGGATCTCCTTCGATGACGTCGGCGACGGGCAGGGTGGCGCGTACGGCCCAGATCTTGCCGTTCGCCGAGCTCTCGGGGCCGGCCTCGAAGGTGCCGCCGAGCAGCGCCGCCCGCTCCCGCATACCCACCAGACCGGCGCCGGAACCGGGCGCGCTCGGCCCGTCGCGGTCGCCGTAAGGGCTGGTCACGGCGATGGCGAGGGAGCCGTCCGCCTGGTGCAGCAGCACGGTGACCCGGCCGGGGCAGGCGTGCTTGAGGGCGTTGGTGAGGGATTCCTGGACGATCCGGTAGGCGGCGAGCTCGACGGGGGCCGGCAGGGTCGTGCCGTGCTCGGCCTCCAGCGTGACGTCGAGGCCGTTGGCGCGGGCGTCGTCGGCCAGGACGGCGAGCCCGTCGAGGGTGGGGACCGCGCTGGGTGCACCGTCGCCGTCCCGCAGGATGCCGATCAGCCGGCGCATCTCCTCGAGTCCCTTGACGCTGTTCTCGCGGATGACGCCGAGGGCCTGCCGGGACGTCTCCGGATCGTCCAGCGACAGCGCGGCCGTGGAGTGGATCGCGATCGCCGACAGATGGTTGGCGACCATGTCGTGCAACTCCCGTGCCATCCGGGCGCGTTCGGCGACGACGGCCTGGCTGCGGTCCATCTCGGCGAGCAGGGCGGTCTGTTCGGCACGCAGGCGCGCGGCCTCGGCGGCGTCGCGGTGGTTGCGGACGATCCAGCCGGTGGCGGCGGGCCCGTACGCCACGACACCGACGACCACGCCGATCAGCAGCGCCTCCGGCTCCCGCCACACCGCGAACGGCACCAGCGTCCCGGCCACCGTGAGCAGACCGGTGATCCACTGGATGCGCCGGGCCGAGGCGAGCGGGCCGTACAGGACGGCCGCGTAGACCAGGTCGGTGAACATCAGCACCGACGCGAGGCTGCCCTGGGTCACCAGGTCCGCGCAGATCGCGACCGTGCCGGTCAGCAGCGCCACGCGGGGTGCCGCGCGGCGCAGCAGCTCGCAGCCGGCCAGCACGGTGAGCGGCACCAGCACCGGCCAGGGGCCGTCGAAGAGGGTGATCGGGTCGTCGGACCGCCGGGTGCCGAGACCCGCGAGGACGAGGAGCAGCCCGCCGAGCAGCCCGCCGGCCGCGATGTACACGTCGAAGCGGTGCGGGCGGGGGAGTCGTACGGCCATGTCCCCATGAAACACGGCCCGCGCGGCGCCCGCCTGATCCCCGGGGACGGTCCTGGACTGCATCTTTCGATGTACGGCGACTTCGTCAGCGGCGACGACGAAAGCGGCCGCGCGCGCCGGGAGCCTGGAAGGGTGACCGAAGGGAGCGAGCCGTGATCGTCGGACTGATCGTCGCCTGCGAGGTGGCGTTCTGGGTGCTGCTGGCCGCGGGACTGGCCTTCCGGTACGTCCTCGGGATGCCGCGGGCGGGGCTGGCGCTGCTGCTGTGCGAGCCGCTGCTGGAGCTCGTGCTGTTCATCGTGACCGCGGTCGATCTGCGCGGCGGCGCCGAGCCCGACTGGAAGCACGGTCTGGCCGCCGTCTACATCGGCTTCACCGTGGGCCTCGGCCACTCCACGATCCGATGGGCCGACGCCCACTTCGCCCACCGCTTCGCGGGCGGCCCGCCGCCGGTACGGCCGCCGAAGTACGGCACGGCCCGCGCCGTCCACGAGTGGAAGGTCGCGGGCCGCTGGATCCTCGCCGCGGTCGTCGCCATGACCCTGCTCCAGGGGGCGATCTGGTACGTCGGCGGCGACGGCGGGACCGACTCGCTACGGGCCTGGCAGCAGCGCATGGCGTGGCTGATCGGCATCAATGTGATCATCGCCGCCGGCTACACGCTGTTCCCCAAGCGCGAGCGTTAACGCTCCCCGCCCGGGACCCAGAGCACGTCCCCGACGTCCTTGTTGGCCGAGCGGGCAAGGATGAACAGCAGGTCCGACAACCGGTTCAGGTAGGTCGCCGTCAGCGGGTTCATCACCTCGCCGTGGACCTCCAGAGCGGCCCATGTGGAGCGCTCGGCACGTCGTACGACCGTGCACGCCTGGTGCAGCAGGGCCGCACCCGCCGTGCCGCCGGGCAGGATGAAGGAGCGGAGCTTCTCCAGTCGCTCGTTGAAGTGGTCGCAGTCCGCCTCCAGCTTGTCGACGTAGAACTGCTCGACCCTGAGCGGCGGGAACTCCGGGTTCTCCACGACCGGCGTCGACAGGTCCGCACCCACGTCGAACAGGTCGTTCTGCACCCGGGTGAGGACCTTGACGATCTCCTCGTCGAGCCCGCCCAGCGCGATCGCCGTGCCGATCACCGCGTTCGCCTCGTTGGCGTCGGCGTACGCCGAGATCCGCAGATCGGTCTTGGCGACCCGGCTCATGTCACCGAGGGCGGTGGTGCCCTGGTCGCCGGTCCTGGTGTAGATGCGCGTCAGATTGACCATGAGGTCAGCGTAGTTACGCCCCGGCCGTTCGGAACACGCGTGTGCCCACCGTCACGGCGAGTGCCGTGAGCGCGAGGGCGACCAGCACGCCGTACGCCATGTGCGCCGAGGCGTACGAGCCGACGTAGGCGTCCCTGACGGCGTCCACCAGATAGCGGAACGGCACGAAGTGGGAGAGGACGTCCAGCCAGGCCGGGCCCAGGGTCATCGGGAGCATCAGGCCGGACAGCAGCATCATCGGCATCGTCAGGGCGTTGACCGCCGGGCCGAACTCCCCCGGGGTGTGCAGCTTCATGGCCAGCGCGTACGACAGCGAGGCCAGCGACACCGTCAGCAGCGCGACGAACGCGAAGCCGATCAGGATGCCGGCGAGCGGGGCCCGCAGCCCCATGGCCAGCGCGGCCAGCACGAGCAGTACCGCCTGGAGGACGAAGACGGTGGCGTCGCGCAGCACCCGCCCGAGCAGCAGCGCCAGCCGGCTGACCGGTGTCACCCGCATCCGCTCCACCACCCCCTGGCTCTTCTCGACGATGATCGCGAACCCCGCGAACGAGGCCCCGAACAGGCCGAGTTGAAGCAGCAGCCCGGGCACGAGCAGCTGCCAGGAGCTGCCCGCCCCGCCCAGCGGGAGATCGGTGAGCAGCGGGCCGAAGAAGAGGAGATAGAGCAGCGGCATCAGCACGCCGAAGAGCAGGGCGAAGCGGGAGCGCAGGGACTGACGGAGATAGCGGCCGTAGATCAGCGCGGTGTCGTGGAGAAGCATCGTCGGGGGATTCCTATACGGCTACGGGGGCGGCGTCGGCCGGTGTGGCGGTGCGGCCGGTGATGGCGAGGAAGGTGTCCTGGAGCGAGGCGTCGATCGAGCCGCCGTACTCCAGCTTGAGCGCGGTCGGTGTGCCCTCCGCGACGACCACGCCCTTGTCGACGACGACCAGGCGGTCGGCGAGGGCGTCGGCCTCGTCCAGGTAGTGGGTGGTCAGGAACACCGTCGTGCCGTGCTCGTCGCGCAGCCGGCGGACCAGGTCCCACAGGTCGGCCCGGCTGCCGGGGTCGAGGCCGGTGGTGGGTTCGTCGAGGAAGAGCACCTTCGGGCGGTGGGTGAGGGCCATCGCGATGTCCAGGCGCCGGCGCTGACCGCCCGACAGCGCCCCGCACTTGCGGTCGAGCAGCCCGGTCAGGTCCAGATCCCGGGCCAGCTCCTCGGCCCGCTCGGCTGCCCGGGTCTTCGTCAGGCGGTAGAGGCGGCCCTGGGTGACCAGTTCCTCCCGCACGGTGATCTGCGGGTCGACCCCTCCCGACTGGGCCACATAGCCGCAGGCCCTCCGCACCCCGGCGGGGTCGGTGGCGAGGTCGTGGCCGGCGACGGTGGCGGCGCCGCCGGTGGGTGTCAACAGGGTCGTGAGCATCCGCAGGGTGGTGGTCTTCCCGGCGCCGTTCGGGCCGAGGAAGCCGAGGATCTCGCCCTCGCGGACCCTCAGGTCGATGCCGCGCACGGCCTCCACCGGGCCGAGTTTCGTCTGGAAGGTACGGGCCAGGCCCGCCGTACTGATGACGGTCATGACCACAGAAAAACAGAGTCTCTTAAATTTTGCAATGACCCCAAAGTTTCATGGAGTCCAACGAAGCTAGGATGTGGACCATGGCTGAAGGGCTCAGGGAGCGGAAGAAGCGCGAGACGAGACAGCGGATCTCGGACATCGCCACCGGACTGTTCCTGGAGCACGGGTTCGTGACCGTGACCATCGCGGAGGTGGCGGAGGCCGCCGATGTCTCCGTGAACACCGTCTACAACTACTTCCCGGCGAAGGAGGACCTCTTCTTCGACCGCTCCTCCGGCGTAGTCGAACAGCTCTCGCGCTGGGTGCGCGCCCGGGACGTGGGGGAGTCGGCCGCGCGGGCCGTGCTGCGCGAGCTGCGCGCGGAGGCGGAGGCGGTCTCGCCCCGGATCGGCCTCATGACGGGCTACGACCGTTTCATGCGCTGCATCCACGAGGCGCCGCCGCTCCGCTCCCGGCTGTGGAGTCTCCAGCAGGAGATCCACGACCACCTCGAGGCGACCCTCCGGGAGGCGACCGGTGCCGACGGTGCGGACCCGCTGCCGGGGCTGATCGCCGGTCAGATCTGCTGGGTCCACTCGGAGGTGTTCGTCCACATCGGGCGTGAGATGGTCGCAGGGCGCAATCCGGACGAAGTGTCACGAGAGGTGCTGACGCTTCTCGACGACATCGAGGAGCTGTTGAGCGAGAACGTGCTCAACTACGCCGTACGTGACCACGGATGAGCCGTGCCGGTGTGATGTCCGTCAGATGAGACGTGACGCGCATTACTAACCGGCCACACAGCACCTCACGCCCGCTAAGGTCCGCCGAAGAGGCAGATGTCAACAGCGTGTAAGGCGTTCAAAGGGGAGTCGCACAGTGGCACGGAAGCTTGCCGTCATCGGCGCCGGCTTGATGGGTTCCGGGATCGCCCAGGTCTCCGCTCAGGCGGGCTGGGACGTCGTCCTGCGAGACGTCACCGACGAGGCACTCAAGCGTGGCACCGACGGCATCAAGGCCTCGTACGACAAGTTCGTGAGCAAGGGCAAGCTGGAGGCGCACGACGCCGACGCCGCCCTCGGCCGGATCACCGCCACCACCGACCTGGACGCCGTCGCCGACGCCGACATCGTCGTCGAGGCCGTCTTCGAGAAGCTCGAGGTCAAGCACGAGATCTTCCGTGCCCTCGACAAGATCGTGCGCGAAGACGCCGTCCTCGCCTCCAACACCTCCGCCATCCCGATCACCAAGATCGCGGCGGCCACCGAGCGCCCCGAGCGGGTCGTCGGCGTGCACTTCTTCTCGCCGGTGCCGATGATGCAGCTCGTCGAGCTCGTCCGCGGATACAAGACGAGCGACGAAACCCTCGCCACCGCCCGGGAGTTCGCCGAGTCCGTCGGCAAGACCTGCATCGTCGTCAACCGGGACGTCGCCGGCTTCGTGACCACCCGGCTCATCTCCGCCCTCGTCGTCGAGGCGACCAAGCTCTACGAGTCGGGCGTCGCCACCGCCGAGGACATCGACCTCGCCTGCAAGCTGGGCTTCGGCCACGCCATGGGCCCGCTCGCCACCGCCGACCTCACCGGCGTCGACATCCTGCTGCACGCCACGAGCAACATCTACACCGAGACCCAGGACGAGAAGTTCGCCCCGCCGGAGCTGATGCGCCGGATGGTTGACGCCGGTGACATCGGTCGCAAGAGCGGGCAGGGCTTCTACAAGCACTGAAACCGCACAGGCCCCTGACGTATCACTCCCGGGGGTGAATTCGGTATCGGTTCGCTTACAGACGGCAACCTCTGACCGTCCAACTCAGTCAGACGTTGCATCACTGGACATCACATTCGCGGAGCACGAGACGCACCACGGGGAGCGCATATGTTCATCAGGGGCGACCACGCCGAGCTGGTCGTCGGGGGCCGCCTCGACGTCCGCAGCGCGGCGGACGCCCGTACGGTCCTGCACACGGCCGTCGACGACGGAGTCGGCGATCTGGTGCTGGATCTGTCCGAGCTCGACTCCTGGGACGCCACCGGACTCGGGGTGATCATGGGGGCCCACCGCAGGGCCGGCCGCTGCGGCCGACGCCTGGTGCTGCGCGACGTACCGCCGCAGATGCAGCGCCTGCTGGTGGCCACCCGGCTGCACCGGATCCTGGCGATCGAGGGCGGCATCGGGGTGGAGTCACTGCCCCGGGTGTGACCCCTTGTGTGAACGCGGTGTGAGGGCCGGGTGCTGCGACTGTGAAACGCGCGTCGCGCACAATCCTCACGAGACTGTGACGTCTCGGACGGCGCGGTACCCCGGGCTGTCGTAGATACTGTGCGAAGGTTTAGGGTTCGGTCGCCCGCTGAGTGAACATCCCTGAATGAGCGGGCCCGGACCAGAAGCGACAGCGCGGTGTGCAGCAAGGCCGGGAGGGGCTCGGCACACGACGCTTTTGGGGGGCTTGAACCTATGGACCCGAACAACCGGGGACCCGAGGAGTACGGCCATGACGGTGACGGCGATTCGCCGCGCCAGCGCCCGCCCAGGGACCCCCTCACACCTGGCTTCGGCCAGAACACACCAGCCCTGGCCCGCACGGTGCAGCTGGTGTCCGGCGACTACCTGCTCACCGTCAACCCCGTCGACGGCAGCGAGATAGAAGTCTGCCCGCCCGGCGAGCGGCCCTCGGGGCCGCGGAAGCTCAGCGCCACCGAACGGGCCGAGCTGGACCGCGCGGCCAAACCGCCCGTCCCGTCCGGCCTCAACCGGCCCACACTGCACCTCCTGGCCCGCCAGGACGAGCGTGAACGACTGGTACGTCTGCTCGCCCGCGGCCGTTCCGTACGCCTCACCGGCCCCGCCGGCTCCGGTCGCACCAGCCTGCTCGACCTTCTCGCCGAGGACTGCTCGGACCTCGCCCCCGACGGCGTGGTCCGGCTGACCGGCTTCCACCGCACGGCCGACGACCTGCTGTACGACCTCTTCTACGCCGTCTTCGACGCCCCCCTGCACCGGCCCGCACGGGACGAGCTGCTCGGGTACGTCCGGGAGATCGGCGCGGTCGTCATCCTGGACGACGTCGAGTTCGGCGGGACCGCGCTCGACGAGCTCCTGGACGCCACCCCCGAGTGCGCCTTCCTGGTCGCCACGACACCGGACGTGCCCGCGCCGTCCGCCGACTCGGCCGTCGAGGAGGTCTTCCTCAGCGGCCTGGACCGGGCCGGCGGCGTCGAACTCCTGGAGCGCGGTGTCGGCCGGGTCCTCACCGAGGAGGAGGCCAACTGGGCCGGCGACCTCTGGTTCGAGTCCGAGGGTCTGCCGCTGCGCTTCGTCCAGGCCGGCGCCCTGCTCCGGCAGCGCGACGAACTGCGGGCCAGCGCGGAGGCCTTCGACGAGTTCGGCGTCTTCCAGGAAACCCAGGTCGACGCACCCTTCGAGGCCGGCGACGGACACGACGTACCGCTGCCCTCGCTCGCCGAGGGCGCCGCCCCTGCGGCCCTGCTCGCCACCCGGCTCAGCGACTCGGCACGCGCCGCACTGCGGTTCGCCGTGGCGCTCGGCGGCGAGGTGCCGCACCAGGCACATCTGCCCGCCCTCGTCGGCGACACCCACGCGGACGCCGCCCTCGGCGAACTGCTGGGCTGCGCGCTGGTCTCCCCGGTCGGCTCCCGCTACCGGCTCGCCGCCGGGGTGCAGGCCCAGCTGGAGGCCGCCGGCTACGGCACCGACGCCGAGGCCAAGGCCCTCGCCGCCGCCCGGCACTACGCGTGGTGGGCCGGGCATCCGTCGGTCACTCCCGAGCGGGTGTGCGCCGAGGCGGACGCCGTGCTCGCCGCGCTCGGCATCCTCGTGCCGGCCGCCGTCCCGCCCTCCGAGGACGAGGAGTCCGTCACCGTCCAGCTGGCCCGCACGGCGGCGCCCGCGTTCGCCGCGGGGCTGCACTGGAGCGCCTGGGAGCGGACCCTGCAGTGGGGGGCCGAGGCTGCCCGGGTCGCCGGTGACGGGGGCGAACGGGCCTACTTCCACCACGAGTTGGGTGTCCTCGCGCTCTGCGCCGACCAGCTCGACCGGGCCCGCTCCGAACTGGAGGCCTCCATCGGGCTGCGCGGCACACTCGCCGACAAGCGCGGCACGGTCGCCGGCCGCCGGGCTCTGGCCCTGGTCTCCGACCGCTCCGGCGCCCCGCTCGGTATCGGGGCGACGGCCGGTGAAGAGATACCCGACGCCCGGTCCGAGGAGTCGCAGTCGCCTCCCGGTGGCGTCCCCGCGGCCTTCCCGCCGCTCCAGTCGCCGTTCGACAACTCGACCCTGGTCACCAACCGGGTCCCGGCGGCCCCCGTTCCCAACCGCAAGGCCCGGGGCGGTCTGAAGGGTCTGGCCCGCCGCAACCTGGTCGCGGCCGGCGCGGGCGCGCTGCTCGCGGCGGTGCTCGGCACGGTGGTCACGCTCGGCGCCACCTCCAACCCCGACAACGACAACCCGTCCACCAAGGTCGGCCCCAACCCGTCGGCCAGCCAGGGCCTGGACGACGGCAGCCTGGGCGCCGACGTGCCGAAGAACGGCGACGAGGGCGACACCGGCGAGGCCACCAGCCGGCCGACCGACCCGGGCCCCGACGGCACCTACGGCACGTCCGACGACCCGACGCCGACGGACACCGCGGAGCCTTCGGACGACCCGAGCGGGACGAAGGGGACAGGCGGGACGTCGAGCTCGCCGAGCAAGACGCCGACGACGAAGCCGCCGTCCTCGACCTCGAAGCCGCCGACCTCCAAGCCGCCGACGGAGTCTCCGGATCCGACGCCGACCGAGACATCCGAGCCGCCGTCGCCCACGACGAGCCCCACGCCGGACCCCTCGGACGAGCCGTCCACCTCCGACTCCGCCAGTGGCCCCGCCGCCTCCAGCGCACCGGCGAGCACCTCCGCCGGCGTCCCGGAGAGCAGTGACGCGGGTTCGCCCAGCAGCACGGGCTCGGCGTCGAACGCGGTGATCTGACGCCGGTACGGCAACGCAAGAGGGCCGGATCCTGGAAACAGGACCCGGCCCTCTCAGCCGTAGAAGAATCGTCGTAGAAGAACCGGCGTAGAAGAAGAACCCGTCAGAACAGGCGCAGCTTGTCGTCCTCGATGCCGCGCAGGGCGTTGTAGTCGAGGACCGTGCAGCCGATGCCGCGGTCCGTGGCCAGGACGCGGGCCTGGGGCTTGATCTCCTGGGCCGCGAAGACGCCGCGGACCGGGGCGAGATGCGGGTCGCGGTTCAACAGCTCCAGATAGCGGGTGAGTTGCTCCACGCCGTCGATCTCGCCGCGCCGCTTGATCTCGACCGCGACGGTCTGGCCCTCGGCGTCCCGGCACAGGATGTCGACCGGGCCGATGGCCGTCATGTACTCGCGGCGGATCAACGTATAGCCGTCGCCGAGGGTTTCGATGCGGTCGGCGAGCAGCTCCTGAAGGTGTGCTTCCACGCCGTCCTTGATCAGGCCGGGATCCACACCGAGTTCGTGCGAGGAGTCGTGGAGGATCTCCTCCATCGTGATGATCAGCTTCTCGCCGCCCTTGTTGACGACGGTCCAGACGCCCACGGCGCCCTCGGGAAAGTCCCCCGACTCCTCCTTCAACGTGCAGGGCGGCGACATCCAGTTCAGGGGCTTGTAGGCCCGGTCGTCCGCGTGGATCGACACGCTGCCGTCCGCCTTCACCAGGATGAGACGGGGGGCGGACGGGAGGTGGGCGGTGAGCCGGCCCGCGTAGTCCACGGAGCACCGGGCAATGACGAGACGCATGGTCGGCAACGCTACTCGACGGGCCCGGGTCCACGCGATTCGCCCCAGAAACGCGATGTTCGTTTGTGGCCGATTGTGTCCCCAACCAGGGCTCTCTATGTACGCGTTCGCCTGGTGCCGTCACCGTCCGTTGCTTACCGTAGTAACCGGGAGGTCGCGAGATGTGCACTCAGCGTGTTCGGATTCGCGAACTCCCTTACCTGTCCGGCAACCCCTGAATTCCTGTTCAGGGGTGCGAGAGGAGAACCCATGTCGCTCGACGTCTCACCGGCCCTACTCGAGAAGGCCGAGCGAGGCGAGGTCGACGAAGCGGAATTCGTCGACTGCGTCCGGACCTCCCTGCCCTACGCATGGGAGATGGTCAGCTCCCTGGTGGCCCAGCTGAAGGTCGACGGCGGTCAGTTCGCCGACAACCAGACGCCTCCGCCGGACGAGCAAGCACGCGGTCAGCTGCTGCGTGCGCTCGCGAGTGACGCGATACGCGGCGCGCTGCAACGGCACTTCGGGGTGCGACTGGCCTTCCAGAACTGCCACCGTGTGGCGGTGTTCCCGCTGGACGGCTCGGTGGACGAGACGCTGGCCCGTTTCACCTCGGTCCGTAGTCAGCTGCTCAATCAGTCACCGGAGTTCCGGGACTGCTGACAGCGAACTGCCTGCTTGCCGCTCCGTATGCGGGAGGTGCATCAAGTACCGGGGCGGCAAGCACGGCGGGTGCGATACGCACGGTCAGCCGAGGTGGGGGAGCACCTCGGCGCCGAGCCGCCGGACGTTCTCCTCCGTCGCCGCCAGATCCCCCGAACCCTCCGTGAGCAGGGCGAAGCGGGTGATACCGGTCCGCTCGCTGGTCGCCGCGAGCCGGTCGGCGCAGAGCCGCGGAGTGCCCACCGGGTGCAGCCCGCAGAGCAGTTCGGTGTACGCCACCGGGTCGCGCATCGAGCGATGCCGGCCATCGACCGTCACATGGGCCTCCAGACCCTGCCGCAGCCAGCCCGGCATCGCCTTCACCAGGGTCTCCACCGCGTCCGTGCGCCGGTCCGCGATCTGGCAGACCCCGGCCGAGACATGGGCCGCGCCCCGCACCTCCCGCGGCGAACGGCCCGCCGCGCGCGCGTGCGTGCGCCACAGGGAGACCATCTCGGCCTTCTCCTCGTCCCCCACATGCATCCCGAGCAGCATCGGCAGTCCGCGCTCGGCGGCCAGCCGCACACTCGCCGGGGAGGTGCACGCGACGACGACCTCGGGTCCCGGCTCCCCCGACAGGGACTCCGACGGCCGCGGGACGACGGGCACTTCACGGAAGGTGAAGCGCTCCCCGGAGGCACCCACCGACGGTTCGCGCAGCCAGCGCACCAGCAGATCGAGTGATTCCGGGAACCCCGTCTCGTACGCCTCCAGGCCCGAGCCGAACACCTCCAGGTCGACCCACGGCCCGCCGCGCCCCACGCCCAGCGAGAACCGTCCGCCGGACGCGATGTGCAGCAGCGCGGCCTGCTCGCCGAGCGCGACGGGGTGGACGGTGGGCAGCACGCTGACCGCGGTGCCGACCCTGAGGCGACTGGTGCGGCCCAGCAGTAACGCCGCCAGGGTGATCGCCGACGGACAGGTGCCGTACGGCACGAAGTGATGCTCGGCCAGCCAGACGGAGTCCAGCCCGGCCTCCTCGGCCACCTCGGCCGAGCGGACCGCGCGGTGCAGCGCCTCCCCCTGGCCCTGCCCCGGGAACTGGGCAGCCAACACGAAACTTCCCACGTGCATTGCTTTTCCTGCTTCCTTGGCCCCGACGCGGAGCTCCCCCACCCGGCATAACCGTCTGACACGTGCCGAGGACACGGCCTGGCGAAGAGATACTCGGATTGTCTGCAGAATGAACCTGTATGACGGGGCACTTGTGGGGGTTGGTCCCCTACGCCTACCCAGGCTCGCGCCGCGTAGGCTGGACACGGCCCATGCTTCCTGTATAGCCCCGTGAGGTGTCCTGTGTCCCCGCGTCGCAACCGACCCAAAGGAGCCGACCCCTCAGGCGGGGACGACCGCTCGGGACGTTACGGCGGATTCCAGTCCACCGAGAGCTGGCAGGGCGAGGAGTGGAACATCCGCCATGTGCCGGGGGCGAGCGCCCAGGGCAAGTCCTACCGCTGCCCGGGCTGCGACCAGTTGATCCCCGACGGCGTCCCGCACGTGGTGGCCTGGCCGGACCACTCGGGCGTCGACGAGCGCCGGCACTGGCACAAGGCGTGCTGGAACGCGAAGGACCGCCGCACCTCGCGGGTGCAGCGGTCCCGTAACGCGCCGAGGTTCTAGACGTCCCGCTGGTTGAGGAGGGCGTAGGCACCGGCGAACGCGGCGGCCGTCACCCCCGCGATGATCCACAGCGGGTCCCAGCCCGAGGGGCCGGTCTCGGTCAGCGAGTTGGAGTAGAAGACGCTCAGCTGGTTCGGGATGGAGTACTCGAACAGGGCCGTGCGCAGGTCCTCCAGCGAGGACGAGAACATGAACAGGGCGATGACCAGCGGTGCCAGCACCAGGCCGATCATGATGGTGATGGCGCCCGCCGAGTGCCGGATGATCGAGCCGACGACCAGCGAGAGCAGGCCGAGCAGCGCGATGTAGAGCGAGATGCCGAGGGTGCCCTTGAGCCACTCGCTGCCGGAGGGGTCCTTGACACCGGTGCCGTCGAGGAGGGCCACGTCGGCGAGGGCGACCAGCAGGACCGACGCGAACGTGACGACGAAGGCGACCAGGAAGAAGACGACGGCCTTCGCGGTCAGCACCCGGCCACGGCTCGGGCACGCGGTCATCGTCGTGCGGATCATGCCGGTGCCGTACTCGGAGGCCGTGGTCAGCACGCCGAGCGTGATCACGCACATCGTGCCGAGCAGCAGTCCGAAGAAGCCGAACGACAGCGGGTTCTCACCCGACAGATCACCCTCGGTCGCGCTGCTCGACACCACGGCGGCGGCGAGCAGGCCGATGCCGACGACCAGCAGCACGAAGACGCCCAGCGTCCACATCGTCGAGCGCACCGAGCGGATCTTCGTCCACTCCGAGGCGATCGCGTGCCCGAGGTGCGTGCGCACGACCGGGATCGGCGAGGTGTACGCGGCGTACGAGGGAGCGGGCGCCGCCTGCCAGTCGGGTGCGGCGGCCTGCGGCATCGGGGGCTGGGGCGTACTCATCGGGCGTCCTCGGACTTCGTCAGGTCGGCGGCGGGCGCGGGGGTCGGCTGCGGGGCCGGAGGGGCGGCCGCCGGAGGGGCGGCGACGGGCTGCTGGGGCGCGGGGGCCGGGGCGGCCGCGGGCGGCGCGGGGGCCGTGGCGGGCGCGCTCGGGGTGGCGGGCTGCTGGTCCGCGGGCGGGGTTGCCGGGCCGGAGGGCTGCGCCGGGGCCTGGGCGGCCTGGGGAGGCGTCTGGGCGTACGGATTGGGCTGACCCGCGCCGGGGGCGCCGTACGGGCCCGCCGGGGGCTGCCCGGTGCCGTACGCGCCGGCGGGGGCGCCCGCGAGCGGCTGGCCGCCCTGCTGCGGCGGCGGAGGCGCGTACCAGCCCGGCTGGCCCTGGCCCGGGACCGGCATCGGGGGCTGGGCTCCCGGCGGGAGCTGCTGCTGGAGGCCCGCCTTCTGGTCGATCGTCGAGCGGTAGTCGACGGCGCCCTGGGTCATCCGCATGTACGCCTCTTCCAGCGAGGCCTGGTGCGGGGAGAGCTCCCAGAGGCGTACGTCCGTGTCGTGGGCGATGTCGCTGATGCGGGGGAGCGGCAGACCCGTGATGCGCAGCGCGCCGTCCTGCTCCGGCAGCACGTGCCCGCCCGCCTCGGTCAGCGCGGACGTCAGCTTCTCGCGCAGCTGCGGATCGGTGTCGGGGGTGCGTACGCGCGCGAAGCCCGCGGAGTTCGCGGCGATGAAGTCCTGCACGCTCATGTCGGCCAGCAGCTGTCCGCGCCCGATGACGATCAGGTGGTCGGCGGTCAGCGCCATCTCGCTCATGAGGTGCGAGGAGACGAAGACCGTACGGCCCTCCGCCGCCAGGGACTTCATCAGGTTGCGCACCCAGAGGATGCCCTCCGGGTCGAGCCCGTTGACCGGCTCGTCGAACAGCAGCACCTGGGGGTCGCCCAGCAGCGCGGCGGCGATGCCGAGCCGCTGGCCCATGCCGAGGGAGAAGCCCTTGGAGCGCTTCCTGGCCACGTCCTGGAGCCCGACCACGCCGAGCACCTCGTCCACCCGGCGGGCCGGGATACCGGACAGCTGGGCGAGGCAGAGCAGATGGTTGCGGGCGTGCCGGCCGCCGTGCACGGCCTTGGCGTCGAGCAGCGCGCCCACCTGGCGGGGGGCGTTGGGCAGCTTGCGGTACGGGTATCCGCCGATCGTCACCTGCCCCGACGTGGGGTTGTCCAGACCGAGGATCATCCTCATCGTCGTCGACTTGCCCGAGCCGTTGGGGCCCAGGAAGCCGGTGACGGCACCGGGCCGCACCTGGAAGGAAAGGTTGTACACAGCGGTCTTGTCGCCATATTGCTTGGTCAGGCCGACTGCCTCGATCATGCTCCGCACCCATCGAAAGGTTCAGGACAGCAGGGCACACGCCCCCGTAAGGGTTAGGAGCTTATCGGGGCGCTGACGGTTCCACTCAAGAGCGAGCAAAGCTCCGGGGCGTCATGCATCCCGCTTCTTCAGCAGGACGTACCCTCCCGCGACCGCCGCGACCACCCACAGCACCATGATCCCCAGCCCGCCCCAGGGACCGTACGGAGTGTCGTCGTCGATCGGGGTGACCACCTGCATGATCTTGCTGCCGGCCTGGTCGGGCAGGTACTGGCCGATCTTCTTGGTCGCCGAGACGTTGCCGAGAATGTTGGAGATCAGGAAGAAGAACGGCATCAGGATGCCCAGCGACAGCATCGGCGAGCGCAGCATCGTGGCCACGCCCATCGAGAACACCGCGATGAGGGTCATGTAGAGCCCGCCGCCGATGACCGCGCGCAGCACTCCCGGGTCGCCGATCTCGGCCCGGCGCGAGCCGAGCATCGCCTGCCCGAGGAAGAAGGTGACGAAGCTGGTGACGAGGCCGACGACGAGGCAGAGGCCGGCCGCCACCGCGATCTTGCTGAACAGGAAGGTGCCCCGCTGCGGTACGGCGGCCAGCGAGGTGCGGATCATGCCGGTGCTGTACTCGTTCGACACCACGAGCACCCCGAACACGATCATCGCGAGCTGACCGAGGCCCATCCCGGCGAAGCTGATGAAGGTGGGGTCGAAGGAGAGCTGGTCGTTGCGGCTCATGTTGTCGAACTCGTTCTTCGACAGGGCCGAGATCAGCATGCCGAGGGCGAGGGTGACGACCACGGCGAGGGAGAGCGTCCACACGGTGGAGGCCACCGACCGGATCTTGGTCCACTCGGACCGTACGACCTGGATCGCCGCCATGGTCAGTTCCCCTTCCAGTCGTCGCCCCACTGCTCGGCCGGCGCCGCGACGGGTGCGTCGGAGTGCGCGTGGTACTCGACCGACTCCGCGGTCAGCTGCATGAACGCCTCCTCCAGGGAGGCCTGCTGAGGGCTCAGCTCGTGCAGCACGAGCTGGTGCTGCGCGGCCAGCTCCCCGATGTGCTCGGACTTGCCGCCGTCGACCTCCAGCGTCCCGTTGCCGGACTCCACGGCCGTGATCCCGGCCTCGTGCAGCACGTCGAGCAGCCGCTCGCGCTGGGGAGAGCGGATCCGGACGTACGACCGCGAGTTCTGCTCGATGAACTCGGCCATGGAGGTGTCGGCGAGCAACCGCCCCTGCCCGATGACGACAAGGTGGTCGGCGGTCAGCGCCATCTCGCTCATGAGGTGAGAGGAGACGAAGACCGTCCGCCCCTGTGCCGCGAGCGATTTCATCAGGTTGCGGATCCAGTGGATGCCCTCGGGGTCGAGCCCGTTCACCGGCTCGTCGAACATCAGGATCCGCGGATCGCCCAGGAGCGCGCCCGCGATGCCGAGCCGCTGTCCCATGCCGAGGGAGAACCCCTTGGCCTTCTTCCTCGCCACCGCGGTGAGGCCGACGGTGTCGAGGACCTCGGCGACCCGCCCGCGGGGGATGCCGTTGCTCTGGGCGAGGCAGAGGAGGTGGTTGAAGGCGCTGCGCCCGCCGTGCATGGCCTTGGCGTCCAGCAGGGCGCCGATGTACTTCAGAGGCTCTCTGAGGTGGTCGTAGTGCTGCCCGTCGATCCGGACGTCTCCGGCCGTGGGGCGGTCGAGGCCGAGCATCATCCGCATCGTCGTGGACTTGCCGGCGCCGTTGGGACCGAGGAAGCCCGTGACGATGCCCGGTCTGACGGTGAAGGTCAGGTTGTTGACCGCCACCTTCTCGCCGTACCGCTTGGTCAGGCCCTCGAGCTCGATCATGCGGCCACGCTAAGACGGGCGTTCGGGGGCTGCCACTTGAGCGGGCGGGGAGAGTGCGACGAGCGCGGCGAGCACCGTGAGGACCGTCGACCAGAGGCGATCCGGACGGTGGTGCTGCCGTGCGGGACGCGGTGTGGGCTCAGGCCCTGGTAGGCGCCGACGTTCACGGCGAGGTCGGCGGCGCTCATCCCGAAGTCCCGGACACGCCGTACGGGCTGCTCGCCGAGGCCCGGGACATGGACCCGTCCTGCTTCGGCATCATGCGGGGCGCGCTGCGCACGCTCGTCGAGCGGGCCGCCGAGCGCGGCGAGATTCCCACGGCGGTGCGGACGAGACGTTTACGGAGATCGTCGACGACGTCTTCCTGCCCCTGGCGGGCACGCCAGAGGCCCGCACCTCCGGGGGAGACGGTGCGGGCCTCTGAACGCGCTACTGCTTACCGGGACTGCTGAGCCGGGACCCCACGGGAGATCGGCTCGTCGTCCGTGGCCGGCGAACCGGCCGCGGCCACCGCGGCGCCCGTGAGCGTGGCGAGCATCTCGCGCACGTTCGTCAGCTGGGCGTTGATGCTGTCGCGGCGGTTGGTGAGGGCGGCCAGCTCGCGCTCGGATTCCGAACGGATCCGGTCGGCCTTGGCGTTCGCGTCGGCCACGATGTCCTCGGCCTGGCGCTGCGCCGTCTCGACGGTCTGACGGGCACGGCGCTCGGCGTCCGTGCGCAGCTTCTCGGCCTCGAGACGCAGCTGCTCCGCGCGGTGCTCGATCTCCGCGAGGCGCTTCTCGGCCTTCTGCTGGCGGGACGCCAGGTCGCGCTCGGACTGCTCGCGACGCTTGGCGAGGTTCGTCTCGAAGTCCGCGGCGGCCTGGGCGGCCTTGGCGCGGGTCTCCTCGAAGAGGGCGTCCGCCTCCTCGCGCTTCTGCTGCGCGTCCTTCTGTGCCTCCTGGCGCAGCTGAGAGGAGTCGCTCTTGGCCTTCTCGACGATCCGGACGCCTTCGTCCTCGGCCTTGGCCTTGCGCTCCGCGGCGAAGGACTCCGCGTCGTTGCGGACCTGCTGGGCCGCCGACTCGGCGAGTTCGCGGTGCTGCTCCGCCGCGCGACGGGCCTCCTCGCGCAGATCCTTGGCCTCCTCCTCGGCGAGGCGGAGGATCTTCTCGACACGCGCGCCGAGACCGGCGTACGAGGGCTCGGCGTCGGTGACCTGAGCCTGCGCGTTCTGCGTTTCGAGGTGGAGCTCCTCGATGCGCTTTTCCAGAGCGGTGATGCGGGAGAGAGCGCTGTCACGGTCGGAGACGAGCTTGGAGATCCGTTCGTCCACCTGAGCGCGGTCGTACCCACGCCGCACAAGCTCGAAGCCGTAGGGGGAAGTGTCGCTCATGGGGTTCCTGTCAAATGAGACCGGTGAGGTGATAGGGGGAATCCTAGGGGCCGAAGCGGTGTGTCATCGAGCGGATACGTGTTTGATCTGGAGAATGACACCCCTTTTGAGTGGCTAACCCCGGGACGGCTTGCCAAAAACTTGGTCAAAGGCCCCAGACGGCACCGGAATTCGACCTGCCGGTCAGCCTTCGGTCAGCTGTCCGACGCCTAACTGTCGGACGGCTTGCCACCCGATCGAGGGGCTCCGACCGTGACGCCGGCCTTGACGCCACCGTCCTTGCCCGCCGAAGGGGCCTCGAAGGACTCCAACGCTTCCAGGACGTCCTGGACACGGGAGATCTCGGCGTTGATGTCCTCGCGGCGACGCACCAGGATCTCCAGCTCGCGCTTGCCTTCCTCCACCGTGCGCCGGGCCTCGCGGATCGCCTCCGCCTTGAGCTCCTCGGCCTCCCGCACGAGCGCCGACTTCTTCTGCTCGGCCTCCTTCAGGAGCCCCTCGGCCTTCTTCACGGCGGCGATACGGACCTTGCCCGCCTCGGAGTTGGCCTCCGAGACCAGCTCCTTGGCCTTCGCCTGCGCCTTCGCCAGCTGCTCCTCGGACGCCTTGATGAGCGCGTCGCAGCGGTCGCCGGTCGACCTCATCGTCTCGGAGGCCTCGCGGCGGGCCCGCTCGTGCAGGTCCTCGATCTCGGCCGTGATGCGGTCGCGCAGCTCCTCGGCACGCTCCCTTATGGCGGTGGCGTCCCGGCGGGCACCGACGAGCAGCTCGTCCGCGTCCGTACGGGCCTTCTCCACCAGGGAGTTGCCCTCGACGGTCGCCTCCGAGACCAGCCGGTCGGCCTCCGAGCGGGCCGCGCCCACCATGGAGTCGGCCTGCCCCTCCGCGTCCGCGGTGGTCTTGTGAGCCTGCTGCTGCGCCTCGGTGAGGAGCTTGTCCGCCTCGGCCGTGGTCTCCGTGATGAGCGTGTCGACCTGCTCGGCCACGTCCTGGCGCCGCTTGTTCGCGTCCTTGCGGGCCTCGTCGAGGGTCCGCTCGGCCTCCTCGCGCGCGGCCGTCGTGACCCGGTCGGCCTCGGCCAGCGCGTCGGCCTTGAAACGCTCGGAGTCGGCGCGGACCCGATCGGCGTGCTGCTGAGCGGAGCCGACCGTGTCGGCGGCCTCGGCGCGCAGCCGCTCCGCGTCCCCGGTGGCGTCCGCGATCAGCTTCTCGGCCTTGGCGACCGCCTCGGACCGTACGCGCTCGGCCTCGTTGACCGTGTCCGTGCGCAGCCGGTCGGTGTCGGCGAGCGTCTCCGTGGTGAGCCGCTCGGCCTCGTTGCGCGCCTCGGTGATGAGGGCGTCGGCCTGCGAGGCCGCGTCCGAGCGGATGCGGTTGGCGTCCTCACGGGCGTCCGCCCGGGTACGGGCGGCGGCCTGGTCGGCCTCGGCGATCGCGTTCGAGGCGTCCGTGCGCACCCGCTGGGCGTGCTCGGCGGCGTCCGACCTGAGCCGCTCCGCCTCCGAGATCGCCTCCCCGACGGTGCGCTCGGCGAGCGCCTTGGCGGCCTCCGACTCCTCGTTCGCCTCGCGCCGGATACGGCCCGCGTCCTCGCTGGCCCGCTCCCGCTCGGCGTAGGCGTCGCCGCGGACCCGGTCCGCCTCCTCCTCGGCCTCGCGCCGGGTGCGGTCCGCCGCGTGCTCGGCGGCGCTGCGCAGCCCGGTGATCTCCTCCTGAGCCTGCTCGTGCAGCCCGGCCACGGAGTCCCGTACCTGCTGGGCGTGCTGTTCGGCCGCCGACACCATCTCGGTGGCGCGCCGGTCGGCCTCCTCGACCAGCCGTACCGCCTCGGCCTGCGCCTCCTCCACACGGTTGCGGGCGGAGGCCAGCAGCTCCTCGCTCTGCTCGCGGGCCCGCTCGCGCTCCTGGTCGGCCTCCTGGCGCGCCGAGCCGAGGGTCTCCTCGGCCTCGCGGCGGCGCCGGACGGCCTCCTCCTGGGCGGCGGCCAGCGTCTCGGACGCCTCCGTCGCGAGCCGCTCGGCGGCGGCCTGCGCCTCCGCACGGACCCGGTCGGCGGTGTCCTGGGCCTCCGCCTTCAGCTGCTCGGCCTCGGCCGCGGCCGCCGAACGCAGCCGTACGGCGATGGCCTCGCCCTCCGCGCGGGACGCGGACGCGTCGGAGGCGGCCTCGTTGCGCAGCCGTTCGGCCTCCGCCTCGGCCTGCTGCTGCAGGGTGCGGATCCGCTCGGCGGACTCGGAGCGCAGCCGCTCGCTCTCCTCGACGGCCTCGCGACGGATCCGCGCGGCCTCGGCACGAGCGTCGGTCAGCGCCTGCTCGGCGGCGGCGAGACGCTCCTCGGTGTCGGTGCGCAGCCGGGTCAGTTCCTCGGCGGCCTCGGCCTGGCGGGCCGCTATGGCCTGCTCGGTCTCCTCGTGCAGTTCCCGCGCGGCCCGCTCGGCGTCCGCCTTGATGCCCTCGGACTGCTCGACGACCTCCGCGCGGTGCCGCTCGGCCTCCTGGCGGGTGCGCTCCAGGGTCTCCTCGGCCTGCCGGCGCAGCGTGGTGGCGCGCTCGATGGCCTCGGTGCGGACCTTCTCGCTGTCCGTCGTGGCCGTCTGACGCAGCTCGTCCGCGTCCTGCTTGGCCTTCGCCAGCAGTTCCTCGGCGGTCTTGGCCGCCTCCTCGATCTGCTGGACGGCCTCCTTGCGGGCCTCCGCGCGGATCTTCTCGCCCTCGGCGACCGCGTCGGCGCGCAGCTGCTCGGCCTCGCCGCGCAGCCGACGGGCCTCCTCCTGGAGCTCGACCGTCTTGGCCCGGTACTCCTTGGTGTCGTCCTTCGCCGAGCCCTTGAGCTGCTCGGCGATGTCATGCGCCTCGGCGCGCAGCCGGTCCGCCTCGGCCTCGGCCTCGGAACGGATCCGCTCGGCCTCCTCGGCGGCGGCCTTGGTGGTCCTACGGGCGTCCTCGGACGCCTTGTTGAGGACGTCCTCGGCGGTCTTGGCCGCCTTGCCCAGCTGGGACGCGGTCTCCTCGGCGGTGATCGTGCGGGCCTTCTCGGAGGCCTGGGCGACGATCTTCTCGGCCTCCGCGCGGGCGTCCGCGACGACCTGCTCGGCGTCCGCCTTGGTGGCCTCGGCCTCCTTGGTGGCCTCGGTGACCAGCCGGGCGACCTGCTCCTTGGCCGTGCGCGTGCGCTGTTCGTTGGCCGACTCGGCGCTGGAGAGCGCCTTCTCGGCGCTCGTCTTGGCCTCGGTGAGGAGCTTCTCGGCCTCGCTCTGCGCCTTGCGCAGCGCCTCCTCGGCCTCCGTCATCCGCTGCTCGGCCGCGCGGCTCAGCTCGGTCGCCTCGCGGCGGGCGCTGTCCGACTCGCTCGCCGTGGAGTTGCGCAGCTGCTCGGCGTGGTCGGTGGCCTCCTGGGCCTGCGTCGACGCGGCGTTCAGCAGTCGCTCGGCGTCGGTGCGGGCGCGCCGCAGCAGTTGTTCGGCCTCCGTGCGGGCCGTCTCGGCCTCGCTCTGGAGTCGCTGGCGGGCCTCGGCGGCGACCCGCTCGGCCTCCGCGCGGGCGGCGGCCATGGCCTGCTCGGCCTCCGCGCGGGACTCCTCCAGGAGCCGGCGGGCCTGCTGCTCGGTACGGGCGCGCAGCTGCTCGGCCCACGCCACGTTCTCGTTGACGTGCGACTCGACGGTCTGGCGGCGCTCGGAGAGCTCCTGGTCCAGCTGCTGGCGGCGGGTGACCGCCTCCTGGTGCAGCTCCGCCTGGAGCCGCGCCGCGTTCTCGGCGTGCTCCTGGAGGATGCGCTGCGTCTGCGCCCGCGCCTGGCTCAGCTCGCGCTCGGCGTCCTGGCGCAGCTGATCGGCCTGGATCTGGGCGTTGCGGAGCAACTGTTCGGCTTGATAGCCGATGTCGCCGCCGTCGTAGGACGGTCGGGACATGAGGGTGCGCCGCGCCTCGTGCAACTTGGCGCGCAGCACCTCGACCTGGTAGCCGAGGTCCTCGGCGTGCTGGATCGCCTTTTCCCGCTCGGTCTTCAGCCGGTCCATCTCGGCCTCGAACCGAGAGAGGTGGTCGACGTCAGCCGCCGGCACTCGCTCCTGGCTTTCGTAGCCCCGCACTGCGCGGTCCCATCCGTCCCCTGGTCGCGTGTCTGCCCAAACGAGCTCCGTCCATCCGCCGAACGGGGCCCCCGGGGAATGGTGTCAGATCAACGGCGGAGCAAGGGCTGCCGCCCCGACGCTTGTCCCCCGAAACCCGGACCCCGGCCCGCGGTCGCCCCCCAAGAGCGGCGACCGCCCCCAACCCTACCGGCCCATATGTACGGGGGTCAGTGCTCAGGTGACTCAACAGGCGCCGAAGTGACCAGTTCTGTCAGTACTCCATGGCAATCCTTGGGGTGCAGGAAGGTGATCCGTGACCCCATGGAGCCGCGTCGAGGCTCCTCGTACAGGACGCGTACGCCCTTGTCGCGGATGTCCGCGGACTCGGCGTCCACATCCGCCGTACCGAAAGCGATGTGGTGCACGCCCTCACCGTTCTTGGCGAGCCACTTCGCGACGGTGGAGTCCTCGCGGGTCGGCTCGAGGAGCTGCAGGTAGGAGGCCCCGCCGTCCGACGTGTCGTTGATCTTGAGCATGGCCTCGCGCACGCCCTGCTCCTCGTTGACCTCGGAGTGGTACACCTCGAAGCCGTAGGTGGCCCGGTAGAACTCGACAGTCTTGTCCAGGTCGAAACAGGCGATCCCGATGTGGTCGATTCGCGTCAGCATGGAACTCAGTGCAGCGCTCCCGAGGTGGTTACGCAACGTGCGCGCGATCACACCGACGGCCCGGTGACGGCACGGAGTGCCACTCAGTACATTCGAAGTAAACCCTCGTTCACTCCTCAGCTGTGCAGCTGAAAGGGGATCGCACCTCATGTCTGGTTCGAACAGCACGACGTCCGTCATCGTGGCGGGTGCCCGCACCCCGATGGGACGGTTGCTCGGCTCGCTCAAGTCCTTCTCCGGAGCCGACCTCGGCGGCTTCGCGATCAAGGCCGCCCTCGACCGTGCGGGGATCGGCGGCGACCAGGTGCAGTACGTGATCATGGGCCAGGTGCTCCAGGCCGGGGCCGGCCAGATCCCGGCGCGCCAGGCCGCGGTCAAGGCCGGCATCCCGATGGGCGTCCCGGCGCTCACCATCAACAAGGTCTGTCTGTCGGGCCTCGACGCGATCGCGCTGGCCGACCAGCTGATCCGCGCGGGCGAGTTCGACGTGATCGTCGCGGGCGGCCAGGAGTCCATGACCAACGCCCCCCACCTGCTCCCGAAGTCCCGCGAGGGCTTCAAGTACGGTGCCATCGAGATGCTCGACGCCATGGCCCACGACGGTCTGACCGACGCCTTCGAGAACATCGCCATGGGCGAGTCCACCGAGAAGCACAACGCGCGCCTGGGCATCCAGCGCCCCGAACAGGACGAGATCGCCGCCCTGTCCCACCAGCGGGCCGCGGCCGCGCAGAAGAACGGCATCTTCGAGGCCGAGATCACCCCGGTCGAGATCCCGCAGCGCAAGGGCGAGCCGGTCGTCTTCAGCAAGGACGAGGGCATCCGCGCCGAGACGACCGCGGAGTCCCTGGGCAAGCTGCGCCCGGCGTTCACCCGTGACGGCACCATCACGGCGGGCACGTCCTCGCAGATCTCCGACGGTGCCGCGGCCGTGGTCGTGATGAGCAAGACCAAGGCGCAGGAGCTCGGCCTGGAGTGGATCGCCGAGATCGGCGCCCACGGCAATGTGGCGGGACCGGACAACTCCCTCCAGTCCCAGCCGTCCAACGCCATCCTCCACGCCCTCAAGAAGGAGGGCCTGGACGTCTCCGACCTCGACCTGATCGAGATCAACGAGGCCTTCGCCGCCGTCGCGGTCCAGTCAATGAAGGACCTCGGCGTGTCCTCCGAAACGGTGAACGTCAACGGCGGCGCCATCGCCCTGGGCCACCCGATCGGCATGTCCGGCGCCCGTCTGGTGCTGCACCTGGCGCTGGAGCTGAAGCGGCGCGGCGGCGGTGTCGGCGCGGCCGCGCTGTGCGGCGGCGGCGGTCAGGGTGACGCGCTCATCGTGCGGGTACCCAAGGCCTGAGCTGTACTTCTCTAACGGATCGGAGCTGTGATGCAGGACGTCTCCTCTCTGGTGGCCCAGGCGAGAGAGGGCAGGCCGCGTGCCGTGGCCCGGCTGATCTCCCTGGTGGAGGGGGCGTCCCCGCAACTCAGGGAGGTCATGGCGGCGCTCGCCCCGCTGACGGGCAACGCGTACGTCGTGGGTCTCACCGGCTCCCCGGGCGTGGGCAAGTCCACGTCCACGTCCGCCCTGGTCACCGCGTACCGCAAGCAGGGCAGGCGGGTCGGCGTCCTGGCCGTCGACCCGTCCTCGCCCTTCTCGGGCGGCGCCCTGCTGGGCGACCGCGTCCGGATGTCGGACCACGCCTCCGACCCGGGCGTCTACATCCGCTCGATGGCCACGCGCGGCCACCTCGGCGGTCTGGCCTGGTCGGCCCCGCAGGCGATCCGTGTCCTGGACGCGGCCGGCTGCGACGTCGTCCTGGTCGAGACGGTCGGCGTCGGCCAGTCGGAGGTCGAGATCGCCTCGCAGGCGGACACCAGCGTGGTCCTCCTGGCCCCGGGCATGGGCGACGGCATCCAGGCGGCCAAGGCCGGAATCCTGGAGATCGGCGATGTGTACGTCGTCAACAAGGCCGACCGGGACGGCGCCGACGCCACCGCCCGTGAGCTCAACCACATGCTGGGCCTCGGCGAGTCCCGCGGCCCCGGCGACTGGCGCCCGCCCATCGTGAAGACGGTCGCCGCCCGCTCCGAGGGCATCGACGAGGTCGTCGAGGCGCTGGAGAAGCACCGCGCCTGGATGGAGGAGCGCGGAGTCCTGGCCGAGCGCCGCCGCGCCCGCGCCGCCCGCGAGGTGGAGACCATCGCGGTCACGGCCCTGCGCGAGAGGATCGGCGACCTGCACGGCGACCGACGCCTGGACGCGCTGGCGGACCGGATCGTGGCCGGCGAGCTGGACCCGTACGGGGCGGCGGACGAGCTGGTGGCGGGCCTGACACAGGGCTGAGGCGCCCTGGTCGACTCCGCGGCGCCGCTGGTACGTTGATCCGCATGTTCCTCTCCCTGGCGTAGAGCGCACACCGAGTCACGGTCGAGCACACCGCTCCCGTGACTCCCCGGTGTCCGCCTTCCGCCTCTTCTCCGAGGAACTCACCATGTCCGCGTCCTACGCGCGCGTGCTGCGCCTTCCGCATGCCCGCCGCACCTTCGCCACCGCCCTGGTCGGCAGACTGTCGTACGGCATCGTCCCGCTGTCCGTGATGCTCGCCGTGACCCGCGCCTCCGGCTCGTACGCCGTGGCGGGCACCGTGATGGCGCTGTTCGGCGCCACCGTCGTCTTCCTGTCGCCCGCGAGGGCCTCGCTGATCGACCGGTACGGGCCACGCCGGGCGCTCGTGCCGATGCTCGTCGCCTACACCGTCCTGCTCGGCCTGCTGACCGCGGCCGTCTGGCGGCCGGGCGCTCCGGCGTACGTCCTGGGCGCCCTCACCGCCCTCGCCGGCGCCTGCGTGCCGCCGCTCGGCCCGACCATGCGGACCGTCTGGAGCCGGCTCGCCCCGGACCGCGACCTGCTGCAACGCGCGTACAGCCTCGACGCCGTCGCCGAGGAACTGCTCTTCGTCTCGGGCCCGCTGCTCGTGGGCGTCCTGGTCGGGGTCGCCACGCCGGCGGTCGGGATCGCCGTGGGGGCGGCGTTGATGGTGACGGGGGCGGTGGGGTTCGTGTCGTCGCCGGCGGTGCGGGGCACGGCGCCTGCGGGCCGCGGTGGGGCCGACGGCCGGGGCGGGCGCGGTCGTCCCGTGCTGCGGAGGATCGGGCGGCCCGTCACCGCCGCGGTGGCCGTCGGGGTCGCTCTCGGTGTGCTCGATCTGCTGGTCATGGTCTTCGCCGAGCGGCACGACCACGGCGGGGCGAGCGCGGCCTGGGTGCTGGCCGCGCTGTCCGCCGGGAGCGCCGTCGGCGGCCTGCTGAACGGTGCCGTCGACTGGCGTACGTCCGCCCCGGTCCGGCTGGCTCTGCTGACGGCGGGCCTCGGCCTCGCGCTCCTCGGCGCCGGTCTCGCCCCGGGCCTGGGCACGCTCGCCCTGACCATGACGGTGGCCGGCCTCTTCGTGTCGCCGGCCGTCACCACCGCGTATCTCCTCGCCGACGAGGCCGTCACCGACGAGGCACGCACACGGGCCGGTGCCTGGGTCAACACGGCGATCAACGCCGGAAGCACGGCCGGTACGGCGGCGGCCGGTGTCCTCGCCGGGCGGCTGCCGGTGGCCGGGTGCTTCGCGGTGACCGGTGCGGCCGTGGTCCTGGCGGCGCTGGCCGTGGCGAAGGGCGCCCGCCGCGGCCGTACGGCTGAGGCGAAGGAGGCCCTGGCCGCCGTATGACGAGACCGGCGGGCGCGGCCAGGAAGCCGCGCCCGCCGGGTGGGGGATCCGCGGGTCCGGCGGGGGAGACCGGGCCCACGGTGGAGGGGAAGGTCAGTCGTCCTGGTCCTGGGTGAGCTTGCCCGTGTCGAGGGCGGCCTTCCACTCGGAGGTCACGTTGTTCTTCACGGTCTCCACGCTCCAGGCCACGGTGCCGTTGTCGTCGTCGACGCCGACCTCGGTGACCGTGCCCTTCGCCGCGGCCGCCAGCGCGATCTCGCGGGCGTCGAACTCGGCGCCCTTCAGGGCGGCCAGTTCGGCGCGGTCCTCGCTGTCCTGGTCGTCGTCGGTGTCGCGGTGGGCGCCGAGAACCTTGCCGGAGTCCGAGGCGACCTTGACGCTGTACTCGCCGCCGTCGCCCTTGACGACGTCCACGTCCCACGTGCCGGCGCCGTCGTCGTCCACGTCGGCGGAGACGGCGGTGCCCGGGGTGTGCTTGAGGGCGGCCGCGATCGCCTCGGCGGCGGTGACGTCGCCGTCGACGGTCGTCGTACGGTCGTCGTCGTTCGCGTCATCGGCGTCGTCGTTGCGGTCGTTCACGTCGTCGGCGTCGTCCCGGTCCGCGATCACCTGCGCGCCGGTGCTCGCCTGGCGCTGCGCCGTCGTGTCGTCGTCGCCCGCCGCGAAGGCCGCGACGGTCCCGCCGGTGACCAGGGCGGCGGCGGTCAGGGTGGCGATGACGATGTTGCGCTTCATGAGGATTCCTGCCTGTTCGGTCGACTTCACTCGGTTTCAGCGATTCGCTCGCTTTCGACATGACCCAACATGGCCGACCGACGCTGAGGGGAAGCTGAAGTCACCTGAAGGGATCTTCAGCTTGGCTTTGCGAACCTTTACGTATGACGGTGAACAGGCTCTTCGGCTCGGTCCGCTCGCGCGCGACCCTCGGTGCCGGTCTCGTCGTGGCCGTGGCGCTGGTGATGGCCGGGGCGGCGGTGCTGTTGTCGCTGCGGTCCAATCTCATCGACCAGGCGGACACCCAGGCCGAACGCTCGGCACGCGGCGTGGCCACCCTGCTCGCCACCGGGAAGTCCCCCGCCGACCTGGACCTGGGCGACGAGAACCCGGTCCAGGTCGTCGACGCGAACGGCACGCTGGTCGCGGTCAGCGACGGCCTGGAGCGGATCAGCGGCACCGCCACCGACGTGGTGAAGGCACCGGCGCGGCCGGGCAGCCCGAGCGACGACGACTCCGACGACGACGCGGACGACACCACCGCCCCCGAACCCGGCGAGATCGGCGACGACGTCGAGCTCACCGACGGCACCGCGACCATCGACGGCGAGAGCGCCGACTACCGTTTCGCGGCGCTCCCCGTGGAGACCGACGACGGGGTCGAGCTGACCGTCTACGCCGGCGAGTCCCTGGACACCGAACAGAGCGCCGTGGACACCGCGCTCACCGTCATGCTGATCGGCTTCCCCCTGCTGCTCGGCGTCGTCGCCGCCGCGACCTGGCTCGTCACCCGGCGCGCCCTGCGCCCGGTCGAGGGCATCCGGCGCGAGATGGCCGCGATCACCGCCTCCGAGGACCTCGCGCGACGCGTACCGGAGCCGGACACCCACGACGAGGTCGCCGCGCTCGCCCGCACCACCAACGCGACGCTGGCCGCGCTGGAGGCCTCCGTGGAGCGCCAGCGCCGGTTCGTCGCCGACGCCTCGCACGAACTGCGCAGCCCGCTCGCGTCCCTGCGCACCCAGCTGGAAGTGGGCGCCGCCCACCCGGAGTTGCTGGACGTGCCGGGCGCGGTCCAGGACACCGTACGACTCCAGCGGCTCGCCGCCGATCTGCTCCTGCTCGCCCGTCTGGACGCGGGGGAGGGGCCCGGCGACAAGCGGCTCGACCTCGGCGAGGTGGCGCGGCGGGAGGCGCGGGGGCGCGCCGGGGTGACCGTCGAGGCGGCGGAGGTGGAGGTGGCCGGGTCCCGGAGCCGGCTGGAGCGGGTGATCGGCAACCTGCTCGACAACGCCCAGCGGCACGCCCGTTCGGTGGTCGGTGTGACCGTACGGCGGGACGGGGCGTGGGCCGTCGTCGAGGTCGCCGACGACGGGGACGGGGTGGCCGAGGCCGACCGGGAGCGGATCTTCGAGCGGTTCGTACGGCTCGACGAGGCCCGCAGCCGTGACGACGGCGGCGCCGGGCTGGGGCTCGCCATCGCCCGGGACGTCGCCGCACGTCACGGCGGCACGCTCACGGTCCGCGACGCACCGGCAGGCGGAGCCCTGTTCGAACTCCGCCTGCCGCTCGTCTAGCTGCCGCTACCCGGTCAGGGGCGCCCGCGCTGGCCGCGCAGATGCTCCGCGATGGGCTTGAGGGACTTGTCGAGCTCCGCCATGGAGTCGGGGTTCAGCAGGTCGATGAAGTGGCGCCGCACGGACGCCACGTGGTGTGGCGCGACCTTCTTCATCGTCTCCATGCCGTGCTCGGTCAGGACCGCGTACAGACCGCGGCGGTCCGACTCGCAGTTCTCGCGCCGCACCAGGTCCGCGTTCTCCATGCGGGTGATCTGGTGCGAGAGGCGGCTCTTGGACTGGAGGGTGGCGGACGCGAGGTCGCTCATTCGCATCCGTACGTCCTCCGACTCGGAGAGATTCACCAGGATCTCGTAGTCGTTCATTGTCAGGCCGAACGGCTGGAGGTCCTTCTCGAGCTGGTACGTCAACAGCCTGTTGACCTCCAGGTGGGTGCGCCAGGCGCACTGCTCCGCATCAGTCAGCCAGGGCGTGGCCGTCTCGGTCTCCATGAATGAAGTCTACCTAAGAAGTTGAAAGGCGAACTAGTGAGGGTTTCGGCGTGACGGCGTGCACACGTTCGACGTCACACTCCGCAGACTACCGCTCACAGCCCGAAGCGACGCTGGAGGTCCCCCAGCTGTCCGGGAAGGCGCGGTGTGCCCGCTTGCTGTGAAGGGCCTGTGGAGGGCACTCCGGAACCGGGTACTCCGGCCTGCTGGGGAACCGCCCCCGTGGCCTGCTCCGCCATCAGCGCCTCGGAGGACTGGAGCAGTACGGTGCCGGCCCCCACGAACTCGAACTGGTGCTCCTCTCCGGAGGCCCCGCCCAGGCCCGTCATCGCACGTAGACCGCCCATCAGGCCGGTCATATAACCGTGGTCGTAGTGATGGCACGGCGACGGGCAGTCGGCCCAGCCGACGAGCGCCTGCGGGTCCACCCGGATCGGGGGTTCCATGAACACCACCGGGCCGTTAGATGCGGCCACGAACTTTCCGGTTCCTATCAGGGTCAGAAAACCCGGCACGATCGATTGCTTGAGGGCGAGACTTGGCTGAAAAGCGAGCAGGTTGCCTGAGCGAATGGTCAGGTTGCCGTTCTCGAGGTCGTACGAATTCACGTCGAAGGCCCGGTCGGCGAGCAGCATCTTGCCCGAGCCCTCGGCCACGACCCAGTCGCTCGCGTGCAGAGGCGAATGGAAGGACGTACGGACAAGTCGGTCGAGTCGCCCGTGCCCGACGCCGTTGAAGTCGATCGAACCGTAGTAGGCGATCATCTTCCCCTTCTGCAGGAACCATTGGCTCCCCTTGAGCTCCACGCAGAAGGTGTAGTTGTTCACGTTGTCGTCGACGGGCAGTGTCGCGGGGTCGTGGACGGTGGGGCCCGCGCCCGGGTAGGTGCTCACAGCTTCTCCTCCGACGCCTGGACGAACACCGTTCCGTGCCCACTGAGCTCCAGCTGGAAGGCCTCGCCGGAGCCGCGGCCCACCATGTCGCGCCAGCCGAGCGCGGTGGACAGCTTGTTGCGGACGTCCCCGTGGTGGGCGACGTAGGCCTGCGGGTCGACATGGACCGGACGCTGCGGGGTGATCGGCAGCTCGATGACGCCGCCGTGGGCCATCACGGCGACGGAGCCGTGTCCCTTGAGGGTGGTGGTGAACAGCCCCTGGCCGGTGACCTGGCCGCGGACCATGCCCATGACGCCGCCCTGCGAGCCCATGAACATCGTGCCCTGATCCAGGGTGCCCTCGAAGGCGAGGAGACGGTCCGCCTCGACGTACAGGGTGTCGCCGGTGAGGTTGATCACCTGGACGTGGTGGCCGCCGTGCCCGAACAGGACGGTGCCGCTGCCCTCCACGGTCATCAAGGGAGTGGCCTCGCCCGCGACCCGGCGCCCGATCATGGACGCGATCCCGCCCTGGCCGCCCTGGGTGTTGGGCGTGAACGACACCTCGCCCCGGTAGGCGAGCATCGCGCCGCGCTGGCTGAACAGCCGCTGCCCGGGCATGACGGTCGCCTCGACCATCTTCGAGTTGAGCTCACGGAAGGCCATCTCAGACATCCCCCGCGATCGTGTTCCGCTCACTGGGCTGGACGTACACCAGACCGTCCCCCTCGAAGCGGATCTGGAAGGCCTCGCCGCCGCCCTCTCCCATGAGAGTGCGGAATGTCACACCGGACTGGAAGGACTGCCGCAGATTCCCCTGGTGCGCGATGTACGCCCCCGGGTCGACGCTCAGCGGGTACTGCGCGCTGACCCGCAGCACCACGGCCGGACCGTCCGAGGTGATCGCCGCCTGTCCATGGCCCTCGACGGTGGTCGTGAACAGCCCGTTGCCCTGCGAGGCGCCACGCAGCCCCGTGAAGCTGGTCCCCGTCCGCAGCCCCCCGTCGGTCGCGAGCAGATTGCTCGACTCCACGTAGAGCTTGTCCCCCTGGAGACCGACGAGATTGATCTCGGAGGCGCGATCGGCGAACCAGCAGGTCCCCTGCCCCCTCACCTCCATCACCGTCATCTGCTCACCGGTGATCCGCCGGGTCACCATGCCCCGGATGCCCTCACCGCCACCGCTGAGCTTCTTGAACGCCATCTGTCCGTCGTACGCGACCATCGAGCCGTTCTTCGCCTTCACGGCGTCCCCGGTCATCTCGACGGCGAGCACCTTGCTTCCTTGAAGTCGGAACATCGCCACGCTGCGAAGGTAGCCCGCAGAAAGGCCTTGCCGACAGAGCCCGTGGGTGGAGAGCGACCCTGATCGCACCCCTAGGGGGTCAGCGGTGGGTCCCGGGCAGCCGTATGACCGCCTTCCCCGAGGTCAGGTCGACGGTGGAGTGCGGGGGCGCCCCGTCCTCCTCGTCGTCCCGCATCACCAGCGCGCTCTGCCGTTCCTTGAGCTCGCTCTGCTTGCCGGGCGAGAGGGCGGCGTGCAATTGCTCGAAGCCGGTCGCGGAGACCTGCCCCTGCCGGGCAGCATTGCGCCAGGGCAGCACTCCGGCCCGGCCGGCCCGCAGCAGCAGCTGATCGACGAAGGCCAGCACGGTGAGCAGGACGACCAGTCCGGGCAGGGTCATGAAGAAGACGAACTGCACACGCACTCCTGGCTGCGAGACACCGACGACGGACCCCCCAGCCTGTCCCCGCTCGGCCGTTTGCCACAATGGACGAACGTTTGTGCACGCATTCACAAAGCGTCGACGCCCCTCCACCGAAGGTGACCCGTGGACCTCAAGACCGCCAGCGCCCTCCGCCGCCTCCGCCTCGTCTCCGCCCCCGAGGCGGTCTCGTTCCTGCTCCTGCTCGTCTGCTCGGTCCTGAAGCGGACCACGGACTTCAACGCGGTGCCCGTGATGGGCATGGTCCACGGCGTTCTCTTCGTCCTCTACGTGGTCTTCTGGGCCGACGCCTGGAACCGCACGAAGTGGTCCGTGCAGACGGCCGCCCTCTACTTCGTCCTCTCGGTCCTGCCCACCGGCGGCTTCTTCGCCGAGCGCAAGCTCAAGCGCGAGGCCGAGGACGCGGTCATCGCCTCCCGCGCCCGCCAGGAGAGCGCGGTGAAGACGTCATGATCGTCGCCTTCTCCGTCACGCCGCTCGGCGTGGGCGACGAGGTGGGGGAGTACGTCGCCGACGCCGTCCGCGTCGTCCGCGAATCGGGCCTCCCCAACCGCACCGACGCGATGTTCACCTCGATCGAGGGCGACTGGGACGAGGTGATGGACGTCGTGAAGCGCGCCGTCGCCGCAGTCGAGGCACGCGCTCCGCGCGTGTCCCTGGTCCTCAAGGCCGACATCCGCCCGGGCGTGACCGACGGGCTGACCTCCAAGGTGGCAACGGTGGAACGTCACCTGGCCGAGTAGCCCCGGAGGCAGACGAAACCCCGGCCCGCATAGGCCGGGGTTTTCTTGTGTACGGGGTGCGCGCCGTCCCCAGACGGGACGGGCCCGCGCTTGCGCAACGGCGAGAAGGGGACGTACCGGGGGGTGTCCGCCCGCAGCGTCGGGCGACCAACCAAGAGCACAGCCCCAGCCCACAGCACCGCCCGACCGAGGACGGACACCCCCCGGTGCGGCACCGACCCACAATCCGGCCGTAGTGCGCAACGCGAACCCCCACCGAAGCCGCCACGGGCTGCCGCAGGCATCCCCCCACTCGCCTGGACCCTCCCAGTTCGACACGCCCGTAAATCTCCACTTGTGTGTGGATATCGGCTCGTTCGATCACTGGAGGGCGCTGTGCGGCCGGAGGGCTACGACTACGACACCCACAGCCGACTTGCCGGACCGCTCACCGAGCCGTCCGCCGAGAAGTACCGGGTGCAGTACACCTCACTCCTCGCAGGCGAGCCGCACCGAATACGCGCGATCCTTCTGATGACCCTCGCGCCCCTGCTCACCGGCGCCCTGCTGGTCTACCTCGTCTGGCCCACCCACTGGGTCGAACGCGAGGGCGGCGACGAGTGGATGGTCGGCCTCGACATCACGATGCTCATAGCCATCGCGCTCATCGAGCTGTTCATGGTCGTCAACGTCGTCTCCGTCGCCCACGCCACCCTCGTGGCCCGCGACCCCGTCCCCGTCACCCCCGAACCCGGCACCCGCGTCGCCTTCCTCACGACGTACGTTCCGGGCAAGGAACCCCTGGAGATGGTCCGCGCCACCCTCGAAGGCGCCACGAGGATCACCCACACCGGCCCCCTGGACGTCTGGCTCCTGGACGAAGGCGACGACGAACAGGCCAAGGCCCTGTGCACGGAACTCGGCGTACGGCACTTCACCCGCCACGGCGTCCCCGAGTGGAACAGACCCAAGGGCGTCCACAAGGCCAACACCAAGCACGGGAACTACAACGCCTGGATCGCCATGCACGGCGACGAGTACGACTTCTTCGCCTCGGTCGACACCGACCACGTCCCGCTCCCCAACTTCCTGGAGCGGATGATGGGTTACCTCCGGGACCCGGACGTCGCCTTCGTCGTGGGCCCGCAGGTGTACGGCAACTACCACAACCCCGTCACCAAGGCCGCCGAGTCCCAGCAGTTCCTCTTCCACGCGCTGATCCAGCGCGCCGGCAACCGCTACCGCTCACCCATGTTCGTCGGCACCAACAACGTCGTACGCATCGCGGCCGTGAAACAGATCGGCGGCCTGTACGACTCCATCACCGAGGACATGGCCACCGGCTTCGAGCTCCACCGCCACCGCAACCCGGGCACCCGCAACCACTGGCGCAGCGTCTACACCCCCGACGTCCTCGCCGTGGGCGAAGGCCCCGCCTCCTGGACGGACTTCTTCACCCAGCAGATGCGGTGGTCGCGCGGCACGTACGAGACGCTCTTCAAGCAGTACTGGAAGGCGCTGTTCACGATGCCGCCCGGGCGTCTCCTCTCGTACACGCTGATGCTCGTCTACTACCCGATGACGGCCGTCAACTGGTTCCTGGGCATCCTGAGCTGTTTCCTGTTCCTCTGGTTCGGCGCGTCCGGCACTCAGGTCGCCGCGTCGGTCTGGCTGATGCTCTACAGCGACGCTGCCGCCCTCCAGATCGGCCTCTACCTCTGGAACCGCCGCCACAACGTCTCCCCGCACGAGCCCGAGGGCTCCGGCGGCCTTGCGGGCATGGCGATGTCGGCCCTCTCCGCGCCGATCTATCTCAAGTCCTTCGGCGAGGCGCTCATCCGCCGCCCCAGCCGCTTCGTCGTCACCCCGAAGGGCGGCGACGCCAGCCCCGACCGGCTGCTCACCTTCCGCATCCATCTGTTCTGGGCGGCCCTCCTCGCGACCTCGCTGGCCGGCTCGGTCGTCCTGGACCACACGCATGTGGCGATGCGTACCTGGGCGGTCCTGGCCATGGCGATCTCCCTGGCCCCGGTAGGGGTGTGGCTCTCCACCCGCCTCAAGGAACGCCAGGCCCACCGATCCGCAGCCACGGCCACAGCCTCAGTCACCCCCCGCCCCGTCGACGGCACCGAGCCCGCCCTCGCCACCACCTCCAGCACCACGACAGGAGGCAACTAGGCATGGCCTACCAGCCGTCCCAGCGCACCAAGAAGACCGTCCTCGGCATCGGCGGCATCGCCGTCCTCGTCGGTCTGAACGCCCCGGCCGCGCTCGACTTCGCCGGTGATCAGTACTACGCGTACAAGATCGCCCAGCCCGGGTACAAGGCGAAGTACGGGAGTTGGAGCCGGGTCGACATCCCGGAGGAGTACCGCACCAACGCCATCCACGCGGCGCTCCTGCACACCGGCAAGGTGCTCATCGTCGCGGGCTCCGGGAACGAGCAGAAGAAGTTCGACGAGGGGTCCTTCGACACCGTTCTCTGGGACCCGGCCACCGACACCTTCAAGAAGATCCCGACCCCCGACGACTTCTTCTGCTCGGGGCACGCCCAACTCCCGGACGGCAGGCTCCTGGTGGCCGGCGGCACGGCCCGCTACGAGCTGCTCGACGGCGAGGTGGACCGGGCCGGCGGCGGCATGCGCGTGAAGAACGAGAACCCCGACAAGGCGATGGTCCTGAAGAAGGGGACCCGCTTCCGCTCGCCCGCCGGAGTCGAGTACGCCACCAAGTTCGACGTCACCGTCCCCAAGGCGAAGAAGTCCTTCAAGGTCACCTACAACGCCCGCGGTGTGATGCAGCCCTGGCAGACGAAGGTGACGGCCGCCGAGGCGCGGGTCTTCGTGGAGGCCGTGGAGAAGGGCCCGATGTCCGTCACCGAGAAGCAGGCCCAGTACGAGATCGTGGGCCTGAACGGCGAGGACGCGGACAACGCCTACGGTCTCAGCGAGAAGATCACCCTCGACAAGCAGGACTTCCAGGGCATCCGCGCCGCCTACGAGTTCGACCCGCTCGCCGAGAAGTACATCCCGGTCGACCCGATGGACAAGGCCCGCTGGTACCCGACCCTGGTCGGCCTCGACGACGGTCGCGTCCTCGCCGTCTCCGGCCTGGACGACGTGGGGATGATCGACCCGGGCGACAACGAGATCTACGACCCGAAGACGAAGAAGTGGTCACCAGGCCCCAAGCGGTACTTCCCCACGTACCCCGCGCTCTTCCTCACCAAGGGCGGCAAGCTCTTCTATCCGGCTTCCAACGCCGGTTACGGGCCCGCCGACATGGGCCGCGAACCGGGGCTGTGGGACCTGAAGACCAACACCTTCGAGAAGGTCCCCGGTCTGCGCGACGCCGACGAGACGGAGACCTCGGCATCCCTCCTCCTCCCGCCCGCGCAGGACCAGAAGGTGATGATCCTCGGCGGCGGAGGCGTCGGCGAGTCGAAGAAGTCGACCCCGCGCACGGCCGTCGTCGACCTGAAGAAGGACAACCCCGTCTTCGAGGACGGCCCCAACCTCCCGCAGGGCACGCGGTACCTGAACAGCGTGATCATGCCGGACGACACCGTGTTCACCGCGAACGGCGCCGAGGACTACCGCGGCCGCAGCGCCAGCAACATCCTCAAGGCGCAGTTCTACGACCCGAAGGGCAACGTCTTCCGCGAGGCCGCGTCCCCGACGGTGGGCCGCAACTACCACTCCGAGGCGCTGCTGCTGCCCGACGGAAGGGTCGCCAGCTTCGGCTCCGACCCGCTCTACGACGATCAGCAGAACACCAAGCTCGGCCACTTCGAGCAGCGCATGGAGATCTTCACACCGCCGGCCCTGCACCGTGGCGGCGACGACCGCCCCGAACTGAAGGACGGGCCGAAGGAACTCGACGCGGACCACCGCGCGACCTTCCGCACCGACGACGCGGACCGGATCGCCAAGGCCCGGCTGATGCGGCCGAGCGCGGTGACGCACACCACCGACGTCGAACAGCGCTCCATCGAACTCGGCGTCACGAAGAACGCGAACGCCGTCACCTTCGATGTGCCGAAGGACCCGGCCCTGGTGCCGCCCGGCTGGTACATGCTGTTCGTGACGGACGCGGACGGCACCCCGTCGGAAGCGAAGTGGATCCAGGTGAAGTAGGTGAAGCGGGTGGAGCGGGTGAAGTGGCCGGTCAGTTCCGGGAGTTGTGCGCCAGCCCCAGGGCGTACTCCGGCCACCACTGCCCGGCGTCCGGACCGCCCTCGCAGGTCCCGTCCGACTCGCCGGGCCGCTTGACCCACAGATAGGCGTCCAGGGCCGTCTCGCCGGTGCTCGTCGTCGGCGCGGTGCCCAGCGCCCGGCCGGGCGGGTTGCACCACACGCCCGGCAGCGGTCCGTTGCCGTTGCGGCTGCTGTCGATGACGAAGTGCTTGCCGTCGAGGTCCTTGGAGAGGCGGCGGCCGTACTCCTTGGTGACGGCGTCGGTCTGGAAGTTGGAGACGTTGAGCGAGAAGCCGTCGGCCTTGGCCACGCCCGCCCGCCGCAGTGGCTCGACCAGCTTCCTGGGCTCCCGGATCCAGGACGGATTGCCCGCGTCGAGGTACACCTTGGTGTTCGGCCGCTGCTTCAGCCGGTCGATCGCCTCGCCCAGCAACTGCTCGCGCTCGGCGTGGTATTCGCCCGGTGTGCAGCCGTCCACGATGTGCGCGACCGCGTCGGGCTCGAGGACGACGAGGGCCCGCGCGTCACCGAGCGCGTCCGCGAACCTCCCGATCCACTGGCGGTAGGCGTCCGCGTCCGCGGCCCCGCCCGCCGAGTGCTGGCCGCAGTCCCGGTGCGGGATGTTGTACGCGACGAACAGTGCCGTCCGGTCCTCGGCCTCGGCCGACGCGATGGCCGCCCTGACGGTCGGCCCCGGGTCGATCTCACCGGCCGGCCACAGCGCGGCCGGCTGGTCCGCGATCTTCTGGAGCTGCGCCGCGTCCCGGGTACGGCCCTCCCGCTGCCACAGCTGGATCTGCTGGGCGGCGGAACTGTTGGGGTCCACCCAGAACGGGGACGCCGGATCCGTGTCCGACTTCCTGCTGGCAGCGCCGGCGACGGAGGCCTCCTCGACGTCGGACGCGGACGAGCAGCCTGCGGCGAGCGTGAGGGTTGCGAGGACCGCGAGGGTGTGGGTCAGCCGGGGCATGCTGCTCCCTTGCGCGAGGGGTGACGTTGAGTAAGGGTGCGTGACTTATCGTCACATGGATCACGTGTCCGAGCCCTGTGCGACACCGCTCCGCGGGAGGGCCGTGCCTCGGGTGCGGGTTCGTTGTGGCTGGTCGCGCAGTTCCCCGCGCCCCTGAGCGGGGCCCGCCCCTAGCGGGGCGCGGTCCCGCTCAGGGCGATCCCCAGTGGTGTGCGCTCGTACAGGACCTGGTGGCCGTAGCGTCTCGCGGTGAGCAGGCCCGCGTCGCGCAGGACCGTCAGATGGGCGGACACGGACGACGGGGCGAGACCGAGCCGGTGGGCCAGGGCGGTCGTCGTGGCCGGTTCGTCGAGTGCGGCGAGTACGGCGGCCCGGCCGCGGCCCAGAAGCCGTACGAGCGAGTCGGACGTACGGTCGTCGGGCTCGGCCCACAACCCGCCGATGCCCCGCGCCGGATACGCGAGGGTCGGCTGCCAGGGCGGGTCGAAGGTGCTGACCACGTCGGGCCAGATGAAGACGCTCGGCATGAGGACCAGCCCCTGGCCTTCGAGCCGTCGCTCGTGCTCGCCCCGGTGCTCGACGGTCAGCGTCCCCGCGTCCCACCCGAACCGCCGGCTGATCTCCGGCAGCAGTCCACCGAGCCCCACCTCGGCCAGCCGGCGCGAGTGGAAGGCGACGTCGGCCTCCAGCAGGGCGCGCAGCCGAGGCCAGTCCGGGGCGACGAGGGTGCGCCAGACCTCCTCCATCGCGTCGGACAGCTCCCGCACCATCCGGACGGGATCCCGCATCCAGGCCTGTCCGTGCGCCGACTCCAGCGCGCCGGGCGTGGACGCGAGCGACTTCGCGGTGTCCGCCCGTGCGGCCACCGGATCACTCGCGCGTACGGCCGCGATCTCCTCCTCGAAGGTGGCCCCGGGCCCGAGCGGGGGCGGGCCCAGCCAGTCGGGGGAGTGCCCGCGGCGGGGCATCAGCAGCCACAACGGCGTGAGATCCAGCCCGGCGGCCGCGGTGCGGATCCGGCGCAGCCAGGGTGTGTGATAGCCGTGCCGGTCGGGCCGTTTGAGGGTGCGGACGACTTCCTGCGTCTCCCAGAGGGGGGAGATCGCGAAGCGGCAGCGGAGGAAGTCGTCCTCACCGAAGTGCAGTCGCGACGGCATACGTGTCCCTGGCCGGGTGGGTGGCTGAATGGCTGGAGGGCGGAAGATTCGGCTGTGTCCGAAACTCTAGGGTGAGGACGGGGCGGTCGGCACGCTGCTGCACATGACGGACGACACCCTCACCGCCGCCGCCCCGCCCACCGGCTACGGCCGCGTCTTCGCCGTACGGGAGTTCCGCGCGGTGTTCGTGGCGCACCTGCTCTCCCTGCTGGGTGTCGTGGTCAGCGAGATCGCGCTCTCGGTCCTCGTCTACGACCTGACGGGCTCGCCCCTGATGAGCGCGCTGGCGTTCGCGCTCGGATTCCTGCCGTACGTCGTCGGCGGCACCCTTCTCGCGGGGATCGCCGACCGCTTTCCGGCTCGGCGGGTGCTGGTGGTGTGCGACCTGGTGTGCGCGGCGTGCGTGCTGCCGATGGCGGCGCCGGGGGCGGGCATCGCGCTGCTGCTGGCGCTGCGGTGCTGTCTGGCGGTGGTGGCGCCGGTGTTCCAGGGGACGCGGATGGCGACGCTGGCCGACATCCTCGGGGACGGCGATCTGTTCGTGCTGGGCCGCTCACTGCTGCGGATCGTGTCGCAGAGCGCGCTGCTCGCGGGGTACGGGGTGGGCGGCCTGCTGCTGACCGTCGTGGCGCCGCGGCACGCGCTGCTGATCACGGTGGTCACGTTCTGTGTGTCGGCGGTGCTGCTGCGCTTCGGTACGCGGCGGCGGCCGGCGCGGGCGGCGGCCGGGACCGCTCTGGTGACGGAGTCGCTGAAGGGTGCGCGGCAGGTGTTCGCGAACCGCCGGGTCCGGGTGCTGCTGTTCCTCTTCTGGGTGCCGCCGATGTTCTCGGTGGTGCCGGAGGCGCTGGCGGCGCCGTACGCGGACGATCTGGGCGCGGGGTCGGTGGGGCTGGGACTGCTGATGTGCGCGCTGCCGGTGGGCACGATCGCGGGGGAGCTGTGGGCGGGGGCGCGGCTGGGGCCGGCGGCCCGGGAACGGATCGCGTTGCCGCTGGTGTGCGTGACGCTGGTGCCGTACGTGGCGTATGTGCTGCACCCGGGTCTGTCCGTCTCCTTGCTGGTGTTGGTGCTGTCGGGGGCGGGGTCGGCGTACACGCTGGGTCTGGACCAGTGGTTCGTGCGGGCGGTGCCGGAGGAGCTGCGGGGCCGGGCGATGACGCTGCTGACGGCCGGCCTGATGACGATCCAGGGTGTGGGGATGGCGCTGGCGGGGGTGGTGGCGGAGTTCGCGGGGGTCGCGGGGACCGTGGCGGGGGCGGGGGTGCTGGGCACGGCGTGCTGTGTGCTGCTGGCCGTGGCGGCCCGCCGGACCGAATGCCAAGACGGGGCTGACCAGCATGTGACCGGCCGGTAAGGTCTGGTGCCGTGCCGAAGCCGCTCAGCCTTCCCTTCGATCCCATCGCCCGCGCCGACGAACTCTGGAAGCAGCGCTGGGGAAACGTGCCGTCCATGGCCGCGATCACCTCGATCATGCGCGCCCACCAGATCCTCCTCGCCGAGGTCGACGCGGTCGTCAAGCCCTACGGACTGACCTTCGCGCGCTACGAGGCCCTGGTCCTGCTCACCTTCTCCAAGGCCGGCGAGCTGACCATGTCCAAGATCGGCGAGCGTCTGATGGTCCACCCCACGTCGGTCACCAACACGGTCGACCGCCTGGTGAAGTCGGGCCTCGTGGACAGAAAGCCCAACCCCAACGACGGCCGCGGCACGCTCGCCGTCATCACCGACAAGGGCCGCGAGGTCGTCGAATCCGCCACCCGCGACCTCATGGCCATGGACTTCGGACTCGGCGTGTACGACGCGGAGGAGTGCGCCGAACTCTTCGCGATGCTGAGGCCCCTACGGGTGGCGGCGCACGACTTCGACGAGGGCTGAGGCCGTCGGTCAACCTGCGGGGGCGGGTCGCACCTGAAGGTGATCTCACTCGCGCATGATCGATACGGCAGCCAGGGTTCGATGTTTTCCCTGCGATCTTGTTGGACGGTCATCGTCCGGGCGGTCGGAGCCCGGGCCCCACACGAACAGGGGAATCCGCCGTGTCGAAGCTTCGTACTGCCGCTCGTCGCTTACTGACCGCCGGGAGCGCCGTCGCGGTCATCGGTGCCGTGACGCTGGGTGCCGGCGGGGTGGCGAGGGCCAGCGCCACCGGGACCACCGCGATCGGGACGTTCGACTACGACCTGCGCGGGGCGGGGTGAAGGTCCCCGTGGGGTGCTTCCTGACGCACTCCATCGACGGCTCGGGCAAGCGCATCACGAGCCAGTTGGCGGGCGTGGACTGCATGGGGCTCGCGGCGACCTTCTCCAAGTTCTGCAACTGGAGGATCGACTTCACCTACGCGGACACGAGCAACCGGACGTACAAGACCGCCCGGGGCAAGACGCACACCGAGTGCCGACGCGATCCGCTGCGGCGCAATTCCGCGCAGACGCTGCCGAAGTACGGCAAGGCCTGCGCGAGGTTCTACGTGAACGGCAAGCTGCGCGCCACGCAGTGCCACTTCATCACGAAGTGAGCGTCAGACCGCGGCGGTCTTCGGGGCGGGGTCGTCGATCACGAGTGGTGTGACCTCCCGGGTCACCTTGCGCTCGACGAAGAAGGCGGCGGTCGGAACCGTGCCGGCGAGGAGCACCCAGGCGAGGCGGCCCAGCGGCATCTTCGCCTTGGTCCCCAGGTCGAAGGCGAAGATCAGGTAGATGAGGTACAGCCAGCCGTGGGCGATGCCGACCACCGAGACGAAGCCGTCGAACCCGTCCAGGTCCAGCAGCCGCTTCCCGATCACGCCGATCGTCAGCAGGATGAGCAGGACGGCGGTGACGTAGGCCATCACCCGGTAGCGGGTCAGGACGCTCTTCTTCATGCCGTCGAGACTAACGGGTGGGTTGCCGTCGACATTTACTAGGACGTCCTAGTAAATTTGAAGCATGGACGCTGACGCCATCGAAGAGGGCCGCCGACGGTGGCAGGCCCGGTACGACGCCTCGCGTAAGCGGGAGGCGGACTTCACCACGTTGTCCGGGGATGCCGTGGAGCCGGTGTACGGGCCTCGGGCGGGGGACCGGTATGACGGGTTCGAGCGGATCGGGTGGCCGGGGGAGTATCCGTTCACGCGGGGGCTCTATCCGACCGGGTACCGGGGGCGCACGTGGACCATCCGGCAGTTCGCCGGGTTCGGGAACGCCGAGCAGACCAATGAGCGGTACAAGAAGATCCTCGCCAACGGAGGCGGGGGGCTGTCCGTCGCCTTCGACATGCCGACCCTCATGGGGCGGGACTCCGACGACCCCCGGGCGCTCGGGGAGGTCGGGCACTGCGGGGTGGCCATCGACTCGGCCGCCGACATGGAGGTGCTGTTCAAGGACATCCCGCTCGGGGACGTCACCACCTCCATGACCATCAGCGGGCCCGCCGTTCCCGTCTTCTGCATGTATCTCGTCGCCGCAGAGCGGCAGGGTGTCGATCCCGGGGTGCTCAACGGCACTCTCCAGACCGACATCTTCAAGGAGTACATCGCGCAGAAGGAGTGGCTCTTCCAGCCCGAGCCCCATCTGCGGCTCATCGGGGATCTGATGGAGTACTGCGCGGCCGGCATTCCCGCCTACAAGCCGCTCTCCGTCTCCGGGTACCACATCCGGGAAGCGGGATCGACGGCCGCGCAGGAGCTCGCCTACACACTCGCCGACGGGTTCGGGTACGTGGAGCTGGGGCTGAGCCGCGGACTCGACGTCGAGGTCTTCGCACCCGGGCTCTCCTTCTTCTTCGACGCCCACGTCGATTTCTTCGAGGAGATCGCCAAGTTCCGCGCGGCCCGCAGGATCTGGGCGCGGTGGATGCGGGACGTGTACGGGGCGCGGAGCGACAAGGCGCAGTGGCTGCGGTTCCACACCCAGACCGCCGGGGTCTCGCTGACCGCGCAACAGCCGTACAACAACGTCGTACGGACGGCCGTCGAGGCGCTCGCGGCCGTGCTCGGCGGCACCAACTCCCTGCACACCAACGCCCTCGACGAGACCCTCGCGCTCCCGTCCGAGCAGGCCGCGGAGATTGCGCTGCGGACCCAGCAGGTCCTCATGGAGGAGACCGGGGTCGCCAACGTGGCGGACCCGCTGGGTGGTTCGTGGTACGTGGAGCAGCTGACGGACCGTATCGAGGCCGACGCCGAGAAGATCTTCGAGCAGATCAGGGAGCGGGGGCTGCGGGCCCATCCCGACGGGCGGCATCCCATCGGGCCCATCACCTCCGGCATCCTGCGCGGCATCGAGGACGGCTGGTTCACCGGCGAGATCGCCGAGTCCGCGTTCCAGTACCAGCGGTCCCTGGAGAAGGGCGACAAGAGGGTCGTGGGCGTCAACGTCCACCACGGCTCCGTCACCGGCGACCTGGAGATCCTGCGGGTCAGCCACGAGGTGGAGCGGGAGCAGGTCCGCGTGCTGGGTGCCCGCAAGGGCGCGCGGGACGAGGCAGCGGTACGCACCGCGCTCGACGCGATGCTCGCCTCCGCGCGGGACGGCGGCAACATGATCGGGCCGATGCTGGACGCCGTACGGGCCGAAGCGACCCTCGGTGAGATCTGCGGGGTGCTGCGGGACGAGTGGGGCGTCTATACGGAGCCGGCGGGGTTCTGAGCCGAGGTCAGGCCCAGGAGCAGCACCCTCGTGAAGCTCCGTACCCACTCCTCGTCCGCCGCGCCCGCGCTCACCAGGGTGCGGTGGACCACCGCACCCGCGACGACGTCGAAAATGAGATCCACCGTGCGCGCGGCTTCCTCCGGATCGGGCTCCGGGGGAAGTTCTCCGCGTTGCTCGGCGCGGGCGCGGCCCTCCAGGACCAGGCGTTTCTGGCGTTCGACGATCGACTCCCGGATGCGTTCGCGCAGGACCTCGTCGCGGGTGGACTCGGCGATCACCGCCATCAGGCCGCTCTTGGCCTCCGGGCGGTCCAGGATCCGCGCGAACTGGAGGACCACGCCCTCGATGTCGGCGGCGAGAGTGCCGCGGTCGGGGAGTTCCAGTTCGTCGAAGAGCTCCGCCACCGCGTCGACGACCAGTTCGTTCTTGCCCGCCCAGCGACGGTAGAGCGTCGTTTTCGCGACCCCCGCCCGGGCCGCCACGTCTCCCAGAGTGAGCTTGGACCAGCCCAGCTCCACCAGGGCCTCCCGGGTCGCCGCGAGGATCGCCGCGTCCGCGGTGGCGCTGCGGGGGCGTCCTGAGGCCCGTGGGGCGGGAGTGCGGCTCTGCATCCCACGACCATAACCGGCGGTTCCCGTGAGGCCGTGAGGGAGATCACCGGGCTCCGGTGGCACCGAGGCACCCTGTGCCATTACGCTACGACCCGTAGCGAAACCACTGGCGTGGGGTGGGGACCCGGCGCTCGGCAGTACAGAAGCGGTACCGGCTTTCTCAACGCTTTTCACTTGCGCGCGCGGACGGGGGAGGATAGACGCATGCAGCCACGGAACATGTCCATGAGCGGAGTCGTCGACCTCGCCGCGGTGAAGGCGGCCCAGGAGGCCAAGGAGAAGGCGGAGCAGGCGCGCGCCGCAGCGGCCCGGCAGGGCGGCGGCAGCGCAGGCGTCTCGCCGGCCGATCTCGTCATCGACGTCGACGAGGCCGGATTCGAGCGGGACGTCCTGCAGCGCTCCACCGAGGTACCGGTCGTCATCGACTTCTGGGCCGAGTGGTGCGAGCCCTGCAAGCAGCTCAGCCCGGTGCTGGAGCAGCTCGTCGTCGAGTACAACGGGCGCCTCCTCCTCGCCAAGATCGACGTCGACGCCAACCAGATGTTGATGCAGCAGTTCGGGGTCCAGGGGATTCCCGCCGTCTTCGCGGTGGTGGCCGGACAGGCCCTGCCGCTCTTCCAGGGGGCCGCCGGCAAGGAGCAGATCCAGCAGACCCTGGACCAGCTGGTGCAGGTCGCCGAGGAGCGCTTCGGGCTCACCGGGATCACGGTGGACCCCGACGCCCGGCCCGGTGCCGCACAGGCCGCCGCGCCCGCGACGCCGGTCGGACCCTACGACGCGCTGCTCGAGGCCGCCGTACAGGCCCTGGACGCGGGGGACTTCGGCGGTGCGGTGCAGGCGTACAAGAACGTCCTGAGCGACGACCCGGGCAACTCGGAGGCCAAACTCGGCCTCGCCCAGGCCGAGTTGCTCCAGCGGGTGCAGGGTCTGGACCCGCAGCAGGTCCGCAAGGACGCCGCCGAGAAGCCGGCCGATGTGCCGGCGCAGATCGCCGCCGCCGACCTGGATCTGGTGGGCGGGCATGTGGATGACGCCTTCGGGCGGCTCATCGACACCGTGCGGCGCACGTTCGGTGACGACCGGGATGCCGTACGGGTACGGCTGTTGGAGCTCTTCGAGGTCGTCGGGGCCGATGACCCGCGGGTGGTCGCGGCGCGCCGGGCGCTGGCGCGGGCCCTGTTCTAGGGAGGGGCGCCGACCGGGGCGGTAGCCCCGTTCTGACCAGTCCCTAAACACCCGGGCCTGTGGTGCCCGAGTGAAAGATTTGCCGACGGAGTGCCACTGCGGCCGCGCTTTACCAAATCTTGGTAATCGCGGCCGCTGTTACTGCAAGTAAGTTTTGGGCGTTGATCTGTCGGATTCTGTCCGGCCATCAACAATTTTGTCCGGCCCCTGCGCGCCACCCTGAGTCGTCGGCCGAGACCAGCGGGTCGTTGTTCGGTTATCCGGCCGTTACTACCGAGTAACGAAGCCCCTTGTGCGGGCGGCGAGAATGCACCACGATCGGCGACGCTCGGTCCATTCCCCGCACCCCGACAGCCGGTCGGGCCCGCGGGAACTCCTGGGTCCCCACCGAGCAGAGCAGGCAGCAGTGGTGCCTGCTCTTGGACAGGGGGGTCTTCGCCTTCCGGTGAAGCCTGTCCAGCAAGGTTGTGCGTGATGTGCTCAGGCGCGACCAGTGGTTGTCGCTCGGGGGTGATCGCCGGTGATCGGTGCGCGGTTCGCGCCTCCGAGTACGGGCGCTCCCCTTCCCGAGGACGTAGCACTTCTCCCATCCCTGCCCGGCTGAGCCGTCATGTTCGACAGATGCAGTCAGGGCCAGGAGATGTACGTCCGAGAAGGAGGAAATATGGAGTCCCAGGTGCGTGGCGGGACCAGATGGAAGCGGTTCGCCGTCGTGATGGTGCCCAGCGTGGCCGCCACGGCTGCGATAGGTGTCGCCCTCGCGCAGGGCGCTCTCGCCGCGTCGTTCAGTGTGTCGGGCCAGTCGTTCAAGGTCACCGCGGACAAGCTCGTCGGTACGGGCTTCTCCCAGTACGGTGCGCTTGACACGGGTTACACCCTCGACGGCAAGAAGACGGCTCACCCCGTCGCGGTCTCGGCGTTCAAGTCGGCCTCGATCACTGGCATGTGCCAGTCCGTGGTCACGCCGAACATCCCGATCCTCGGTTCCGTCAGCCTCATCCTGAAGGCGGGCGGCGGCGGTACTCCCGTCCAGGCCGAGAACCTGTACATCGACGTCGAAGAGCTCGAGGCCGACGCGACGTTCGAGAACATCGACATCGGTGTGGCCGCCAAGGACGCCAGCAAGGGTCCGGGCATGAAGGGTGGCGCCGAGCAGGCCAACCCCTTCGGCTTCGCCCAGCAGGCCGACAAGGCCACGCTGACCGGCGTGAAGCAGACGGCGTGGGCCACCACTGCCGGAACCTTCAAGCTCAGCGGCCTCAAGATGTCGCTGTCGTCAGGTGTCAAGGAGTGCTACTAAGCACTCGCTGACGGGCGGGGGAGCCGATGGCGCCCCCGCCCGTCCACTGTGAAGCGCGGTTCTTCACGTGCCGTACAACTCACCACCACAGCAACGCCGCACCAGGGAGCTGTATCCATGAGCGCCGAGACTCCTGCCGTACCCGGCCACGACGAGCACTACATCCGGGTCATCAAGCGGAAGTTCCGCGCCTGGCGGGGCGACCGGCCGTTCTGGGCCGGCCTGTTCGTCCTTCTGGGCGGAATCCCCATCGCGTACTTCCCTTACGCACACATCCAGATCGGTCACCTGACCCTCGCGATGGCCACCACCGCGGGCGCCGGGTCGCTGATCATCGGCGTGCTGCTGGTCGTCCTCGGCATCAGCCTCTGGTTCCAGAAGCACGTCCGCACGTTCGCGGGCGTGGCGGCGATCCTGCTGGCCCTGGTGTCCATCCCCGTGTCCAACCTCGGCGGCTTCCTCGTCGGCTTCCTCCTCGCCCTCATCGGCGGAGCGATGGCCGTGGCCTGGGTGCCGGGCGAGCCGCCGGTGCAGGAGCCGGGCCAGGGGGACACCGCGGGTGAGGGCAGCGCCCCCGAGGGTGCGGTTCCCACGCTCTCCAAGGACGCGTACGACGTCGGTGAGCCGAACGATCTGTCAGGAACGAGCCCGGCGAACGGGGCGAACGGGAGGCACAGTGCCGGCTGACGAGGTGACCCACGGGACCGATGTGGAGGGGTCCCGTGCGAGAACCGGGCCACGGCATGCGGCGCCCAAGAAGCCGCTGTTCACCCGCTTCCACATGCCCGCCGGCAAGGCGATAGCCCTGGCGGCGATGCCGACCGCAGTCCTCATGGGGATGGGGTTCACGCCGACGCTCGCCAACGCGGAGGACCAGCCCACCTCCAAGAGCCTGACGGCCGACGAGTACAAGGACTGTGTCGCGGCCCTGGAGGACGGCGCCTCGGCGTCCGCCTCACCGTCGCCGTCGGCCTCCGCCAGTGACTCCGCCGACGACGCGGAGGCGACTCCCTCGGCGTCCGCCTCACCGGGCTCCGGCTCGGGCGGCGACTCCTCGTCGGATTCAGGTTCCGACGACGAGGCCGAGCCCACGCCGTCGGCGTCCGCCAGTTCGTCCTCGGCGAGCTCGAACGACGCCCAGTCCGGTGCCACCGCCACGCCCTCGCCCTCGGCCTCCGAGAGCGACGGGAACGTGCTGGAGGAGATCGGCGACGCCATCGAGGACATCTTCACGGGCGGTGAGAGCGCCTCGCCGTCCGCGAGCGCCAGCCCGACGCCGTCGGCCTCGGCCTCGGCCTCGGAGAGCGCCTCCGACGACAGCAAGGACGACGACGCGTCCGACGCCGTCAAGGACACCACCGGCAAGGTCGCCGACACGGTCGAGGACACCGTGAAGGACACGACCGACGCGGCGTCCAAGGCTGCCGAGGACACCACCAAGGCTGTCGAGAAGGCGGCCGAGGCGGCCACGGCCAGCCCGTCGCCGAGCTCCAGCACGGACGTCGACGACTGCCCGGTCGCCACCGACGCGGAGGGCGGCGTGGACAACGCGGTGCCGCTGCCGGCCGACCCCTGGTACCTGAACGCCAGCTCGCTGCTGCTGAAGGGCGCCGACTACAAGGGCATCGTCAAGGTGCGCACGGCCGACGGCACGGTCAAGGAGGTGCTGAAGTACGTCATCTCCGACGGCACCGACATCGGCGACCTGCACCAGACGGTGAAGGACGAGCAGTCCGGCAAGACCTACCACGTGCAGGCGGCCAAGGGCTCGACCTCCACGATCCGTGACGGCGACACGGTGATGTACACGGAGAGCATCTCGGGCAACCTGCTGGGGCTGATCCCGGTGACGTTCAGCCCGAAGAGCCCGCCGCCGCTGAACATCCCGCTGATCTACTTCACCAAGGTGACGGTCGTGCAGGCCGGCCAGTTCGGCGGCACCCTGCACGTGCCCGGGCTGCACAACTACACCACCGACTGAGCGCCCCCACAGGCCCGTTCGGGAGCCGCAACACGCCTGAGGGCGCCCCCTGGATCCAGGGGGCGCCCTCAGCGCCGTACACGGGCCTTCTCGGCCGTCGGGGCCCCCGGAGGGGCCCCGGGGGTCCTACTTCTGGCCGCCCAGGTGGTGGACGCGGAGCATGTTGGTGGTGCCGGGGATGCCGGGGGGCGAGCCGGCGGTGATGATGACGATCTCGCCCGGGTTGAAGCGGTTGATCTTCGCGATCTCCTGGTCGACCATGTCGACCATTTCGTCGGTGCTGTTCACGAACGGCACGACGTGCGACTCGACGCCCCAGCTGAGCGTCAGCTGGTTGCGGGTGCTCTCGTCGGTGGTGAAGGCGACGATCGGCTGGACCGCGCGGTAGCGCGACAGACGACGGGCGGTGTCGCCGGACTGGGTGAAGGCCACCAGACCCCGGCCGCCCAGGAAGTCCGCGATCTCGCACGCGGCACGTGCGATCGAACCGCCCTGCGTGCGCGGCTTCTTGCCGGGGACGAGCGGCTGCAGGCCCTTGCTGAGCAGCTCCTGCTCGGCCGCGGTGACGATCTTCGACATCGTCTTGACGGTCTCGATCGGGTAGGCGCCCACGCTCGACTCGGCGGACAGCATGACCGCGTCCGCGCCGTCCAGGATCGCGTTGGCCACGTCGGAGGCCTCGGCGCGGGTGGGGCGGGAGTTGGTGATCATCGACTCCATCATCTGGGTCGCCACGATCACCGGCTTGGCGTTGCGGCGGCACAGCTCGATGAGGCGCTTCTGCACCATCGGGACCTTCTCGAGCGGGTATTCGACGGCGAGGTCGCCACGGGCGACCATCACGGCGTCGAACGCCATCACGACGTCCTCCATGTTCTCCACCGCCTGCGGCTTCTCCACCTTGGCGATGACGGGGACCCGGCGGCCCTCCTCGTCCATCACCTTGTGGACGTCGGCCACGTCCTTGGCGTCGCGGACGAAGGACAGCGCGACCATGTCGCAGCCCATGCGCAGCGCGAAGCGGAGGTCCTCGACGTCCTTCTCGGACAGCGCCGGCACGTTCACGGCCGCGCCGGGCAGGTTGATGCCCTTGTGGTCGGAGACGACACCGCCCTCGATGACGATCGCCTTGACCCGGGGGCCCTCGACGTCCAGGACCTTCAGCTCGACGTTGCCGTCGTTGATGAGGATCTGGTCGCCGCGCGAGACGTCGCCCGGCAGGCCCTTGTAGGTGGTCCCGCAGATCTGCTTGTCACCCTGGACGTCCTCGGTCGTGATGACGAACTCGTCACCGCGCTCCAGCTCCACCGGGCCCTCGGCGAAGGTCTCCAGGCGGATCTTGGGGCCCTGGAGGTCGGCGAGGACACCGATGGCCCGGCCGGTCTCCTTGGCGGCGGCACGGACGCGGTCGTACCGCCCCTGGTGCTCGGCGTGCGTGCCGTGGCTGAAGTTGAAGCGGGCCACGTTCATGCCGGCTTCGATCAGGGACACGAGCATTTCGTGGGAGTCGACCGCGGGGCCGAGAGTACAGACGATTTTCGAACGGCGCATGGGGCGATCCTATCGGTTTGTTTCGCTACGGAATATTCCGTCTGGTGGAAGATACAAATGGGCGCCTATCTGCTCAGGCGTGTTACTGACGTGTATTACTTCCGACCAGCGCGTAGGTCTGTGTGGCGATCTCCAGTTCTTCGTCGGTGGGCACGACGGCCACGGCCACGCGCGCGTTCTCCGGGGAGATCAGCCGCGGTTCGTCGCTCCGTACGGCGTTGAGCTCGCTGTCCACCGTGAGGCCCAGCTCCTCCAGGCCCGACACCGCAGCCTCCCGCACCGGACTCGCGTTTTCCCCGACGCCCGCTGTGAAGGCGACCGCGTCCACCCGGCCCAGCACCGCGTAATAGGCGCCTATGTACTTCTTCAAACGGTGAATGTAGATGTCGAAGGCGAGTTGCGCCTGTTCGTCACCCTCGTCCACGCGGCGGCGGATCTCCCGCATGTCGTTGTCCCCGCACAGTCCGATCAAGCCGCTCTTCTTGTTGAGAAGAGTGTCGATCTCGTCCGTGGACATTCCGCCAACACGCGTCAAATGGAAGATGACGGCCGGATCCACGTCTCCGGAGCGCGTACCCATCACGAGCCCCTCCAAAGGCGTCAGCCCCATGGAGGTGTCCACGCACCGGCCCTTCTCGACCGCCGAGGCCGAGGCCCCGTTGCCCAGGTGCAGCACGATGACGTTGACCTCCTCCGGCGCCTTGCCCAGCAGCTTCGCCGTGGCCCGGGCGACGTACGCGTGCGAGGTGCCGTGGAAGCCGTAGCGCCGGATGCGGTGCTCGTCGGCGGTGGCGACGTCGATCGCGTACCGGGCGGCCGACTCCGGCATCGTCGTGTGGAAGGCGGTGTCGAAGACGGCGACCTGGGGCAGGTCGGGGCGCAGCGCCTGGGCCGTGCGGATGCCGGTCAGGTTGGCCGGGTTGTGCAGCGGGGCGACCGGGATCAGCCGCTCGATCTCGGCGAGCACGGCGTCGTCGATGACGGTGGGCGCGGTGAAGGACTGCCCGCCGTGCACCACCCGGTGCCCGATGGCGGCCAGCTCGGGGGAGTCGAGGCCGAGCCCGTCCTTGGCCAGTTCCTCCGATACGGCCTTCAGGGCGGCCTCGTGGTCGGGGATCGGTCCGGTCCGCTCACGGGAGTCGCCCGTGGTGAGGGGCGTGTGCTTGAGCCGCGAGGACTCCTCGCCGATGCGCTCGACGAGGCCCACCGCGAGCCGGCTGCTGTCGCTCATGTCGAGCAGCTGGTACTTCACCGACGAGGAGCCGGAGTTGAGGACGAGGACACGGGTGCCGCGGGGCGAGCTCACTGCTGGGACGCCTTCTCGGTGGGGGACTGGGCCTGGATCGCCGTGATGGCGACGGTGTTGACGATGTCCTGGACGAGCGCGCCCCGGGACAGGTCGTTGACCGGCTTGCGCAGACCCTGGAGCACCGGGCCGACGGCGATCGCGCCGGCCGAACGCTGCACGGCCTTGTAGGTGTTGTTGCCCGTGTTGAGGTCCGGGAAGATCAGCACCGTCGCCTGCCCGGCCACCTCGGACTCCGGCAGCTTGGTCGCCGCGACGGTGGGCTCGACGGCGGCGTCGTACTGGATCGGCCCCTCGATCCGCAGATCGGGCCGCCGCAGCCGTACCAGCTCGGTCGCCTCGCGCACCTTGTCGACGTCGACGCCGGAGCCGGACGTACCCGTCGAGTACGACAGCATCGCGATCCGCGGGTCCACCCCGAACTGCCCGGCGGTCGCGGCCGCCTGGATGGCGATGTCGGCCAACTGCTCGGCGTTCGGGTCCGGGTTGACCGCGCAGTCGCCGTAGACGAGGACCCGGTCGGCGAGGCACATGAAGAAGACGGACGACACGATGTCGGCGTCCGGCTTGGTCTTGATGATCTCGAAGGCGGGCCGGATGGTCGCGGCGGTGGAGTGCACGGACCCGGAGACCATGCCGTCGGCGAGCCCCTCCTGCACCATCAGCGTCCCGAAGTAGTTCACGTCGGAGACGACGTCGTACGCCAGCTCCACCGTCACGCCCTTGTGGGCGCGCACGGTCGCGTACTTCTCGGCGAAGGAGTCGCGCAGCTCGCTGGTGGCCGGGTCGATCAGCTGGGCGTGGCCGAGGTCGATGCCGAGGTCGGCGGCCTTCTTGCGGATCTGGTCGACGGGGCCGAGCAGGGTGAGTTCGCAGACCCCGCGGCGCAGCAGCACCTCGGCGGCGTGCAGGACGCGGGGCTCGGTGCCCTCGGGCAGCACGACGCGGCGCTTGTCGGAGCGGGCCTGCTCCAGGAGCTTGTGCTCGAACATCATCGGCGTGACGCGGTCGCTGCTCGGTGCCGAGACCCGCTTGAGCAGGTCGCCGCTGTCGATGTACCGCTCGAAGAGGCCGAGCGCGGTCTCCGCCTTGCGGGGCGTGGCCGCGTTCAACTTCCCCTCCAGGGAGAAGAGTTGTTCGGCGGTCGGGAAGCTGTTGCCGGGCACCGAGAGCACCGGGGTGCCGGGGGCGAGGCGGGCGGCGAGGGTGAGGACGTCGTCGTTCGGCACCTCGCCCAGGGTGAGCAGCACACCGGCTATCGGCGGGGTGCCGGCGCTGTGCGCGGCGAGCGAGCCGACGACCAGGTCGGCGCGGTCGCCCGGGGTCACGACGAGACAGCCCGGGGTCAGGGCGCCGAGGAAGTTCGGCAGCATGGCGCCGCCGAAGACGAAGCCGAGCGCGTCCCGGGCGAGCCCCGAGTCGTCGCCGAGCAGCACCTTGGCGCCGAGGGACTGGCCGATCTGCGCTACGGTCGGGGCGGACAGGGCGGGCTCGTCCGGCACGACGTAGCAGGGCACGGGCAGCCGTGAGGAGTCGAGCCGCTCGGCGATGAGGTCCCGGTCCTCGCGGGCGACCCGGTTGGTGACCATGGCGAGGACGTCGCAGCCCAGGCCGTCGTAGGCACGGTAGGCGTTACGGGTCTCGGCGAGCACCGACTCGGCGGGCTGCTTGCGGCCGCCGACGACGGGGATGACGGACGCCCCGAACTCGTTGGCGAGCCGGGCGTTGAGCGAGAGCTCGTCGGGGAGCTGGGTGTCGGCGAAGTCCGTCCCGAGGACGAGGACGACGTCGTAGTCGCGCGCGACGAGGTGGAAGCGGTCGACGAGCGTCGAGACCAGCTCGTCCGTCCCCTGTTCGGCCTGGAGCGTGGACGCCTCGTGGTAGTCCATGCCGTAGACCGTCGCGGGGTCCTGGGAGAGGCGGTAGCGGGCCCGCAGCAACTCGAACAGGCGATCGGGGCTGTGGTGGACGAGGGGCCGGAAGACACCCACCCGGTCGACCTGCCGGGTCAGGAGTTCCATGACCCCCAGCTCGACGACCTGGCGGCCGTCGCCGCGGTCGATTCCGGTCACGTACACACTGCGGGTCACGCGTGCTCTCCGTTCGAAAGAGGGGGCACAAAAATCGCCCACCGAGGTGAGCAGAACCCTCTTGACAATACCTCTCGCGCTGGTTAAGGCGCCCGTCAGGAGTGGAGGCGGCAGTGCGGTGTGGGACGTGAAACAATCGGACTGGCTCACCGATATCAACAGCGAGCAGGAGACACAGCACGATGCGTATCGGAGTTCTCACCGCAGGCGGCGACTGCCCCGGCCTGAACGCAGTGATCCGGTCGGTCGTGCACCGAGCGGTCGACAACTACGGCGACGAGGTCATCGGCTTCGAGGACGGCTACTCCGGCCTGCTGGACGGCCGTTACCGCGGCCTCGACCTCGATAGCGTGAGCGGCATCCTGGCCCGCGGCGGCACCATCCTCGGCTCCTCCCGGCTGGAGCGCGACCGGCTGCGCGAGGCCTGTGAGCGCGCCGAGGACATGGTCGCGGAATTCGGCATCGACGCGCTGATCCCGATCGGCGGCGAAGGCACCCTGACGGCGGCCCGCATGCTGTCCGACGCGGGCCTGCCGGTGGTCGGCGTCCCGAAGACCATCGACAACGACATCTCCTCCACGGACCGCACCTTCGGCTTCGACACGGCCGTCGGCGTCGCGACCGAGGCGATGGACCGCCTCAAGACGACCGCCGAGTCCCACCAGCGGGTGATGGTCGTGGAGGTCATGGGCCGCCACGCGGGCTGGATCGCGCTGGAGTCCGGCATGGCCGCCGGCGCCCACGGCATCTGTCTCCCGGAGCGCCCCTTCGACCCTGCCGACCTGGTCAAGATGGTCGAGGAGCGCTTCTCCCGCGGCAAGAAGTTCGCGGTCATCTGCGTCGCCGAGGGCGCGCACCCCGCCGAGGGCTCCATGGACTACGGCAAGGGCGACATCGACCAGTTCGGTCACGAGCGCTTCCAGGGCATCGGTACGGCGCTGGCGTACGAGCTGGAGCGACGGCTCGGCAAGGAGGCCAAGCCGGTCATCCTGGGCCACGTCCAGCGAGGTGGCGTACCGACGGCGTACGACCGCGTCCTGGCCACCCGCTTCGGGTGGCACGCGGTGGAGGCCGCGCACCGGGGTGAGTTCGGGCGGATGACGGCGCTGCGCGGGACGGACGTCGTGATGGTGCCGCTCGCGGAAGCGGTGACCGAGTTGAAGACGGTGCCGAAGGACCGGATGGACGAGGCGGAGTCGGTCTTCTAGCCCGTGTACGCCGGGACGCCTACCCCGTGACCTTCTGGACGTTCGTCCAGAAGTTGTCGACGATCCGGTCGAGGAAGTCCCGGCCCGAGTGGCTCGAATCGCCTGCCGCGCTGCCTTCTCCCCAGCTCAGCGTGGCGACCATCTGCCCCTGGTACTCCTGGTGCAGTTCCTGGAGGACGTCCTCCAGGAGCCGCCGGTCCAGGGGCACGATCTTGCTCACAGGACGGACGTACGCCTGCCAGCGCGTGGTGACGGCGCTGCGGAGATGCTCGGTCAGCCGTGGCTCGCGGCCCGTGACGGTGACGAAGTCCGGCAGGGACAGGTCCAGCGCCTCGGCGAGGACGGCTGACTGACGGTCGTTGCCGCGCCAGTCGTTGTTCTCCTCCATGCGCAGATAGGCGAGGAGTTCGAGCCCCAGGGCATGGGCGACGTCCTCGGGGGCCAGGCCGCGTCTGATCCGGTGCTCGCGCAGGGTGCGCGGCTTGCCGATGAGTTCGCCGGCCGAACACCACAACACGCCCGCGAGAGCGGTGAGTTCGGGGCTGGTGGGGTTCGTCGCGCCCCGTTCCCACGCAATGACGAGGTCCGGGGTGACGTAGGGCAGTCCGTAGGAGGCCCGCATGCCGTAGGCGACATGTTCGGGGCCCATGTTCAGGGCGGCACGGAGGCGGCGGGCGGCGGGGGCATTGAAGGGAGGGCCTGGCTGGTTCGGAAGGGCTGGGGGTCGGCGCACGGGGCACAACGTAGGGGCGTTGGGCTCCGGTTACTACGGTCTGTTCGGCCAGGATCACGGATTGTAGGAACGTACGGTTCAGGCCCCGGTCAGGGGTGGCCGAAGATCGTCTGTCGGGTGGGCGGGGCGCTCGCGAGGATGGCGCGCAGGGGCTTGATCGGGATTCCGGAAAGGCGTGTGGATCTTCGTGTACGAGGTGAATGGCAAGGTAGAGGGGCATATTCGCGAGCGCTTGCTGGCGCCGAACTTCTGGCACCTCGCGACGGTGGGGGCGGACGGGTCTCCGCAGGTCTCGCCCATGTGGGCGGATCTCGAAGGGGAGTACGTCATGGTCAACACGGCGATCGGGCGGGTGAAGGAGGAGAATCTTCGGCGCAATCCGAACGTTTCGCTGTCGCACCATGACCCCGAGAACCCCTACGACCGGGTGGAGATCCGGGGGCGGGTCGTGCGTTTCGTCGAGGGGGAGGAGGCGGAGCGGTCGATGGACCGGCTTACCCGGAAGTACATCGGGGAGGAGCGGTATCCGTGGTTGCTGGCCGGGGAGCGGCGGGTGATGTTGCTGATCGAGCCGGTGCGGGTGCGGAGGGTTGTGGGGGTGGAGCCGTTCCGTCCCGGGGTGTTGCCTGAAGAGGGTTAGGGGAGGTCGGCGGGGGCGTACCTTGTTGCCACGCGGGTTCGGGGGCGGCACGGGGGTCGGCGTGATGAGCGACGGGTATGGCGGGGACCATGTCGACTTGCGGGACGGGGAGTTCAAAGGGCCCGTCATCGGCAAGGGGAACTTCTATCAGCAGGCTGCCGCACCCACGGCCTTGAACGCGCTGCCCGCGCGGGCAGCGGGGTTCACCGGGCGCGGTGACGAACTGGATGAGCTGCTGCGTGCCTTCGATCCGTCGTCGGAGGGCGCGGCGGGGGCGGTGCCTGTGCTGGTTGCGGCCCTGTCCGGGCTCGGCGGGATCGGCAAGACCACGCTCGCGGTGGAAGCCGCGCACGAGGCGTGTGGGCGCGGGTGGTTTCCGGGCGGGGTGCTCTTTCTGGATCTTCATGGGTACGACGACGATCCGGTGAAGGGGGAGCAGGCGCTGGAGACGTTGCTGCGGGGGCTCGGGGTGGAGCCGGAGCACATTCCGGTGCGGGTGGATGAACGGGGGCCGCTGTATCGGTCGGTGCTTGCCGAGCGTGGGCGGGAGCGGGGTGCGGTGCTGATCCTTGCCGACAATGCCTCTTCGCCGGATCAGGTGCGGCCGCTGCTTCCGGGTGATGGGCGGCATCGTCTGCTGGTCACTTCGCGCGGCAAGCTGCCTCAACTGGGGGCGCGGTTGCTTGCTTTGGACGAGCTGACGCCCGACGAGGCTTACGAGCTTCTCGACCGTGCGTTGCGGATCGCCGATCCGGACGATAGTCGGGTTGTCGATGAAGCGGAGGAAGCCGCGCAGGTTGCCTTGTGGTGTGGGTACTTGCCGCTGGCGCTTCAGATTGCGGCGGCGCTGCTGGTGGTGGACCGGGACAAGGATGTCGCTGAACTTGCTGGGGAGTTAGCTGAGTTGCGCGACCGTCTGGTTCACCTCGACGACGGTGAGCGCAGTGTTCGCGCCGCCTTTGACCTCTCGTACCGGCGTTTGCCAGCTGAGCAGGCCAGGGTGTTGCGGTTGCTTTCCCTAGCCCCAGGGAGCGAGGCGACGATCGAGGTAGTGACTGCGTTGATAGGGGAAGCGACTCCGCCGACTCGGATCTTGGGCGCATTGACTCGTGCTCACCTTGTCGGGCGGGGGAGAGGCCGTCAGCGGTGGCGGTTGCATGACCTGGTGCGGGCGTACGGGGCGGCGGTGGTAGCGGGGGATGCGGACTTGCGGGAAGAGGGCGAGCAGGCGCGGGCGCGGCTGCTGGATTTCTACTGGCGGTGGGCGGATGCGGCGGATAACCGGTTGCAGTGGCTGCCCGGGAAGCCGGAGCCGGAGCGGTTCGCGGACCGCGCGCAGGCGTTGGCCTGGCTGGATGGGGAGCGGGCGGGGCTGGTGGCGGCCGTGCAGTGGGCGGGTGACGATCAGCATGCGCGGCAGGCAGTGTGGCTGGCCGCATGTCTGGAGGAGTATCTGCGGTGGCGGCGGTATTTCAATGACGCGATCGCCGTCGCGTGGACCGCGCGGGAGGCTGCCCACCGGGTCGGGGACCGCGAGGGCGAGGCCGAAGCGTGGACCAGCCTCGGCAGCGCCCTGCACGATGTGGGCCGGATGGACGAGGCGATCGACACCCTCACTCGTGCCCGCGACCTGCACCAAGCCGCAGGTGACCGTCGGCGCGAGGCCAGGGCATGGACCATCCTTGGCGTCGCTCTGGAGGATGTGGGCCGGACGGAGGAAGCGATCTACGCCCTTACCTGTGCCCGCGACCTGTACCAGGCCATAGGGGACCCCCAGGGGGAGGGAATGGCGTTGAACAACCTCGGCCTCGCCCTGCAAGAGGCAGGCCGGGTGGAGGAGGCGATCGACGCCCACATCCGCGCCCGCGACCTGCACCAAACCGTCGGGGGCCGCCACGGGGAGGGCATGGCGTGGCACAACCTCGGCCTCGCCCTGCGGCGAGCGGGCCGGGTGGCGGAGGCGATCGAGGCGTACGGCAAGGACCTGGAGATCTGTCGCGAGTTCGAGGACTGGTACGGGACCGGCGACACCCTCCACAACCTGGCCATCGCCCACAGGGACATCGACCGCCTCACCGAAGCTCGCATCTACTACCTCCAGGCCGCCGACGCCTACGCCCAGGCCAACGCCCTCACCGAAGCCGCCGAAGTCCGAGCCCAAGCCGAAACCCTCACCCCTTGACCGCCCCGCCCAACGCGAACCCCCCACCCAACCGCCGAGCCACCAGCACGTACAACAAGATCACCGGCGTCGAGTAGATGACCGAGAACGCCGCCAGTTGCCCATACGCCACCATCCCCCGGTTCCCGAAGAACTCGTTGATGCTCACCGCTGCCGGCATCTGATCCGGCGTCAGCAGCAGCATGAACGGGACGAAGAAGTTGCCCCACATCATCACGAACGAGAAGACCGTCACGACCGCCACCCCCGGCCCCATCAGCGGCAGCACGATCCGCACCAGCGACTGCAACGACGACGCCCCGTCCGTCCAGGCCGCCTCCTCCAGTTCCCTCGGTACGCCGTCCATGAAGTTCTTCATCAGCCATATCGCGAACGGCAGTTGAGAAGCCGCGAAGAAGAGGATCGTGCCCTGGAGGGTGTCGATCAGGTTCACCTGGACGAACAGCGCGTACACCGGGACCATGATCGCGGTGATCGGCAGGCTCGTGGCGAACAGGATCGTGAGCAGGAAAGGTCGATTCAACCGAGACCGGAACCGCGACAGCGGATACGCCGCCAGCGCCGCGCACACCACCGTCAGCAGCGTGCCGCCACCGCACAGCAGCAGACTGTTCAGCAGTGGCGTGAATGTGATCTCCGGGGTCAGGACCGCGTCGAAGTGGGACAGGGTCACACCGTCGGGGAGCTTCACACGGAGGTTCGCGTCCGGGTCCACCGAGGACAGGAGCACCCACGCCAGCGGGAGCATGAACGCGGCGGCCACCACCAGGAGGCCAGCGTCGGCGGCCAGGCGGCGGGTGGTTCTGCGGGATGCCATCGGTGTCAGACCTCCGTCCGGAGCAGCCGCACGTACACCGCCGAGAACAGCGAGCCCACCACCAGAAGCAGCAGCGCCACCGCCGTGCCGTAGCCGATCATGCTCTTCTGGAACGCCTCCTCGTACATGAAGAGCGGCAGCGTCTGGCTCTTGCCGCCCGGGCCGCCCCTCGTCATCACCCAGATCAGGCCGAACACGGACAGGGTCTGGAGGGTGATGAGCATGAGGTTCGTGCCGATGGAACGGCGGATCATCGGGAGGGTGATGTGCCACATGCGGCGCCAGCCGCCCGCGCCGTCGACTTCCGCGGCCTCGGTGATCTCCTTGGGGATCTCGTTCAGCGCCGCCGAGTAGACCAGCATGGAGAAGGCCGTGCCCCGCCACACGTTCGCGAACGACACCGCGAGGATCGGCAGGGTGAACAGCCAGTTCTGGGTGGGGAGATGGAGCCAGTCCAGGAGGGCGTTCAGGGTGCCCTCGCGGCGGAAGAAGGCGTAGAGGAGGAAGCCGGCGACCACCTCCGGGAGCACCCACGCCGCGATGACCACCGCGCCGACGACCGTGCGCACCGGCTTCGACGCGCGCCGCATCAACGCGGCCAGCGCCAGGCCCAGCGTGTTCTGGCCGATCAGCGCCGACACGACGGTGAAGACCAGCGTCAGCCACACCGCGTTCAGGAACGCTTCGTCCCCGAACGCCGTACGGAAGTTCTCGAAGCCGATGAACGACTCCTGGGCCTGGCCGGTGAGTTGGAGGTCGGTGAAGGCGATGTAGGCGCAGTACGCGATCGGGCCGGCCAGGAAGAGGAGCAGGAGGATCACGGACGGGGCGAGGGGGAGGGCGCGGGCGGTCCTCGTGAGTCTCATGGGAGAGGGCTCACTTCTCGATCACGTTGCCGTCGGCCGCCGTTTTCAGCTCCTCGTCGTAGGCCTTCGCCGCTTCCTCCACCGACATGTCGCCCGTCGTCACACCCTCCATCGCCTCCTGGATCGCGGTGGAGACCTTCGGGTACGCCGGGTAGGCGGGCCGGTAGTGCGTGCTCGCGACCAGGTCGGTGAAGAACGAGATGCCGGGCTGGGCATCGGCGTACGCGGGGTCTTCGGCGACGTCCTTGCGGACCGCGATGCCGGAGTTGGCGACGTACCACTTCTGGGCGTTCGCCTTCGTCTGCATCGTCTTGATGAAGTCGAAGGCGAGGTCGGGGTTGGCCGCCTTCGAAGGGATCGCCCACGTCCAGCCGCCGGACATGCTCACCTTGCCGGGGGCCTGGCCGTGCTGTGTGGGCATGTACGCGAGGCCCAACTTCTGCGACCACTCGGGCCATTCGTGCCCGCTGCCCTCCAGCCAGTCCTGCGGGAGCCAGGAGCCGTCCAGGTCTATGCCGAGCTTGCCCTTGGGAAGGAGGTCACCGCGGATGATGGTCTGGATGTTGGGGTCCAGGGCGGTCTCGACGTCCGGGCCGAGCTTCTCCCTGTAGACCGTCTCGACGAAGGAGAGGGCGTCCTTGAAGCCCTGGCCGCCGGCGATCCACTTCTTGGCGGCGGCGTCGTAGAGAGGGTCCGCGGTGCCGTTGTCCGTGCCGTAGAGCAGCATCTCGAAGCCCTGCATCGTCGCGGCCTCACCTGCGGGTTTGCCGGTGTAGACGTTGAGAGGGGTGACGTCTGGGACCTTCTTCTTGATCGTGCGGGCGGCTTCGAGGACCTCGTCCCAGGTCTTCGGCTGCCAGTCGGCGGGGAGGCCGGCCTTGGCGAAGATGCCCTTGTCGAACCAGAGTCCCCGGGTGTCCGTGCCGTCCGGGACGCCGTACGTCTTTCCGTCCTCGGCCTTGGCCGCTGTCTTCGCGGTGTCGATGAACTGGTCCCAGTCCGGCCACTTGGCGAGGTAGGCGTCCAGGGGCTTCAAGTACCCGCTGGTGATGTCGGAGTTGATGAGGAACGTGTCCTCGTAGACCAGGTCCGGGGCGGTCTTGGGGGAGCGGAGCATCTGCTGGACCTTGGTGTAGTACTCCGAGTCCGGGGCCTTGATGGGGACGAGCTCGACCTTCTTGCCGGGGTTCTCCTTCTCGAACTGCTTCTTGATGCCGGCCAGGAACTCGTCCATCACCTTGATGGAGTTGTCCGTGGACTGCTTGAAGGAGACCTTCAGGGTGTCCGGGTCGCTTCCGGAACCGGAGCTGCACGCGGTGAGGGCGGTGGCGGTGAGGGCGGCGGCGAGGAGTGCGGGGAGCGCGGTGCGAACGGCGGTGGGGCGCACGGGCATGACCTCCTACGGGCTCACGTGGGGGTGGCCTGGTGGCTGCCCGGTGAACGTAGGGGGAGTGGTCTAGTCAGGTCAATGAGTCTGCGCCGGATTGGGTGCGCGAGGCTGCCGTCCCTCCCTTAAGGTACGGCCAAGTGACCTGCGCGGGGACGCCGTTGGGACCAGGGGAGAGCTGATGCCGGACCAGCACGACGTCACCGTCGGGCAACTGCTTCTCGCCGAGTACCAGACCCTCAAGGACGAGCAGAAGACCCGCATCGGCTTCCGCGACAACCTCCTCTACGTCACCCTCACCGTCGTCGCCGCGGTCATCGCCGCCACCGCCCAGGCGGAACGCCCCGAGATGCTGCTCGCGCTCCCGCCCGTGTGCGTGGTGCTCGGGTGGACGTACCTCGTCAACGACGAGAAGATCTCCGCGATCGGCCGGCACATACGCCACGACCTGGGACCGAAGCTCGCCCAACTCGCCAGAGCTGAACGCGCGTTCACCTGGGAGGCCGCCCACCGCTCCGACTCCCGCCGATGTCAGCGCAAGGTCATCCAGTGCGGGATCGACCTTCTGGCCTTCTGCGTCGTACCCCTCGCCGGGCTCACCGTTTATTGGGCGGCGGGAGGGAACGGTGCCGGACTTCTCGTCCTGTCGCTCGTCGAGGCGCTGACCGTGATCGGGCTCGCGTCCCAAGTCGTCGTGTACGCGCGGCCGTTCGCTCCTACGGCCCCTTGACCCACCGGTACTGCAACTCCGGCCGCCCCACCGTCCCGTACTGCGGAGCCCGCGCCGCCCTTCCCGCGTCGACGAGATGCTCCAGATACCGCCGGGCGGTGATCCGGGAGATCCCCACGACCTCCGCGAGTCCGGTGGCCGTCAGTCCCTCCCCGCTGTCCCGCAGCGCCACGGTGACCCGTTCCAGCGTCGGGGAGCTCAACCCCTTCGGCAGTGCCGCCGGTCCCGGAGCCCGCAGTGTCGCCAGCGCCCGGTCCACCTCGTCCTGCCCGCTCGCCTCGCCCACCGACGCGTGGAACTCGGCGTAGCGCACCAGCCGGTCCCGCAGCGTGGCGAAGGTGAACGGCTTCAGGACGTACTGGACGACACCCAGGGAGACGCCCTCCCGTACCACCGTCAGGTCCCGCGCCGACGTCACCGCGATCACGTCCGCCTGATGTCCGGCGGCCCTGAGGGAGCGGGCGAACTGCAGACCGTGCACATCGGGGAGGTGCAGGTCCAGCAGGAGCAGGTCCACCGGCGTACGGTCCAGCAGGCGCCGCGCCTCCGCCCCGGTGTGCGCCTTGCCGACGGCCGTGAAGCCCTGCACCCGGTTGACGTACATGACGTGCGCGTCCGCGGCGACCGGGTCGTCCTCCACGACCAGGACACGGATCGGCTGTGGCTGGGTCGTCATGCGTAGCCTCCAGAAGCGGTACCCCGCGAACCGGTGCCCTCCGGCGCGGGCGCCCCACGCTCGGAGCCCTCCGGTACGGCACCCTCCGGCCCCGGGGTCCGCGGCTCGATCCCCACCGGTACGGCACCTGTCGTCGACGCATCTTCGGACACCGCCGCGCCCACCGTACGCCCGCCCCCCACACGGCCGCCCCGCGAGGCCTCCCCGTCGCTCCCCCACGAGGACACCCCCCCGACCTCCGCCGCGCCCCCGACCTGTACTCCGCCCAGAGTCTCGGTCCCGCCCCCGGTCTGCGCCGTGCCCCGGGGCTCCGGCTCGCTGCCGATGCTTGCGGTCAGCACGCCGTCCCGAGTCTCCGCCTCGCCCCCGACGCTCCCGCCATCTCCGGCCCGAGCAGCCCTCCGCGCTCCTGTCTCGCCCGGACCGCCGCCCCGCAACGGCACGCGCACCTCGAACTCCGCCCCGCCCCCGGCAGCCTCCGCCACCGTCAGTGTTCCCTCGTGGCGGCCGACCGCCTGGCGTACGAGAGCCAGGCCGAGCCCCCGGCCGCCCGGGCCCGCCGGTTTCGTGGAGAAGCCCCGTTGGAACACCGCCTCCGTGTGCGCCGGGTCCACGCCCCCGCCGGTGTCGGAGACGCGCAGGATCAGTTCGTCGGCTTCCGTGTACGCCGTCACCGTGACCCGCGCGCCCACGCTGCCCTGCGCCGCGTCCACCGCGTTGTCGATCAGGTTGCCGAGGATCGTCACCAGGTCGCGTGCGGGGAGCGAGGCCGGCAGGAGGCCGTCGTCCAGGCGGCTGTCCTCCGACACCACCAGCTCCACGCCCCGCTCGTTCGCCTGTGCCGTCTTCCCCAGCAGCAAGGCCGCCAGGACCGGTTCGCTCACCGCCGCCACCACCTGGTCGGTGAGCGCCTGCGCCAGCTCCAGTTCGGCCGTGGCGAAGTCCACCGCCTCCTCGGCGCGGTCGAGTTCGATCAGCGAGACGACCGTGTGGAGCCGGTTCGCCGCCTCGTGCGCCTGCGAGCGCAGTGCCTGGGTGAAGCCGCGTTCGGAGTTCAACTCGCCCATCAGGGACTGGAGTTCGGTCACATCGCGCAGGGTCACGACCGTGCCGCGGCGGTCTCCCCCGGACACCGGTGACGTGTTGACGACCAGGACCCGGTCCGCCGTCAGGTGCACCTCGTCCACCCGTGGCTCCGACGCCAGCAGCGCGCCCGTCAGGGGGGCGGGCAGGCCGAGTTCCGCCACCGAGCGGCCCACCACGTCATCGGCCACGCCGAGCAGTTCCCGGCCGCCGTCGTTGATCAGCGCCACCCGGTACTGCCCGTCCAGCATCAACAACCCCTCGCGCACCGCGTGCAGCGCGGCCTGGTGGTAGTCGTGCATGTGGCTGAGCTCGGTCGCGTTCATGTTGTGGGTGTGGCGGCGCAGGCGGGCGTTGATGACGTACGTGCCCACCGCGCCCAGCGCCAGCGCGCCCGCGGCGACGCCCAGCAGGGCCGTCAGCTGGCCCTGTACCCGCTCGCTGATCGCCTCGACCCGGATGCCCGCGCTGACCAGGCCCACGACTTTGCCGTCCGCCTCGATGGGGGTGACCGCGCGGACCGAGGCGCCGAGCGTGCCCGTGTAGGTCTCGGTGAAGGAGTCGCCGCGCAGGGCGGGGGTGATGTTGCCGAGGAAGTGCTTGCCGATCTCCTCCTCGCGGGGATGCGTCCAGCGGATCCCCTTCGGATTCATGATCGTGACGAAGTCGACGTCGGCGTCGTGCATCACCCGCAGCGCGTACGGCTGGAGCTTCGCCGACGGATCGGGCGTACCTATGGCCTCCCGTACCGAAGGGGCGTCCGCGACCGCGCGGGCCACCCCCATCGCCTGGCGGCCGGCCGCGTCCTCGGCCTGGCTGCGGTCGCTGACGTAGGTGAAGAGCGCGTACCCGGCGACGAGCACCGCTATCAGCACGGCCTGCATGGCGAAGAGCTGGCCGGCCAGGCTGCGGGGTCTCGGGACCGGGATGTGCATGTCGTCAGTGTGCCTCCGACAGTAAGTGTGAACTAAATGAACGGAAGGGTGACCGCCCTCACAGGGCGGGAGATAGTCACGGCATTCCTCTAAAGCCCGGACGTGAGCCGCACGCCGGTGACAACCGACGAAGACGTCAAAGGAGGGCAGCCGTGGCCGCCAGCACCCCCGAAACCGCATCTGCCGCGCCCGCCAAGCGGGACCGCACCCATTATCTGTACATCGCGGTGATCGTCGCGGTCGCCCTCGGCATTCTTGTCGGCATGGTCGCGCCGGACTTCGCCGTCGAGCTGAAGCCCATCGGTACCGGCTTCGTGAACCTGATCAAGATGATGATCTCGCCGATCATCTTCTGCACGATCGTGCTGGGCATCGGTTCGGTACGGAAGGCCGCCAAGGTCGGTGCCGTCGGCGGTATCGCGCTGCTCTACTTCACGATCATGTCGATGGTCGCGCTGGGTATCGGCCTCGTCGTCGGCAACATCCTGGACCCGGGCACCGGCCTCGCGGTGACCGACGCGGTCAAGGACGCCGGTCACGCACAGGTCGACGCGGAGGCCAAGGACACCACCGAGTTCCTGCTCGGCATCATCCCGACCACGATGATCTCCGCGTTCACCCAGGGCGAGGTCCTGCAGACGCTGCTCATCGCGCTGCTCGCCGGGTTCGCGCTCCAAGCCATGGGTCCCGCCGGTGCGCCGGTCCTGCGCGGTGTCGAGCACATCCAGCGGCTCGTCTTCCGCATCCTCGCCATGATCATGTGGGCCGCTCCGATCGGTGCCTTCGGTGCCATGGCCGCCGTCGTGGGCTCCGCCGGCGTGGACGCGCTGAAGGACCTCGCCCTGCTGATGCTGGGCTTCTACACCACCTGCGTCCTGTTCGTCTTCATCGTGCTCGGCACGCTGCTGCGGGTGATCGCGGGCCTGAACATCCTCACGCTCTTCAAGTACCTCGGCCGTGAGTTCCTGCTGATCCTGTCGACCTCCTCCTCCGAGTCCGCGCTGCCGCGGCTCATCGCGAAGATGGAGCACCTGGGCATCAGCAAGCCCGTCGTCGGCATCACCGTCCCGACCGGCTACTCCTTCAACCTCGACGGCACCATGATCTACATGACCATGGCCTCGCTGTTCATCGCCGACGCCATGGGTACGCCGATGTCCATCGGTGAGCAGATCCCGCTGCTGCTCTTCCTGTTCGTCGCCTCGAAGGGCGCCGCCGGTGTCACCGGTGCGGGTCTGGCCACGCTGGCCGGTGGTCTCCAGTCGCACAAGCCCGCCCTGGTGGACGGTATCGGCCTCATCGTCGGCATCGACCGCTTCATGAGCGAGGCCCGCGCCCTCACCAACTTCGCGGGCAACGCCGTCGCCACGGTCCTGATCGGCACCTGGACCAAGGAGATCGACCGCGAGCGCGTCGACCAGGTCCTCGCCGGTCATCTCCCCTTCGACGAGAAGACCCTCCTCGACGACGGCCACGAGACCGTTGTCGCGGATGTGCCGGAGCAGGGTGGCGAGAAGGAGCTCGCAAAGGCCTAGAGCTCGGGGCCCAGCCCGCGAGGGCAACAGACTCCGGGCGGCTGAGAAGCTCCCCCGTCGCTCAGCCGCCCGGGCCACAACCGGCAGCAGTACAACTCAATCGCTCAGCTTCGCCACCAGCTCGGTGGCACGAGAGGCGGGTACGCCCGCCGCGGTCAGTACGGTGACCGCGGCGGAGCGGCCCGCCTCTTCGGGTGCCAGGAGGCCGTCGTTCACCGCCTCCATCACCGCGAACACCAGCTGCTCATGGACATACGCCAGAGCCGGCACGGGCAGCGGGGAGACGAAGACGCCCGCTTCCAGACCGCGCCGCAGCAGCTCCTCGCTGGACTCGCGCACCGGCGTCAGACGTTCCCGGATGCCCTGCATCGTCACGCTGCGCTGGGCCAGCGCGACCAGGATGCGATAGCGGTCGGCGACCTCCCAGACCGCCAGGGTGGAGGCGGCCAGCGCCTGTGCCGGGTCCTCGAAGTCCTTGCGCCCCGCCTCGTCTGCGGCCGCCACCGCTTCGACGGCTCCGTCGACGAGCGTGCTCACCAGCGCCTCGCGGCTGGGGAAGTGCCCGTACACGGTCCGCCGTACGACTCCCGCGGCGCGCGCGATCTGGTCCATGGACGCGTCCGGATCGCGCAGCAGCTCGGCGAGCGCCACGTCGAGGATGCGGCGGCGGTTGGCGTCGGCGCGGCTGGTGTTACCCGTGGTCATGGACGCCATTGTGCCTCTTCCCTCATCGACTTGCACAGTGCTGTGCAAGGAGCGTACATTGCACAGTGTTGTGCAGTTGCACAGCGCTGTGCAACCCGTGGAAGAAAGTCCGCTGAGGAAGGCCACCCCTGCCATGCGACTCGTCATGACCGAACCGGTCGAGAGGATGGACCGCCCCTACGCCCGGCGTTGGTGGGCGCTCCTCGTCCTCTGTCTGAGCCTGCTGATCATCGTGATGGCGAACACCGCCCTCACGGTCGCCGCGCCCGCCATGACCGAGGACCTCGGTCTGTCCAGCGCCGATCTCCAGTGGGTCATCGACGGCTACACCGTCCCGTACGCCGCGCTGATGCTGCTGCTCGGCGCGATCGGCGACAAGTACAGCCGCCGCGGCGCCCTGCTGCTCGGCCTGATCGTGTTCGGCGGCGGGTCCGTCTTCGGGTACTTCGCCGACAGCTCCACGACGGTCATCGCGGCCCGTGCCGTGATGGGCACCGGCGCCGCGATGATCATGCCGGCGACGCTGTCCCTGCTCGCCTCGACCTTCCCGCGCGCCGAGCGGGCCAAGGCGATCACCGTGTGGACCGCCACGTCGGGCGTGGCCATCGCGGCCGGTCCGCTGGTCGCGGGCGCGCTCCTGGAGAACCACGACTGGACCTCGACGTTCCTCATCAACGTCCCCGTCGCCGCGCTCGCGATCGTCGGCGCCCTGGTCCTCGTCCCGCCGTCCAAGGCCAGGGGCAGGGGCCGGATCGACTACGTCGGCGGACTGTTGTCGGTGGTGTGGATCGGCTCGCTGGTCTACATGATCATCGAGGGCCCGCACTTCGGATGGGGTGTGAAGGCGATCGGCGCCGCGGTCGTCGCGGGCGCCGGACTGCTGGCCTTCGTTCTGTGGGAGCTGCGTCATCCGCGCCCCGTCGTCGACGTCCGCCGCTTCACCGACCGCGGTTTCGCCGGCTCCAACCTCGCCGTCGCCCTGTTCTTCCTCGCCGTCTTCGGCGCCTTCTACTACCTCACCCAGCACCTCCAGTTCGTCCTCGGCTACAGCGCCCTGGAGACCGGCCTGCGCATGCTGCCGCTCGCCGGCGCGGTCTTCGCCGGTTCGGCTCTGACCGGGTTCCTCACCCCGCGGGTCGGCATGAAGTGGACGGTCACCGCGGGCATGGTGGGCGGCACCGCGGCGCTCGCGCTGCTGACCCAGGTGGACGCGGGTTCGTCGTACGGCGATTTCGTCGCCCCGCTCGCCGTCCTCGGTCTGGCGATCGGCCTCGCCCTCTCGCCCGCCACGGACGCGATCATGGGGGCGTTCCCCGAGTCCGAACTGGGCGTCGGCGGCGCGGTGAACGACACCTCGATCGAGCTCGGCGGCTCGCTCGGCATCGCGATCCTCGGCTCGCTGCTGGCGACGTCGTACTCCGGCCACCTCGCCGATGCCACCGGCGGCAGCAAGCTCCCCGCGGCCACGCTCGACACCGCGCAGGACTCGGTCGGTGCCGGGTACGCCGTCGCGCAGGGCATCGGGGAACAGGCCCGACAGGTCGCCGGACAGGCCGCGAAGGCGACGGACCCCCAGCAGGCCGCCCAGTTGAAGGCGCAGGCCGATCAACTCGCCGCCGGAGCCAAGCAGATGGCCGAAGCGGTCGGCTCCTCCTTCTCCGACGCGGTCGCCCACACCAGCCTGATCGGGGCCGTGGTCCTGGGGGTCGGCACGGTGCTGGTCGCGGTGCTGCTGCCGGGGCGGAAGAAGGCGGCGGAGCCCGTCGAGGCGGCCGCGGAGGAGAAGGAGTTGGCCGGCAGCCGCTGACTCACCGAACTCTTACCCCCTCCCCGTAGCGTGCCGCGTCTGTCCAGTACAGGCGCGGCACGTCGGTGGAGGCACGGAGGATGGCGATCGACTGGGACCGGCGGACGTGCGCGCGTCGCGGACATGTGACGTACGCGCCGGACGACCCCCGGCTGCGGGCGGGGCTGTGCGCGGAGACCGCTCTCGGGGAGGTCTGGCGCTGTCTGCGCTGCGGCGACTTCGCGCTGGGGGAGCCGCACGGTTCCGGGCCGGCCGCCGAAGCCCCGCTGGTGCCGCGCGGCAAGGTCCTGCGCGACCTGTTCGTCCTGCGCTTCCTCGCCGTCGAGCGGGCGGTGCGCGGGGTGTTCATCGTGCTGGTGGCGCTGGCGGTCTGGAGGTTCAGCAACAGCCAGGACGCGGTGCGCAGCCTCTTCGACGAGTATCTGGACGTCTTCCGCCCGGTGTTCAGGCACTTCCACTACGACCTCGACCACTCACCGGTCGTGGGCACCATCCAGAAGACCTTCGGATACCGGCACGACACCCTGCTCCTGGTGGCGGTGCTGCTTCTGGCCTACGCCGTGATCGAACTCGTCGAGGCGGCCGGCCTCTGGTACGCCAGGCGCTGGGCGGAGTATCTGACGGTCGTCGCCACGGCCGCGTTCCTCCCGCTGGAGATCTATGAACTCACCGAGCACATCAGCTGGTTGAAGATCGCCACGCTGGTCCTCAACATCCTCGCCGTGGTCTACATCCTCCTGGCCAAGCGCCTGTTCGGCCTGCGCGGCGGCCATCGCGCCTTCGAGGCGGAACGGCGCAGTGCCTCGCTGCTGGAGGTCGAGGAGGCGGCGAAGGCGGGAGCCCCGGCCCAGACCTGACGAAGCACTACTGGGCCCAGGGGTCCGTGATCTCCCGCAGCAGCGTCAGGGCCTCGCGCAACTGCTTCATCCGCCGCTTGCCCAGGTGCTCCTCCCACTCCCTCTCGACCTCGGCGACCACCGCGTCGGCGACCTCCTTGGCCGCCCAGGCCTTCGCCGCCCCGCGGACCAGGCGGGCGCGTCGGTCCGTCGGGTCCGGGACCCGCGTCACATAACCCGCCTTCTCCAGCTGGTCGACCAGGAAGCCGGCGGTCTGCTTGGTGATCTGGGCCTGCTCGGCCAGTTCCGTCAGACGCGTGCCCTCGGGGCCGATGCGCTGCATGACCCGGGCCTGGGCGGGCGTGAAGTCGTCGAAGCCGGCCTCGGCGAGCGCGGCGAAGACGCGGTTCTCCAGCGCCCGGTACGGGAGGAACAGGAGCACGCCCGTGGTGAGCTCGCTCTCCGGCACCATGGTCGACGCCTCCGGTCCGCATCGCTTGACATTGGTCAGAGTCACTGACTAATTTGGTCAGAGAAGCTTACCACTTGAGTGGGTGATTTCCGTGGGTGCCGTCTCGGATGCCGTGCTGGACACCGACGAGCTCTGGCAGATCGTCGACCGGGAGCGCGCGACGCTGGCCGACCTTCTGGAGGGGCTGCGCCCCGAGGAGTGGGAGACGCGGACGCGGTGCGGGGACTGGCGGGTGCGGGACGTCGCCGCGCATCTCACCGTCGCGGCACGGTTCACATACGGGCAGGTCGTCCGGGAGATGGTCCGCGCCCGCTGCGACTGGAACCGGATGATCCACGACTCGGCCGTACGCGAGGCGGAGCGGCCCGTCGCCGAGATCGTCGCCAACCTGCGCTCCATCATCGGCTCCCGCCGCCTCGCCCCCGCCACCTCGCCCCGCGAACCCCTCATCGACCTCCTCGTCCACGGCCAGGACATCGCCCTCGCGCTCGGCCGGCCCCGCGAGATGCCCCCGGCCGCCGCACGCGACTCCGCCGACCGGGTGTGGACCATGCGCTTCCCGCCCCGCCCCTGGCCACTGCCGAAGGCCCGCCTCGTCGCCACCGACATCGAGTGGACGCGGGGTGCGGGGGAGGAGATCAGCGGCCCGATCTCCGCACTGCTCCTCCTGCTGACGGGACGCACGGAGGCGGCGGCACCACGCCTCGACGGAGCGGTTCCGAAGGCGGGCTGAACGGGGGATGGGGGCCAGGCCCCGTGTCGTGCGGGACCTGGCCCTCATGGGCCGCACCTCTCGGTCGACGTCGTGACGGGTCGTGCGAAGATCCGGGGCCGACCATTCGTCAACCGGGAAGAGCACATGCGTACCTCCGCGATCAGGGCCGCACGGACAGTGGCCGCCGCCGCAGTGGCGGTTGTCGTCACCGGATGCGGCGGCGACGGGGTTCCCTCCACCGCGACCGCGGCGACCTCCCTGGCGTCCTTCGGGCAGGAAGAGGTGCGGGGCGACCTGGAAGCGGCCGTCGCGGCCGCCGGGCTGCCGGAGGGGAAGACCGAGGCGGGGTACTCCCGGAGCGGCCGGACCGCCGGCTCGGCGACCACCGCGGAGGAACGGAAGCCGGCCGCCCTCATCACCCGGCTGTCACCTTGCGTGGTCTCCTGGTCGACCGAGGACACAGGATTCTCGACCCCCGCGACCCCCACGGACGAACCGACCGACCCGCGGCGGCAGCTCGACGTCGTGCTGGCCGACCTCGAGAAGCGGGACTGGAAGCAGTCCGCACCGTCCACCGAAGCGCCCCTCACGGAGAACGGCACCTACTTCATGGCCGGCTACAAGAAGCAGGGCTGGACACTCCACGCCCGGCACAGCGGCCTGCGGACCTGGAGCTGGTCCACCGTCATGGTCACCGAGGACGACTGCTTCAGCCGGGTCACCGAAGAGGAACAGGACCTGCTCGACGCCGCCTGAGTGACGCCTCCCGTCCCTTTCCGCTCTGTTCGCGACCACTTGCCCCACATGCTTTGACCCATGGCCCGCCGGGGCGCACGCTGGAGAACCTTGAGGCCTGGGGCAGAGCGACGCGGAGGCGGACATGGGGGAGCCCGGTGGGGCGGAGATCGTCAGCAGTACCGAGTACGAGGCGAGGTACGGGAAGGGCCGCGAGCCCTCGCCGCTGTCGCTCGACCGGGTCAACGAGCTGTTCCACGAGTTCCTCATGGCGGTCGCCCGCCCGAACCGCACCGACGCCGACGGCAGCCGCGACCTCGCCAAGCGGCTCCGCGACCACCTGGGCTCGGCTCCGGCGGACCGCCCGGTGGTGAAGGCCGCGTACGCCTCCTACGACCTGCCCAACGTCCATCTCGCCCTGGAACGCTGGTTCGCCGCCGAGGGCCGTACCCATGAACTGATCGGCATGCGCGGCTCCCAGCACCGCGGCGAGCTCACCCTCGGTGACATCCTCGAAGTCGCCGACCGCCACCAGCGGTTCGTGATCGGCGCTGTCGACTACGCCCACCTGCCCGTCTCCCCGGACGAGGAACTGGCCTGCGTCTCCTGCGGGTTCTACCTCGGCACCGAGGGCGACGAGCGGTTCGCCGTCCTTCTGCGCGGCCCGCAGGACGAGTACGGGCGCAACAAGGTCGAGCTCGAAGTCCTCTCCGGAGACAAGGAGTTCGGGGACCGCTTCCTCGCCGAGATCGACGCCCTCCTGCGTGAGCACAACGTCTTCCGCGGACAGGTCCTCTCCTTCGAGGGCTCGGAGTTCGGACACGGCCTCGGCCCGTTCCGCTTCCACCGCCGCCCCGGCCTGAACCGCGAAGACATCGTGCTGCCGTCCGGACTCCTGGACCGCGTGGAGCGCCAGGTCGTGGGCGTGGCCCGGCGCCGCGAACAGCTCCGCGCGGCAGGTCAGCATCTGCGCCGGGGCCTGCTGCTGTACGGCCCGCCCGGCACCGGCAAGACGCACACGATCCGCTATCTCCTCTCCCACCTCCCGCAGTTCACCGTGGTGATCCTGTCCGGCGAGAGCATCGGGGCCATCGGTCCGGCCTGCGCCCTGGCCCGGATGCTCCAGCCGGCCCTCGTCGTCCTGGAGGACTGCGACCTCATCGCCGAGGCCCGCGACTACGGCGCCGGCGAACAACCCCTGCTCTTCCAGGTGCTGAACGAGATGGACGGCCTCGGCGACGACGCCGACGTGACCTTCCTCCTCACCACCAACCGCGCCGACCTCCTCGAACCCGCCCTCGTGCAGCGCCCCGGCCGGGTCGACCTCGCCGTCGAGATCCCCCTCCCGGACGCCGCGGGCCGCGCCGCCCTGCTCGGCCTCTACGGGAGCGGACTGGGCCTCGGCCAGGACATCGCGGACGAGGTCGTGGCCCGTACGGAGGGCACGACCGCCTCCTTCACCAAGGAACTGGTACGCCGGTCCGTGCTCATCGCCGCCGAGCGCGAAGCGGCCCGCACCGAGGCGCGGGACGTCCGCGAGGCCCTCGACGAGCTGCTGTCCGACGGAGACCGGCTCACCCGCCGACTGCTGGGAGTGCGGGGCGCCGAGGACATCGAGGACGAGGACTGGATGACGGACGGCGACGAGGGCGGGGGAGGAGGGATGCAGGCCGTCAGAGGGCCGGGCCCGGGGCCGGGCCTGTACCCGGGGTACCCGGGGATGCCTCCCGGCCGTTACGAGCCGCCGTTGCGCTGAGCGTCCAGCCGGACCAGCTCGCGCGCGCTCAGGACGAGGTCCGCCGCGCCCGCCGAGTCCCGGATCGTCTCCGGCCGGCTCGCCCCGGGAATCGGGATCACGGTCGGCGACTTCGCCAACAGCCATGCCAGACAGACCTGTTGAGCGCTGACACCGCGCTCGGCCGCGACCTCGTGGAAGGCGCCGAAGCGCCCCGCCCCCGGCAGCCGCGACGGTCCGTCCAGCGCGCTGCGCGAGATGCCGCCCAGCGGACTCCACGGGAGGAACGCCAGACCCAGCTCCGCGCACAGCCGCAGCTCGGCCTCGCTGTCGCGGACCTCGGGGGAGTACCGGTTCTGCACCGACACCAGCCGGTCACCGAGGATCGCGCGGGCCGAACGGATCTGCTCCCCATCGGTGTTGGAGATCCCGGCGAGGCGGATCTTGCCCTCGTCGAGCAGCTCCCGCAGTGCGCCGACCGACTCCTCGAAGGGCACGGCCGGGTCGGGCTTGTGGAGCTGGTAGAGGCCGATCGCCTCGACGCCGAGCCGCTTGAGGGAACCCTCGGCGGCCCGCTTCAGATGACGCGGGTCACCCGTCACCGTCCAGCTGCCGTCGGCCGGCCGGCCCCGGCCGCCCTTCGTCGCCACCAGCACCTCGGACGTGTCACCGCCGTACGCGGCGAGGGCACGGGCCACCAGCAGTTCGTTGTGGCCGGGCTCGGCGCCGGGCGGATGGTACGAGTCCGCGGTGTCCAGCAGGGTGACGCCCGCGTCCAGTGCCGCGTGCACGGTGGCCAGGGCACGCCGCTCGTCCGGGTGACCCTCCAGGGACAGCGGCATCGCGCCCAGCCCGACGGCACTCACCCGCAGGTCGCCAAGTGTGCGGTACCGCATGTCAGCCGCCGCCCTTCCCGAGGGTCTCGGCGATCGCCGTGGGCAGCCACTGCCGTACGTCGCCGAAGGTGAAACCGAGCCGTGCGGCCCGGGAGTTGTCCATGCCGTAGGAGCGGGAGAAGGAGAACGGCGAGACCTCGCCGACCTCGACGAGCTGGAGCACCACCTTGCCCCGGGGCAGGTGCGCGGTCACCGCCTCGCACAGCTCCACGGTGGTCAGCAGGCCGTGGGAGGCCGCGTTGACCGGTCCCGTGAACTCCTCGTCGGCCGCCCACGCCAGGAAGTCGGCGATCTCCTCGACGTGGATGTAGGTGGCGGGCTGGTTCGAGAAGGGCACCGCGATCGGCTCGCCGGCGCGGATGCGGGAGGCGTAGTGGTCGAGGCGTCCGGTGAAGTCGTCGTCCCCGCCCAGCACATGGGCCACCCGGACGGCCGTGTACGGGAAGTCCGGCGCGGCCGCGAACACCGCCTCCGCCTGCCGTTTGCCCTCGCCGTAGTGGGACTCCAGGAACTCCGGGTCCTCCCAGGGGAGTTCGGTGTCGACGGTCACCGTCAGCGGATCCACGGCGTCCTCCCGTACGAGCGCGATGGAGTCCTCGTACTCGTACACCTCGACCGTCGACGTCATCACATAGCGTCCGGTGCGCCCCGCGAAGACCCGGCGGGCGATCTCCGCCTGCCGCGGGGTGTAGCAGACCTGGTCGACGACGACGTCGAACACCCGTGGACCGAGGGCGTCCGTCAGGGACTTCTCGTCGTTGCGGTCGGCGACCAGATGGGTCGCGCCCGGCGGTGGCGGCGAGGATCCCCGATTCAGTACGGTCACGCGGTTTCCGGCGGCCAGCAGCCGTGCGATGAGGCGCTTGCCGAAATAGCGGTTGCCGCCGATGACCAGTATCTCCCGTGCCTTTTCCATGACCATAATTCTCCCGGCGCACATCCACGTCCTGAAGGGGGAACCATGGGAGTTCGGTCCGCGACACCGAAAGAACCTCGGCAGCTGCGTGCTGCCGCCGAGGAAACCTCGGTGGCCTTCGACGCGCTGGACCGGCAGATCCTGGAGCTCCTCCAGAGCGACGGCCGGATCAAGCTGAGCGAGCTGGGGCGCCGGGTGCGGCTGAGTCCGGCGGCGGTCACCGAGCGGGTGCGGCGGCTGGAGGCGGCGGGCGTGATCAGCGGCTACGGCGCCCATGTCGCCCCCGCCCGGCTCGGCTACGGCATCCAGGCGTTCATCCGGGTCAACCCGCACGGCGGCTACAACCTGAAGCACCCGAGGACCCTGGAGCTGATCGAGCGCCCCGAGATCACCGAGGTGCACCACGTGGTCGGCGAGGACTGCTGGATCCTCAAGGTCGCCGTCCGCGACACGGTCCACCTGGAGGAGGTCCTCGAAGCGGTCTCCGCGCTGGGCCGCACGACGACCTCGATCGTGCTCACCTCTCCCGTGGAGCGCAAACCCCTGTTGCCTTGACGTCGGGGTCAAGGCTTACGTTCGTACGCATGCGAATCGGCGAGCTGGCCGCACGGGCCGGGACCACGACGCGGACGCTGCGGTACTACGAGTCCCGGGGGCTGCTGCCCGCGCGGCGCGGCGACAACGGGTACCGGGCGTACGACGAGAGCGATCTGAAGCTGCTGCGGCAGATCAGGACGCTCCAGGACTTCGGGTTCGACCTGGAGGAGACGCGGCCGTTCGTGGAGTGCCTGCGGTCCGGGCATCCCGAGGGCGACTCGTGCCCCGCCTCGCTCGCCGTCTACCGGCGCAAGCTGACGGAGCTGGACGAGCTGATCGGCGAACTGCGGACGGTGCGGGCGCAGATCGGCGTACGGCTGGCGGCCATGGCCGGGGACGAACCACCGTTGTGCGAACTGGGAAGGCAGGAACTGTGATCGATGTGACGGACGCGGATTTCGCGGCGGAAGTGATCGGGTCCGAGATGCCGGTGCTCGTGGAGTTCACGGCCGACTGGTGCCCGCCGTGCAGACAGATGGGGCCCGTGCTGCGCGCCCTCGCCGCAGAGGAGGCCGGCCGGCTCAAGGTGGTGCAGTTGAACGTGGACCACAATCCGCTGACCACGAACGCCTACAAAGTCCTCTCGATGCCCACGTTCATGGTCTTCCGCGGGGGTGAGCCGGTGAAGTCCATGGTGGGAGCCAGGCCCAAGCGCCGTCTGCTGGAGGAACTGGCCGACGTCGTCTGATTGATTACGCATGACGAAAAAAATCCCCTCGGCAATTGCGCCGAGGGGATTCCTTTGCTTACACTCAATGGTTCGCGACTTTATGGGAATTCGGTCGCGGGGAAGCTCAGTAGGCACAGTATATCGGCGTGGGAGTGGAATTGTCAAACAGCGGTGAAATTCGCGGTGAGCAGGAATTCATCGACACCCTGTACGCGCGCGTGGACGCCCTGCGCGGTGACACCGAGGCAGGTGTCACCGACGCGCTCGCCCAGGGCAACACGCCCATGCAGGCCCGCCTGGAGCGGGACATCCTGGTCGCCGAGCGCTCGGGGCTGCTGGCCGCGCTCAACGCGGTGGACGGTTCGCTGTGCTTCGGCCGGATCGATCTGACGTCCGGCACCAGTCACCACATCGGCCGGATCGGTCTGCGCAGGGACGACGCCGAGCGCACGCCGGTCCTGATCGACTGGCGGGCCGCCGTGGCCCGGCCGTTCTACCTGGCCACCGGGCATACCCCGATGGGCCTGCGGCGGCGCCGGCACATCACCACCGAGGGCCGTGAGGTCACCGCCCTGCACGACGAGATCCTCGATCTGGGCGACGCGACCCGCACCGGCCACGAGGACCCGACCGGCGACGCCGTCCTGCTGGCCGCGCTCGACGCCGCCCGCACCGGCCGGATGCACGACATCGTGCAGACCATCCAGGCCGAGCAGGACGAGATCATCCGGGCACCGCACCGCGGAGTGCTGGTGGTCGAGGGCGGCCCCGGCACCGGCAAGACGGCCGTCGCCCTGCACCGGGCCGCGTATCTCCTGTACGAATACCGTGAGTTGCTGGCCAAGCGCGCCGTCCTGATCGTCGGCCCCAACCCCGCCTTCCTCGGCTACATCGGCGAGGTGCTGCCCTCGCTGGGCGAGACGGGCGTGCTCCTCGCGACGGTCGGGGAACTGTTCCCCGGCGTGAAGGCGAAGGCGACCGACACCCGCGAGGCGGCCGCGGTGAAGGGGCGCGCCGCGATGGCGGACGTCCTCGCCGAAGCCGTTCGCGACTGGCAGTCACTGCCCGACCCGGTGATCGCGATCGAGCACGAGCGCGAGATCCTCATGCTCGACGACGACCTGGTGCGGGTCGCCCGCGAGCGCACCCGCGACGCCGGACTGCCGCACAACGTCGCCCGCGAGCACTTCGAGGGCCACATCCTCAACACGCTCACCGAGCTGTACGCCGAGCGTGTCGGCACCGACCCGTACGACGGCACGAACCTCCTCGACCCGAGCGATGTCACACAGATCCGCGACGAGATCGCCGAGAACCGCGAAGTGTGGGCGGCCATCGACCAGTTGTGGCCCCGTCTGACGCCCCAGCGCCTGGTCGCGGACTTCCTCGCCGACCCGGTGGGCTACCTCCCCGACGAGGACGCGGCCGCGATCCGGCGCCCGGTGACCCGGGCATGGACCGTGGCGGACGTACCGCTCCTCGACGAGGCGGCCGAACTGCTCGGCGTGGACGAACGGTTGGCGCGGGCCCGGGCCGAGCGCGAGCGGGAGAACCAGGTCGCCTACGCGCAGGGCGTGCTGGACGTCTCCTACGCCTCCCGGACCTATGAGTTCGAGGACATCGACGACGAGGACTCCGAGGTGCTGTCCGCGCACGACATCATCGACGCCGAACGGTTCGCGGAGCGGCAGGAGGAGGACGACCACCGCAGCGCCGCCGAGCGCGCGGCCGCCGACCGGACCTGGGCCTTCGGGCACATCATCGTCGACGAGGCGCAGGAGCTGTCGCCGATGGCCTGGCGGCTGCTCATGCGGCGCAGCCCGACCCGCTCGATGACCCTGGTCGGCGACCCCGCGCAGACCGCGGAGGCGGCGGGCGTCGGCTCCTGGCAGAAGATCCTCGAACCGTATGTCGAGAACCGCTGGGACCACACCCGCCTGGGGGTCAACTACCGCACGCCCGCCGAGATCATGGAGCTGGCGGCAGCCGTCGTACGGGCGGAGAACCCGGATTTCGAACCGCCGAGCTCGGTCCGTTCGACGGGTGTACGGCCCTGGGTCCGCGCCACCGACGACCTCCCCGGCGCCGTGGCCAAGGCGGTCGAGGAGCTGACCCCCGCCGAGGGCCGGCTCGCGGTCATCGCCCCGCGCCATCTGCACCCCAGGCTGGCGGCGCACCTGGACGGGGTGACGGCGGGCGCCGAACCCGACCTCACCCGGACCGTCGTACTCCTCGACCCGCGGCAGTCCAAGGGCCTGGAGTTCGACTCCGTGCTGGTAGTCGAGCCGGGGCTGTACGGCACGAGCGACCTGTACGTGGCCCTGACCCGCGCCACCCAGCGGCTGGGGGTGCTGCACACCGGACGGCTGCCGAAGGCGCTGGCCGGCTAGGGCGAGGGTGCCTTGGTCGTCGTGGAGTGGTTCGGGTGCAGCGAGGGGGCGAGGGGCTCCAGTGACGCGCACAGGGCGGTCGGGAAGGCCGGCTCCCTGTCCCGCACGTCCTGGCAGCCCCCCTCCGCGGTGCGGAAGAACGACTTCCAGCCCGACTTCCCGGCCTTGAAGAACCAGCGGTCGCCCAGCCGGGACATGCACACACCGTCCGTCTGGTCGCCGCAGGCCGGACCCGTGGGCCAGGAGAAGTCCAGGACCAGCCACTTTCCGTCGCAGTGCGCCGCGTCGCGGAGGGTGTGCGCGGGTGCGCCGACCGCCTTCAGCGCCTGTTCGTAGGAGGGGGCGGTGCAGCCGGTGGCCGCGGGGGTGCAGCCCAGGTCGCCGCAGAGCCGCAGCGCGGGCGGACGGGCGCCCTCGGCGGTGAAGACGGCGCCGGGGTAGCCGACCACCAACTCGCGGTCTCCCAAGGGTTCGGGCAACGTGACGCGGGCCCTCGCCGTGGTCGTCTTCGTGCAGCCGGAGCTCCGGTCCCCGGACGGCGAGACGAAGGTGACCTGGACCGGCACGGTGTTCCCGACGGGCTCGGTGAGTTCCGCCTTGAGGTCGCGCACACATGGGTTCGGGCCGCTGGGCACGTCCACGGCGATGGTCACCGTGCGCCGGTCAGCGCCGATTTCGGCGCCGTTGATCTGGGTGCGCGTGGGCGCCGACAGGGTCCACCGGAGCCCGGTGGCCGACGGCTCCGTCTCCCGGCCTGCCTCCTCACGTCCGCACGCGCCGAGCAGCAGTACGGCGACAGCGCAGAGCAGGGCGGCCAGGACCACCCCGCGCGTGCTTCCGGATCGCATGGGCCCGCAACTCCCCGTGGAGGACCGACGTGGACCCGGGCCACTCTACGGAGTGCCGATCCCGGCTACTCGGGCCGCAGCCACACCGTCGCCAGGGGCGGCAGCGTCAGGGTGATGCTGGCCGGACGGCCGTGCCAGGCGGTCGCCTCCGGCTTGATGACGTCCGGGTTGGTGACGTCGCCGCCGCCGTACTTGCCGACGTCGGTGTTGAGGGTCTCGTGCCAGGCGGGGACGGAGTCGGGCACGCCCAGGCGGTAGCCGTGGCGGACGACGGGGGAGAAGTTCGAGACGGCGAGGAGGGGGGTTCCTTCGGCGTCCAGGCGCAGGAAGGCGAAGACGTTGTCCTCGGCCGCGTCTCCCACGATCCACTCGAAGCCGTCGGGGCTCGTGTCCCGCTGCCACAGGGCCGGGGTGTGGCGGTAGACGATGTTGAGATCACGGACCAGGTCCCGCACCCCGCGGTGGTCCGCCTCCGCGCCGTACGCCGGATCCAGGAGCCACCAGTCCGGGCCGTGCGCCTCCGACCACTCGGCGCCCTGGGCGAACTCCTGGCCCATGAAGAGGAGTTGCTTGCCGGGGTGCGCCCACATGAAGGCGAGGTAGGCGCGGTCGGTGGCGCGTTGCTGCCACCAGTCGCCCGGCATCTTCGACACCAGGGAGCGTTTGCCGTGGACGACTTCGTCGTGGGAGATCGGCAGGACGTAGTTCTCGCTGTAGGCGTACACCATGGAGAACGTCATCTCGTGGTGGTGGAACTTGCGGTGGACCGGCTCGTGCTGGACGTAGCCCAGGGAGTCGTGCATCCAGCCCATGTTCCACTTCAGACCGAAGCCCAGACCGCCGAAGCCGCCGGGGCCGATGTGATGGGTGGCGCGGGTGACGCCGTCCCAGGCCGTCGACTCCTCGGCTATGGTCACCACGCCCGGCACCCGCCGGTAGACCGTGGCGTTCATCTCCTGGAGGAACGCCACCGCGTCCAGGTTCTCCCGGCCGCCGTGCTCGTTCGGCACCCACTGCCCGGGCTCGCGCGAGTAGTCGAGGTAGAGCATCGAGGCGACCGCGTCCACCCGCAGCCCGTCGATGTGGAACTCCTCGCACCAGTAGACGGCGTTGGCCACCAGGAAGTTGCGCACCTCACGGCGGCCGAAGTCGAACTCCAGGGTGCCCCAGTCGGGATGCGCGGAGCGGAGCGGGTCCTCGTGCTCGTACAGGGGCCGCCCGTCGAACTCGGCCAGCGCCCAGTCGTCGCGCGGGAAGTGGGCCGGCACCCAGTCCATCAGCACACCGATGCCGGCCTGGTGGAAGGCGTCCACCAGGTACTTGAAGTCGTCGGGGGTGCCCAGGCGGGCCGTCGGGGCGTAGAAGCCGGTGACCTGGTAGCCCCAGGAGCCGCCGAAGGGGTGCTCGGCGACCGGCATGAGCTCGACATGGGTGAAACCGAGGTCCTTGACGTACGCCGGAAGCTGTTCGGCGAGTTGACGGTACGTCAACCCCGGTCGCCAGGACGCCAGATGGACCTCGTACACCGAGAACGGCCCCTCGTGCGCCGGGATGTCCGGGCGCCGCTCGAGCCACGCGTCGTCGTGCCACTCGTGATGCGAGGCATGCACGATCGACGAGGTGTTGGGCGGGACCTCCGTACGGCGGGCCATCGGGTCGGCCCGCAGGGTCCTCGAACCGTCCTGGCGGGTGATCGCGAACTTGTACAGCTCGCCCTCGCCGATGCCGGGCACGAACAGCTCCCAGATACCGGACGAACCGAGGGAGCGCATCGGATACCCCGTGCCGTCCCAGAAGTTGAACGTGCCGGCCAGACTCACCCCGCGCGCGTTCGGCGCCCACACCGTGAAGCGGGTGCCGGTCACGCCCTGGTGGGTCATCGGCTCGGCGCCGAGCGCCCTCCACAGCTGCTCGTGCCGGCCCTCGCCGATCAGATGCAGGTCCAGATCGCCCAGCGCGGGCAGGAAACGGTACGCGTCCTCGGTCTCCTGGACGCTTCCCTCGTACGCCACGAGCAGCCGGTACGCGGGGACCTCTCGCAGCGGCACCAGGCCCGAGAAGAACCCGTCGCCGTCGTCGTGCAGCTCCGCCCGCACGGTTCCGGCGACGACCGTGACGGAGAGCGCGTACGGCTTGAAGACGCGGAAGGCGATGCCGCCGGGCACCGGATGGGCGCCCAGGACGCCGTGCGGGTTGTGGTGGGTGGCGGAGAGGAGCCGGTCGCGGTCGTGGGCGTCGAGGGCGGGGGAGGCGGCCGGCACGACGGGCTCGGGCCGCGCCGGGACCTTCCCGGCGGGCGCCTTCTTCGCCGTGGCCTTCTGGGCGGCGGCCTTCCTCACCGCCGGAGCCTCCTTATGGGCGGCGGCCTTCTTCGTGACCGCCTTCTCCGCGGCCTTCTTCACGCTTTTCGCGGCCTTCTTGACCGACTTCTTCGGATCCGAATCGCTGGACGGGGGGCGCGGGGTCACGGGTGGAGCCTCCTCGGCTGTGCGGGTCAGATCAGATCGGATGTGGCGTACCGCTCGATCGCGGCCATCGGCACCGGCAGCCAGTCGGGCCGGTGGCGGGCCTCGTAGACGACCTCGTAGATCGCCTTGTCCGTCTCGTAGGCCCGCAGCAGCACGGGATCGGTCCGCGGATCGGCACCGGCGATCTCGGCGTACCCGGAGCAGTACGCGGCCCGGCAGGCGTGGGCCCAGCCCGGCATCGGGGGATCGGCCGAGAGGGCGGCGTAGTCGAAGGAGCGGAGCATGCCCGCCACGTCCCGCGCCGGCGGCTGCGGCATCCGCCGCTCGGCCAGCGGTTTCGACGGCTCACCCTCGAAGTCGATCAGCGACCACTGCCCGGAGGGCGAGCGCAGACACTGGCCCAGGTGCAGATCGCCGTGCACGCGCTGAGCGGTCCAGGTACGGCCCTCCGCGGCCAGGCCGGCCAGCGCGGTGAACGCCGAGTGCAGCCCAGGAGCGTACGGGCGCAGCGACGGCACCGCCTGCACGGCCGCCTCCAGGCGCTCGATCATGCCGTCGACCAGCAACTGCAGCTGTGTCGCGCCCAGAGTCACCGAGGGCAGTGCCCGGGCCAGCGCGGTGTGCACCTCGGCGGTGGCCCGCCCCAGCGCCCGCGCCTCCGCGCTGAAGTCCTCCCCTTTGGCCAGCTCGCGCAGCGCCAGCTCCCAGCCGTCCGCCGCGCCCTGGACGAAGGGCTGGAGCACACCGAGGACGGACGACTCCCCGTCGAGGTCGGCGTGCAGCCACGCCGTCGGCGCCGGTACCCGCGGGCAGCCTTCGCGGGCCAGCGCCAGCGGAAGCTCCAGGTCGGGGTTGACGCCGGGCACGATCCGGCGGAGCAGTTTGAGGATGAACGTATCTCCATAGACCACCGACGAGTTCGACTGCTCGGCGGTCACCATGCGGGGCACCAGACCGGGCCGGATCTCCTGGCCCGGGTCCCGCTCGAAGCGCAGCCCGCCGATGCGGGCCTGGGCGCGCAGCGCCTCCAGGAGCACCTCGGCGGGCCGGGGGTCGTACAGGGCCTCGTACACCGTGCGTCCGGCGAGCGGGCCCTCCTCCATATGGCCGATCAGCGCGGGCGCCAGATGGGGTGGCAGCGCCTCGCGCACGCCTATGAGGAGCTGGTAGCAGTCGCCCGAGGTCATGGGCTGATGGGCCCGCACCAACAGGTGGTACAGGCCCAGCCTGCCGTCGACGGGGAGCAGTTCGGTCGCCGCGACCAGCGAGAACCCGGTGACCGGACGGCCCTTGCCCGCGAACCACCGCTGCCGTGGCAGCCACTCCCGCAGCAGTGGATCAAGAGACGCAAGGAGGGCGGGACTCGTCGTGGCAGTACGGATGACGGCTTCCGACATGGCGTCGCGTCCTTTCCCCGGGTGGGCGGGGTGTTACTGATGCGTGCCCCGGGCGGGACGGGGGAAACCGTCCCGCCCGGGCTTCTAGAGGGCTTCCTTGCGGAGGCGGAACCAGTAGAAACCGTGCCCTGCCAGCGTCAGCAAGTACGGCAGGTCCCCGATGGCCGGGAACCGCACCCCGCCGAACAACTCGACCGGGTGGCGTCCGTTGAACGTGCTCAGGTCCAGCTCCGTCGGCTGTGCGAAGCGGGAGAAGTTGTGCACGCACAGGACGAGGTCGTCCTCGTACTCGCGCAGGAACGCGATCACGGCGGGGTTGGACGACTGGAGCTCGGTGTAGGAGCCGAGGCCGAAGGCGGGGTTCTGCTTGCGGATCTCGATCATGCGGCGGGTCCAGTGGAGCAGCGAGGAGGGCGACGACATCGACGCCTCCACGTTGGTGACCTGGTAGCCGTAGACCGGGTCCATGATGGTCGGCAGATACAGCCGTCCGGGGTCACAGGACGAAAAACCTGCGTTGCGGTCCGGTGTCCACTGCATGGGGGTGCGGACGGCGTCGCGGTCGCCGAGCCAGATGTTGTCGCCCATGCCGATCTCGTCGCCGTAGTAGAGGATCGGCGAGCCGGGCAGGGAGAGCAGCAGCGCGGTGAACAGTTCGATCTGGTTGCGGTCGTTGTCGAGCAGGGTGGCGAGCCGGCGGCGGATGCCGATGTTGGCGCGCATGCGGGGGTCTTTGGCGTATTCGGCCCACATGTAGTCGCGTTCTTCGTCGGTCACCATCTCGAGGGTGAGCTCGTCGTGGTTGCGCAGGAAGATGCCCCACTGACAGCTCGACGGGATCGCCGGGGTCTTGGCGAGGATTTCCGAGACCGGGTAGCGCGACTCGCGGCGCACCGCCATGAAGATGCGGGGCATGACGGGGAAGTGGAAGGCCATGTGGCATTCGTCGCCGCCGGCCCGGTAGTCGCCGAAGTAGTCGACGACGTCCTCGGGCCACTGGTTGGCCTCCGCCAGCAGCACCGTGTCCGGATAGTGCGCGTCGATCTCCTTGCGGACCCGCTTGAGGAACTCGTGGGTCGCCGGAAGGTTTTCGCAGTTGGTGCCCTCTTGCTGGTAGAGGTACGGCACCGCGTCGAGGCGGAAGCCGTCGATGCCGAGGTCCAGCCAGAACCGCAGCGCGGAGATGATCTCCTCCTGGACCGCCGGGTTCTCGTAGTTGAGGTCCGGCTGGTGGGAGAAGAAGCGGTGCCAGTAGTACTGCTTGCGGACCGGGTCGAAGGTCCAGTTGGAGGCCTCGGTGTCGACGAAGATGATCCGGGCGTCCTGGTACTGCTTGTCGTCGTCGGCCCAGACGTAGTAGTCGCCGTAGGGGCCGTCGGGGTCGTTGCGGGACTCCTGGAACCACGGGTGCTGGTCGCTGGTGTGGTTCATGACGAAGTCGATGATCACGCGCATGCCGCGCTGGTGGGCGGAGTCGACGAACTCCACGAAGTCGGCGAGATCGCCGAACTCGGGCAGGACGGCCGTGTAGTTGGAGACGTCGTAGCCGCCGTCACGCAGGGGTGACTGGAAGAACGGCGGCAGCCACAGGCAGTCGACGCCCAGCCATTGCAGGTAGTCGAGTTTGGCGGTGAGGCCCTTGAGGTCGCCGACGCCGTCGCCGTTGCTGTCCTGGAAGGAGCGGACCAGCACCTCGTAGAAGACGGCACGCTTGAACCAGTCGGGGTCCCGGTCCTTCGCGGGGGTGTCCTCGAAGGTGTCCTGGACGGGCTCGTTGACGATCATATTGTGGGTGACCCTCCGGTCTGCGGGGTGGACGGTCGCAGGACGGTGAGGATGTGCGCGGGGCGAGTGCCCGGTTCGAGGCGCACATAGTTCGCCCTGCCCCAGTGATAGGTCTCGCCGGTGAGCTCGTCGCGCACCGGCACCGACTCGTGCCATTCCAGGCCGAGTTGCGGCATGTCCAACGAGACCGTGGCCTCCTGGGTGTGGTGAGGGTCGAGGTTGACGACCACCAGAACCGTGTTCGAGCCGCTCCGCTTCGAGTACGCGATGACCGCTTCCTGGTCCGCGTGGTGGAAGTGGAGATCGCGCAACTGGCGCAGTGCGGGGCTCGCTCGCCTGATCCGGTTCAGCTGGGTGATCAGGGGGGTGATGCTGTCGGCGGTGTCCCAGTCGCGGTGGCGGAGCTGGTACTTCTCGGAGTCGAGGTATTCCTCGCTGCCCTCGCGCAGGGGAGTGTTCTCGCACAGTTCGTAGCCGCTGTAGATGCCCCAGGTGGGGGAGAGGGTCGCGGCCAGGACCGCCCGGATCTCAAAGGCGGGCCGGCCGCCGTGCTGGAGATAGGCGTGCAGGATGTCGGGGGTGTTGGCGAAGAAGTTGGGCCGCATGTAGGCGGCCGCCTCACCGGACAGCTCGGTCAGATATTCGGTGAGTTCTTCCTTGGTGTTGCGCCAGGTGAAGTACGTGTAGGACTGCTGGAAACCGATCTGGGCCAGGGTGTGCATCATCGCCGGCCGGGTGAACGCCTCGGCCAGGAAGATCACGTCCGGATCGCCGGCGTTGATCTCCGCGATCACCCGCTCCCAGAAGACCACCGGCTTGGTGTGCGGGTTGTCGACCCGGAAGATCCGCACACCGTGCTCCATCCAGAACCTGAGCACCCGCAGCGTCTCCGCGACCAGACCGTCCATGTCGGCGTCGAAGGCGATCGGGTAGATGTCCTGGTACTTCTTCGGCGGGTTCTCCGCATACGCGATGGTGCCGTCCGGGCGGTGATGGAACCACTCCGGATGCTTGTGCACCCAGGGATGGTCCGGCGAACACTGCAGAGCGAAGTCCAGCGCGATCTCCAGGCGGTGCTCGCGGGCCCGGGCCACGAACCAGTCGAAGTCCTCGATCGTGCCCAGATCCGGGTGGACCGCGTCGTGGCCGCCCTCCGGGGAGCCGATCGCCCACGGCACGCCCACGTCTTCCGCGGTGGCCGACAGGGTGTTGTTCGGGCCCTTGCGGAAGGTCGACCCGATCGGATGGACCGGCGGCAGATACACCACGTCGAACCCCATCGCCGCGATCGCCCCCAACCGCCGCGCGGCCGTACGGAACGTGCCGTGCGGACGCTCCGGCGTGCCCTCCGAGCGCGGGAAGAACTCGTACCAGGCCCCGTACAGCGCCCGCTCCCGCTCCACCAGCAGCGGCAGCACCTCGGAGACCGTCACCAGCTCCCGCAGCGGATACCGCGCCAGCACCGCGTCCACCTCCGGCGTCAACGCACCCGCCAGCCGCGCCGCGGCCGGGCGGGTCTCGTCGCGGAGGGCCGCCACGGCGGCGCGGATCACCTTGCGCAGGCCCTCGCCCTTGGGGACGCCGTCGGCGGCCCGCTCGTACAGGCGCGCGCCGTCCTCCAGGACGAGGTCGGTGTCCATGCCGGCCGGGATCTTGATCTGGGCGTGGTGGCGCCAGGTGCTGATCGGATCGCCCCAGGCCTCGACGTGGAAGGTCCAGTGGCCGGGTTCACCGGCTGTGACGTCGGCGCCCCAGCGGTCGGTGCCGGGGACCAGTTCACGCATCGGGGTCCAGGGGCCCGGGCGGCCTTCGGGGTCTTTCAGTACGACGTTGGCGGCGACCGCGTCATGGCCTTCGCGGAACACGGTGGCCGAGATCTCGAACGTCTCGCCGGTGACCGCCTTCGCGGGCCGGCGTCCGCGCTGGACGATCGGACGGACGTCGAGGACGGGTATGCGCCCGATGCCGTCGCCGGTGGAGGGTGGCTCCGGAGGCGGTGGCTGGATGGCTGCCGAGTGTTGCTCGGGGGGTGTCTCGGTGCCGGCCGTCGGGGGTGCTGACGAGTGGTGCGTGGCGGGCATGACCGCTCCTGTCCGCGTCAACGTGGGTGGGCGGATGGCTGTGGGGAGGTGGGTCCTGCGTGGTGTTGCTGAGGGTTGTACCGGAGGAGCCTTCCCACCCTATTCGGGTGAGCAATCCGGCACTTTGTTAACTACTCACGCGTATGTCTACACACAAGACCGGCCCCGTTCGAGACGAACGGGGCCGGTTCCTGCACACTGTCGCTACGGGGCCGGAACTTGCAGCAGTTTGTTCGGCGAGGCAAGCCCGCGGCCGGAGATTTTGCCGGAAACCGCCTGTGCGACCAGTGCCTTGGACACCTGTGCGGGTGTGGCCTTGGGATGGTCCGCCAGATAGAGCGCGGCCGTGCCCGCCGCGTGCGGCGACGCCATCGACGTACCCGAGTAGGTGGCCTTGGCGGTGTCGGCCCTATGGGATGCCGAGGTGATCGCGACGCCGGGGGCGAACAGGTCGAGGGCCGCGCCGAAGTTGGAGAAGTCCGCCCGCGCGTCCTTCTTGTCGCTCGCGCCGACCGTGATCGCCTGCTGGACGTTCGCGGGCGAGTAGAGGCTCGCCGGCAGCGCGTCGTTGCCCGCCGCGACCGTGTACGTGACACCCGACTTGATCGAGTTGCGCACGGCGGCGTCGAGTTGGGCGTTGCGGTAGCCGCCGAGGCTGACGTTGGCGACCGCGGGCTTCCTCGCGTGCTTGGTCACCCAGTCGATACCCGCGATGACCTGGGCGGTCGTGCCCGAACCGGCGTTGTCGAGGACACGGACGGCGACGACCTCGGCCCGCTTGGCGACGCCGTACTTGGTGCCCGCGATGGTGCCGGCGACATGCGTGCCGTGGCCGTTCCCGTCGCTCGCGGTCCTGTCGTTGCCGACGAAGTCCCAGCCGTAACGGGCGCGTCCGGCGAAGTCCTTGTGCGAGATGCGGATGCCGGTGTCGATCACGTACACCGTCGCTCCGGCGCCCGCGGACTCGGGCCAGGTGTAGCTCTTGTCCAGCGGCAGATTCTTCTGGTCGACGCGGTCCAGCCCCCAGGACGCCGGGTTTCGTCGGCTGTGCTCCAGGGCCACACGAGTGTCCTGGGTGACCGACGCCACGCGGGAGTCGGCGGCGAGCAGCTTGGCCTGTCTCTCGTCCGCCTTGATCGCATAACCGTTGAGAACCGTGCCGTAGGTATGGCTTATTTTCGCCCCGTACTTCTCGGCGAGACTCCTTCCCGCCGACGACGGAGCCTTCGTTTCCCCCTTGAGAGTCACCAGATAGCTTCCCCCGACGGAACCGGGGGTCCCGGCACCGAGTATCTTCCCCTCCGGTGCGGCGTGCGCGGGCAGGGTGATGGCCGAAAGCGCGGCGGCACAGGTCACCGCGGTCAGGCCCCCCGCCCAGCGCAGACGCCGTGTGCGCGTCCGTGCCATGGTGTGAGTTCCCCTCCTCGACTCGGCGTACGACGACCGTGGTGCACCGGGAGTCGACCGGCGTGGCCGATACGCCACGTGCAGCCTCTCGTGGGGTGCGAAGTCACCACAAGCACGCCTACGGGGGCGGAATCGGCCATACCGTCCATGGGAGGCGCGAGAAGGTTGCGGCGTTTTCCGGTCTGTCTGCTTCTGCCGCACCGTGGTTACGACGGCCGCTGCCCTATACCGTCGACGGTGACGACGGGGCGCACAGCGCGGTGCGTCCCCCTCCGCACGTCGTACGAGGTGGCAATGAAGGCTATCCGTCGCTTCACCGTCCGACCCGTACTGCCCGAACCCCTCCGGCCGCTGAGCGACCTCGCGCGCAATCTGCGCTGGTCCTGGCATGCGGAGACCCGTGACCTGTTCCAGTCGGTCGATCCGGAGTGCTGGGCCGCTTCGGGCTGTGATCCCGTGCGTCTGCTGGGCGACGTACCGCCCCGGCGCCTCGCCGAGCTGGCCGAGGACCGCCGCTTCCTGCGCCGGCTGACGGCCGCCGCGGACGATCTGCACGACTATGTCTCCGGCGCGCGCTGGTACCAGGCGCAGTCCGGCGAACTCCCCGCCGCCGTCGCCTACTTCTCACCCGAGTTCGGCGTCACCGCGGCCCTGCCCCAGTACTCCGGCGGTCTGGGCATCCTGGCGGGCGACCATCTGAAGGCGGCCAGTGACCTGGGCGTCCCGCTGATAGGCGTGGGCCTGCTGTACCGGCACGGCTACTTCCGCCAGTCGCTGTCCCGTGACGGCTGGCAGCAGGAGCACTATCCGGTCCTCGACCCCAACGAGCTGCCCGTGGGGCTGCTGAGGGAGGCCGACGGCACGCCCGCACAGGTGTCGCTGGCCCTGCCCGGCGGCAAACAGTTGCACGCCCGGATCTGGCTGGCCCAGGTCGGCCGCGTGCCCCTGCTGATGCTCGACTCCGACGTCGAGGAGAACGATCTCGGCGAACGCGGGGTGACCGACCGGCTCTACGGCGGCGGCAGCGAGCACCGCCTGCTCCAGGAGATGCTGCTGGGCATCGGCGGGGTCCGGGCGGTCCGCACGTACTGCCGGCTGACCGGCCACGCCGCACCCGAGGTCTTCCACACCAACGAGGGCCACGCCGGGTTCCTGGGGCTGGAGCGGATCGCCGAACTGGGCGATCAGGGGCTCGACTTCGACGCGGCGCTGGAGGCGGTGCGGGCCGGGACGGTCTTCACCACCCACACCCCCGTCCCCGCCGGCATCGACCGCTTCGACCGCGAACTGGTCGCCCGGCACTTCGGGGCGGATGCCGAGTTGCCGCACATCGACGTCGAACGGATCCTGCGGCTGGGCATGGAGACGTACCCGGGTGGCGAGCCCAACCTGTTCAACATGGCGGTGATGGGCCTGCGCCTGGGGCAGCGCGCGAACGGCGTCTCGCTGCTCCACGGTCACGTCAGCCGCGAGATGTTCTCCGGACTCTGGCCGGGATTCGACCCCGACGAGGTGCCGATCACCTCCGTGACGAACGGGGTGCACGCCCCGACCTGGGTCGCGCCGGAGGTCTTCCGGCTCGGCGCCCGGCAGATCGGCGCCCAGCGCACCGAGGACGCGCTGACGGTCGGCGGCTCGGACCGGTGGGACGCGGTGGGGGAGATCCCCGACCAGGACATCTGGGAGCTGCGCCGGGTGCTGCGCGAGCAGCTGGTCACGGAGGTGCGCGAGCGCCTGCGCGTGTCGTGGCGCCAACGCGGCGCGGGAACGGCGGAGTTGGGCTGGATCGACGGGGTGCTGGACCCGGACGTCCTGACGATCGGATTCGCGCGGCGCGTCCCGTCGTACAAACGACTGACGCTGATGCTGCGCGACCGGGACCGCCTCATGGACCTGCTGCTGCACCCCGAGCGCCCGATACAGATCGTGGTCGCGGGGAAGGCGCACCCGGCGGACGACGGCGGGAAACGCCTGGTCCAGGAGCTGGTTCGCTTCGCGGACGACCCGAGGGTGCGGCATCGGATCGTGTTCCTGCCGGACTACGGCATGGCGATGGCGCAGAAGCTGTACCCGGGCTGCGACATCTGGCTGAACAATCCGCTGCGCCCGCTGGAGGCGTGCGGGACGTCGGGGATGAAGGCGGCGCTCAACGGCTGCCTCAACCTGTCGGTCCTGGACGGCTGGTGGGACGAGTGGTTCCAGCCCGACTTCGGCTGGTCGATCCCGACCGCGGACGGCACGGGGACGGATCCCGACCACCGGGACGACGTGGAGGCGGCGGCGCTGTACGACCTGCTGGAGCAGCGGGTGACGCCGCGGTTCTACGAGCGGGGGCAGGGCGGGCTGCCGGACCGCTGGATCGAGATGGTCCGCCAGACCCTGACCTTGCTCGGTCCGAAGGTGCTGGCCGGCCGTATGGTCCGGGACTACGTGGAGCGCCTCTACACGCCGGCCGCGCACGCGCATCGCGCGATGACGCCGGACCTGGCGCGGGAACTGGCCCTGTGGAAGGCGCGGGTGCGCGGCGCCTGGTCCTCGGTCACCGTCGACCACGTCGAGACGTCGGTCGCGACGACCACGGCGGAACTCGGATCCACGCTCGGGCTACGGGTGCGGGTGGGGCTCGGTGAGCTGAGTCCCGAGGACGTCGAGGTGCAGGCCGTGTCCGGGCGGGTGGACGAGGAGGACCGGATCGCGGACGCGATGACGGTTCCCCTGAAGCCCGTGGGCGGGCCCGACCCGGACGGCCGGTGGGTGTACGAGGGGCCCCTGTCACTGGACCGGACGGGGCCCTTCGGATACACCGTCCGCATCCTTCCCTCGCACCGCCTGCTGGCGTCCGGGGCGGAGCTGGGGCTGGTGGCGGTGCCGTCGGAGGATGTGGTGGAGGCGGCAGGCGTGCTGATGAGGTGACACGCACACGTGCTTGTCAGGCGGCTGATGCGGCCCGGGCGGGACTCAGTCCTCGTCCCCGCCGCTCAGCCGCCGCAACACCACCCCGCACCTGCGCGCGTACGCGTGCTGCAACCCCCGGGTCGCCGGCCCGCCCGCCTTGGCGTACCACTTCGCGGCCCGGCTGAACGCGGAGACGGTGAGCCAGACCGTGCCGTCCCCCGTCCGGTCCACGACGAAGGACTCCTCGCCGCACTCGGGGTGGCCGGAAAGCGTGCCGTACGCCCAGCCCGCGCGGCGGTGTTCCTCCACCGTCCAGACCACACGGCAGGGTGCCTTGATGAGGCCGGCCAGCGTCACCGTGACGTCGACGTCGGGCGCCGCGCGGTCCGCGGAGGCGTCGATGCCCATGCCCAGCGCCCGGTGCATCTCCCAGGTCAGGACCGCTTCCGAGGCGCGGCGGAAGACCTGTTCGCCCTCGCCGATGCGGTTGCGGACGTGGAGGGGGCGGAAGCCGGGCGGGCAGAAACCGTTCCGCTGGGTCGCGCCTACGTCGTCGTACGTGAAGGACATGGGAGACAAGGGTAGGGCGGCACCCCGGAATGCCTTCGTCCCGGGTGCCGCCCAGCGAGCCCCCCTCGGGCTAGCTCACGTTGACCGCGGACCAGGCGGCGGCGACCGCCTTGTACTCGGTGCTGGTGGAGCCGTACAGGGCGGAGGCCGCCGAGAGCGTGCCCGTGCGTGCCGCCTTGTAGTTGGTCGTCGACGTGAAGTACGTCGTCAGCGCCTTGTACCAGATCTGGAGCGCCTTCGCGCGGCCGATGCCGGTGACCGTGGAGCTGTTGGACGTGGGCGAGTTGTAGCTCACGCCGTTGATCGTCTTCGCGCCGCTGCCCTCCGAGAGGAGGTAGAAGAAGTGGTTCGCGACGCCGGACGAGTAGTGGACGTCCAGGTTGCCGACCGACGAGGACCAGGAGTCCGCCGAGCCGCCGTCCTTGCTGGGCTTGTCCATGTAGCGCAGCGGGGAGCCGTCGCCGTTGATGTCGATCTCCTCGCCGATGAGGTAGTCACCGACGTCGTTGGAGTTGGCCGCGTAGAACTCGACACCCGTGCCGAAGATGTCCGAGGTCGCCTCGTTGAGGCCGCCGGACTCGCCGCTGTAGTTCAGACCGGCCGTGTTCGAGGTGACGCCGTGGCTCATCTCGTGGCCGGCCACGTCCAGCGAGGTCAGCGGGTGCGTGTTGGACTCGCCGTCGCCGTACGTCATGCAGAAGCAGCTGTCGTCCCAGAACGCGTTGACGTACGCGTTGCCGTAGTGGACCCGGGAGTAGGCCGCGACACCGTTGTTCTTGATGCCGGAGCGGCCGAAGGTGGACTTGTAGAAGTCCCAGGTGGTCGCCGCGCCGTAGGCGGCGTCGACGGCCGCCGTCTGGTCGGTGGTGGAGCTGGAGGCGGCGCCGGTGCCCCAGGTGTTGTCGGCGTCCGTGAAGAGCGTGCCCGCGGAGGAGCTGGTGCCGTGGGACTTGTTGTACGTCTTGTGGCTGCCGCGCGTGCCGTCGGTCAGCTGGTACGTCGAGCCCGACAGGGTGGTCTCCAGGCTGACCGTGCCCGAGTACAGGCTCTTGCCGGTACCGGTCGCGTTCTCGATGCCCTGGTACTCGAAGAGCTTCTTGCCGGTGGCGGCGTCGGTGATGACGTGCAGCTGGTTCGGGGTGCCGTCGTCCTGGAAGCCGCCGACGATCGTCTCGTAGGCGAGGACGGGGGTGCCCGAGCCGGCCCAGACGACCTTGCGCGCGCCGTCGGCGGCGGTCTTCTCCGAGCCCGCGGCCTTGGCGATGGTCAGCGCCTGCTTCTCGGCCTTGGCGACGGTGAGCTTCGGGGTCAGGGAGGCGACCTTGATGGTCTTGGTCGTCGCTCTGGAGACGCCCTTGGCCGCACCGGACTTCGACTCGTGGACGACCAGGTCGCCACCGAGGACCGGCAGACCGGCGTAGGTGCGCTCGTAACGGGTGTGGACGGTGCCGTCGGCGTCCTTCACGACGTCCTTGACGACCAGCTTCTCCTTGGCGCCGAGGCCTATCTCCCGGGCGGTGTCGGAGGCGTCGGCCTGCTGCTGCTTGATGAGCGTGGTGCGCGCGGCGGGAGACAGCTGGAGGGGCGCGGCGGCGAGGGTGGCCTTGCCCGTGGCTTCCGCCGGGCTCTGCGCCGCGGCACTGCCGGTGGTCAGACCGGTGGCGAGGAGGGCTCCGGCCGCGACAGCGGTGGCGATGGCCAGAGTGGTGTGCTTGCGACGCGCGTAGACGGGGGTCACACAAGCTCCTTAGTGGGGGAGCCCGGACGGTTGTGGGGCAACCGGTCCGGGGTGGTTGTGAAGTTGTGCGGCGGGTGTGAGGAAGAGTGGCATCAGGGCCGCATAAATGTCATGACCCCGTCGTGATGTTGGCCGAAAACCAGCGACCGAGTGAACATTGCCGCAATGTAAAGCGACTTGACCTCGGCAAAGGCCCAACAAGCCCTCGGTAAGGCGCTGGCAAAAAGAGGGCGCCGCCCCGGGGAGTCGAACCACCGGGACGGCGCCCTGTCCTTCAGCCGCTCAGTACCACCCGGTCTACGGGAAGGTGAGCTTCCAGCTGTTGATGTAGCCGGTGTCGATGGCCGCGTTGTCCTGAACCCTCAACAGCCAGGTGCCGTTGGCGACTTCGGAGGACGCGTTCACCGTGTAGGTGGTGTTGAGGTTGTCCGTGCTCCCACCGGTGCCGTACGCCTTCAGGGTGTACGCCGTGCCGTCGGGGGCGACCAGCTGGACCTGGAGGTCACCGATGTAGGTGTGCACGATGTCGACGGCGACCGCGAGGTTCGACGGCGCGTTGCCCGTACGGCCGGACACCGTGATCGGGGACGTCACCGCGGCCCCGTTGTCCGGAATCGATACGTCGGTCGTGCTCTCGAAGGAGGTGCCGCCGCCACCGCCGCCACCGGGACGCGAGCCGACCGCCACGCCCGCCCAGGCGTTCTGGACGGCCGTGTACTCCGCGCTGGTCGTGCCGTACAGCTCACCCGTCGCCGCGAGGGTGCCGGTGCGGGCCGCCGCGTAGTTGGTCGTGGAGGTGAACTTCGTGGTCAGCGCGCGGAACCAGATCTTCTCCGCCTTGTCGCGGCCGATACCGGTGACCGGAAGGCCGTCCGCCGTGGGCGAGTTGTAGCTGACGCCGTTGATGGTCTTGGCGCCGCTGCCCTCGGACAGGAGGTAGAAGAAGTGGTTCGCCGGGCCGGACGAGTAGTGCACGTCGGCGTTGCCGATGCTGGACGTCCAGTTGTTGTACGACGAGCCGTCCTTGCTCGGCTGGTCCATGTAACGCAGCGGCGTGCCGTCGCCGTTGATGTTGATCTCCTCGCCGATGAGGTAGTCACCGACGTCGGAGGAGTTGTTGGCGTAGAACTCGACGGTCGAACCGAAGATGTCCGAAGTCGCCTCGTTCAGACCACCGGACTCGCCGCTGTAGTTGAGTCCGGCCGTGTTCGAGGTGAGCCCATGGGTCATCTCGTGCGCGGCCACGTCGATCGACGTGAGCGGGTTGGTGTTGCCCGAGCCGTCGCCGTACGTCATGCAGAAGCAGCTGTCGGACCAGAACGCGTTGACGTAGTTGTTGCCGTAGTGGACGCGGGAGTACGCCCCGACGCCGTCACCGCGGATACCGCTGCGTCCGTGCACGTTCTTGTAGTAGTCCCACGTCAGCGCGGCACCGTAGTGCGCGTCCGCGCCGGCCGACTCCAGGTTGGACGGGCTGCCGTTGCCCCAGATGTCGTCCGGACCGGAGAAGAGGGTGCCGGTGCCGGAGGTGCCGCGGTTGAGGTTGTACGTCTTGTGGCCGCCGCGGGCGCCGTCCGTGAGGTTGTACGTCGACCCGGACTGCGTGGTGCCGAGAGTGACCGTGCCCGAGTACACCGTGTTGCCGGTGCCGGTCTCGATGGCCTCCCACTCGTACAGCTTCGCGCCGGTCGCCGCGTCCGTGACGACGTGCAGCTCCTGCGGGGTGCCGTCGTGCTGGAAGCCGCCCACGACCGTCTCGTACGCCAGGGTCGGCTTGCCGTCGCCCGCCCAGATCACCTTGCGCGGGGCGCGGTTGACGGCGGGGCTCTTGGCGTCCTCCGCCTTCGCGGCGCCGAGGGCCTGGCTCCTGGCCTTGGCGGCGGACACGGCGGCCGTGGTGGTGGCCGGCTTGATGGCGGCGCGGGTCGCCTTCACGACGGACTCGGTCGCGTCGGCCTTCGTGGACTCCACGACGAGGTCGCCGCCGAGGACGGGCAGACCGTCGTAGGTGCGCTCGTAGCGGGTGTGGATCGTTCCGTTGCCGTCCTTGAGGACGTCACGGACGACCAGCTTCTCCTTGGCGCCCAGGCCCAGTTCCTTGGCGGTGTCCGCCTTGGCGGCGTTGGCGGTGCGGATCAGCTCGGCCCGCTGTGCGGGGGTGAGCTTGACCGACTCGGCGCCCGGTATGACCTTGCCCGCGGCCGACGGTGCCTTCTCCGGGGCTGCGGACGCGGCGCCCGACTGGACGGCCGCGGCGATCAGGGCGGACACACCGACCAGCGCCACTGCGGCGGCCCGGCGGTGCATGGTGTGGGAGGTGCGTCTGTGGGAGGAACTCGCTCTCAACACTGACTCCTGCGTCTGCGGGCCGCGGGTCGCGCGGCCGGGGGAGACCGGGCGGCGGGTGGGCCGGCCGGGCAGAACGGGAATTGCGCGTGCGGGAGTTCGGCCGCGGCGCAGCGCTGTGCGCGTGCTGTGGGGTTGCTGTGACGGGGCCGTGGGAAGAGTGGCAGCAGTTCGCGGTTTCTGTCAGGAGCGCGTCAGGAAGTTGGCTGGAAATCGTCCGTTGCCCGGATGGTCATGTTCGTTATACGGGCAATTTGCCTGTCCGTCAGGATGGCCGGTCCCCGTGCCACGAGTGCCACAGCGCCGCGTACGCCCCGTCCGCCGCCACCAGCTCCTCGTGCGAGCCCAGTTCGGTGAGCAGCCCGTCCTCCATCACCGCCACCCGGTCCGCGTCGTGCGCGGTGTGCAGCCGGTGGGCGATCGCGATGACGGTACGCCCCTCCAGAACGGCGGCCAGGGCGCGCTCGGTGTGCCGGGCGGTCGTCGGGTCGAGCAACGCCGTGGCCTCGTCGAGGATCAGAGTGTGCGGGTCGGCCAGGACCACCCGGGCCAGGGCCAGTTGCTGGGCCTGCGAGCCGTCGGTGGGGCGACCGCCGTCGCCCAGCGCGGTGTCGAGGCCGTCGGGCAGCTCCCGCACCCAGGCGTCGGCACCGACCGCGGCCAGCGCGGACCACAACTCCTCGTCCCCGGCGGACGGTTCGGCGATCAGCAGATTGTCCCGGACCGAGCCCAGAAACACATGATGCTCCTGCGTGACCAGGACGACCTGGCGGCGCAGCTGCTCGGGGCCGAGCTCGACGACGGGCACCCCGCCGACCGTCACGGTGCCCGCGCTGGGCGCGTCGACGCCCGCGATGAGCCGGCTGAGCGTGGTCTTCCCGGCGCCGGACGGCCCCACGACCGCGAGCCGCTCCCCGGGCCGTACCGTCAGATCGACCCCGTGCAGCACCTCGCCGCCCCGGCCGTACGCATACCGCACTCCGGTCACATCGATCCGGTCACCGGCCGGAGACAGGACCCTTGCCTCGGTGCTCCGCGGAGCGCGCGCCAGCCCCTCCACACGGGCGAACGAGGCACCGGCGCTCTGCAGTTGCTCGACCCGGACCAGGATCTGGTCGAGCGGGTTGATCAGCTGGTTGAGATAGAGGGCGGCCGCCACGACCGAGCCCAGGCTCATCGCCCCGTGCGTGTGCAGGAGTCCGCCGATGACCAGGATCCCGGCGATGGGGAGGATGTACGACACCTCCACCGAGGGGAAGAACACACTGCGCAGGTAGAGGGTGTGGAAGCGGGTGCGCCGGGCGGTCTCGAGGGTGTCCCGGCCGGCCCGGACACGCCGTTCCTCCAGCCGCAGCGCCTCCACCGTACGGGCGCCCGCCGCCGTCGCCGCGACGATCTCGGCGACGTCCGAGGTCGCCGCGCCCTCGGCGAGATAGGCCTCCCGGGCCCGGCGCAGATACCAGCGCAGGGCGAACCAGATCGGGGTCAGGCCGAGTACGCCGACGGCGCCGAGGACCGGATCGATCAGGAAGATGGCGACGAGCGCGAACAGGAACCGTACGGAGTTGATGAACAGGTCGGGGCCGGCGTCGCGCAGAGTCGTGCCGACCGTGGCCACGTCCGCCGTACCGCGGGCGGTGAGGTCGCCCGTTCCCGCGCGTTCCACCACGGACGCGGGCAGGGCGAGCGCGCGGTCCACGAACTCCTCGCGGACCCGGGCGAGGGTGCGTTCGCCGAAGCGGTGGCCCACATAGCGGGCCCAGCGGGCGAGCAGCAACTCCGCGAGGGAGCACACCAGCAGGGCGAGGGCGAGCCGGTCCACGGCACCCACTCCGCTGCCCCCGCGTACCTCGTCGATGATTCTGCCGAGCAGCCAGGGGCCGCCGAGGCCGGCGATCGCGGCCAGCGCGTTGAGGGCGAGGGCGGCGGTGAAGGCGCGGCCGTCGGCCCGGATCAGGCGGAGCGAGGCCTTGCGTACGTCCGCGGGTTCGGCGACGGGCAGGTGTCCGGACGTCACCGTACGGCCTCCTCGGAGTCGGTGTCCCTGGCGACGAGTCGGCGGTAGCCGGGGGTGGTGTCGAGGAGTTGGCGGTGGGTGCCGGACGCTACGCGCTTGCCGTCGACCAGGTAGAGCACGGTGTCCGCGCGGTCCAGGACGAGGGGGGATGTGGTGGTGACGACGGTTGTACGACCGTTGCGGGCGGCCCTTAGACGGTCGGCCACACGTGCCTCGGTGTGGGCGTCCAGGGCGGAGGTGGGTTCTACGGCGAGGAGTACTTCCGGGTCGGCGGAGAGGGCTCTTGCCAGGCGGATGCGTTGGCGTTGGCCGCCGGAGAGGTTGCGGGCCTGGGCGTCGATGGGGGAGTCGAGGCCGTCGGGGAGGGCTTGGACTATGTCGTCGGCCACCGCCGCGTGGAGGGCTTGGGTTATGTGCGCTTCAGGGGGTGCCTCGGTAGGTGCTTTGGCGTCTGCGGGTTCGTTGTGGCTGGTCGCGCAGTTCCCCGCGCCCCCAAGGGCGTCTCCGGCGCCGTCTATTACGTTGCGCAAGGTGTCCGCGAATACGTCTGCCTCGTGGTCCGCCACCAGGATGCGGGCGCGGATCTGCGTCAACGGGATCTCGTCCAGGGGGATTTCGCCCCAGGTCGTTCGCGACGGGGTGTATCGGGCCAGGCGGTCGATCACCGTGGCCGTGTCCGCCGGGTGTGCGCTCGCCAGTGCCGTCAGGCGGCCCGGTCGGACCCGCACGCCCGACTCGGGGTCGTGGAGTACCGAGGGTTCCGCGGGGGCCGGTCGCGTGCCCGCGTCCTCCATCGGCTCCAGGCGCAGGAAACGTACGACACGGCGGGCCGCCACCACGCCCCGGCTCAGCATGTAGCCGCACTCGACCCAGAACGCCACCGGGCCCACCAGGACCGCGACATAGCCGTAGACCGAGACCAGCTCGCCCACGGTGATGTCGCCCTGGGCGGCGAGGCGGGCGGCCAGCCAGGTCACCACGGACAGGAAGACCGTCGGGAGGCCCATGCCGAGGGACTGGACCCAGCTGGTGACCGCGCCGACCCGGTAGCCCTGGGCGCGCAGATGCTGGGAGTCGCGGTGGAAGGCGTCCGCGACCAGGCCCTTGCCGCCGAGGCCGTTGAGGACGCGGAGGCCGCTCGCGAGGTCGGCGATGCGGGCGGTGAGGACGCCCTGCCGCTCGCGGTACTCGGTCTCCGCGCCCTGGAGGCGGGTGAGGAGGGGGCCGACGAGGACGACGATCGCGGGGATGCCCAGCAGCACCACGGCCGCGATCAGCGGTGAGACCGAGACCAGCAGTCCGGCGATCGTCAGATAGGCGATGACGGCCCCGACACCCGGGCCGACCACGGTCAGGGCCTGCGCGATCGTCTGTACGTCGCCCACCCCGATCGTGACGACCTCCCCGGCGCCCGCACGGCGTGACAGCGCGGCGCCGAGCCGGACCGCGTGGCCGACGACGACCTTCACCGTGCGGAAGTTGGCGTCCATCCGCACCCGGGTCATCGTGCGGTGCCGCATGATGCTCAGCCACGCGTTGAACGACCCCACCACGAAGAGGACCGCGGACCAGCCGGTCAGCGCGCCGAAGTCGCCCGGTTCCAGACCCTCGTCGATCGCCTTGGCCATCAGGTACGGCGTCGCGGCCAGCAGCACCATCCAGGTACTGGCGATCACCGCCCCGAGGGCACACCGGCCCGCCTGGCACCGCACCAGCCACCACAGGTACCACCAGCCGCCCCGCGCGTCGGGCGTGCCGGGATCCTCGTACGCGTCGATCACCTGTCGTTCCCCCCGATTCCCTACGCCAGACTGTCCCGCCACGCCCGGTGCAGATCCGCGAACCTGCCGGTCCCCGCGATGAGTTCGTCCGGCGGGCCGTCCTCGACGATCCGGCCGTGCTCCATCACCAGCACCCGGTCCGCGATCTCGACCGTCGAGAGACGGTGGGCGATCACCACCGCCGTACGGCCGTGCAGGACCGTCGACATCGCCCGCTGCACGGCCCGTTCGCCCGGGATGTCCAGCGAGCTGGTCGCCTCGTCCAGGATGAGCACCGCCGGGTCCGCGAGCAACGCCCGCGCGAACGCGACGAGTTGGCGCTGGCCGGCGGAGATGCGGCCGCCCCGCTTGCGTACGTCCGTGTCGTAGCCGTCGGGCAGGGCGCTGATGAACTCATGGGCGCCGATCGCCTTCGCGGCCCGCTCGATGTCCTCGCGGGTGGCGTCCGGGCGTCCGATGGCGATGTTGTCGGCGACCGTGCCGGAGAACAGGAAGGCCTCCTGCGTCACCATGACGACCCCGCGCCGCAGTTCGGGCACGGTCAGCTCGCGCAGATCGACCCCGTCGAGCAGGACGCGGCCCTCGGAGGGGTCGTAGAAGCGGGCGAGGAGCTTGGCCAGCGTGGACTTGCCGGCACCGGTGGAGCCGACCACCGCGACCGTCTGCCCGGCGGGGAGGGTGAGGTCGAAGCGGGGCAGGACCTCGCCGCCGGTGCGGTAGGCGAAGCGGACGCCGTCGAAGACGACCTCGCGGCCGGGGTGCTCGGACTCCAGGGGCGGAAGCTGCCGGGGCTCGGACGGCTCCGGCACCGACGGCGTCTGCGCGAGCAGGCCCGCGATCTTCTCCAGTGAGGCCGCCGCCGACTGGTAGGAGTTGAGGAACATGCCGAGCCGGTCGATCGGGTCGTACAGCCGCCGCAGGTACAGCACCGCCGCGGCCAGCACACCGAGTTCCAGCGTGCCGCCCGCCACCCGGTAGGCGCCCCACAGCACGATCAGCGCGACGGCCGTGTTGGCGACCAGCCGGGAGCCGACCACATAGCGGGCCATCTCGATGAGCGCGTCGCCGTTGGTGCGCTCGTGCCGCTGGTTGAGCACGGCGAAGTCGGCGTCGTTGGCCGCCTCGCGGCGGAACGCGCGCACCGGGCGGATGCCGTTCATCGTCTCGACGAACTTCACGATCACGGCGGCGATCGCGGTGGACCGCCGGGTGTACACCTCTCCCGCGCGCCGCTGGTAGATCCGTATGAGGAGATGGAGCGGCACGAACGACGCCACCGCCACCGCGCCGAGGCCCAGATCCAGCCAGAGCAGCAGCGCCGAGATGTAGACGAAGGACAGGACGACCGTCACCAGCTCCTGGAGCCCCTCGCTCAGGAGCTCGCGCAGCGACTCGACGTCCGCCGTGGAGCGGGAGATGAGCCGGCCCGAGGTGTAGCGCTCGTGGAAGTCGACGCTGAGAGCCTGCGCATGGCGGAAGATACGGCCGCGCAGGTCGAGGAGCACATCCTGGTTGACCCGCGCCGAGGCGAGGATGAACACGTACTGAAGCGCGCCCGCGGCCAGCGCACACAGCAGATAGCCGACGCCCACGGCGATCAGCGGGCCGTGGCGGTCCTCGCGGAACGCCGGGACGGCGCTGTCGATCGCGTACGCCACCAGCAGCGGGCCCGCCTGCACCGCCGCCTGCTGGAGCAGCAGCAGAAACGCGGCACCGAGGGCGCGGGCCTTCATCGGCGCGAGCAGGGAGCGCAGGAGGTTCGAGGTCGCGCGGGGCGGTGTGGGCAGGACGTCGCGGTCGAAGGGATCACCGCCGCCGGCGGCCTTGTGGCCGTCCGGTTCCTCGTCGGCGGTGGTGGGCGCGGCCTTCGTCGGCGCCGTCATCGGTCCTCCCCCGTCTCCCCGGACCCCGCCATGAGGTGGGCGTACTCGGCGTTCGTGCGCAGCAGTTCGTGGTGGGTGCCCACGGCGGTGATCCGGCCCTGTGACAGCAGGGCGACCCGGTCGGCGAGCAGCACGGTCGAGGGCCGGTGCGCCACGATGAGCGCGGTGGTCTCGGCGAGCACCTCCCGCAGCGCGGCCTCCACGGCGGCCTCGGTGTGCACGTCCAGTGCGGACAGGGGGTCGTCGAGGACGAGGAACCGGGGCTGCCCGACCACCGCCCTCGCGAGAGCGAGGCGTTGGCGCTGGCCGCCGGAGAGGCTGAGGCCCTGTTCCCCGACCTGGGTGTCGGTGCCGTGGGGCAGGGCGTGCACGAAGTCGGCCTGGGCGACGGCGAGGGCCCGGTCGAGGTCCCCTTCCTCGGCGCCCATCAGCACGTTCTCGCCGACGCTCGCGGAGAAGAGGGTGGGTTCCTCGAAGGCCACGGCGACGAGCGAACGCAGCTCCTCGCGGGACATCGCGGTGATGTCCTCACCGTCCAGCGTGATCCGCCCCGAGGTCGTCTCGTGGAGCCGGGGAACGAGCGCGGTGAGGGTGGTCTTGCCGCTGCCGGTGGCGCCGACGAGGGCCATGGACTCGCCGGGGCGTATGTGGAGGTCTATGCGGTCGAGGACAGGAGGGGAGTCCAGAGGCGCGTCGGGGTACCGGAAGACGACACCGTCGAACCGCAGCCCGCTGTCCTCCCGGTCGCCGTCGGTCACGCCGACCGTCGCGTCCTCCGGTACTTCGTCCATCACCTCGAAGTACCGTTCCGTCGCGCTCGCCGCATCCTGGCTGATCGCCAGCAGGAAGCCGATCGAGTCGATGGGCCACCGCAGCGCCAGAGCCGTGGACAGGAAGGCGACCAGGGTCCCCGCCGACAGGTCCCCGTCGGCCACCTGCACCGACCCCAGCACCAGCGCGGCCCCGATGGCGATCTCCGGCAGCGTCACGATGACACCCCAGATCGACGCGAGCAGCCGGGCCTTGCGCAGCTCCGTCCCGCGCAGGGTCCGCGACAGTTCACGGAACGCCCGCGCCTGGCTCCGGTGCCGTCCGAAGCCCTTGATGATGCGGATGCCGAGCACGCTCTCCTCGACGACCGTCGTCAGATCGCCGACCTGGTCCTGGGCGAGCCGCGCCACATGGAAGTACCGCCGCTCGAAGAGCACACACGTGACGATCACGGGCAGGGCGGGCCCCAGGATCACCAGCCCGAGCGTCCAGTCCTGGAGCAGCATGATGATCACGCCGACGAGGATCGTCACCGCGTTGACCAGCAGGAACGTCAGCGGGAACGCCAGGAACATCCGCACCAGCATCAGGTCGGTGGTGCCGCGCGACAGCAGCTGCCCCGAGGCCCACCGGTCGTGGAACGACACCGGCAGCCGTTGCAGATGCCCGTACAGAGCCGCCCGCATCTCCGCCTCGACATGGGACAGCGGCCGCGCCACCAGCCACCGCCGCAGCCCGAACAGCAAGGCCTCCCCGAGCCCGAGCAGCAGCAGGAACAGCGCGCCGAGCCACACGCCCGCCGGATTCTGGTCGGCGACCGGTCCGTCCACCATCCACTTCAGGACGAGCGGGATCACCAGTCCCGTACAGGACGCGAGGATCGCCACCGCCGCGGCGCCGAGCAGCCGCGCGCGGACGGGCCTGACGTACGGCCACAGGCGCAGCAGGGTACGGACGGCGGAGTGTTCCTTGGTGGTGGCACGTGTCGAGGGCATCAGCAGTGAGCCTACAAATCGGCACTGACGACGCCCACCGAGTTTTGGCCGGACCCGAATCGGCCGCTGGACCTACGACCTGCGCGTTCGACCGGCCGCACGGCCCGGTCGTACCCCCGCGTCAACCGATCGGCTGATGTCCCCTCGAGCGTGACGGCCGATGTGCGCACCGCCCGCCGACCGCGACGCTGATGCCATGTCCGTCATCGAAGTCACCGAACTGCGCAAGTCCTACGGCGGCCGGCCCGCCGTGGACGGTGTCTCCTTCGCCGTCGAGGAAGGCGAGATCTTCGGCGTCCTCGGCCCGAACGGAGCCGGCAAGACCACCACCGTCGAGTGCGTCGAGGGCCTGCGCGTCCCCGACGCCGGCCGCGTCCGCGTCACCGGCCTCGACCCGATCGCCGACCACGAGCGGGTCGCCCGCGTCCTCGGCGCCCAGCTCCAGCAGAGCGAGCTCCAGCCCAAGCTGACCGTGCGCGAGGCCCTGGAGCTGTACGCCGCGTTCCACGAGAGGCCCGCCGACTGGCGCCCCCTCGCCGAGCGCCTCGGCCTGACCGGAAAGCTGACCACCCGGTTCGGCAAGCTGTCCGGCGGTCAGAAGCAGCGCCTGTTCATCGCGCTCGCCCTCATCGGCGACCCCAGGGTCGTCGTCCTCGACGAGCTGACCACGGGCCTCGATCCCCGCGCCCGCCGCGACACCTGGGAGCTCATCGAGGAGGTCCGCGCGAGCGGTGTCACCGTCCTGCTGGTCACGCACTTCATGGAGGAGGCGCAGCGGCTGTGCGACCGGATCGCAGTGATCGACAAGGGCCGGATCGCCGCCCTGGACACCCCGGCCGGACTGATCCGCCGCTCGGCGGGCGCCACCGTCATCAGCTTCACACCGTCCGTCCCCCTCGACGACCGTGACCTGAACGCCCTGCCCGGGCTCGCGTCGGTCCAGCACCGGGACAGCCGCGTCACGCTCGCCGGCACCGACGAGACGGTCAACGCCGTCATCACGCTGCTGGCCCGCACCCACATCACGGCTCATCAACTCCGCGTCACCGACGCCACGTTGGACGACGCGTTCCTCGACCTCACCGAGGCCAAGGAGGCAGCGGCATGAACACCGCCGTCCTCAGGACCGAGCTCCGGCTCTTCCGCCGCGAACCCGGCGCCCTCTTCTGGATCCTGCTCTTCCCGACCCTGCTGCTGGTGATCCTCGGCTCGATCCCGGCCTTCCACGACCACGAGGCCGGCCTCGGCGGCCTGCGGACCATCGACGTCTACGTCCCCGTGGCCGTGCTCCTCGGCCTGATCGTGGGCGGCGTCCAGGCCATGCCGCAGACCCTCACCGGCTACCGCGAGCGCGGCATCCTGCGCCGTATGTCCACGACCCCGGTCCGGCCGTCCGCCCTGCTCTCCGCACAGATGCTGGTCCACGGCGGTGCCGCCCTGGCGTCCGCGCTGCTCGCCCTCGCCGTCGGGCGGCTCGCCTTCGACGTACGACTGCCCGAGCAGCTCCCCGGATATCTGCTCGCCCTGGCCCTGGCCGTTTTGGGAGCCCTCGCGCTCGGCGCGGTGATCTCCGCGCTGTCCCGGACGACGAAGATCGCCGGTGCCATCGGGTCGGCCGTGTTCTTCCCGTCGATGTTCTGCGCGGGGGTGTGGGCGCCGGTGCAGACCATGCCGGACGTCCTCGCCCGGATCGTCGGGTACACCCCGTTCGGCGCGGCGGCCGAGGCCCTGAACCGGGCCGCGGGCGGCGACTGGCCGGGCTGGACCCACCTCGGTGTCCTCGTCGTCTGGACGGTGCTGCTCACGGCCGCCGCGCGGCGCTGGTTCCGCTGGGAGTAGGGGAACGGCCGTGCAGACTGGGGAGATGACCGCGACGGACCAGCAGCTGGAGCACCGTCAGGACCAGTTCCATTCCTGGGGCGTCTACGGGCTGCTCCTCGTCTCCACCATCCTCGCGGTCGTCTCCAGCGGCCTCATGGGGACCGCCGCGGAGTGGTACTGGGCCGGGGCTCTGGTGCTCGCCGCGGTGCTGCTCCAGCTGTGGCACGGCCCTCGCCGCGGCCGCCGGACCCCGTCCCGTCGCGGAACCGTCTACTTCGGCCTGCGCTGGGCGATCTCCTTCGGTCTCACCTGGATCAACCCGTTCTTCGGGTTCTACGCGGCCTGTGGCTACTTCGACAGCGACGAGACGATCCCCGGCCTCTGGCGGCAGCGGTTCGGCCTCTTCGCCACCGCCGTCGTCGTGGCGGGCACACAGGCCGGCGGGCTGCCGTTCCGCAGCATCGTCCAATGGCCGCTGTTCGGTGTGATGCTGTGCACGAACACCGCTCTTCTGGGGCTGGCCGGCCATCTCACCCAGCAGCAGGAGGAGCGCTCCCGCGACCGGGCCGTCACCATCACCGAACTCGAACGCACCAACACGGCGTTGCAGCAGGCGCTCGACGAGAACGCCGCCCTTCACGCCCAACTCCTCGTCCAGGCACGGGAAGCGGGCGTCGCCGACGAGCGCCGGCGGCTCGCCGCCGAGATCCACGACACCATCGCCCAGGGCCTGACCGGCATCATCGCCCAGCTCCAGGTCGTCGCGAACGCCCCCGACCTGGACGTCGCCCGCACCCATCTGGCCCGCGCCTCCGACCTGGCCCGGCACAGCCTCGGCGAGGCCCGCCGCTCGGTCCACAACCTCGCCCCGGTGGCGCTTCAGGACGCCGGGCTGCCGGAGGCACTGAAGAAGACGGTCGCCGAATGGGGTGAACGCACCGGCGTGCGCGCCGAGTTCACCGTGACCGGGCGGGCCGAGCAGCTGCACGAGGAGGTCGCGGCCACCCTGCTGAGGATCGTCCAGGAGGCCCTGTCGAACGCCGCCCGCCATGCGCGGGCCACCCGTGTCGGGGTGACCCTCAGCTTCCTGGGCGACGAGGTGATCCTCGACATCCGCGACGACGGCCAGGGCTTCGACCCCCTCGCCGTCCCCGCACGCACCCGCGCCGGCGGCTTCGGGCTCGACGGTATGCGCGCCCGCGCCGAACGCATCGCCGGCTCCCTCGCCGTGGAGTCCGAGCCGGGCCACGGCACGGCACTGTCGGCTCGCGTACCGTTGGTCCGCCATGACGCGTGACATCTCGCTGCTGATCGTCGACGACCATCCCGTCGTACGGGACGGTCTGCGCGGCATGTTCGAGAACGCCCCCGGATTCACCGTCCTCGGCGAGGCGTCGAACGGTGTCGAGGCCCTGGCGCGGGCCGCCGCGCTCGACCCCGACGTGATCCTGATGGACCTGCGCATGCCGGGCGGCGGGGGAGTCGACGCCATCCGGGAACTGACCCGCCGGGCCGCCCGCGCGAAAGTCCTCGTCCTCACCACGTACGACACGGACTCGGACACCCTGCCCGCGATCGAGGCGGGCGCGACGGGCTATCTGCTCAAGGACGCCCCGCGCGACGAACTGTTCACGGCCGTCCGCGCGGCGGCGGACGGCCGTACGGTCCTCTCCCCGGCCGTCGCCTCCCGTCTGGTCTCGGCCGTGCGCGCCCCCGGCAACGAGCCGCTCTCCGCGCGCGAGCGCGAGGTGCTGGCCCTGGTCGCCAGGGGCACGTCGAACCGGGAGATCGCCCGTGAACTGTTCATCAGCGAGGCGACCGTGAAGACCCATCTCACCCACCTGTACGCCAAGTTGGGCGTCAAGGACCGGGCGGCCGCGGTGGCGACGGCGTACCAGCGAGGGATCCTCGGCTAGTCCGGGTACGGCAGCAGGGTGCCGGCGGTCTTCTCCCAGGACGCCTTCAGCTCGGCGAGCAACTCGGGCTCGTCCGGCGCCAGATCGGCCTGCTCGCGGGAGTCGGCGGCCAGGTTGTAGAGGTGGTCGGTCCTGTCGGCGTCCTGGTAGTACTTCCAGTCCCCGCGCCGCAGTGCCCGGTTGGCCCGCACCCGCCAGAACAGGTCCCGCTCGGGCAGCTCCTCACCCTTGAGCAGGTATCCGGCGAGGCTGGTGCCGTCCAGCGGGTACGCCGGGTCGGGGCGCGCGCCGCCGACCTCCAGCAGGGTCGCCGTCCAGTCGGGGGAGAAGTTGGGTTCGTGGCTGACCTGGCGGCCGTCGACGCGGGCGGGCCAGCGCACGATCGTCGGGACGCGGATACCGCCCTCGAGCAGCACGAACTTCTCGCCGCTGAGCGGCCAGTTGTAGGAGTAGCGCTCACCGCCGTTGTCGCTGGCGAAGAGGACGAGGGTGTTCTCCTCCTGTCCGGAGCGGCGCAGCGCGTCGAGCACCTCGCCGACGGCGGAGTCCAGGCTCTCCACCATCTCCTTGTACTTCTCGACCGAGCCGCCGTCGAAGTGGTTGAGCGCGGCGACGACCTCGGCCTGCGTCTTCGCGGCGCGGATCTTCGCCTCGATCCCGGCGCCCGTCTCCTCGTCGCCCTCCGCGAGCCACGGCCAGTGCGGAGTGGTGAAGTTGAGGTTCAGCAGCCAGGGCCTGTCGTGGTCCCGGCCGACGTACTCGACCGCCCGCTCGGTCAGGACCTCGGTGTAGTAGCGCAGGTCCTTGTAGGTGGCGTCGCCCTCGTACAGGTCGTACTCGCCGAGCTGGCCGAGCTTGGAGAAGTACTCCAGCACGCCGCCGTGGTTGCCGAAGAACTCGTCCCAGCCGGACTTGGTGGGGCTGTAGTCCGGCAGCCATCCGCAGTGCCACTTGCCGATGAGGGCGGTGGCGTAACCGGCCTTCTTCAGCAGGGAGGCGAGCGTGGGGTGGTTCGGGTCCAGCCCCTGCGTCCGGTTCCCGATCGGCTCGGCGAGCCCGCCCGGGGTACGTCCCGGATAGCGTCCCGTGTAGAGGCTGAACCGGGTCGGCGAGCAGGTGGCCGACCCCGAGTACGCGTCGGTGAACCGCACCCCCTGCCGGGCCAGCCGGTCCAGGTGTGGCGTCCTGATGTGCGGGGCGCCGTAGGAGGACAGGTCGGCCCAGCCGAGGTCGTCACCGAGGATGACCAGGATGTTGGGGCGCCTGCCGGAGGAGGCGGCGGGGCGGGCCCGGAAGGGGCGCTCGGCGGGGGCGGCGTTCTCAGCGGCCTCGGCGGTGGCGGCCGCAGCGGCGACGGCGGTCACGGCACCGCCACCGACGAGGCCACCGAAGGCACGGCGGGATATCTCGGGCATGTGCCTCAGTGGATCAACCGACCCCGCCCCATGGCCAGAAATCCGACGGGGAGTTCATGGACCTGAAACGTTGCCTGAGCCAACCGGTCTCAGACGAGGTCGGGCTGGGCGGAGCGGGCCGGCCGGAGCGGTGAAGCCGGGGCGCGTCGCGAACAGGGCCTACCCCACCACCTTCAGCAGCAACACCGCCCGAGCCGGCACCGTGATCGCCGCCCCCGCCCGATGCACCACCCCCGGCTCCTCCGCCTGCGCCTCCCGGGCCGTGTCGATCACCACCTCGTACCGTTCCGCCCACGGCGGGCCCGGCAGGACGAAGCTCGCCGGGCGGTCCCCGGCGTGCAGGACGGCGAGGAAGCTGTCGTCGACGATCGGGGCGCCCCGCTCGTCGCGTCCGGGGATGTCGCGGCCGGACAGATACATGCCGAGTGTGGGCGCCGGCGCGTACCAGTCCCGTTCCGTCATCTCCGTGCCCCGCGCCGTGAACCAGGCCAGGTCCCGCAGCCCGTCCGCGGAGTGCGCCCGTCCGGAGAAGAACGCCCGGCGGCGCAGGACCGGGTGCTGGTGGCGCAGTGCGATGAGCCTCGACGTCAGGTCGAACAGGGCCTTCCAGCCCGGCTGTTCCAGCAGCTCCCAGTCCAGCCAGCTGATCTCGTTGTCCTGGCAGTACGCGTTGTTGTTGCCGCGCTGGGTGCGCCCCAGCTCGTCGCCCGCGACCAGCATCGGCACCCCCGTCGACAGCAGCAGCGTCGTCAGCAGGTTCCGCAGCTGACGGCGCCTGAGCCCCCGTACCCGCTCGTCGTCGGTCTCCCCCTCCGCCCCGCAGTTCCACGACCGGTTGTCGTCCGAACCGTCCCGGTTGCCCTCGCCGTTCGCCTCGTTGTGCTTGCGTTCGTACGACACCATGTCCCGCAGCGTGAAACCGTCGTGCGCGGTCACGAAGTTGACCGAGGCGTACGGGCGTCGGCCGCCCCAGGCGTAGAGATCGCTGGACCCCGACAGGCGGTAGCCGAGATCCCGCACGTCCGGCAGCGCGCCCCGCCAGAAGTCCCGTACGGCGTTGCGGTACCGGTCGTTCCACTCCGTCCACAGCGGAGGGAAGGCGCCGACCTGGTAGCCGCCCGACCCCACGTCCCACGGTTCGGCGATCAGCTTCACGCGCCGCAGCACCGGGTCCTGGGCGATCACCGCGAGGAACGGGGACAGCATGTCGACGTCGTGCATGGACCGGGCCAGCGCGGCGGCGAGGTCGAAGCGGAAGCCGTCGACGCCCATCTCCGTCACCCAGTAGCGCAGGGAGTCGGTGATGAGACGCAGGACATGCGGCTGCACCACATGCAGGGTGTTGCCGCAGCCCGTGTAGTCGGCGTACCTGCGCGCGTCCGACTGCAGCCTGTAGTAGCCCCGGTTGTCGATGCCCTTCAGCGACAGCGTCGGGCCCAGCTCGCCCGCCTCCGCGGTGTGGTTGTAGACCACGTCGAGGATGACCTCGATCCCGGCCGCGTGCAGGGCGCGCACCATGCGCTTGAACTCGCCGACCTGCTGGCCGGTCGTACCGGAGGCGGCGTAGGTGGCGTGCGGGGCGAAGTAGCCGATGGAGTTGTAGCCCCAGTAGTTCTTGAGGCCTCGCCGCAGCAGGTGGTCCTCGTGGGCGAACTGGTGCACGGGGAGCAGCTCCACTGCCGTGACGCCCAGCTTCACCAGGTGTTCTATGGCCGCCGGGTGCGCCAACCCGGCGTAGGTGCCGCGCAGTTCCTCGGGTATCCCCGGGTGCAGCTTCGTGAAGCCCCGGACGTGCAGTTCGTAGATGACGGAGTCCGCCCACGGTGTCTTCGGACGGCGGTCGTCCTCCCACTCGTCGTCGTCGTGGACGACGACCCCCTTGGGGACGTACGGCGCCGAGTCCCGTTCGTCGCGCACGGTGTCGGCGACCTGCTGCTGCGGCCAGTCGCGGACATGCCCGTACACCTCGGGCGGCAGACTGAAGTCGCCGTCCACCGCGCGCGCGTACGGGTCCAGAAGCAGCTTCGCCGGGTTCCAGCGGCCGCCGGTCCACGGGTCCCAGCGGCCGTGCACCCGATAGCCGTACCGCTGCCCGGGCATCACGCCCGGCACGAAGCCGTGCCAGATCTCGTGCGTCAGCTCGGTCAGCCGCGCCCGTGTCTCCTTGCCCCGCTCGTCGAAGAGGCACAGCTCGACCCCCTCGGCGCCGCCCGCCCACAGCGCGAAGTTGGTGCCCGCGACGCCGTCGGGACCCACCCGGAACCGCGCTCCGAGCGGCGTCGGCGCACCCGGCCACACGGGGACCGGCGGCGGCGCGGCATGCCGTGTGCCATTGACGACGGCAGCCGGCAGCTGCTCCTCGGCCACCGCCTTCTGCTCGGCTGCGCTGGACACCTGGGGCCTCCCACGGCTCATGGAACGACGTCAAAAAGGGCGCACGGCGTCCCGACCGCTGTTCCCCGTCGCGTCGTCCTCCCCACTGTTCTGCCCAGAGCCGGGCTCGCACTCACGTTTCCCCAGGGCGGGCCGCGTCGTTGGGTGCGATGTGAGGCACGTACAAGGGCGCGCTCGGCGCGCAGGGGCCGCACTGGCCGCCGTACTGACATGGGCCGGACTGCTGGCCGGCTGCACTTCCGGATCCACGGGAGGGATCGATCTCGGCGGGCTGGGCAAGCCCCCCGCACCCGAGGACGTCATCCGCGTCCTGCCCGACGACGGCAGCAAAGGCGTCCGGCAGGACACCAGATTCCTCGTCCGCGTACCCAGCGGACGGCTGGAGTCGGTCGAGGTCGTCAAGTCGCAGGACGCGCAGGACACCCCGGTGTCCGGGCACATCTCCGACGACGGCCTGCGCTGGGAACCCGACGAGGGGAGGCTCGCGCTCGCCGCCAGGTACACCGTCGACGTGGTGGCGCTGGACGGGCACGGGCGCCGCTCCGCCCGGCACACCACCTTCACCACGTACGTCCCCGACGAGCGCTTCATCGGATACGTCAGCCCCGAGAACCGCTCCACGGTCGGCACCGGAATGATCGTCTCCCTGGAGTTCAACCGGGAGATCGAGAACCGGACCGCCGTCGAACGCGCCGTCCACGTCACGTCCGAGCCGCCCGTCGAGATCCGCCCGCACTGGTTCGGCAAGGGCCGCCTCGACTTCCGTCCCGAGCGCTACTGGAAGCCCGGCACCCAGGTCACCGTCGGGCTGCGGCTGCGGGACGTCGAAGGGGCGCCCGGCGTCTACGGGTTGCAGTACAAGACGTTCTCCTTCACCGTCGGCCGCAGCCAGGTCTCCCTGGTCGACGCGGCGAAGCACACCATGCAGGTGCGGCGCGACGGCGAGCTGCTCGCGACCGTGCCGATCACGGCGGGCGCCCCGAGGACGACGACGTACAACGGCCGGATGGTCGTCTCCGAGATGCTCGAGGTCACCCGGATGAACAGCCGCACAGTCGGCTTCGGCGGCGAGTACGACATCCCGGACGTCCCGCACGCCATGCGCCTGACCGACTCCGGCACCTTCCTGCACGGCAACTACTGGGCGCCGGACGCCCCCGGCAAGGTCAATGTCAGCCACGGATGTGTGGGCCTGAGGGACGTGAAGGGGGGCGGTTCGGACACCCCGGCGGGCTGGTTCTTCGACCGCAGCCTCATCGGGGACGTCGTGGAGGTCGTCCACAGCAATGACAAAAAGGTCGCTCCTGACAACGGCCTCGGAGGGTGGAATATGGGCTGGAAGGAGTGGAAGGCGGGCAGCGCGGTGAAGTAGCCAGGTGGGGGGCGGGGTCGGGCCCCGGTCGAGCGGGCGCAGTTGGGACCGAACGGTGACAATCGCACCCCGCCGACGGGCCTGATCTTGCGGTTAATATCGCCGGACGCGCGGGACGCGCAGGGGTTGCGGGCCTGGGACCGGGCCCGGCGAGGGGAGAAAAGATCTTGAACGTGCGACCGATATCGGGGGCGTCGGTTGACGCACGCGGGCGTGGCCGTAAGCGGATGGCCGCGCTGCTGCTGGGGGTCGTGCTGACCGCCGTCACCGCGTGCGGGGGAGGCGGCGGGGACTCGGACGCCAAGCCCGGCTCCGGCAAGGGCAAGGACGCGGACACCGCGCAGAGCAAGCAGTCCGTGGCGGTCGTCTCCATCGCCCCCAAGGACGGTGCCAAGTCCGTCGAGACCAGCGGGGCTCTGAAGATCGGCGCCGACAAGGGCAAGCTGACCACGGTCGAGGTCAAGGACTCCAAGGGCGAGAAGATCGGCGGCGCGATATCCGCCGACGGCGCCTCCTGGGCGCCGTCCAGCCATCTGGCCGCCGCCACCAAGTACACGGTGCACGCGGTCGCGAAGGACTCCGAGGGCCGTGAGGCCGCCGAGGACTCCAGCTTCACCACGCTGACGCCGCAGAACACCTTCATCGGCACCTTCACGCCCGAGGACGGCTCCAAGGTCGGCGTCGGAATGCCCTTCTCCATCCGCTTCACCCGGGGCATCACCAAGCCCGAGGACGTCGAGAAGGCCATCACCGTCAAGACCGAGCCGGCCGTCGAGGTCGCGGGTCACTGGTTCGGCAACGACCGGCTGGACTTCCGCCCCGAGGAATACTGGAAGGCCGGCACCAAGGTCACCGTCGAGCTGAACCTGGACGGCGTCGAGGGCCGCGACGGCGTCTACGGCAAGCAGTCCAAGACCGTCTCCTTCACCGTCGGCCGCAGCCAGGTCTCCATCGTGGACGCCAAGAAGCACACGATGAAGGTCATGCGGGACGGCAAGCTCTTCAAGACCATCCCGGTCACCACCGGCAAGCCCGGCTACGCCACCTGGAACGGCCAGATGGTCATCAGCGAGAAGTTCACGGTGACCCGGATGAACGGCGACACCGTCGGCTACGACGGCGAGTACGACATCAAGGACGTCCCGCACGCCATGCGGCTGACCGACTCCGGCACCTTCGTGCACGGCAACTACTGGGGCGGCGGCGCCTTCGGCAACTACAACGCCAGCCACGGCTGCATCGGTCTGCGCGATGTCCGCGGCGGCTACGACAGCTCGGTGCCGGCCGCGTGGTTCTTCAACAACTCGATGCCCGGTGATGTGGTGACGGTGAAGAACTCCACCGACCCGACGGTCGACCCGGCCAACGGCCTCAACGGCTGGAACCTCTCCTGGGAGAAGTGGAAGGCGTAGCTCCTACGACGACGAGGGGCCCCGGTGTGAGACATCGCACCGGGGCCGCTGCCGTTAGTGGCCGTTAACCTTCCCTCATGACCGTGACTCTCGAAGTGGCCGACGGCGTCGGCACGATCCGTCTCGACCGCCCGCCCATGAACGCGCTGGACATCGCCGTCCAGGACCGGCTCAAGGAGCTCGCCGAGGAGGCCACGCGCCGCGAGGACGTGCGTGCCGTGGTGATCTACGGCGGGGAGAAGGTGTTCGCGGCGGGCGCGGACATCAAGGAGATGCAGGCCATGGATCACGCGGCGATGATCCTGCGCGCCCGCGCGCTCCAGGACTCCTTCACGGCGGTGGCCCGCATTCCCAAGCCGGTCGTCGCGGCCGTCACCGGTTACGCCCTGGGCGGCGGCTGCGAACTGGCGCTGTGCGCGGACTTCCGTATCGCCGCCGACAACGCCAAGCTGGGCCAGCCCGAGATCCTCCTCGGTCTGATCCCTGGCGCCGGCGGCACCCAGCGTCTCGCCCGCCTCATCGGCCCGTCCAAGGCGAAGGACCTCATCTTCACCGGCCGGATGGTCAGGGCCGACGAGGCCGAGAAGCTGGGCCTGGTGGACCGGGTTGTCCCGGCCGCCGACGTGTACACCGAGGCGCACGCCTGGGCGGCGCGGCTCGCGCAGGGTCCGGCGATCGCGCTGCGCGCCGCGAAGGAGTCCATCGACACCGGGCTGGAGACCGACATCGACACCGGGCTGACCGTCGAACGGAACTGGTTCGCGGGCCTGTTCGCCACCGCCGACCGCGAGACCGGGATGCGCAGCTTCGTCGAGGAGGGCCCTGGCAAGGCCAAGTTCCTGTGAGGAATCTCCTGCGGAAACTGGCCTGAACCACTTGCTGTTGACGGGGCGTCTGATCCGGGTCCCTCGATGGGGCGGTTTATGGGAGCCTTAACGCAACCTTAAGCCTGTCTTGTCGAGGGAGCCGTCGATTGCCGTCAGCCGATTCTTCGTCGCAGGTCAGAGGGGTTGCTTCAGACTCTGAAATGCCATTGGCATATGTCGATCGAAACCAGCGGAATGATGGATTCCAGGGGGCGTATTCCGTAGAGACGGCCCCGGAGGGCGCCGGGTGCGGCCATGATGGGGGCATGGCGGGGCTGGAGGGTGTCGAACAGCCGCGGGGACACGGCCGTGCGACCGCGGCGCGCTGGTCGCCGACGGTCGAGGACGAACACGCGCTCAAGGTGCTGGAGTTGTTCGGCAACCCGACGGAGGCGGAGGTTCCGCTCCCCTCGCGCCCCGAGTCCGCCGCCGCGGCCCGCCGGCTGACCCAAGTCGTGGTCCTGCGCCAGTGGGGGCTCACCCCCAAGATGACCGAGGACGCGGTGCTCCTCGTCTCCGAGCTCGTGGGCAACGCGGTCCGTCATACGGGGGCCCGGGTCTTCGGGCTCCGGATGCGGCGTCGCCGTGGGTGGATCCGGATCGAGGTGCGTGATCCCTCCCGCGGATTGCCCTGTCTGATGCCGGTGCAGGAGATGGACATCAGCGGGCGGGGACTTTTCCTCGTGGACAAGCTGTCCGACCGGTGGGGCGTCGATCTGCTGCCTCGCGGGAAGACCACGTGGTTCGAGATGCGGGTCGCTGACCGGTAGTTGTCCGGCCGCGGGCGCGTCGTGGCGTGTCGCGCCCCGCGGCGGAGCCGCCGATGTCACAGCCCCGCGCCCCTAGGTGGGTGAATCGACCGATATCTACAGGTAACCCCCTTAAATGGTCCGGGTGACCACGACCGATCGTCGGACCGTGCTGCGTGCCAGCGCCGGGCTCGTCCTCACCACCGGGTGTGCCACCAGCGGTGCCGTCGCCCACCCCGTCCCCTCCCGCGCACCGGCCAAGCCGCCACCCGCCCCCCGCCGCTTCCCCGGCCTCCCCGCCCAACTCACCCACGGCCCCCGCACCCACCCCCGCGTGGCCCTCACCTTCCACGGCAACGGCGACCCCGCCACCGCCCGCGCCCTGCTCCGCGAGGCAGAACGGGCCGGGGCCCGCATCACCGTCCTCGCCGTCGGCACCTGGCTCGACGAGCACCCGGAGATCGCTCGCCGCATCCTCGACGGCGGCCACGACCTCGGCAACCACACCCTGCACCACCTCGGCGTCAACGACATGTCCGAGGCCGAGGCCCGGGCCGAGATCGACGGCTGTGCCGAGCGGCTGAGGCGGCTCACCGGCTCGATCGGGAGCTGGTTCCGGCCCTCGCGCGCCGCGCGTGCCGCACCGCTCGTCGAGCGGCTGGCCCGTGACGCCGGCTACCCGCACGTCCTGTCGTACGACGTCGACTCCCTCGACTTCACCTCGCCCGGCGCCCCCGCCGTCACCCGCAAGGTCCTCGGCGAGATCCGCAACGGGTCCGTGGTGAGCCTGCACTTCGGGTACGCCGACACGGTCGCCGCCCTCCCCGCCGTACTGGAAGAACTCGACCGCCGCGGCCTGGCCGCCGTGACCACCACGGAGCTGTTCAGCTGATGCACCGCACCCACCTCGTCCAGCGCACCCTTGTCGCGGGCGCCGTACTCGCCGCCCTCGCCGCCTGCGGCACCGACACCCGGAACGACGCCCCCTCCGAAGAACGACACCGCACCACCAAGGCCGCCGCCGTCCCCGCCCCGCCCAAGAAGAAGCCCGTCCAGGGACTGCCCGGCATGCCGCCCGTCCTCGACCCGCGGGACGTGTACGCCGCCGACCGCCCGGGCAAGCTCTCCCCGGTGGTCAAGGACTTCCCGTCCCGGGTCTACGTCCCCAACACCGAGTCCGACACGGTCTCCGTCATCGACCCGAAGACGTACCGGATCATCGAGACCCTCCGCGTCGGCCGCCAGCCCCAACACGTCGTCCCCTCCTGGGACATGAAGACCCTCTGGGTGAACAACAACCGCGGCCACACGCTCACCCCCGTCGACCCGAGGACGGGGAAGGCGGGCAAGCCGGTCGAGGTGCACGACCCCTACAACCTTTACTTCACACCCAACGGCAAGTACGCCGTCGTGATGGCCTCCCTCGACCGCGAACTCGTCTTCCGCGACCCGCACACCATGAAGCGGGTCAAGACCGAACCGGTCAGCTGCTACGGCGTCAACCACGCCGACTTCTCCCTCGACGGCAGGTACTTCATCGTCTCCTGCGAGTTCAGCGGCGAACTGCTCAAGGTCGACACCGAGAAGATGAAGGTCGTCGGGCAGCAGAAACTCCCCTTCAAGGGAGCCATGCCGCAGGACGTGAAGATCTCGCCCGACGGCAAGCGGTTCTACGTCGCCGACATGATGGCCGACGGCATGTGGGTCCTCGACGGCGACACGTTCGGCAAGCCGAAGCTGCTGCCCACGGGCAAGGGCACCCACGGGCTGTACGTCAGCCGTGACTCCCGCGAGATGTACGTCTCCAACCGCGGCGAAGGCACCGTCTCCGTCTGGGACTTCGCGCAGAACAAGGTCACCAGGAAGTGGCACCTGTCCGACGGCGCCAGCCCCGACATGGGCGGCGTATCGGCGGACGGCAAAGTCCTGTGGCTGTCGGGGCGTTACGACGCCGAGGTGTACGCCATCGACACCCGCACCGGTGAGCAGCTCGCCCGGATCCCGGTGGGCAGCGGCCCGCACGGGCTCGCGGTGTACCCGCAGCCGGGGCGGTACTCGCTCGGCCACACCGGCATCTTCCGCTGACACCGGGTCGGTTGACACGCCCCCGAACGAGTGATGATCCACAACCCGCCGTCGCAGAACCGGAATTGTGCAGCCCATGATCACAACCCAGCTGCGGCGGCGGGCCGCTGCCGCCGTCCTGTCCCTCGCCGCCGTCTTCGCGACCACGGCGGCCGCCGCCCCCGCGAAGGCCCCCGCCCCCCGCGACTGCCCCGTCCAGTTCGACGACCCGATCAAGGCGGCCGTCGACAAGCGCGTCGAGGTCGACCGCATCACCCCGGACCCGGTCTGGCGCAAGTCCTGCGGCACGCTCTACCGCAGCGACGGCCGCGGCCCCGAGATCGTCTTCGCGGAGGGCTTCAAGCCCAGGGACGTCATCGACGGCCAGTACGACATCGAGAAGTACGTCCTGGTCAACCAGCCCTCCCCGTACGTCTCCACGACGTACGACCACGACCTGTACAAGACGTGGTGGAAGTCGGGCTACAACTACTACATCGACGCCCCCGGCGGCGTGGACGTGAACAAGACCATCGGTGACACCCACAAGTGGGCCGACCAGGTCGAGGTCGCCTTCCCCGGCGGTATCCAGCGGAAGTACATCGTCGGGGTCTGCCCGGTGAACAAGACGACCAAGACCGAGATCATGAGCGGCTGTCAGAGCAACCCGCACTTCGAGGCCTGGCACTGAGCAGCAGTGCCTCCGCGCCGACGGGACGGTAGCCCGCCGCCTGGAACGCCCGTGTGCTGCGGGCGTTCCCCGGGGCGACCTGGGCCCACAGCGGCTCCTCGACGAGCTGCCGGGCGGCGGTCAGGAGCAGACGCCCCAGCCCCCGGTGCCGTACGTCCTCGTCCACCTCCAGCGAGACCTCCAGCCGGCCACCGATCCCGCGCCCGGCCACCAGCACCCCGCCGTCGGTCGTCCAGGCCCGAACATCGTCGCGGCGCCCCCGGGCGTACGTGATGCGCGGATGATCTGCGTCGGTGATCTCCGCCAGCGCGAGCGGAGGTTCCCCGGGCAGGGGCGAGCCGACGAACATCGCGTCGATGGTCTCGGCCGTACGCCCCGTCCGCGCCATGAACGCCGCCAGGAAAGCCGGGTTCATCGTCGCGGCCAATGGATCGCACTCCAGAGCCGCCAGCGTGTCGTACACCCACCGCGGGTCCTCGTCCGTGAAGACGACGGAGTGCGCGGTGAAGGCGAGCACGCCCGCGTCCCGGGCGGAGGCCTGCGGCACGACGGTCGTACGGCCGTCCGGCGGCGGGAAGACGCCGAGGGCGGCCGCGTCGAGAATGTCCCGAAGAGTCTCCACCGCACCCGCTCCTTGAGTCTCCACCCACTGGAAGGCCCAGACTCCCAGACATGATCGACGACGGCACCGGGCTTTTCACCATCGGCGAGCTGGCGCGGGCCACCGGCCTGACCGTCCGGACCATCCGCTACTGGTCCGACGAGGGCGTGCTCGCGCCCGTGACCCGCTCGGACGGCGGCTACCGCCTCTACGACGCGGAGTCCGTCGCCCGCCTCGAACTGATCCGCACGCTGCGCGAGCTGGGCCTCGGCCTGGTGGACGTGCGCGCGGTGCTGGACGGGGAGCGGACGGTGGCGGAGGTCGCGGCGGCACATGTGGTGGCGCTGGACGCGCAGATCCGCTCGCTGAGGGTGACCCGGGCGGTGCTGTCGACCGTTTCGCGACGCGGGTCGACCGCGGAGGAGATGACACTGATGAACAAGCTGGCGCGGCTGTCCGCCGCAGAGCGGCGCAGGATCGTCGAGGACTTCATGGCGGAGATCTTCGAAGGGCTCGACACGGCGGATCCCGACATCCGCACCCGGCTGCGGTTCGCCGGCGCCGCCAACCTGCCGGACGATCCCAGCCCCGAGCAGGTGGACGCCTGGGTGGAGCTGGCCGAACTCATTCAGGACCCGGAGTTCCGGGCGCTGATGCGCAGGGCGATCGAGTTCAACGCGGCGGACCGGGGGCCCGATGTCCCCGCCGGGACGTCCCTGTGGTTCATGAGCCGGCTCGTCCAGCTGGCAGGGGACGCGCGGCGGCGCGGGATCGCCCCCGAGGCGCCGGAGGCGGACGAGCTGCTGGCCGGTCTCCTCGGGGACGCCGACCGGGCCGAGGTGCTCAAGCGTCTCGAGGCGGGAACGAACCTGCGGCTCGCCCGGTACCGCGAGCTGTCGGCCGTCGTGAACGGGCTCGAACCCCAGCCGTCGTACGAGGAGGAGTTCGCGTGGGTGGTCGCCGCTCTGCGCGCTCGGAGCGCCGGATAATCTGGCCTCCGTCAGCAAGACGGCAAGGAACGACGAAAAAGGGGCGGCTCGGTGGCGGACATCGACGAGGCACGCAAGCATTTCGAACGGATCGACACGGATGGTGACGGCTTCATCACCGCAGCCGAGTTCAAGACCGCCCTCGCCCAGGCAGGGGACTGGAACGTCACCGAATCGGTCGCCGAGGTGATCATCAAGACACGCGACCTGAACGGCGACAAGGTGCTGTCCTTCGACGAGTTCTGGGCGTACCTGAGCAAGTGACCCGAACGGAAGGGGGGTGCCCGGCTTCGGGCGCCCCCCTTCGTCATGCCCGGCGCACGGTCCAGCGGCCCTGGTGCCGGTCCAGGACCAGCGGCAGGCCGAAGCACTTGCCGACCTGGTCGCTGGTGAGGACGTGGGCCGCTCGACCGTCCGCGAGGCGCTTCGCGCGCTGGCCGACGCGGGACTGGCCCACCCGGCTGCGGCGCGCCGGTCTCACCGACGTCTACGAGGTCCGCATGGCGGTCGAGGTCCACGCAGCCCGTCTCGCCGCGCGCCGCCGCACGCCCGAGGACGTGACGGCGCTGGAGGCGGCGCTGGACGCGCGCCGGATGGCTTCGGGCGCGGATGACGCGGCGTTCGTCGACGCGGACATCGCCTTCCACGCGGCCGTGGTGGCGGCCGCGCACAACCCCGTGCTCGAAGACCTGCTCGCGGAGTTCACACCGGTCCTGCGGCAGGGCCTCATCGACCTCCTGTCCCTGACCGGCCTGCGCGCGCACGACCCCAACACGGCGGACGAGGCGCACGAGGCGATGGTGCGGGCCATCGCGGACGGGGACGCGGAGGTGGCGGCCGAGGTGGTGCGCGAGGAGTTGGAGGACCCCTTCGCGGGACAGGACGGGGTCAGGACGCCTTCCTCCGGTACTGCCCCGGCGCCACCCCGTACTCCCTCTTGAAGGCCTTGGCGAAGGCGAACTCCGAGGTGTAGCCGGTGCGTTGGGCGACCAGACGCAGGGGCAGCTCGTCCTCGCGGAGCAGTCGGCCGGCTTTCGTCATGCGCCACCACGTCAGATACGTCAGCGGCGGGCGCCCCACGAGCGCCGTGAACCGCCGGGAGAACGCCGCGCGGGACAGGCCGCCGTGGGCGCCGAGTTCCTCCACCGTCCAGGGGCGGTCCGGGGCGGAGTGGATGGCCCGGAGCGCCGCCGCCACCGCGGGGTCCGCGAGCGCGGCGGCCCAGCCGGTGGGGTGCCCGTCGTTGTGCGCCTCGCCCTGCCACCAGGCACGCAGGATGTAGAGCAGCAGGGTGTCCAGGAGCGAGGGGACGATGATGTCCGACCCCGGCCGCGGCTCCGCCAGTTCCGCGCCCAGCAGCTCCACCGCGGCCCGCAGCGACCGGTGGGTGCCGACTTCGGCGGGCAGATGCACCACCTCCGGCAGCTCGGACAGCAGGGGGTGGGCCCGGCTGCGGTCCAGCCAGTAGGCGCCGCACAGCATGACCGTGTCGGGAGGCGTCGTGGATTCCCTTGCGGGGGAGGGGGGTTCGGGGACGCTCCCGTCCGGGTTCAGCCGTACGACCTCCGGCTCCACGTCCAGGCCGCTCGCCAGCGCGTACCCCCGCCCGTGCGCCAGGAACACCACGTCCCCCGGTCCCAGCGCCACCGGCTCGCCCGCCCCGGGGATCAGCCAGGCCGACCCCCGCAGCACCACATGGAACCCGGCGCCCTCCGAGTCCTCGATCCGCATCCCCCAGGGCGCGTACTTGTCCCGGCGCCCCGAGTGCGGCCGGCCGGCGCGCATCGCGGCGATCGCGTCGCTGAGTACGTCCATATCCCCAACGGTAGCCGGGAGTTGAGGGAGGAAGACGTACGGACAGGAAAGGGAGACCGACGGACATGGAGCGTCTCGCCCCGGACTCCTAGCGTGGACGCCATGTCAACTACCGCACGTACCGTGCTCTTTCATGAAATCGGCGGACCTGATGTCCTCGAGATCGAGGACGTGACCGTCCCCGCGCCCGGCCCCGGTCAAGTCGCCCTGCGAGTCGAGGCGTTGGGCCTCAACCGCGCCGAGGCCCTCTTCCGCTCGGGCAGCTACTACTACCAGCCGGCCCTCCCCGCCTCCCGCCTCGGCTACGAGGCCTCCGGCGTCGTCGAGGCGATCGGCGAGGGCGTCACCGAACTCACCGTCGGCGACCCGGTGACGACCGGACCCGGCATCGAGATGAGCGCACAGGGTGTGTACGCGGAGCGGGTCGTGCTGCCCGAGAGCGCGGTCGTGCCCCGCCCCGCCTCCGTGGACGCCGTCACGGGGGCGGCGTCCTGGCTGACGTACACGACGGCGTACGGCGGCCTCCTGGAGACGGCCGGCCTGCGGCCCGGCGACCACGTCCTGATCACGGGCGCCTCCAGCGGGGTCGGCACCGCGGCGATCCAGGTCGCGCGGCGCATCGGCGCGATTCCGCTGGTCACGACCCGTACGGAGGCGAAGCGGCAGGGGCTCCTGGAGGCGGGGGCGGCGGAGGTGATCGTCTCGGGGGGTGACGCCGAGACGGTGGCCAAGGAGGTCAGGCGGCTCACCGGCGGCCGGGGCGCCGAGGTGATCTTCGACGCGATCGGCGGTCCCGGATTCCGTCCGCTGGCCGAAGCGCTCGCGGAGGGCGGCACGGTCCTGGTCTACGGCTGGCTGGACCGCCGCCCCGCCGAGATCCCCTGGAACTGGCCGTTCACGATCCACACGTACGCCAACATGACCCTCACCGCGACACCGGGGGGCCGCCGCCGCTCCACGGCGTTCCTGAACGCGGGGCTGGCGGACGGGGGGTTCCGGCCGGTGGTGGCCGAGGTCTTCGACGGGCTGGACCGTATCCGGGACGCCCACCGGTTGATGGAGTCGAACCGGCACACGGGGAAGATCGTCGTACGGATCTGAGGCCGCCAGGAATACCCTCCGGCCCTCCCCGGTTGCCCTGCTCAGACGTATGCACATGCATCGACATCGAGAGGGCTGTCATGAAGATCGGCATCATCGGCGCGGGACAGATCGGCGGCAACCTCACCCGTAGGCTCACCGCGCTCGGACACGAGGTGTCCGTCGCGAACTCCCGCGGCCCGCACACGCTCACGGAGCTGGCGAAGGAGACGGGCGCGACGCCCGTCCCGGTGGAGGAGGCGGCGCGCGGCGCGGAGGTGGTCGTCGTCACGATCCCGCTGAAGGCGATCCCCGACCTGCCCTCGGGCCTCTTCGCCGAGGCGGCGGACGGGGTCGCGGTCATCGACACCGGCAATTACTACCCCCGGCAGCGCGACGGCCGGATCGCCGCGATCGAGGACGAGGGCCTCACGGAGAGCCGCTGGACGGAACAGCACCTCGGCCATCCCGTCATCAAGGCCTTCAACGGCACCTACGCCCAGGACATCCTCGACCGCCACCGCCCGGCCGGCACCCCCGACCGCCAGGCACTCCCGGTCGCGGGCGACGACGCGGCGGCCAAGGCGAAGGTCCGCGCCCTGATCGACGAACTCGGCTTCGACACGGTCGACGCGGGGGGCCTCGACGACTCCTGGCGCCAGCAGCCGGACACACCGGTGTACGGGTTGCAGGACGGCGTCGAGGCGGTCACGAAGGCGCTGGCGGAGGCGAGCCCGGAGCGCCCGGCGGACTTCCGCGGCTAGACCCGGGCCGACGTCAGACGATCTCCAGCGGCATGTGCGGCCCGTCGGGAAGCTCGACCTTGATGGCATCCCCGGGCCGCACGACCCCGCCTTCGAGAACGACGCTCATGATCCCGGATCTGAACCGCACCTTGCCGTCGTCGTCCCGCCCGACGACCTGCTTCATGAGCCCCTTCTGAAAGGTGTCGATCTGCGCACAGGGATTCCGCAGCCCCGTCACCTCGACGACGGCCTGCGCCCCGAGATGCAGCCGAGCCCCGACCGGCAGCCCGAGCAGATCGATCCCCCGGGTGGTGACGTTCTCCCCGAGCTCCCCGGCCCCCACCTCGAACCCGGCGCCCCGCACCTCCTCGAACAACTCCTCATGGATGAGGTGCACCTGCCGCAGATTCGGCTGCGAGGCGTCCTTCTCCATCCGGAACCGATGCTTCACCGTCTCCCCGGCATGCACATCCCCCTCCACCCCGAGCCCGGCGAGCAGCGTGATGCTGTCCCGGTTCGGCTTGGTGAACGAGTACGTCCCATTGCTGCTGACCGCAGCGACTGTCCCACCCATGCCGAGCAGCATAAATGGGCTCAGGCGTTCTCCGCCCAGGCCCGTAGGGCGGCCTTGCTCGCGAAGTCCGCGACGTTCTTGTCCACCGGATCGTCGGTGTACTGGTGGAAGAGCCACTTCGCCTTGATGCGGGGCTTGCCCGCGGTCACGTAGTCGGCGATCCAGAGGGCGTCGCCGGCATAGGAAGTCTTGTCGATGTCCAGCCAATAGTTGCGGTTGCAGTAGAGGACGACCCTGTTGTTCGGCCGCAGCTCCTTCAGCTTCCGTATGAACCGGTCCTTCTCCGCGTTGGTCGCGTGCGTCCCGTCCCCGGTCGTCTCCCAGTCCACCGCGAGGATCTCGCCGGCCCGCTCCGGCGCCTTGCTGACGAAGTGCTCCGCCTGGGCGGTGAGGTTGCCCGGCCACAGGAAGTGGTAGTAGCCGACGACCAGGCCGGCGTCGCGGGCCGTCTTCGTCTGGGCCGCGAGTTTGGGGTTGGTGTACGTGCGGCCCTCCGTCGCCTTGATGAAGACGAAGGAGAGGCCGTCCGTGTCGTAGGAGGAGGACTGGTACGAGCTGACATCGATGCCGCGCAGCATGGGGGACTCCTCGAAATGCCGTAGGGGGACAGGAGTTGGAGTACCCCATACCCTAGGCACGACGGGTGTCAGGCTCGGCTGGAGTTCAGCACTCGATGATGTTCACGGCAAGCCCGCCCCGCGCGGTCTCCTTGTACTTCACCGACATGTCCGCCCCGGTCTCCTTCATGGTCTTGATGACCTTGTCCAGGGACACCTTGTGCGACCCGTCCCCGCGCATCGCCATCCGCGCGGCGGTGACCGCCTTGACCGCCGCCATGCCGTTGCGTTCGATGCAGGGGATCTGGACGAGGCCGCCGACGGGGTCGCAGGTCAGACCGAGGTTGTGTTCCATGCCGATCTCGGCGGCGTTCTCGACCTGTTCCGGGGAGCCGCCGAGGACCTCCGCGAGCGCGCCCGCGGCCATCGAGCAGGCGGAGCCGACCTCGCCCTGGCAGCCGACCTCGGCGCCGGAGATGGAGGCGTTCTCCTTGAAGAGCATGCCGATCGCGCCCGCGGCCAGCAGGAACCGCACGACCCCGTCCTCGTCGGCGCCCGGCACGAAGTTGATGTAGTAGTGGAGGACGGCGGGGATGATGCCGGCGGCGCCGTTCGTCGGGGCCGTGACGACCCGTCCGCCCGCCGCGTTCTCCTCGTTCACCGCCATCGCGTAGAGCGTGATCCACTCCATCGCGTGCGCCAACGGATCGCCCTCCGCCCGCAGTTGGCGTGCGGTGACGGCGGCGCGGCGCTTGACCCGCAGCCCGCCCGGCAGGATGCCCTCCCGCGACATGCCCCGCGAGACGCAGGCCTGCATCACCCGCCAGATCTCCAGCAGGCCGGCGCGGATCTCGTCCTCGGTGCGCCAGGCGCGCTCGTTCTCCAGCATCAGCGCGGAGATCGACAGACCCGTCTCCCGGGTCACGCGCAGCAGTTCGTCGCCCGTACGGAAGGAGTACTTCAGGACGGTGTCGTCCAGCTTGATCCGGTCCTCGCCCACCGCGTCCTCGTCGACGACGAAACCGCCGCCGACCGAGTAGTAGGTCTTGGACAACAGCTCCGCACCGGCCGCGTCGTACGCCCACAGCGTCATGCCGTTCGCGTGGTACGGCAGTGCCTTGCGCCGGTGCAGGACGAGGTCGTCGTCGAAGGAGAACGGGATCTCGCGCTCACCGAGGAGATTCAGGACCCCCGTGTCCTTGATCGCCGACACCCGCTCGTCCGCCCCCTCCACGTCGACCGTGCGCGGAGAGGCTCCTTCGAGTCCCAGCAGCACCGCCTTGGGGGTGCCGTGGCCATGGCCGGTCGCGCCCAGGGAGCCGTAGAGCTCCGAGCGGACCGAGGCGACGTCGGGCAGCAGGCCCTCGTTGCGCAGACGGCGGGCGAACATACGGGCCGCACGCATCGGGCCGACCGTGTGCGAGCTCGACGGGCCGATGCCGATCGAGAACAGGTCGAAGACCGAGATGGCCACGGGAACTCCTTGCGAAAGGGCGGGGGCACACGTCATCGGGTGCCCCCACCAGGGAACTACTTGTTCAGGCCGGGGTACAGCGGGTGCTTGTCGGCCAGCGCCTTGACCCGGGCCTTCAGGTCTTCGACGTCGTACGACGGCTTCAGCGCCGAGGCGATCACGTCCGCGACCTCGGTGAAGTCCTCGGCCGTGAAGCCACGCGTCGCCAGCGCCGGGGTGCCGATCCGCAGGCCCGAGGTGACCATCGGGGGACGCGGGTCGTTGGGGACGGCGTTGCGGTTGACGGTGAT
>NZ_JBIUUU010000013.1:0-313123 GCF_044742595.1 Streptomyces sp. NPDC087859 | reverse complement strand
ATCACCGTCAACCGCAACGCCGTCCCCAACGACCCGCGTCCCCCGATGGTCACCTCGGGCCTGCGGATCGGCACCCCGGCGCTGGCGACGCGTGGTTTCACGGCCGAGGACTTCACCGAGGTCGCGGACGTGATCGCCTCGGCGCTGAAGCCGTCCTACGACGTCGAAGACCTGAAGGCCCGGGTCAAGGCGCTGGCCGACAAGCACCCGCTGTACCCCGGCCTGTAACCGACCATCTCCCGCAAGGGCACGCCCCTCGCCCATCAACCCATGGAGTACAGCGTGGCAATCAGCGTCTTCGACCTGTTCTCCATAGGCATCGGCCCGTCCAGCTCGCACACCGTCGGACCGATGCGCGCCGCCGCGATGTTCGCCGCCCGGCTGAAGACGGACGGCCTGCTCGCTCCGGCCGTCGCGGTACGGGCGGAGCTGTTCGGCTCCCTCGGTGCCACCGGCCACGGCCACGGCACCCCCAAGGCGGTGCTGCTGGGCCTGGAGGGCAACGAGCCGCACACCGTCGACGTGGCCCAGGCCGACCTGGACGTCGAGCGGATCCGCGGCAGCGGGCGCATCCGTCTGCTCGGTGCCGAGATCGGCGCGGCCCACGAGATCGACTTCGACGCCTCGACCCAGCTGGTCCTGCACCGTCGGCGCTCGCTGCCGTACCACGCCAACGGCATGACCCTCTTCGCGTACGACGCCGACGGGGTCCCGCTGCTGGAGAAGACGTACTACTCGGTGGGCGGCGGCTTCGTGGTCGACGAGGACGCCGTGGGGACCGACCGGATCAAGGCCGACGACACCGCGCAGGCCCACCCGTTCCGCACGGGCGACGAACTGCTGCGGCTGACCCGGGAGACGGGTCTGTCGATCTCCGCGCTGATGCTGGAGAACGAGAAGGCCTGGCGCACGGAGGAGGAGATCCGCGCGGGCCTGCTGGAGATCTGGCGGGTGATGGAAGGGTGCGTGTCGCGCGGGATGTCCTGCGAAGGCATCCTCCCCGGTGGTCTGAAAGTGCGTCGCCGGGCTGCTGCGGCGGCTCGTCAACTGCGCAGCGAGGGCGATCCGTTGGCGCACGCGATGGAGTGGATCACGCTCTACGCGATGGCGGTGAACGAGGAGAACGCGGCGGGCGGACGGGTCGTCACGGCCCCGACGAACGGCGCCGCAGGCATCATCCCGGCCGTCCTGCACTACTACCTCAACTTCGTGCCGGGCGCCGACGAGGACGGCATCGTCCGCTTCATGCTCGCCGCCGGGGCGATCGGCATGCTGTTCAAGGAGAACGCCTCCATCTCCGGCGCCGAGGTCGGCTGCCAGGGCGAGGTCGGCTCCGCCTGCTCGATGGCCGCGGGCGGTCTCGCGGAGGTGCTGGGCGGCTCTCCGGAGCAGGTCGAGAACGCCGCCGAGATCGGCATGGAACACAACCTCGGTCTGACCTGCGACCCCGTCGGCGGCCTCGTCCAGATCCCCTGCATCGAACGCAACGGCATGGCCGCGGTCAAGGCGGTCACCGCCGCGCGGATGGCCCTGCGGGGCGACGGCCGGCACCACGTCTCCCTCGACAAGGTCATCAAGACGATGAAGGAGACCGGCGCCGACATGAAGGTCAAGTACAAGGAGACCGCCCGCGGCGGCCTCGCCGTCAACGTCATCGAGTGCTGAGACCGGGCCAGGGGACGGGTCACAGCCGTAGGACGATGAGCGCGGTGTCGTCCGTGTTGCCGGTGTGGGGGAGCAGGTCGGTGAGGAGGGCGTCGGCCAGGGCCTCGGGGGCGGCGTGCTGGTGGTGGATGAGGGAGTCGGCGAGGCGGGCCAGTCCGGCGTCGATGTCCTCGGTGCGGCGTTCGACCAGGCCGTCGGTGTAGAGGACCAGGGTGGCGCCCTCGGTGAAGGGTGTCTGGGCCTGGGGGCGCGTGGCGGAGCGGGGACGGGCGGCGAGTGGCGGGTCGGTGGCCCGGTCGAGGAAGGACACGGTGCCGTCGGGGTGGAGCAGGGCGGGCGGCGGGTGCCCTGCGCAGCTGTAGGTGATGGTGTGGTCGTCCCAGTCGATGAAGGTCGTCGCCGCTGTGCTCGATTCGGCGCCGTCGACGGAGCGGGCGTACATGTCGAGGGCCTCCAGTGCCTGTGCCGGGCCGTCGGCGACGCGTGTGGCCGCGCTCAGGGCGCTGCGCAGCTGTCCCATGGCGCAGGCGGCCGCCAGGCCGTGACCGACGACGTCACCCACCGCCACCGCGAGGCCCTCGCCGGGCAGCTCGACCACGTCGTACCAGTCGCCGCACACGTTCAGGGCGCCGACGGCGGGCCGGTAGCGGACCGCCGCTTTGCGGTGTTCAAGGGGTCTGGGGTCGGGCAGCATGGCCGCCTGCAGGGCCAGGGCGACCTCACGCTCGCGGTCGTGTGCCTGGCGCAGACGTTCGTTGACCTGCTGAAGCTCCCGCGCGCGGGTGTACAGCTCGGCCTCCAGCACCCGGGACCGCCGGTCGCCGTCCGGGCCGCCGAAGGCGCGGATGAGCTCGGTGACCTCCTCCACCCGGTGCACGATCAGCGTGACCTGCCCGTCGGGGTCGTGGACGGGGGCGTTGACCGGGCTCCAGTAGTGCTCCTTCCAGCGGCCGGGGTGCGCGGGATCCTCGATGTCGTAGCGGAGCAGCGCCATGGTGTCGCGTTCACCGGTGGCAGCGGTGCGCAGCATCGACTCCCGCGTCTCGCGCATACCGGCCGCGGCCGCGTCGTTCGGGTTCTCGGGGAAGACGTCGAAGATGTAGTGGCCCACCAGCTGCTCGCGGGTGCGTCCGGCCAGCCGGAGGAAGTCCTCGTTGGCGTCCACGTACACCAGCTGGGGGGTGAGCAGTGCCACCATGCCGGGCAGAGCCCTGAATACCGCCGCATAGTCGATCTGCGGTTCCTCCGCCATTTGCTGCCTGCCTGCCTCGGCGCCGAGCGTCACTGTGCCGTTCCACGATAGAAGCGAACAGGCCACGGGGCCCGGGGAATGGACTACCCGGGCCCCGTCGGCGATCAGATCTAGGTGTCGTCGCCCGGACAAGACGCGAGGTCCGGGCGAAGGACCATCAGGGAGTCCTCCAGGGCCGCCACCATGGCAAAGGGGAAACGGTCGAGTTCGAGACAGAGTGCGACGTCATCGGGGTGGACCCCTTGACGCACCCCCTGCGTCAGTTCGGCTGCCGCGCGGGACTCGGCGGCGCGGCGGAGGAACTCGGAGGCATCCGTTCCCGCCTCGGTGGCCCTCCGGGCGATGTACTGGGCACACGCCAGATCCTCGTCGGCCTGTCCACCCTCGCCGGTGACCACGAAGGTGACGCTGTCACTCTTGCGTGTCCGCAGGAGCCGAGCCGTCGCCTCCGCCACCACGAAGCTCGCGCACAGCACCAGCGACGCGTCCTTGACCGCGAGGGCGCCGACCGTCCCCGCCGTGGTCTTCTGCACGACGGTCCGTCCGCCGAGGTCCATGGACCGCAGCATGCCCGGCGAGTTCACGGTGTCGAAGCCGGGCGCGGGCGGACCGTCCTTGAGCGCCACCCAGTCCGGGTGGCGGGTCTTGAGGGCCAGGGCATCGTCCAGCGACTCAGCCAGAACGATCTTCTCCGCGCCTTGGCCAAAGGCCCAGGCGGCCACGGTAAAGGCCCGCATGACGTCGACCACGACCGCCACGGACGGTGTCTCGACCAGCTCGGTGATGCCAAGAAAGTGGGCGTCCATTCGGATCATGATCGAGCACGTCCGACCTGCGGCACCCGGCGAGTGACCCACATCACGCGAGTCAGATCCAGCTGTCGAGCCACATCCTGGCGCGCCAGTCCGCGTACGGAATCGTCTGCCCGGTGTACGCGGGGAAGAAGTGGATGAAGTTCCACGCGATGAGCAGCACGAGCACGCCTGCGGTCACCGCCCCCACCGTGCGGCGCTCGCCGGTCGCTCCCGGCGGACCCAGCAGGGCCCCCAGCATCATCGTGACGGCCAGACACAGGTACGGCACGAAGGCGACCGCGTAGAAGGAGAAGATCGTGCGGTCCTGGTACAGGAACCAGGGCAGATAGCCGGCACCCACCGCGCACAGGACAGCGCCGGAGCGCCAGTCGCGGCGCAGCGCCCATCGGTAGAGCAGGTACACCAGGGCGCAGCACGCCGACCACCACAGGAGGGGCGTGCCCAGGGCGAGGATGGTCTGCGTGCAGTCGGTGGCTGTGCGGCAGCCTTCCGTCCCGGGTTTCGGCGACTCGTAGCGGAACAGCACCGGGCGGCCGAGGACCAGCCAGCTCCAGGGGTTCGACTCGTACTTGTGGGGCGTGTGCAGCCCCACGTTGAACTGGTACACCCCGTACTCGTAGTGCCACAGGCTGCGCAGCGGAGCCGGGATCCACGACCACGTGCCGCCGCGGCCGTCCGCCCAGTGGCGTCCGTAGCCGTTGTCGGACAGGAACCAGCCGGTCCATGTCGCCAGGTACGTCACGACGGCGACCGGAACGAGGGACAGCACCGACCGGCCGAGGTCCTTGCGCAGCACCGCCCGGTAGGGGCGGCGGGCCCCGGCCACCCGGCGGGCCCCGACGTCCCACAGCAGGGTGAGGACCATGAAGAAGGCGAGGAAGTACAGGCCGTTCCACTTGGTGGAGGCCGCCAGTCCCAGGAAGAGGCCGGCCGCGATCCGCCAGGGACGCAGTCCCGTTCCGGCATGGTCACCGGTGTGTCCGTCCGGGCGCACACGACCGTCCTCGGGGACGGGCAGGGCCGCCGCGAGCCGGGCCCGTGCGTGGTCCCGGTCGATGAGCAGGCATCCGAACGCCGCCAGGACGAAGAACATGAGGACGAGGTCGAGCAGAGCGGTGCGGCTCATGACGTAATGCAGACCGTCCACCGCCATCAGTGCCCCGGCCAGGCAGCCCAGCAGCGTCGAACGGAACAGCCGGCGCCCGATGCGGCACAGCATCAGTACCGACAGCGTGCCGAGGACCGCCGTCATGAAGCGCCAGCCGAACGGGGTGAGACCGAACATCCACTCGCCGAGAGCGATCACCCACTTGCCCGTCGGCGGGTGCGCGACGAAGGACCCGGTGTCGGAGAGCGATATCACCTGGGGATGGGCCAGGATCTGCGGATCTGCGATCTTGCGGTCCGGCCAGGTGCCCTCGTAGCCCAGTCGGAGGAGGGACCAGGCGTCCTTGGCGTAGTACGTCTCGTCGAACACGAGCGTGCGCGGGCTGCCCAGACGCCAAAAGCGCGGAAGTCCGGAAAGGAGCGCCACCAGCAGGGGCCCGCCCCATCCCGACCAGCGGTCCGGCCGGAGCGCCGCCGCGGGCGACAGCCCGAGCCTGCGCCACGGCCGTGACCCGGGTTCGGGAAAGGGCACGACCAGGCGGTCGCGCACGGATGTGTGCCGGCGTCCCGCGTATCCGAAGGCGCGCAGCCGCTGCTCCCAGGAGGCCTCCCGGTGACCGGCCTGATCGATTCGGGGCATGCCGACGGACGTGGGCGCGTTCTTGTGGAACACCTGGTGAGCCTTCTGTTCGTGGAGAGCGGGACGAGCGGGCGTCAGCCGCCTGGCGGGCGGCGAGGGCCTAGCCGGCTCGGCCTCAGCGAGCGGGGCCGCTCGAACCTGCCCCTACCTGAGCGGTGGAGGCGGGGAGGACCGTCGACGGCGTCGGGACCGACTCGGCGGAGGTGACGGGGCGGGGCTGCCTCGTGTGGGGTCCGCCCTGGGCGACGGAGCTCGCCAGGAGCAGCAGCCCGATGCCGAGTCCGGCGATGGTCAGCACCGATGCGGTGGCCATCCAGGCGGCCCGGGCCCGCTGCCGGGCACGGACGCCGGCTTGCAGCCGGTATCGGTGCCGGTCCTCGTAGGGCCTGTCCGTGTGGCCGTCACGCATCATGCGTGTCAGCTCCTGCTCGAAGCGATCCACTGTTCCTCCTTCACTCGACCGGCTCGACTGCCTCGGCCAGAAGCCGCCGCAGCCGTGCGACCCCGCGCGCCGTCAGTGAACGGGCGGTCCCCACCGGACACCCGAGCACTTCCGCGACGTCCCGCTCGGGCAGGTCCTGGTAGTAGCGCAGCACCACCGCGGCCCGCTGCCGTGCCGACAGCAACGCCAACATGGCCTCCAGCCGGGTCCGCTCGTCCACCGCGGCCGTCTCGTCTCCCGCCCCGGGCGGGTCGGGCAGCTGGTCGACGGGGTGCTCGCCCCACCATCGACGCCGTGCCGAGCGTGCCGCGGCACGTGCCAGGACCTTGCGCACATAGGCCTCGGGCGCCTGGTCGGCCACCTTCGGCCAGGCGAACCACAGTTTGACCAGCGCCTCCTGCAACAGGTCCTCGGCCCGGTGCCGGTCCCCACCGGTGAGCAGCCGCGCCAGGTGGAGCAAGGCCGACCACCGGGCAGCCACGAACCGGTCGAACTCAACGGCCCGCTGCTGCCCCGTCAACGCCGCCCCCCAACCCCCTGCCGAACACGCCGGCTTCCGCCGCTGTCACCCTTAACAAGACGCTGGGCCCCGCCCCGCTATGCACTTCCGCGATGTGGCGTGGGTCACATGCACGGTTCGCGGGGGCCCTGTGCCCCGGTCGGGGTGAACGGCCCGGTGGTCATGCGGCAGCCGGTGGCCGCCAAGTCGCCTCGACCAGGGCCCGTTCGGTGCCGGACAGGTAGACGGCCGCGGCGAGCCACACCCGTGCGTACCCACCCGGATCGGCCTGCCGGGTCCGGCCGAACACATCGCGGCCACGGCGGTCGGCCTCCGCCGCGAGCGCGTCCGCCAGGTCGGCCGCGGCCCGGAAGCCGCTACGCCGAAGGGCCGCGGTTCCCGACGCCCGGTCGCCGTCGCGTGCGGGCTCGGCGGCGGTCCGCCGGCCCCCGGACACAGCGACCTCGACCAGCCGTCGCAGCCGCCACAGGGGCGCTTCGGCCACCGGATCCGGCGGGAACGCGGACAGGGTCTCCACCGACGGCAGTTCGTCGGCCGGCGGGAAATGCGCGCCTTCGAGGCGGTCGTAGCCCAGATCGGCATGCCCCGCCCACTCGGTCGGCAGACGCAGGGTCGCCGTGCCGTCCGGCACGGGACCGACCGCCAGCGGCCGCAGTGTCGCGGCACGGGCCGGGTCCAGACGCCCGACGACGCGCAACCGCAAACCGGGCCGCGAGGCCAGCTTGCGGAAGTTGGCCGCATGCGCCAGGTCGGGGTGGCTGTTGGACGGCACCAGCCGGATCACCAGACCCTCACCGTCCGCCTCCTGCGCGGGCAACTCCCGGGCGAACAGATGGTCTTCGGCCGCTCCCACGATGACCACGTCACAGCCGATGAGTTCGCCGGCCGTCTGCCCGGCCTGTTCCGGCTCGGTCGTCCCTGCGCCGGTGAAGCGTGTCGCCGCGGCCTCGGCCAACGGGCGGGAGAACAGCCGCGCGAGCGGGCCCGACGTCCACGACAGGCCCGTGACCGGGGTGGCCCGTACGCCCTTCCCGGCGCCGAGGCGGCCGTCCGGTGAGAGCGTCGCGCCCGAGATCAGCAACCCGCCCCGGGAGAGCCGCGCGTGATCGAGGCCGCCGGAGCCGAGCGCCACGGTGGCCGTGGCGGCACCCCGCGCCCGGGCCGGGCCACCGGGTCTGACGTCGGCCACGGAGAACCAGCGCCCCTCGTCGGACAGCACATGCGTGACGACCCCGCCGTAGCCGGTGGCGGAGATCACCGGCTCCCGGCACACCCCGTGGACACGCAGGCCGCCCCCCGGCCGGTAGCCGCGCCGGGCGGTGCCGACCAGCGCCGGGTCGGGGTCGGACGCCGCCAACAGGCCGCTGGTGAGCAGCAGTTCCCGCAGAGCGGCCACCAGGTCGGCCAACCGGTGGCCGTCGTGGCGGGCGCGCGCCGCACGCACGGCGCGCACCACCCGCAGCGCGGCCGCCTCGGGACGGTGCAGCCCGGCGAGCCGGGCCGTGTGCGCGGCCCGCAGCAACTCGGCCTGCGGTACGGCCCCCGCGCCGGGCACCCCGGCGGCCAGCACAGCGGCGGCCGCGTCCCAAAGACCCGTCGCGGCTGACACCTGGGCATCGGTCGGTCCCACCGGCGGCGCATCCGCCTCACGGGCGTCCGCTGTCCCGGCACCTTCGTCAGGAGGGATCGCCTTGACATCGGCCCCGTCGGACGAGGGTTCCGGCGTCTCGGCCACCGTGTCCGCGTCGGCCACCGGAGCGGCACCGAGCACGGCCGCGCGATGCAGACACCGGGGCGCGAGCAGACAGCTGCACTGCGCCTGACCGTCCTCCGTGACCGCGCCGGACGGCCCGGGCGTGAGGGTCACCTCGGCGTCCTCACCGCATCGCACCCGCCGTACGGTGCCGTCGGCGGTGACGGGCAGCGTCGCGTAGGTCTCGATCGCGGCGTCCAGCTTCTTGCGCAGCCGGGACGTCAGTTGCTCGACGGCGGCGGCGACCACCTCGGGTGCCACGGGGGGCAGTTCGGTGTTCATCGGGTCTCTCCGCGGAGGCGGTCGCCCACCCAGCGGGCGAGGGCGAGGGGACTGAGGGCGGCGACCGGCATCCCGGCCGCGACGAGCTGCTGCGCCACGGGGACCGAGTAGCGCGGACTGCCGGTGTCGTCCAGGGCGGCGCAGCCCATCAGATGGACGCCGGAGCTCGCGAGGTCGCGTACCTCGCCGAGGAGGCCGCCGAGCGGATATCCCTCCTCGAAGTCGCTGACCACCACCACGAGGGTCCGGCTGGGAACGGTCACCAGGGAACGGGCCTGGGCCAGCCCCGCCGCGATGTGCGTGCCGCCGCCGACCCGCACCTCCAGGAGCAGCGACAGCGGGTCGTCGACGCGTTCCGTCAGGTCGATCACCTCCGTGGAGAAGGCGAGGAAGTGCGTGCTCAGCGTGGGCACTCCGCCCAGCACGGCCGCGGTCAGCGCCGACCAGATGACGGACGCCTCCATCGACCCGGACACGTCGACCACCAGGATCAGCCGCCAGTCCGCCTCCCTGCGCGAGCGGGTGCTGAACACCGGCCGCTCCGGGACGACCAGGGTGCGGCCGTCGTCGGTCGTGCGGGTGTGGGCGAGGTTGGCCCGCAGGGTGCGCGGCAGGTCGATCCGGCCGCCCGGCCGGTGGGTCGGGCGTGGGGTGGCCAGCCCGGTCAGCGCCGGACGCAGCCGGGTGGCCAGCTCCTTGGCCAGCTCGTCGACCAGGCGGCGCACCAGCGGGCGCAACCGGGCCAGTTGCTGCTCCGGCATCCCGCCGGCCAGGGACAGCACGGACGACAGCAGGTCGACCGAGGGACGGACCGACTTCGGGTCGAGCTCGGCCAGGACGTCGCTGCGGCCCTGGTCGGCGGCCCGGGCCAGCACCTCCTCGCGGACGTCGGTGCCGAACAGCGCGTCGAGTTCCTCGGCCCACTCACGGGCGGTCGGGAAGGAGGCGTCCCGACCGCCGCCGGGGCCGCCCTCGCGGCCGAGGTCCGCGGAGCCCTCGCCACGGCCGGTGCCGTACAACTCGTCGAGCGCGTGCGCGTAACGGCGGGCGCCCTGCGGCAACTTGTCGCTCTCCCGGCCGAGGAGCAGTCGCCAGCGGTCGGTCGGCGTGAGATGGAGGGCGGCGCCCTGTCGTGCTTCAGGGCGGGACACGGGCTTGTCGGGGGCCTTGTCGGTTTCCGCGGCCTTCGGGGGCGGGGTGCTGTCGGCCGGGGCGAGTGCCGTCCCCAGCGGTGGCCGGAGCGCGTCGACCGCCGCCCGGCCCGCCGCGTCGGCGGCCGTCCACAGCGCGAGCAGCTGCGGTGAGGCGCCGAGCGACAGGTCGAGCCGGTCTCCGAGACGCTCGGTCACCGTGTCCAGCAGACGGCCGCGGCCCGCCGGGCTGAGCGCGTCGAAGCCGCCGCGCAGGGCGGGCAGCCGGTCGAGGAACCCCTGGTCGGTGAGTGTGTCGATACGGTCGAGCAGCGGGTCCAGCGCGGTCGGCGCCGACTGGAGCAGGGGAGCGGCCCCGCTGAGCAGACCGCTCAGGCGGCGGTTCAGCGCATGCCGCTCGTCGGGCCCGGTGGCGGTGTCGATCCAGCCCGCGGCACGGGTACCGAGAGTGTCGGTGCCGTCGAGGTCGAGCATGACGCGGGCGGCGAGCGCGGCGCCCTGGACGAGCGGGGAGCCGGTGCGCGCGAGGTCGTCCAGCGCGTCGTCCATCCGCAGTCCGAGGCGGTGTTCGCCCGCGCGGGAGGCGAGCGCCACGAGTGCGTCCGCGTCCTGCGGGTCGTCGCTGCCCGCCAGCCCGGGCAGGCACCGTACGGCCGACTCCAGCAGTTCGGCGGCGAGTTCGGTGGCCGTCCGCCGGCTCTCGGGTGTGGTGCCGGGCAGATGGCCTCGCCGCAGCGCCTCGGACAAGTCGAGGCCGCTGAGGAGTTCGGGGAGGGTGGCGCAGGCGGGGAGCACCTCGGCGGCGTCGGCCAGCCGCTCGGCGACCAGCTCCAGCAGATCGCACCGGGCGGCGCCGCTGAGCGCCGCCAGAACGAGGGCGCTGGTGGGCCCGCCGTCCGCCGACTCCCTGCGGAAGGTCTCCCGCAGGGTCCCCTCGGCGGCCAGCGCCGCTGTCACGCCCCGGACGCCGGCCAGATCCAGCCGGACCGGCACGGCCGGGGTCCACGACAGGCGCCACCGCGTGGTGAGCGCGGCCGCATCCCCCGTACCCGCCACCTGGACCGGCTCGCCGTACCCCGCTCCGCACACCGCGAGACGCTGGAGCAGGATCTCGCGGCGGCCGTCGAGCGCCGAGCGCAGCGGGTCGAGCCGCAGTTCACGCCCGGTGGGATCGTCGGGTCCCGGCAGCCGCAGCGCGGCGAGCTCCGCCTCGACGGACGGGCCGAGCCCGGAGCGGGGCGTGCCCGGGGCGATGCGGCCGCGGTCGGTGCCGACCAGGACGACCTCCAACGCCCGCGCCAGCGCCCGACCTCGGCCGAGCGGCTCACCCTGGCCCATCACGGTCGTCAGCGCCTCCAGCACCTCGCCGCGCCCGGGAGCCGACAGACCGCGCAGCCGCGCCAGGTCGCACGCCACGCGCAGCGTCTCGCGGGCCTCGCCGGTACCGGCGACATGCCCGGCCGCGCGCAGCTCACGGCAGACGTCGGTGATCGCCCGTGCCGCGGCCTCGTGCAACCGCTCGGGATCGCCGCCGGCCGTGAACACGGCCTGCTGCCAGCGCGGATCACGGATGCCGGCCGGATAGCCGGAACGGGAGTCCAGCAGATCGAAGGCGTACGGCACGAGGGAGGTGACGACGGCCGGCCACTCAGCCGCGGGCACCGGCGCCGCGGTGGGCGTCGCGGCCCCTTCGGTCAACGCCGGTGCGTGGAAGGCTCCGACGACGGCCGCGACGCGGCGTCCGCCGGCCGCGGCACGGGCGATCGCCTCACGCATGTGCGCCTCGCGCGCCAGATCCACCGCGGGAACCCCGTCCGCCGACTCGGCGTCGCGGCGCAGCGCCCAACCGACCCCCAGGGCAGCCCGGCGTACGGCTTCGGGGGCGCAGCCCGGGGCGAGGACCTCGACGCTGCGGTCCCACATGTCGTCGCCGTCGCGGCCCGTGCCGGCCGCGGTGAGCGCGGCCGCGAACGCTGTGGGCGCCTCGGCCGCCGGTGCGCGAGAGTCCCCGGCTTCGGTGCTCCAGCGCGGATCGGACATCGGCAGGTCGCAGCAGACGACCTCGGCGCCACGCTCGCGTGCCCAGCGGATGGCGGCGAGTTCGGGCGAGAAGTCGGCGAAGGGGTAGAAGCCGAGCCGGTCGCCCTCGCCGGCCCCGGCCAGGGCGACCGGGGCGAGGGTGCCCGGCGCGCCGAGATGGGTCAGCCAGGGCTGGAAGTCGGTGGGCAGCTCCACACAGACGACCTCGGCGCCGGAGGCGTCCAGCAGGGCGGGGACGGCGGCGGCGAGCGCCGGGCTGTGGTGCCGTACGCCCAGCAGGTACGGCACCACCGAGTCGGCGAGGGCGGCGAGGGCCGCCCTCGGTTCCTGAACGAGGGTCACCGAAGGTTCTCCCGCAGGTCCCACAGGCGGCGCCAGGTCGCCGAACCGTCCTCGGCGCGGCGGCGCACCGGGCCGTCCCAGTAGCCGAGGAGACGCGCGTGGTCGGCCGGATCGTCCTTGCGGACCACGCCCAGCAGATGACCGGGGACCAGGTCCAGCGAGTCGCCGCCGGGGAGGTAGGCGGCGGCCACCCCCAGGGAGACGGCGACCTGCACCGCCTCGGCGGTGGACATCACCGTCCCCGGGCGCTCCACGTCCCAGCCCTCGGCCGAGCGTCCGGCCCGCAGGTCGCGAAAGACGGTCAGCAGGACGTCGAGGACCGCGTCGTCCACGCCGAAGGCCGCGCCCGCCCGCTCGACGGCCGCCGTGGCCTGCCGCTTGACGAGGGCGGTCTCGGCCTCGACGTCGGCGATCGGGTGCACGGTCTCGAAGTTGAAGCGGCGCTTGAGAGCGGCGGACATCTCCGACACCCCGCGGTCGCGGAGGTTGGCGGTGGCGATGACGGTGAACCCGGGCGCGGCGGCGACCTGTGCGTCGTCGGTGCCGGACAGTTCGGGCACGCTCATCCGCCGGTCGGACAGGAGCGACACCAGGGCGTCCTGCACCTCGGGCAGACAGCGGGTGATCTCCTCGATACGGGCCACCCTCCCGTCGCGCATCGCGGCGAGGACCGGTGAGTCCACCAGGGCCTGCGGGGAGGGGCCCTGGGCGAGGAGCAGGGCGTAGTTCCAGCCGTAGCGCAGGGCGTCCTCGGTGGTGCCCGCGGTGCCCTGCACGGTGAGGGCGCTGGTGCCGCAGACGGCCGCCGACAGCAGCTCGGACAGCATCGACTTGGCGGTGCCCGGTTCGCCGACGAGCAGCAGTCCGCGTTCTCCGGCGAGGGTGACCACGCACCGCTCCACCAGGGCGCGTTCGCCGACGAACTTGGGGGCGATGACCAGTTCGTCCGGCAGAGCCTCGGGCGCCTCGGGCAGCTTGAGCGCCTCGCCGCCGCTGCCGCAGACGAACGTGATCACGGCGCGGGGTGTCAGCAGCCAGCCGGGCGGACGGGGGCCGTCGTCGTGGGCGGCGAGAAAGGCGAGTTCGGTGGCGAAGCGCTCTTCGGCGGGCAGGGTCTGCCGGGCCGGGAGGGCCGACACCGTGTCGGTCAGGGGCATGGATGTCCTTGCTCGGTGGATCGGTCTGGGTCGGGGCGTGGGGGAGACAGAGGTGGGGGGACCGGGGCGCCGCGGCTCGGCGGCGCCCCGGCTGCGTCGCGTCAGCGGCGGCGGGCCCGCCGCACCTTCAGCTCCTCGAACCGGGGAGCGTCACCGTCCCGCACGCGCTGCCACGCCCTGCGGTAGAGCTCCGAGGCCGGCTCGAACGGCACGATCACGCCGAACGGCGCGTGCTCGTCGGTCACGTCGGCGAACAGCGGCAGCTTCCAGCGCTCCAGCGGAACGCGCGGCGACGACTGCGAGACCCAGCCGCCCGGCAGGAAGAGCGAGCGTCCGGCCCGCGTCCGGCTGGCCTCGACCACCAGGTCGGTGGCGGCCAGTTCGGCACGTGCCGCCTTGAGCCGGGCCGGCTTCCAGCCCGTCCACCGGGCCGTCATACGGTCGGTCGGGTCGGGCATGGCGAGCAGCATCAGATAGAGCGTGGCGGCGTCCTCGCCGAGGCCGTACTCCTTGGCCGCCTCGGTCACCAGCTCGGGCACCGAACGGCTCGGGTCCTGCGGCCACCAGGTGCCGTCCTTGCCCCGGTCGCCCGCGAGCGGCTCCCCGGGGTCCGCGAGGAGGGCCGCGAACCGCTGGTCGCGGACCAGACGCAGGGCCACTTCGGCGGTGTAGGGCCGCTGGTTGTCGACGCGCACCGCGGGCAGGTACGGGTCCTGGCCCGCCTCGTCGAGGAGAGCGACCCGCACACCCGGAGCGGGCTGGTCGTCGTGGGTGGCCAGGACGACGGCGCCGTACCGTTCGAAGCCCGGGCCGGTCTCCGTGGGGGCGCCCGCGGTCTTCCGGAAGTCGGGGAGGCTGATGTAGCGCCCCAGGTCGAGCATCAGCCCGGGGTGGGCGAGGCGTTCCCGCACGGCGGTGAGGGCCGGCGGCAGCGCGGCCCGCACCGGGTCGCCTGCGGGCAGCCGGTGGGCCAGCCAGGCCGTGAACCCGACGGCGCCGACCAGCGTCTCCGCCGTGAACCCGTCCGCGTCGTCACCGACGGGCCGGACCCGGTCGCCCTTGACCGCCCACTCCAGGTCCCGGCTGAGCCGGGGAGAGCCTGCCGGGTCCAGCAGTTCGGGCAGCGCCTGCCGGACCGGCCAGGACGCGTGCCGGAAGGTGCGGCCCGCGTCGCCGAGCAGTTCCTCGGGCACGGCCACCCGCTTGCCGACCCTCGCGTTCCACACCGCGGCGGCCGCGGCCACGTCAGGGCCCTCGGTCCACAGCCGGGCGGGTTCGGCGGGCATGAGCGCGCCCACGACCGCGGCACGCACCATGCCGTCGACGGCGCTCAGCTCGTCCTTGGCGACCGCCGCCGGGGCGACCTTCACCCCGATGAGGGTGCGCGCCTCGGTGCTCAGGAAGCTCCGCTCGTAGACGTCGATCCCCGGCAGACCGGCGACGATCAGCCGGGCCATCGTCTCGGTCACCCCGGTGAGGCGGGCGAACTCCTCGGCGGCCTCCGGGAACCACGGGGCCGGTCCGCGCTCGGCCAGCTCGGCGAGGAACCTGCCCAGCCGTCCCGTGTCGGAGTCCTCGCCGAGCGGCTCCGACGCCAGCACCTTGTACGGCTGCGGTGTCTCGAACCGGCCGGCCGGGTCGTGGAAGTAGCCCGTGAACGTACCGCCGTCGTCCTCCAGCAGGCGGCGTCCGGTGACGGCGAGAAACGCGCCGTCGGCCAGCGGGAGCAGCCCGTTCCACGAGCCGTCGCGCCATTGGCCGGCGGGCGTGCGCAGCGGGGCCGCCGGCACGTGCAGGCTCACCTTGCGCCAGTGGGCGGACGCGGCCGGGCCCAGCCCGAGACGGTCGAACTCGGCGAGCAGCGTGCGCAGCACCTCGCGGTGCTCCTCGGTGGTGGTGCCGGACGCCGCCCGGTAGGCCAGGGCGGCCGCACGGTCGAGCAGCGACTCCAGGTCCGGCTGTCCGACGGGCAGCGGGTGACCGTCGAGGTGGAGCCGGACGTCCGGCCGGTCGGGCAGGGCCGTCCCGGTGAGCCCGGCGGCCCGGGCAAGGACACGCAGGGAGCGGAAGACGGTGTCGGCCTCGTCGTCACCGTTCCACCAGTAACCCCTGGAGGCGCCGAGTCCGCTCGTCGCCGCCGAGAGGACGCTGTCCGCCGGTCCAGCAGGTCCCTCGTCCTCCAGGCCGCCTTCGAGGGCGCGGGTGAGGCGAGCGGCCGCGGCGTCCAGCACGGCCTGCTGCGCCGCGGCGTAGCGGGCGACGCCGGCGATGCCCGTCACGAGGGCTTCGTGGGTGACCGGAAGGAGCGTGCCGATGGCGTCGGACAGCGCCTCCTTGTCGGCGCTCGCCGCGGCGGCCAGCAGCGCCGCGGCCGTGTCCCGGTCGATGTTCCGCAGCGCCTTGGACCCTTCCGGGTCACGCGGCGTCAGGCACTCCCAGTACTGCACGGGCGGCAGCAGCAGGGTGCCCTCGCCGAAGTCGCCGGGGGCGCGGTCGGTCTTGGCCCAGGCGGTGACGGTGCCGTCCGCGTCGACCAGTTCGAGCTGCCAGTTGTTGCGTACGACGGCAGTGGCCCGCTCGGCGCCCGGGAAGACGACGAGCGCGCTCGGTTTGCCTGCCTCGGCGGGCAGGGTGACGGTGTGTCCGGCGAGGTTCTCGGCGCGCCGGGAGCCGTCGGGCAGTTGCACCACGCGCAGGCCGACCAGGCCGCCCACGGGAGCGCAGGCCGAGGTGGTGTCGGCGGTGGGGGAGGGGCGCAGCCGTCCGCCCGCGAAGGTGCTGCCCTCGGGGGCGTCGCGCAGGGCGTCGGCCAGGAAGGCGGGGCGGCTCATGCGGCCGCGCTCGTTCGTGGCCGGGTCGTACTCGTACCAGCCGTGCGCCTCGCGGTCCTCGGAGTCCGCGTGCCATACCCAGTAGGAGGAGCCGTCGAAGAGCAGCGGCCGCTCCTCGGGCAGGGTGGTGTCCCCGGCGTGCACGACGCCGCGTCCGGTGGTCCGGCCGCCGTCCGGCAGGGGCAGGGTGATCGGGAAGTCGGCCCGGTACCAGTCCATCTCGGTGCCCCGGGTGGCGTGCGGTCCCTTGAGGGACTCGACGCGGTCGGCACGGGGATGCCAGTAGCCGCGCAGGCCGTCCTTGCGGGAGTTCCAGTAGACGAGCAGTTCGCCGTCCACGTGATGGAACCCCGGGTCGCCCGACACGTCGTTCGCGGGCAGTCGCAGGTCGTGGGTGAGCAGGGTGCCGTCGGCGCCGATGACCCGCGCCTGGGCGTTGCCGGCGACCACGAGGTGGGGCCAGGCGTCGGCGACGACGATGTCCTCGACCCGGTCCTTGGGGACGAGGGCGGCGGTCGCCTCCTCCCAGGCCGGCCAGCCCAGTTCGTCGAAGAGCCCGGCGCGCAGGGTGCGCGCCAGCACCGGCGCGAGATCGGTGCCGACCGCGGCGCGGACGTCGTCCTCGGCCAGCGCCAGCGCCTCGGCGGGGAGCCAGCCGAGCCGGGTCAGCGCGTTGGGCAGGCCGGGCAGCCCGACCGCGGTGAACCGTCGCACGACCGTGCTGACCCACTCCGCCAGCCAGGGGCGGGCGCCGGGAGACACCGCCAGCAGACGGATGGCCCGCAGACCCTGGTCGTTGTTGTGGAAGCGCTCCGCGCCCCGCAGGAAGGCGTCCCGGAAACGGGAGTCGGCACCGAACAGCACCAGGTCCCGCTGCCCCTCGCCCACGGCCCACGCCGTCAGCGGCAGGTCCTCGTCCTTGCCCGGGGTGGCCACCGGCACGTCCAGGGACAGCAGCAGATCGATCAGGTCGATGTCGTGCAGCACCTTCAACGCCCGTCCGGACGCGGCGAGTTCGGCACGAAGGCTGGGCGCCATCCGCTCCACCAGCGGGTACAGCTCCGGCATCCGGGTGGAGGCGCGCCAGGAGCGGGCCCGCTCCCGGAACGTCAGGAAGCGCTCCAGCCAGCCCGCCGTGCCGCTGCCCGGGCGCTCCTGCGCGGGCAGGGAGTCGTCCCACAACCCCGCCGTCGCGCCGGACGCCTCCAGCACCTCCAGCCACATCGCGGGCATCGCGCTGTCGGCACTGGCGGGGAGCATGTCCAGCAGGGTGCCCCGCACCCGCCGGTCCCGTTCGGCCAGCGCCACCAGGGCGGCATGGTGGCCCTTCCACCAGCCGGCCGCGGCACGCAGCGTCGCCGGCAGGCCGAGCAGTTCGGCCAGATAGTCCTGCTCGGCGCGGTCGGCGTCCTGGCCCGCGGCACGGGCGAGCTTGCGCAGGTCGTTGGCCATCTGCGCGGACGGCGGCAGACCGCCCGCGGTGCGGCGCAGACACAGCCGGGTGAAGCGGCGCAGCGCCTCATCGGCCGGTACCCGGGCGGCCAGCTCCTTGCCGTACCCGGACAGCACCTTGACCGGCAGAGCGCCGGCCAGCGCGAACTCCAGGAACACCGCGTCCAGACGCTCCTCCTCCACCGTCAGTCCGTGCTCCGCCTCGGCCTTGCGGGCGCGGGTGAACAACTGGGCGGCGTAGGTGGCGTTCTCCTCGGCCAGGAACACCCGTCCTGCCTGCTCGTAGAACGTCGGCAGGAAATGCGGGACCGAGGCGGCCAGCCGCTGGCCGAGTTCCAGATAGGCGTCCAGGGCGGCCTTCGGACGGGACTTCGCCTGTCGCGCCGCCCGCTCCAGATCCGGTACGACCCCCAAAGCGTGGTGGCCGTCCTCGGGGTGGTGCACCAGCACCCACTCGGGAAAGCCCAACGACTGGCGCAGCCCCAGCCCCACGACGGCCGGCTCGCCGTCCGGCTCCAGGCCGAGGAACCCGGCGGCGAGGTCCTCGGCCGCCCCGAGCTCACCGGCGACCAGCCGCACCACCACACGGTCGTCGAGGCCCGGATGGCGATAGGTCCGCGCCGTCAGCGGCACCGCGCGCTCGCCGCCCCCCTCGGCGTCCGGCGGCAGCACCGCGCCCGCCGTCAGCAGTTCCTCGTTCGACACCTGCGTCCCCCCGCTCATGCGTTCTTGCCTTCCTCGATCACACGCCCGGCATAGAGAGCCGCGGCCATCCGCATCCCCTCGGACCAGGCCACCGGGCCCACCTCCCGCAGCGGCAGGGCGCGCCCGTCCTGGTCCTGCCAGGTGAGGCTGCCGGTCTCCACCGTGTCCTCCCAGTACGGCTCACCGATCCACACGGAGGCCTCCACGGTGCGCCCGCCGTCGCGGACCCGAGCCGTGGAGTAGCCCCCGGAGACGCGGTAGCCCAGCGAACTCGCCCGAGCGGCGAGGGCGAAGCGGGAACGGAACGAGCCGCCCGTGAACTCCCGTATCTCGGTGGCCTTGGGGTCGAGGTCGTCGGGCCGCTGCCAAGTGGCGCGGTGGATCTGCTCGACGCGCTGGACGATGCCCAGTTCCGCCGCGAACTCCCGGATGTCGTCGAGGTCCGGCAGCAGCACCGGGTGCGGCAGGGTGACCGTGCGCGGCGACAGCCGTACCGTCTCGCCGTCCAGGTTCACCACCCGCAGTTCGCCGTCCTCGGTGGCCCCCCGCAGGAATCCGACCTCCTCCGGGTCGTCGCCCACCACGGCCATGTCACGCAGCGCGGCCTGCCAGGCCTCGTCCGGCCAGACCCGGGCCAGCAGGCCGGTGGGCACGGGCAGCGACGACACCATCCAGGAGTCGACCTGTGCGACACATGCCGCGGCGTGCCGATCCAGCCATTCGGCGAAGCGCCGCAGCCGGTCCACCTCCGGGTGGTCGCGCAGCGCACGCGGCAGTGATTTCAACTGCCGCCCCGCCGACCGGCCCGAGGTGGCACGCGCTGCCACCCGTCCTTCCACCAGGGCGACTTCATACCCGTCACCCGCCGAGAGCCAACCCACGAGTCCCCGCCTTCCGCACCAAGACAGCAAGAAGAAAGCACAGTTCAGCCGGGGACTTCCCGGCGCCAGTGCGACGATGTGAGGAACGTTAGCGGCGATCACTGACAATCGGTCCCCCGAGCCGCTACCAGGGCTCGGCGGGCGTCTGTGGAAAGGGCGGCGACCGCGTCCGTCAAAGGTCCGCGCGGTGGGCGCTGAGCTGCACAGTCGCGGACGGGAGCGCGCTGTTTCAGCCAGTTCGCACGTGCATGAAGGGGTGTCTGAAGTGCTGTGCGAGCCAGGTCGGTTCGTGACGGCGTGTCATGCCGCCACGAACCGACCAAGGGGTGGCGTCACATGTAACGGCGCCGGGTGCGGCGCAGGAGAACGAAACCGGAGATGAGCAGGACCGCTCCGGCCGCGGCGGGCCACAGCTGCGTGCCGGTCTCGGCGAGGCTGCCGTTGCCGCCCTGCGGAGCGGGCTGGGCATCGGCCGGAGGCTGCGCCACGACGCCGGTCGAGCCGCTCTCGGACGCGCTCGGCGAGCTGTCGTCGCGGGGGTACGACGTGGCCTCGGGCGACTGCGTGACGGGCTTCTCGGCGGCCGAGGGCGAGGTGTACGTCTTGGGCTCGTCGTCCGTGGGCGCGGTGCTCGCGTCACCGCTCGGTACGTCGGCGGTCGGCGTCGGCTCTTCCTGCGGCTCGTCGTCGGATCCGCCGGGCTTCTCGGAACCGTTGTCGGAACCGGACCCCGGCTCCTGGGTCGCCCCGTCGTCGGAACCGTTGTCGGAGCCGTCGTCTGAGCCGTTGCCGTTGCCGTTGTCGCCGCCGCCGTTGTCGTCGCCGCCGCCGGGCTCTTCGTCCGCGCCCGCTCCGCACTGGCGGCCTTCGTTGATGCAGCCGACCATCTCCCGCATCAGGCCCTCGTCGAAGACGTTGATGAAGTCACCGTGGTCGGTGACGGGCTTGTGCAGCTGCTCCGGGAACGCGTCCACGGCGAAGAGCGGAACGGTGCGGCCGCCATCCTGCAGGCTCGGCGCGTCGACGTCGTAGACGATGCGCTGAACCAGCTGCGGGATGGCCTGGAAGCCGGCCGGGCAGGAGCCGTCGGCCTGGGCGAACGCCACATGGGTGCGGTGGTTGGCGCTGTCGATGTTGCGACCGTCCCAGCAGCTCTGGAACTTGAAGGTGCGGACCACGTCACTGCCCTGGGGGCACACCGGGTACTTGTCCTTCAACTGGCGGTCCTCGAAACCGGTGCAGCTCCAGGAGGCGTTGGCGTTGGTGGTGCCGTTGACGAACGCCTTGGCGTCACCGGTGATGATGCGCAGCAGCCGCGGCATGGCCGTGACCTTGCTGCTCGGGCTGCCGACGAAGGTGAGGGTGACGTCCTTGGGCGTGACGATCTCACCCGCGTTGCCCTCGATGCCGCCGCCGGGCGCGCCCGCGTCCTGCTCCTGGGTGCCGTTCTGCAGACGCAGGACGGGCCAGTAGTAGGAGGACTTGTCGCCCTGGTCGACGCAGCTGGTGCCGCCGTTGGCCAGTTCGTTGTCGTCGGCGAAGGCGTTGTTGGCCTGGTTGCCGATGTAGTCGTGGAAGTGGTGGGCGCCGTTGGACACGCCGGGCGCCACGATCACGTTGTCCGAGTTGAACAGGCCGTTCGCGTTCACGCCGCAGCTGGTGGCGAAGGTGCCACGGGAGGCCTCGGCGCCGGCGTTCGGGGCCTGTGCGGCGGGCGGTGCGGCGGTGATGTCGGCGAAGTCGGCGGCGACGGGGCCGTTGCCGGACTGGCCGCCGTTGCCCTGCTGCTGGCCGCCCTGATCCTGACCGTCCTGCTCTTGGCCGCCCTCTTGCCCCTGATCGCCCTCGCCGTTCTGGCCGTCCTGGGCTCCGTCCTGCGCGTCGGCCTGGTCGTCGGACTGGCGGAGTGTGCACGCCGCCAGCTCGTCGAGGCCCTCGGGGCGCTCTCCGGCGCGCTCGAGAGCGGCGGCGATGCGCTCGATCGTCGCGGCGCGGTTCTCCGCCAGCGGATCCATGATCCCGTTTGCGGCGGCCTCGTCACCCCGCACCGCGGGGTCCTGCAACTTCTGGTACGCCTCGGCTATCTGCTGGTCCAGCTGGGCAAGTTCCTTGTCGACCTCTTCCCTCGCGTCGTCCGGCACGTTCGTCAAGGTGTCGCCCACGTCGGGGCAGTCGATCGTGCCCGCCTGCCAACCACCGTCGGTCGTCTGGCTCGTGTCGGGGCTGCCTTCGGTCGCGGAGGCGTACACATTCACCGCCACCAGGCCACCACCCCCCAACATCAGAGCTACGGCTGCGAAGGTCGCACGTCGTGCACCTGTTGGGCGTCTGCGATTACTGCGTCCCACGGAAGTACTCCTGCGCCTGTCGTCCGTCCCGGCATGTAAAGCCCCCCGGCCCCATACGGATGGTGAGTCACGTCTGTTCAACCGCATCGGAAATTCACAGCACACTGATAGGTGACGGGAGCGCTGGGGACGCCGTCGGGGGTGCCGCCGTCAGGGTGCCTTCGCGCGTCAGTCCCAGTCAGAGGGCGGTTGATCGACGCGGCCACCCTTGTGGGGTGCGGGAATGTAGTCCTCGGCGCCATCGGGCAGGGCGGCCACACACGCCGTCGAGCAGGCATTGACCAGGAGCGGCAGTACGTCCGTGGCCACGCGGAGCGAGATCCACACCTGATGGAGGCCGCTCTGCTCGATCGGCCGTTCGCAGACACTGCAGTGGTGCACGGCGGTGGCTCCCCAGCGCTTGGGGTCGAGGCCGGCCGTATCAAGATCCATGACGGAATCCCGGGATGGCTCCAGACTTGGGAAGGGCGGCCGCAGCTTGTAGTTGCCGAACAGCGCGCGGGTGCTGACCGTGCTGGAGGTGAGCTTGCGGCACCGGGTGATCTCGTACGGGAACCAGTGCAGCCGGTACGAGGTGTACGGGGTGAACTCCTCCAGGCTGGTCATGGCCCCGATCTCGGGCGGAATCCGCACCAGGTTGCTGCCGTAGAGCATGAGGTGCTTGACCTCGGTCAGCTTGGCGATGCTCGGCGGCAGGGTGACGACCTGTCGCCGCTGCTCGGGCCTGAGCTCGACCAGGGGGCGGAACTCCTCGCGGCCGTCTGCGGCGGCCTCGTCGATGAGCTCCAGCAGGCGCTGCCAGCCCGGGGCGGAGATGTCCTGACGTTCGCCGTGAAACCCGACCCTGGCGCGCGGGTGCGGCTTGGAGCCGTCGAAGCACGAGCACCTGTCCGTGGAGGGCTCCGGTCCGCCTCGTCCCGGCGTCGACGTGTCACCCCAGCGGTTCACAAAGAGCCTCGGCTCTCCCTCGTCCGTCATGGCGTCAAGATACGAGGGACGCCGCAGGCCCACCCAACGGATATCGGACCGGGACGGTCGACCGGCGCCCTATTGCCGGCCCTCGACCGACTCACGCCACGGGCCCTCCGGCATCAAGTCGCCGAGCACGGACAACAACTGCGGTGGCTCGACCGGGTCGACTTGGGAGTCCAGATCCGACCACGCGATCCAGGAGTGCGTGTCCAGGCTGGCCTCCTCATCGGGGAGCAGACCGGTCCGCACGAGCGGTGGCCGCTCCTCGGCGTACTGCGCGAGATAGAAGAGTTCCGTGCCGATGTACCGCTTGCCGTTCCACTGCACATCACGGTCGACCGGCACCGACCGATCAAGCACGGCAGCCGGGTCGAGACCGGTTTCCTCGGCCAGTTCGCGACGTGCCGCCACCAGTGGGCTTTCGCCCGGCTCGATCCCGCCACCGGGCGGCTCCCAGAGCAGTCTCCCGTCGAACGGATCACGCCAGCGCAGAAGAAGCACGCGATGGGCGGCGTCAAGACAGATGACCCGGGCGGCGGATCGGTGTGATGTCCCCACCGCCCTGACGTTATGCGCTGCTCGAAACGCCGTTCAAGGCCCGGGCCGCGTCGATCTGTCGGCGACCACGTCCTGGCCGACTCGCGTGTGGCGCTGCGGCGGGGGCCACTGCCAGGACCACGACATCGGCGATGCGCATCGACTCACGCACGGCTGCGTCGGCCCAACGCCAACCCTCATCACGTGGCCCGCCTCAACCGCAGCCCACGGGTACGGGCTCAGACGTGCAAGGTGGGCCGGTAGACGAGCTCTTGGATGTGGCCGTCGAGCGTCCGGTGCTCGATGAGCTCGAGGTCGAAGTCGGCCGCCCCCTGGAAGATCGCGTCCGCCCCGGTCCGACCGGTGATCACGGGGAAGAGGGTCACCTGGACGCGGTCGACGAGACCGGCGGCCATCAGCGCCCGGTTCATCGACAGGCTGCCGTGCGAGCGCAACGGCACATCGGACTCCTCCTTGAGCCGGGCGACGACGTCGACGGCGTCACCGCTCGCGACATTCGCGTCCGGCCAGTCGAGGGGGCCTTCCAGAGTGGTCGACACCACCGTGGCCGGCAGGCTCCTCATTCGTGTGACCCATGGGTCGCGCACGTCGGACTCCTCGGTGCTCGCGGCCAGCATTCGCGCGAACGCCCGATACGTGTTCGCTCCGAACACCACCCGCTGCTCCTCGCTGTACAGGGCGAGGCGGTGGTCGAGCAGCTCGGGGCCCTGCTTGCCCCAGTAGCCGGTCCAGTTGCCGCCGGCGGCGCCGTAGCCGTCGAGGCTGGAAAAGACGTCGAAGGTGTAGGTAGCGGTCACGAGGCTCTCCTGGAGTGCAGGGTGCGATTGATCGTGTGTCGGGGATGAAGACTGGTTACCACGGCGAGACTCATCGCCCTGGGCGCCGCCATTGGCCTGATCGAGTGATCGAGTGATCGAGGCCAAGAGGGCGCTGGCATGCGTCAGTGGAGCACCTCGGTGTTCCGGTCCGCCGCGATCACCCCGTGCAAGGGGAACGCGATCAGCAGCGCAACGGCGACCATGAGTCCGCTCGACCACGGCGGCCCGAGAGCCCCGGCCGAGGTGCTGAGAGTGGACGCGGCAATGAGGGGTCCGACGGCGGCGCCGACGTTGAGTGCCGCCGTCGCGTACGAGCCGGCCATGGTGGGGGCTCCCGCGGCCTCGTAGAGGACCCGTGTGATCAGAGTGCTGCCCAGCGCGAACGACAAGGCGCCCTGCACGAACACGAGGGTGAGCAGGGCGACCGGCTCGTCGGCCAGTACCGCCAGGGCCGGCCAGCCGATGAGCAGCAGCGGACCGCCGACGGCGATGATCGGGCCGGGCTGCTGGTCGGACAGACGGCCGGCGACCGTGACCCCGGCGAAGGAGCCGAGGCCGAAGAGGATCAGCGCGACGGAGACCCACAGTTCACTCAACCCGGCGGTGTCGGTCACGACGGGGGCCAGGAAGGTGAAGCCGGCGAAGGTCGCCGCGTTCACGAGCGCGCCGAGCAGCATCACCAGAATCAACCTCGGCTGTGCGAGGAGGGCGAGCTCCGTGCGCAGGGCTGGACCGCCGGTCGCTCCCTCGTTCCCTCGCCCCCTTGTGGTTCCTTTCAGGATGCCGAGGGCTGCGGGCAAGCAGAGGGCGGCGACAGCCCAGAATGTGGCTCGCCAGCCGAGGAACGCGCCGAGTACCGACCCACCAGGGACACCGGCGATCGTGGCCACCGTCGTGCCGGACAGCAGCACGGCCAGTGCACGTCCCTTCCTGTCGGGTGAGACGAGCGTGGCGGCAGTCGTCAGCGCGACGGCAAGGAATCCCGCGTTCGCGAGCGCGGCGACGACCCGGGTGGCGAACAGGACGGGAAAGCTCGTGGTGACGGCCGCCACGGCGTGCGCTGCCGCGAAGGTGAGGACGAATCCGAGAAGGCTGGAGCGCCTGGGCCAGTTGCGGGCAAGCGCGGCGACAAGAGGGGCGCCGACGACCATGCCGATGGCGAAGGCGGAGGTGAGCCCGCCTGCCGTGGCGACGGTGACATCGAGGTCCGAGGCGATGTCCGGCAAGAGTCCGGCGAGCATGAACTCCGAGGTGCCCATGGCGAAGACCGCCACGGCAAGCAGATACAGGGGGAGTGGCATCGAGTGGCTCCGAGGTGAGGACAGGCACGAGAGGGGCATCTCGTCACCGCGGCCGGCCCTCAGGAGCGCTCGCGTCCCACCGCGGGACGCGGTGCGACGGCAGAGCTATGAGCTCAGTGGTTCAGGGGGCTGACGGCGTGACCGAAAGCCCCCGCCTTGTCTGACTCAGGACTCGACATGGCCCGCACGGTACCCGACCGGTGCCGGTCAGGGCACCTCGGTTTCCTTGGAATCGGACTACGTCGCACGCGGCAGGATCTGGACGGTGTCGCCGACGGCTCGCTCGCCGGCGGCGTCCGACGGCACGTTGACCAGGGCCCCGTCCACGGCCATCGCGCTGGAGCCGCCGCCGTCGAGATTGAGGGCCTGGACAGCGCCCAGGGTTCGCATGAACCGCGCGGCTTCGGCGAGTGTGAAACCTTCGCTGACGCCGGGCTGCCGTCCGTCGACGGTCGCCAGCAGCAGCCTGCCGTGCCGGTCGATGCCGGCCAGGGTGCGGGGCTGGCGGACGTTGGACCAGGCGAACCCGAAGGAGAGGTCGAGCGGGTCCAGCGTGCCCTCGGTGGCGGCGTCGATGTGGATGCGGCCGTTCTCGACGAGGGTGGGAGCCGCGCTGACGATGTCATCGTCGGGACCGAGGCGCAGCTGCCGTCCCGCGGCGTCCCGCACGATCTCGCGCAGATGCAGCCGTCGGCCCATCTCGGCGTGCTCGGTCAGCCAGGCGCCTGCTGCCCCGGCACCCTGGAGAACGGAGCCCGCGGCGGGCACGGAGCCGCCCCGGTCGCCACGGGAGACGACGACATCGTGCTCGTCCAGCACGACCTGCACACCGGCGCCCGTGGGCAGCGGCGCCCCGAACGACTCGGTGAACTTCACCAGGTCGTCCGGCAGGGAACACGTGAGGTCCTGACGGGGCAGGTCGGTGGGTACGGCGCCGGGACGGCCGCAGTTGCGCACCTTGCCCGGCACCCGGTTGATGCCCTGCACCGCGTGGACGGCGGAACCGGCGCGCACGGTGACGCTGGTGGACAGATCCGCGACACGCACGTGCCGACCCCCGTCCTCGAGGACCAGCGCGGCGCGCGAGCCGACCGCCATCGACTGCAACTCGCCGTCCACCACCGACAGTCCGGCGGTCGTGCCCTGTACGCCGTCCGCATCGGACGTGACGAAGAATCCGCCGTTGACACCCACCAGGGACCCCAGGCGAGCGGCGACGGCCGAGGTCTTCTCGCGATCGGCCGCATTGCCGCCGTCACTGACCTCGACGGTGCCTCGCAGCCGGTCCGGATCGATCACGGCCACGTGGATGCGCTCCGCGTCGGCGCGTTGCCGCCCGTCGTATCCCGTCCACTCAACGGACGTACGGAAACCCGCCCCCGACACCGCCGAGTTGAGCGTACGGGCCTCGGCCTGGGTGCCGTACTGTCCGACCCTGACCTGCCACCCCATCGTGCCGCGCGGTGTGTCCACGTACGCGTCCCAGGCCACCCGCTCCAAGCGGGGCGCGAACCCGTCCGCCCGCAACTTCTCGGCGGTGGTGTCGGCCCAGGACCGGTCACCGAGCGGCGCCCATGTGGCCGCCCCGGTCAGGCGGTTGACCGCGGGTGCCTGGACCGTGACGGTCCAGACTCCGGCGGCCTCCGGGGCGCTCAACACCCCGGTACGGACCTCGACTCCGGGGGCCACGTACTGCGTTGTCCACGAGATGGCGCCTTCGCCGGCCGAACTGTCCGGCTCGGTCGCGGCCGCGGACGGGGCGAACGCGATCAGGGCGAGCACGGTCCCCAGCGCGAAGCTGCGTACGGTCCTGTGCTGTCCACGGTGTGCTGTGCGTGCGGGCGTCTCGGCAATCACAGACATACCTCTCCTGACCTCTGGCCCGTGCGGTGGGCGACGGCACCTGAGCACCGCACCCGTCATCACAGTTCCGCGCGACGGCCGTTGCGTGAAGACGCGGGCATGAGCAGGGAAAGCCTCGCTGATATCCGGGGGACCGAGAAGGACCGGATCGAGACGTCTCGCGTGCCTCGAGACAGACCCCGGGAGCAGGGTGTCGAGGCGTGACTGTCCTGTGGCGCCTCCGCAACGGTGCGGGCAGGGTGGACGGCATGAGAGACACTTCCGACCCCGCTCCCGCCGATGCGGGTCAGACATGGCCGACAGGTGCATTGCCGCCCGGCAGCCGGGTCACGGTAATTCGCGCATCGGACTGGGACGGCCCCTGGCAGGCCGAATTTCCGGGAACGATCGACGCCACGCACGCGCCCGAGCCCAACGAACATGCCCAGGCGCTCAGCGGCGAGTTGCTGTACTGGGTCACCTTCGACACCCCGCAGCCAGCGACGGAGACGGCCCCTACCGCAAGGCCCAGATCTGGGGCCGGTACCTGAGAACCGAGTCCGATGCCGAGGCGTAGGGATGCCGGGGACCCGCAGCTGTGTGCGGACGGTGCATTCCCGCTTCCCGAAGGCATGAGAGCCGGCGGAGCCTCAGTCGCGGAGCGCCTGGGCAGAGCGCGCTGCTCAGGCTGCGGGTGGCCGGTCTTTCCGTGGCCTTTGGGGGAGTTTTCCAACCGACTTGGTGTGGTTCACCGTTGTTGCTCTCTGGTGATCGTCCTTTCCGCGGTGTAGCGTCACTGCCAGCTGTCGTGGTTCGCAGTACCTGCCCGCGCTTAGGCGCGGGCGCTTTGCTGTGCAGTACCGGACCAGGGCGAGCACCTTCAGGACCGCGCGGTGCGGTTCTGACGTCTATTGAGAGGTACCAGCATGGCCAGCGGAACCGTCAAGTGGTTCAACGCGGAGAAGGGCTTCGGCTTCATCGCCCAGGACGGCGGCGGACCGGACGTCTTCGCTCACTACTCCAACATCAACGCCTCCGGCTTCCGTGAGCTCCAGGAAGGCCAGGCGGTGACCTTCGACATCACCCAGGGCCAGAAGGGCCCGCAGGCGGAGAACATCACCCCCGCCTAGTTCTGAAGGCAGCGTTTCGGGCCCGCGAGCCAAGCTCGCGGGCCCGAAACGTTTCCCAGCTGCCGGGGTTTCAGCGCACCGGGAAGCCGAACGAGTAGCCCTGGGACTTGAGCCAGGGCAGGACCCGGCGCAGCGCCTCGACGGTCTGGGAACGGTCGCCGCCCGCGTCGTGGAAGAGGAGCGTCGGTCCGTTCGGCAGCTCCCGCTGGACGGTGGCGACGATGGCGTCGGCGCCCGGCCGTTCGAAGTCCTTGGTGTCCACGTTCCAGCCCAGCGGGCGCATGCCCCGAGAGGCGGCGAGCTTGCGGCTGTAGGGCGTGAACGCGCCACCGGGGGCCCGGTAGTACATCGGCCGTACGCCCCCGGACGCCTCGGTGATCATCCGTTCGGCGTCGAGGATCTGCTGCGACTGGTACGCCTGGGTCTTGGTGTCCATGGCGGTGTCGTGCGCCACCGAGTGGTCGCACAGCCGGTGCCCGGCCGCGACCACCTGCTTCACGAGGTCCGGGTGGGCCTGCGCCTGGGTTCCGACCATGCAGAACGTGGCCTTCACCCCGTACTCCCGCAGTATGTCGAGCATCTGGGGGGTCCACACGGGGTCGGGGCCGTCATCGATGGTGATGTTGACTCCGCGCGCGCCCTTGTCCGAGGCATGCGCGATGGTCACCGACACAGGCTTGACACTGCCCGGCGTGGCGGAACTCTCCGCCCGCGGCGACGAGCCGTCCACGGCGCCGGCTTGCGCCGACCACGCCGAGGCACCGGCGGCCAGCACTGTCACACCGAGAGCAGCTCCGACGACCTTGCCGTACCAGCCCCGCCCGCCGCCGTGCTGCGCCATGTCCGCCCACCTTCCAACAGTTCCTCGCCGATCCTGCGTCGCCGTGCGACACCAGGCAGGACGACGGCCGGCGCCCCGGGGATGCGCCTGTTACCGATCAAGGACAATTCCGGGGGAGTTCACGGACAACACGGCGAGCAGCAGCCGGAACCAGGCGAGGGGTGACGTCACATCGCGGCACCTCTCACGGCGTGGATCAGAGAGCCGCCGAGGGGCAGACCATGGCAGGCCGTCACCTCGAAGCCCGCCTCCGTCAGCAGTCGCGCGTAGTGGTCCTCGGTCCGCTCCCTGCCGCCCACGTTGCACAACATATGGACGTCCCAGGCCACCGCAGGTGACGGCACCCCTTCGCGCTGGGGCAACAGCCTTTCCACGACGAGCAGTTCGGCTCCCGTCCGCATCGCCCGCGCGCACCGCCGAAGAATGGTCAGGCATCGCTCGTCGTCCCAGTCGTGCAGCACCCGGGACAGCAGATAGACGTCGCCTCCCTCCGGCACCGCCACCGTGAAGTCCCCGACGATGAAGGCGCACCGCCGGTCGAGCCCGACCGCGGCCAGCTCCTTGCGTGCCGCCTCCAGCGCCTCGGGCCGTTCCAGCAGTACGCCCTTCAGGTGCCCGTGTGTCCGCAGAACGCGCGTGAGCAGGGCGCCGTTTCCGCCGCCGACATCGACGACGCGCCGCGCACCGGAGAAGTCCACCAGGGCCGGAACCGGCGTGAACATCTCCGCGCTCGCGGCCATCGCCCGGTTGAACAGGGTGCCGAGTTCGGGCCGTTCGGCGAAGTAGGTGAAGTGGTGCTGCCCGTACCGGTGGGCGAAGGCCTCGCGTCCGGTGCGTACGGAATACGTCAGTCCGGCGAAGGAGTCGTAGAACGGGCCGCCGTAGAGCCGGGCCAGCGGCCGCAGCGAGAACTCGGTGGCGGTGCACAGGGGTTGGCCGAGGGCGGTCAGGTGATACGTGTCCGCGGCGGATGTGAGCAGGCCCAGCGCGCTGAGATAGCGCAGCAGCCTGCGCAGCGCGTCCGGATCGGTGCCGGTGAGATCCGCGAGGGCGTCGGCGCCGAGCCCAGGCCGAGCGGCGAGGTGGTCGGCGATCCCGAGCTCCGCCATGGCGGCGACGGCCTGGGTGGCCCAGGCACCGGTCATCACGCCGAGCAACGAGACCGATGGGTCCGGCAGCGGCTCGTGACGGCCGGGCAGCCGGAGTTCGAAGCGGCGGTGCTGCCTGGTGCGGAAGTACAGGACGGTCACGTTCTCATGGCCGTTGTACCCACCACCGTCCGGCACCGCGCCGCCCCGCTCCTGGAGCAGCGTCCGCAGCCCGGCCGGCACCACCGCCCCCGGCGCGGTGACCGCGAACGCGTGGTGCACCTCGTGCTCGGCGGTGCGTTCGTCGTCGGCGATAGCCTGCCGCGGGGAGTCCGGCGGTACGGGCAGCGCGAAGATCTCCACGCTGCGCCCGTCGACGGGTACGTGCACGATGCCGACCGGAGCGTCGCCGACGAGCGCGCCGTAGCGGCGGACCAGCCGCTCGCGGACCACCACGCTCGGCGCGACCGGACCCGGCTCGAACCCGCGTCGGCGCAGGTCGTCGCAGAGCCCGTCGAGAGAGGCGGGGAAGACGAGCACGGCGGTGTGGTCGAAGACGAGGTGACGGCTGACGTCGCCTCGCTCCTCGGCCGTGAGGCCGGGCAGGAGTTCGGCGAGAACCTGCTCGGTGTCGTAGTCGCGGACATGGGCGGCCGCGCGCTCAATTCGCTTCAGATCGGAGGCGGACAGGCAGGCCTGTGCGACAGGGAGGTTCATGAAGGGGTTTCCGATGATCGTGCGGACGGAACCGGGACAGACGTGTCCCGGGGATCAGATGCCGGTGTAGTTCTCGGCGAAGAAGTCCTGATGCGCGCGGGAGGTACGCAGGCTGTCCAGCCGGGCGTACTGGAGCGCCCGCCCGTAGCGAGCCTCGGCACCGCCGTCGGCCGGACCGTGCAGGAGCGTGCTCATCCAGTGCGAGAACTCATGCGCCCGCCACACCCGCGGCAGACAGTCCGCGGCGTACCGGGCGAGACCGCTCTCGTCCCCGCGCGCCACCGCCTCGTGCAGTGCCCGGGCGAGCAACTCGGCTTGGAGAACGGCGAGGTTGGCCCCCTTGGCCGCCGACGGACTGATGAGCCCGGCGGCGTCACCGGCCAGCCACAGCCGCCCGGCACCCGGGGTCTCCAGCACATCGGAACGCAGGTCGACGACCGCCTTCTCCAGGACGGCGCCCTGGTGCAGGGGCCCGAACTCGGTCGCCCGCATCCGCGTCGCGAGCTCGGCCCAGATCCGTTCCTCGCTCCAGTCGGCGGAAACGGTTCCGCGCGGACACTGGAGGTAATACCGGGTGACGGATGCCGTACGGGCCATGTGCCCCGCGAAACCCCGCTCGTGCAGGGCGTATCCGACGGCCGCCAGGCTGGGCGGGGCCTGGACCAGCACCGCGAGCCAGGACACTCCGTGATCCCACCGGTCCGTCCGCACACCCCGGGCCGCCAGCGCACGGCGAGCGACACCCCGGTGCCCGTCGCATCCGGCGACGTACCGACCTGTCACCTCCGCACCGCCGCGCAACCGCACCCGGCCTTCCGAGACTTCCTCGGCCTCGGCCTCGAACCGCAGGTCACCACCGCGCCGTAGAAACTCGGTCACCAGGTCCCGCACCAGTTCCTGCTGGGGATAGACGGTGTGCGTCTCACCCTGCCCCAACCGCCCGTAGTCCAGGGTGAACTCCCCGCGGTCGCTGCGGAACAGACACGTCCCGTGCGCCCGCCCGCGGGCCAGCACCCCGGCACCCAGCCCGTTCTCCGCCAGCACCCGCACGGAGTTCGCCGCGAGGAACCCCGCTCTGGCCCGCCCCTCCACTGCCTCGCGGCCGCGCCGCTCCAGGATCACGCAGTCGACACCCCGGTCCAGCAGCAGATTCCCCAACACCAGCCCCGCCGGGCCGGCCCCGAGAATCACCACGCCGACCTGCGTTCCCCTGTGGAACCGTTTCCCCATGCCCGCCTCTGAAGTGGAGCGTTTGACAAGGGGTTTCATATCACCCTGATACAGGGCGCAGATACTCGAAAGTGATCAATTGCTCTGTAAGGGTGAGTGATCTCTGCTGCCGCATGCTGCGAGCCCACGACGCGGACGGGTGGACGCACACCGACGCGAGTCGGTCGTGGTCCACCCGTCGTCAGGCCAGGCGTCAAGTACGTGTCGTCACCAGTTGTAGACGATGTCCCCGTTGCTGTTGACCATCTTGAACGTTCCGTCTCCCTGGTCGATCACGCACCCGAAGCCGCCGTCCCCGGTTGCTCCGCAGAAGGTGTCGGCGTTGGCCGGGCCCGCCGCGGCGATCCCCCCGCCCACGAGAACAGCAGCCGCGGCGAGAGCGACGGCAAGCCGCCCGGCTCGCTTGCGGCCCGGAGTGGTGCTGGTGTTGCGCTGCATGGATAACTCCCTACCGCCGATGGGTTGTCGGTCACAGAAGGGTTCGTAGCGGACATTCGGGCGGCTTGCTCTCGGCCGAGCTTCCAGTGGTGTCGGCCGTGCCGGACACCTGGAACTGATCGACTACCCACCGACGTCCTGGTGTGTATGGCACAGGGCGGGAGCACGATGGGGGAGGAGCCGACCTGGGCGGAGCTCCTGCTGAACTTCGCTCTGATAGCGGCCGTCCCCACCGTCATCGGAGGGACGTTGATCGTTTCCCTCGTCGGGTTGACGGTGTGGGGGAGAGCATCGCTGAGGCGACGCAGGCGTTCACGCGCCGCTGACCGCTGAGCAGTCTCGTATCGACCAGGGGCCTGTTTCGCTGCGCACGGAGTTCGTACGACGTTCAGCGCCCGAGCAACCACACCGGCGTCAGCGGCTTTTGCGTACCCGGGCCGCCGCGCGGGCTTCCGCGGCCTTGCGGGCCTCGGCGGCTTTGCGGGACTCCTTCGCGGGGCGGCCCGTTCGGTCGCCGATGCCGCGGAACGGGATGTTGCCGGCGGTGGACTTCGTCGCCGTCGGCGGGCGCTTCGCACCGGTGATGGCGGTCAGTTGCGCCTCGCCGGAGCGCACCTGCGTGACCGTCGGCCGGATCCCGGCCTCGGACATCATCCGGTTCACATCACGCCGTTGGTTGGGTGTCACGAGGGTGACCACGGTCCCGGACTCCCCGGCGCGGGCCGTACGCCCGCCGCGGTGCAGGTAGTCCTTGCCGTCGGCCGGCGGATCGACGTTGACGACGAGGTCGAGCGTGTCGATGTGAATGCCTCGCGCGGCTACATTCGTGGCCACCAGCACGGTGATCTCGCCGTCCCTGAACTGGCCCAGGGTGTGCATGCGCTGAGGTTGCGACTTTCCGCTGTGCAGGGCTCCGGCCCGTACGCCGCTGGCCCGGAGGTGACGGGTGAACTGGTCCACGGCGGCCTTGGTGTCCAGGAACATGAGGACCCGGCCGTCCCGCGCGGCGATCTCGGTCGCGGTCGCGTACTTGTCGGCGGGGTGGATGTTGAGCTGGTGGTGTTCCATCGTGGTGACCGAGGCTGCCGCCGGGTCGACGGATGCGAGTACCGGGTCGTGGAGGTAGTCGCGCACCAGCTGGTCGACGTTGCGGTCGAGCGTGGCGGAGAAGAGCAGCCGCTGGCCGTCGGGGGGCATCTGGTCCAGGATTTCCGTGACCTGCGGCAGGAACCCCAGGTCGCACATCTGGTCCGCCTCGTCCAGCACGGTGATCCGCACGTGATTCAGGATGCAGTCCCGGCGTGACACGAGGTCGGCCAGCCGCCCTGGCGTCGCGACGACCACCTCGGCTCCGGTGCGCAACGCGGCCTGCTGCCGGTTGATCGACAGCCCGCCGACCGCCGTCGTCAGTCGCACCTTGAGGATCTGCGCGTACGGCGTCAGCGCGTCGCTCACCTGTTGCGCGAGTTCCCGGGTCGGCACCAGGACCAGCGCGAGCGGACGCTTCGACTCCGCTCGCTGGCCTGCGGTCCGCACGAGGAGCGCCAGCCCGAAGGCCAGCGTCTTGCCGGAGCCGGTCTGTGCCCGGCCGAGGACATCGCGGCCGGCCAGCGCGTTGGGCAGGGTGGCCGCCTGGATCGGGAACGGTTCCGTCACTCCGAGGCCGGTCATTGCCTTCCTCAGCTCCGACGGCAGCTCGAGCGCGTCGAAGGACGCGGCCGCGGGCAGGCCGGGCGACACCGTCTTCGGCGTCGAAAGGTCGCCCTGCGCCCCTGACGCCCGCTGCGGAGTACCGGCACGGGAGCGTCCACGGGTCGACGGCTTCGCGTTCATGAGGGGAACCTTCCTGAAGTGGCGCCCCGGAACGGTCCGGGGCCCGTACCCCTTGGCACGGGCCCCGGCGATGTCGAAGCGTGCCCCCATTTTACCAGCGGACGCCCAGCGGCCCGCTGGCTGCGGGGGCTGTGCATCACAGCGGTTGCCTTGAGTGGCGATGGGGAACAAGTGTTCGTTTTCGCGGATCTGGCCAGTGGCAGAGCCAGAGGCACGCAGGCGGCCTGAACGTGCTCAGCGGTGGCCCGTGTGCGGGTGCACGGGGCGTGGCATCGGCTGACGCCAGTCGCCCAGCGTCGTGAGGAGGAACTGGCGGGCGAGGAGACGTATCTCGCCCCATGCCGGATCCGCGGCCGCCAGGGCGTCGCCCCAGAGACCGGTACGGCAGGTGGTATCGATGTGGCCGATGCGACGGCCGACGGCCCGAAGATCCAGCAGCTCCTGGGGTTCGAGGACTCCGCGCTCTGCCAGTCCTTCGGCGACGCGGCAGAGGAGCTCCACCTCTTCGACGATGGACGCCGTCTCCAGCTCACGCTCGCCCAGCCAGGCCAGCTGATCCTGGGGGCCGGCTGCGAGGAGAGTCATCAAGCGCAGCGTCAAGGTGCGTAGGTGCGCGTCACCGAGATCATTCATATCCGCAGGATCGCACCCGGCTCCCGCCGGACCGTGTTCGAGTGCGCCTCACTGATCTTCGAGGGCTGCCTGTCGGGCAAGGAACTCCTCGAACGCCGCCTTCTGCTTCGGGTCCATGAAGCCTTGGCGGACATTGCGGGCCTTCTCCTGGAGCCAGTGCGCCTCGTCAGGGTCCAGGAGCTCGGCGACCACCACACCCTTACGGGCAACCGCCGTGCGCCCGCCCACGCGACGACGAAAGAGAGTGAACGCGCCGAACTCCTCTGGGTGGGCCAGTTCCGGCTCCTCCGCCACCGCGTGGTCCTCTGCCCCGACGCCACTCGTCGGGTAGGCCGTGGGGGCCCAGTGCTCCCAGAGCGCCAGCGTGGCCGCGGGTACCAGCACCGCACGTTCCGCCTCTTCGCGCCCCTCCCACATGAAGGTGACCGTGATGGGCTCGTCGACCGCCTCGGCCAACCCGAGCACCCGCTCCACCTCATCGTTGATCGGGTAACCCACCACTACATCGATCTCAATACCCATGGTTCGCAGGCTACTTGCCGCCTCTGACGTGAGTAGGGACGTGGCTGGTGCTGTTGCCGACAGGGGGCGGCGCCGCGACCGGTCGGGGAAGGCCGGCCGCGGCTCCAGGGTCGGTCAGTTTCGGTCAGTTGAGGAAGTCGGCGATGAGCGTGGCGAATTCGTCCGGGGTGGCCAGGCGGATGCCGAGGTCCTCGGCTTTGGCTCGCTTGGAGCCGGCGCCGTCTCCGGCGACGACCAGGGTGGTCTTCTTGGAGACGCTGGAGGAGGAACGGCCGCCGGCGCGTTCGATGAGCTCGTTCATCTCGTTGCGGGAGAGCTTCTCCAGCGCGCCGGTCATGGAGCCGGTGACCACGACGGCCATCCCGGCCAGCGGCAGTCCCGCTCCTTGCGCTTCACCCTCGGTGTCCGCGGTGCTGTCCTCCGCCGGGACGGGCGGGGTGGCGCCCGGTTCGGTCATGTTCACCCCGGCCGCGGCGAGCTTGTCGATGAGCGGGGCGAGTTCGGCGAGTTCGGCGACGATGGAGGGGGCTTTCTCGGTGCCGATGCCGTCGACCCGCTGCATCGCTTCGGCGTCGGCGGCCCGAATGTTGTCCATGGTGGCGAAATAGCGGGCGATACGGCGGGACATGGACCGGCCGGTGCCGCGTACTCCCAGCGCGCAGAGCACTCGCGACAGCGGCTGGCTCTTGGCCGTGGTCAGCGCGGCAAGGAGGTTGTCGGTGCTGGTGTCGCCCATCCGTTCCAGAGCCAGGAGCTGGTCTCGGGTGAGGGTGAACAGGTCGGCGAGGTCGGCGACCAGGCCGGCGTCGACGAACTGGACGACGCGGGTGTGGCCGAGGCCTTCGATGTCGAGCTGGTCGCGCCCGGCGGCGTAGGACAGCGATGCGACCAGGTGGCAGTTGCGGCCGTTCTCGCAACGCCAGCGCTGTTCGCTGGTGTCGATGGCGGAGCCACAGCGCGGGCACACCTCGGGGAAGACGATCGGCTGTTCGTCGCCGGTGCGCAGGTGGGCGACGGGGGCCTCGATACGGGGGATGACGTCGCCGGCGCGGTAGACCATGACGTGGTCGCCCAGGCGCAGGTCGCGGCGGGTGATGTCGGCGGGGTTGTGCAGGGTGGCATAGGTGATGGTGGAGCCGTCGATCTCCACCGGTTCCAGGACGGCGCGGGGCGCGATGATGCCGGTGCGGCCCACGTTCCACTCCACTTCGAGCAGTCGGGTGACCTTCTCCACGGCGGGGAGCTTGTAGGCGATCGCCCAGCGCGGGGCGCGTGTCCCGGATCCGGCGGTCGCCTGGTCGACGGCCAGGTCGGCCTTGATGACGACCCCGTCGATGCCGAACGGCAGCTCCGCACGCAGTGCCGCGATCTCCTGCACCCGCGCCAGGACCTCCTCGACGGTGTCTGCGGTGCTGCCGGGCACGGCGGTCGTCGCGGTGGTGTTCACGCCGAGTCCGCCGGCCTGTGCCATCAGGTCGCTGTGGGCGCTCTCGCCGAGCTGCTCCGCCAGCGCCGGTTGGGTGTCGGGCAGGGGGAGCAGGCCGTAACCGAAGAAGGTCATCGGCACGGTGTAGGCACGCTCCTTGGCACGCAGAGTGCCCGCCGCGGCATTGCGCGGATTGGCGAACGGCTGCCCGCCGTGCGCGGTGCGCACCTCGTTGGCGTGCTCGAACTGCGCCGTGGTCATGAGAACCTCGCCGCGCACCTCCACGGTGACAGGCTCGGACAGTTCTTCCGGGAGCCCCTCGATGGTGCCGATCGCGTGCGAGACGTCCTCCCCGGCGGTGCCGTCCCCGCGCGTGATCAGCTGTCTCAGTCGGCCGTGGGTGTAGCGAGCGGCGATCGCCAGCCCGTCGAGCTTCGGTTCGACACTGAAGCAAGTGACGTCGTGGCCGATGCGACGGGCCAGCGAGGCCGTCCAGGTGGTGAACTCCTCCGGCGAGAACACGTTGTCCAGACTCAGCATCGCCACCGTGTGCGGAACATCCCCCTCCACGGCCCCGCCGGCGACCTTGCCCGTCGGAGAGTCGGACAGCACCTCGTCGGGATGCTCCGCCTCCCACGCCGCGATACCGCGCACGAGCCGGTCATAGGCGTCGTCGTCCAGGGCTGAGGTGCCGCCCTCGTAGTAGGCGGCCGCGGCCTTCACCGCATCCTCGACCGCCTGCGCGTAGGCGGCGGCATCCACGATCTGTGCAACGGGTGTCGTCATGCCCATCATCCTGCCTGCCACCACTGACAATGCCCTCGCGACCCGGCTCCGGGCAGAAGATCATCGGGGGCGGTGTGCGGGCGGTGTGCGGGCGGTGGGGCGGCGGAACCGGGAGAGAACTCGGCGAGGTGCGCGTCGGAGTAGTCTCAGGCGGGCGTGATACCCCCGGGGTCGCCCGCTGTCAGTACGCGCCGATCAGCCGTCCAGCGACTGCTGATGAGCCGTCGCCGGCCACCAGTTGAGGCAAAGCCTCGCCGCGTCCAGGTGCGGCCCGCCGGAACGTGGCGGCGCGCTACCCCCAGGCCGCATCACCCGGCTGGCTGGGCCTGCGTCCCGGCAGTTGAAGACGGCTGCGACGCTGATGATGTATGCGGCATCGATATCCAGTGTCGGCACCGACTGACCTGCTGCGAGACTTCACGTCAAGGCAATGGGCAGGGCTGAGCCGGTGCTGTGACCTCATCCAATTGGCCATTGCTGCTGCCGACGACGAGCCGTGGGCTTCAGGCCTTCATGCCACGCCACCATGAGCACTGTGCCGCCAGCACGCCCGATGTCCTGCGGTAGGGAGAAGTGCAACTCCGCACCAGGAGGCACTTCGTTCCACCGCTTGACACGATGAGTGACGCGGTAACGCCCCTGCTGCGAAACCCAACCGGCGGTCACCCCGACCGTGTGTGCACTGGCGTAGCCAAGATTGTTCAGTACACACACTCCATCACTGCTGTTCGCGCGAACCGTGAGTCGTATCGCCGGATTCTCGATGCGAGCCCGTCGCGCGTGGACAGCCTCTGTCGCCACGACACCGACCAACACTCCGACAACAGCCGTAAGCAGCTCTCCCCACCCCGTAAGGGACACGCTACTCAGCGGCCCGCTCGGCGCTGCCGCCGCCGACGCGCGCCCACATGTGGTTAGGGCCGGAAGCTATGAGTCGATCACCGTATAGAGCGGCCCAGGGTCAAGGCGGATGCCTCCGGTGGGGGATCAGCCGGCACCGGGATGGGAGCTGGGGCCGGTGGTGGTGAAGGAAGGGGAGCGGGTGACGGGGCGTGTGACAAGTAGATGTTTACTTCAAGACATATGGTGCAGGTTTTACCTGCTAAAAGGGCCAAATCGCGTTCTACTGCAATTTGCACATACTCGCTCACACTCGAACACATGGGGGCGATGGGCGATCGTGATGAGCACTTATGCCAGCGCTGTGGTGAGCATGACCCGACTGTCCACAGCCGCGGGCGCATAGATCTCATAGCCGAGCTGTGTGACGGATGCTGGAATCGGCTCGCGAATCAAATGGCGCAGGATGAGGGCGCAACAGCCCTGCCGTGGCCCGAGCCGGACCCTGACGACGTGACGTTCCTCGAACCGCCGACCTGTCCCCGGTGCGGCTCTGACATCCGTATCTACCCGACGATCTACGACCGCTGGGTGAGCCTAGCCACAAGGGAACTGCCGGCAAAGGACGTTCCTTATCGCTTCCGATGGCGCCTTGTTCAACTCCGTAGCCCGTACTCGCCTTTGGTCACCGATATCGTGGCCGTCCGAGTCCGGGGCATAGATCCTCTTCCTGGCGAATCGGTGATCCCAGCTCATCAGATGCTCTGCGTCTCGGAGGAAGCCGAGCGGCAACATGTCAAGGGGCAGGCTGACACCTGACATCAGCGGCTGACACCAACAGCGACGGACTGAGGCGGATCCGTGTGAATCCCAGCGACCTATGGTCAGCCCCTCATCCAGTCACATGCAGGGTTGGAAAGCCGTCATGATCGACCTGATGAAGATAAGGCCAGACTTCAGAACTGGCCTCGCGCATCCTCCTGGCCGGACGTGGCCGGCGTCGCAGGTCGCCGCGCTCAGGTCATGGTCGCGAATGACCTCCGGGAACTCGCCGCTCTGCACAATGCCGAGCTCAGCACCGGCCCTCGACAAGAGACGCAGGGGTGAGCGTCCAACCGCGTAGCAACGCCCACACACACCGGCCGACAAGCGCAGCGGCCGGCAGCCATCGGCGTGGGTGAGGCGCGCTGGCCCTACGCGGCACCCCCACCCCGAGTTGCCTTGAAAGCGATGGCCGAACCATCGGCCTCCGCGAACCGGATCAGCCGGCATCAGCTGGCCGATCCGGTCCCGTGTCGCATCGCCGCATCGGCGTATCAGTGATGACTCGCCGGGAGACGTCTCCGATCAACCGGCCGCCCCTTCAAGGAGAGCACCTTCTAGCCGCCCGACCCGCCCGCTGCTTCCGCCGCGCCCGCAGCAGCACTCCCCGCATAGGTGATATTCGGCCGAGGTGCCGACGACATGCCGGCTCCGAGGAAGTAGTCGACGTGGTGGGACTGCATATAGCCCTTGAAGGTCATGGCGTTGCGGTAGGCGGGGTTGTGGGCCGGTGTGTAGAGGCGGGTGGTGGTCGGTTGGTTCGTGGTGAAGATGATCAGCTCGTTGTAGGAGGCGTTGGTGTAGACGGCCTCCTCGCGCCAGTCGCCGAGGATGTCACCGACGAGGGTGGGGCCGCCCTGGGCGGCCGTGACGGCGCCGTAGTTCCAGGTGCTGACCAGGCGGGGGAGGCTGCCGGTCGACGTCGGGTTGAGCGGGTTCCATTTTTCGATCTTGCCGTCGTTGAGGAGTTCCGTGGTGAGGTCGCCGTCCCACCACAGTCCCAGTTGCGGCCACGGCCGTAGTGAGGTGTTGGGTTCGGTGAGCTGGTTGGAGGGGGCGTTGTACAGGCCCGAGAAGGACCAGACCTCCATGCCGGGGAAGCGTGCGTCGACGTCGGCGGCCATGCCGCGTCCGACGTCGGCGGGGCCACCGTTGTGCTTCCAGATGATGGAGCCGGTCGAGGCGTCGTAGTAGTACTCGAGGAGGCCGCTGGGGTTGTCCTGTTGGACGCCGTAGCCCTCGAGGCCCGGGCGGCCGGGGTCCATGTCGGCGATGTGGAAGCGGTCGCCGTGGACGATGCCCTGGGGGCCCATGGAGTAACGCAGGGTGCCGTCGCCGTTGAGGACGAACCCGATCTCGGCGACCTCGTCCGTCCCGTCGCCGTTGACGTCGAGGGCGCGGCTGTTGTGACCGTCGGGTGCGTTCTGGCTGCCGCGAAGCCACGTCCATTCCTGCCTGAGCGCACTGCCGGTGAATTTCCAGGCGGCCATCATCAGGTTGAACGCGCCGTCGAGTATGGCCATGAACTGTCGCGCGTCGTCCGCGTGCGTCCAGGTCGCTCCGTCGCCGAACCTGACACCGTCGGCGATCTTGAGGGCGACCTCCGCTCGGCCGTCGCTGTCGAAGTCGTAGACCGTGACGCCGTCCCAGTGGCCTACGTCGATCGCGGACGACCCCGGTTCGATGTTGTCCTGGTTCTGGCTGTTCGGCCCCATGTCGACGTCCCAGAGGAAGTCGCCGTCACTGCTGTACGCCTCGAGCTTCTGGGGCGAGGTCTGCCGGTCCACCAGGTAGTCGTACTCGCCGTCGCCGTCGAGGTCGCCGACCCAGACGAACTTCACCGGACCGCCGGAGCGCAGCGGCACACGGACCACGGGTTCCGTCGCGTGATTGGCCGTCAACGTGAAGGCACCGCTGGGCGCCTGTTCCTGACCGCCGACGACCGCGGCCACGCGATAGCTGTTGGACCGCGTCAAGTCGGCCGTGGAGTCGGTGTAGTTGGTCCCGCCTGTCAGGACGGCGGTGTTGACCTTGGTGTACGCGCCGCCACCGGTGGACCGGTACACATTGAAGCCGATGCCCTGCGGGTCCAGGCCCAGCAGTCGCCAGGAGACCAGGACCTGGCTGCTGCCGGAGCGCACCGCCACGACCCCGCGTCCGAGGTTCTCCATCACGCGCGCGGCCTGGATCGTCACATCGCCGGCCGCGGCCGGGTCGGGCGAGGCGACGCTTCCCGGGGCGGCGGTCAGGGTGGCGCAGACGGCCAGCACCGCTGAGACGGTGACGGGGAGCCGGTGGGTGGCTCGCCACCGATGCGTCAAGTGCACGACGGTCTCCTTGGGTTGCTCGCGGTTGCCTTCGTGGTGCGGTGCACCGGACCGGGCTCGGCTGCGCTCGTGACCGCCTCGGCGGCGTGACCTTCGCGTCGATCGATGGCCGACGAGCCGTCCGGAGTTGAAGCGTTTACACGGTGGTGATGGAAGCATCGTGATGCGTACGCGTCAAGGCAAAACACATGGCTACATCTATGGAGTTCAGAACGGTCTTCGTCTCCTGGGCGTCCGTGCGACCTTGAAGTGAAAACGCTTGCAACTCGGCACGGAACGCAGGAAGTAGGACCCCGTCCGACGCACCGTGCTCGTGACTCCAGAAGGCCCGCGACACGGACGTCCTCCAGAGGGAACCGTGATGGCCGAATGCCGTCTGTTCCCGGTGGGTGAACGCCAATACCGTGTGCGACCGTCGCGTACTGGGGGGTCTCGTGAACGGTCTCCGCACAGTCATCGTCTGCCTTGTGATCGCGTGCGCCACGGTCGTGTCTCCGGCCGCGGCTGTGCCGCCCGCCGCCGCTGCGAAACCGAGCTGGTCGGCGCTGCCGGTGCCTGCGGCGGCCCCACCGGTGACCGTGTCCGATCTCGCCGCCCGCGGGCCGGGCGAGGCATGGGCCACCGGGTACGAGCACGCCGCCGACGGACTGCGGCCGATGCTGTACCGGTGGGACGGCACGGCATGGAACCGGGACACCACCTTCCCCGGCGCCGACGAGCCGGGCTGGCTCGGCAAGGTGCAGTTCGTCGGCGAGGAGGCGTGGATCTTCCACAACCGCGCGGGGGCGGGCGAGATCCTGCGACGGTCGACGTCAGGATGGAGTGCCGTACCGCTTCCGCAGACCCTGTGGACCTACCAGGACTTCACCGCCGTGCCGGGTGCCGCGTGGGTGGTCGGTGAAGACGACACCGGGCTGAAGGTGTTGCACTACGACGGCTCCGGCTGGACCACGCAGTCCACCCCGGACGGCGTGATCTACCTGATGGGCGTCACCGCGCGTACGGCCACCGACGCCTGGGCCTGGGCGGACACCAACACCGGTACCACCGTGCTGCGTTGGGACGGCACGGTGTGGCGGGACGCCAAGGTGCCGCTGCCGCCGAACAGCAACGTGCACACGATCCTGCTCGAACCGTCCGGCCGGGCCACGATCGGCGGCAGCCAGTACACCGACGGCATGCCCCGCACCTACCTGATGACCTTCAACGGGCGTACCTGGCACACCACTTACCCCTCGCTCGGCGACACGTACACCGAGGGCATGACGCGCGGCCCGGACGGCGCCCTGTGGCTGCCGGTGCGCAGTGACCGGGCGTTCCAGTCGAAGTACGCACGGGTGGACGGCACCCGCACCACCTTCTCCTACGGTCCGGAGCGCACGAACGCGATCGACGTCAAGCCGCGTGAACTGACGAGGGCCGGGTCCTCACTGCTGTCCTTCGGGACCGTCGAGATCTACGGCTCCAAACCGAACCTGATGAGCGAGCGGCTGGGAGGCTGACCATGGCACGCAGACTTCTCGTCGCGGCCCTCGCCGTCGCCCTGACCATCATCACCCTCATGACCACGGCCGCGGCGGACACCCGGTCCTGGCAACACGTTCCCGTCCCGGCACAGGTACGCCCACAGGCCGGGCTCAACGAGGCCGTGGCGCTCGGGCCGGACCGGGCCTGGGTGGTCGGCGCCGATGCCGTCGGCCGTGAGGCGCCAGGCTTCCCGCTGGTGCTGCGCTGGGACGGAACCACCTGGCAGCGCCAGAACCTGCCCGGGATCGGCTGGCAGGGAGAACTGCTGTCCGTCGCCGCCACCTCACCCACCACCGTCTGGGCGGTCGGCCGCGACTCGGCGGGCGGCGCGCACCTGCTGCGCTACGACGGCACCGCCTGGCGCGAGACCCGGTCGCCGCGCGGGGTCCTGCTGACCCGAGTCGTCTCCGGTGGCGGCGAGACCTGGCTGACCGGCTCACGCGACGGCGCCCAGGTACTGCTGCGCTGGGACGGCCGCGGCTGGCGGGACGTGCCGACGCCTCCGGGCGCCGTGTACGGCCTGCACATCCTGGCGGCCGACGACGTCTGGGCCGCGGGCGAGACCGTCTCGGGTGCGGCGGTGTCGCACTGGGACGGGCAGACGTGGGAGCAGACGATCGTGGACGGGTTCCCGCGCTCGGCCGTGGGCAGCGTGCTGGCGGTCTCGCCCACGGAGGTGTGGGCGGGTGGCACGGCCGGGTTCGTCGGAGGTCCGGTGGGCCGGCCGATCCCGCCGCTGCTCGTCCGCTTCGACGGACACGAGTGGAGCCACGTGACCGTGCCGACGGACTTCGGCGGCATCACGTCACTGGCGCCCACCCCGTCCGGCGAGCTGGGCTGGGTGGCGGTGGCCCGCTCGCAGAAGTGGGGTCCGCCGGGCAGCACTCCACCGTGGGTCCCCGGACCGGACTTCCTCGGCTGGAACGGGCAGTCGTTCACCGAGTACAGCGAACCGGCGGTGGCCGGGGAGGGCGACTCCAGGACGCTACGGCTGGCACCGGTGCCGGGCACGTCGACGGTGTGGTCGGTCGGCCGCGCCGACGGCCCCGAGGGCACCTTCGCCCCGCGCATCCTGCGGTTCGACTGAGAGACCAACGGGGCTCTGCCCGAGAGCCGTTGGGCACGCTCATCGCACAGCACCGGACCGGCGCCTCGGGGGCCGTCGAACGATGTCGGTGGCGCCAACTAAGCTCCCGCCCATGAGTGAGGCAGACGGAGGTCCCGGCAGACGGGTTGTCGACGGGCGCTTCGAGTTGGAGGGCCGCCTGGGCGGCGGCGGGATGGGCATGGTCTGGCGGGCCAGGGACCTGGTCCTGCACAGACTGGTGGCGATCAAGGAGGTCCGCCCGCCGGACCGCGATCTCGCCGAGTACGACCCCGAGGCCGCTCGCATGCTGCGTGAACGCGTGCTGCGCGAGGCCAGGGCCCTGGCCCGGATCGACCATCCCAACGTCGTCACCATTCACCACATCGTCGACGGCGGCGAGGGCACCTACCCGTGGATCGTGATGGAGCTGGTCAGCGGCGGCTCGCTCGCCGACCGGTTGGCTCAGGGGCCGATGTCCCCGGCCGAGGCGGCACGGATCGGCCGCGGGGTACTGGCCGCACTGACCGCCGCGCACGACGCCGGAATCCAGCACCGGGACGTCAAGCCCGCCAATGTGCTGCTACGGCCGGACGGGCGCCCCGTCCTCACCGACTTCGGTATCGCCGCGATCCGAGAGACGACCAGCCTCACCGCCACCGGCTCCATCATCGGCACACCGGACTTCATGGCGCCGGAACGCATCTCGGGCCACGAGGGCGGACCCGCGTCCGACCTGTGGTCGCTGGCGATGATGCTCTACAACGCGGTGGAGGGCCACCACCCGCTGCGCCGGGGCAGCACCCTGGCCACCCTCGCCGCCGTCCTCCACGACGACGTGCCGCCACCGGTACGGGCCGGCCTCCTCGGCGACGTCCTGATGAGCGTGCTGGTACGGGACCCCGCGGCGCGCGCATCCGCCGCTGTCCTGGACCGCAGACTCGCCGTGATCGAGTCGGAGCCGACGACCGCCCCGACGCCCCCGCGCGACGAACCCACCTCGTATCCCTTGGCGGCACCGTCCACGCCCACAGACCCTTGGTACCCCGGCGCGCCTGCCACTCCCGCCGCATTCGGCCCCCCGTCGGCCAACCCGATCCCCGGGCCGACAGCACCGACAGCACCCCAATCGGTGACCTCCCCTACCCGAGCGCCACGCCGACGCACCCCGGGCCGCCCCTTGCTGTTGAGCCTGTCGGGAACCTCGCTCGTCGGCGCCGTAGCACTGCTGTGGTGGCTGCTGCCCCTGGACGACGGTTCCGCCGACCTGAACACGGGAGGCCCCTCGACGTCCACGTCGTCCTCGACACCTACGTCAGTCTCGACGCCGACATCGGGCTCGCCCTCCGCCAGTTCGGATTCGCAGGAGACCGCGACGGGGAGCATGCTCACCCCCGCCAACATCCGCACCGCCATCAAGGCGTTGGAGAAGGAGAGCGGCCGGAAGAGGTTCGGCAGCTTCTCCGTCTACGACGACTACGTACTGGCCCAGGTGATGGTCAACGGCAGTGACACCGCATACGAGTCGTACGACTACCGCCCGGGCACGGGCGCGAAGAAGGGCATCATCGACAGCACCCTGCCGAGTGGTTACAAGCCCTTCGCCGTCGAGGACTTCAACTGGGACAGGATTCCCGCTCTCTTGGCCGAGGCGGAGAAGAAGCTGAACGTCAAGGATGTCGAGACCCGTTATGTGCTGGTGCGCCAGCCCAACGCCTTCAACCCTTCGTTCGGACTGTCGGTCTACCTCTCGGACAAGTACGGCCGTAGCGGTTTCCTGCAGACCGACACCGAGGGCAAGGTGACGGACGTGAATCCGGCGGAGGACTGACCGCTTCGCGCGGTCGCCCGTGTCTGCCGGCCGTCGAGCATCCGCTATGCTTGATCTAGAGCTGGTCGCCAGAACTCCTGGTTTCCGGTCGCGCGTTGGTGGTCCAAGGAAAGACGCCCCGCTTCCTGCGGGGAGATGCAGGTGCAAGGCCTGCCCGGCGCTCCACAGCAGAGCCCGTCCCGGATACATCCGGGACGGGCTCTGTGTATTTCCGGCGTTTCGGGCCTGTTGAGCGGCGGCGCTTTCCCATGACGCCGCACATCTCGTGCGCGGCTGTGGCACTGTGGAGGTACTGGCCCGTCGCTCTCCCCCGTAGCGGCGGGCCAGACCTCTGTCACGATCATCACCGGCGTGGTGTCGGTCGGTTGTCGGGGGCTGTTGGTGCGATGTCGGCGGCCTGTCGGGAGGCGTTGGGATCTTTCGGGAGGAGGCCGGCCGGATACCACCGGGCGGCCCGATCCCCAAGGAGCCACCATGCGCACACCCGTCACGATCATCGGTGCCGGACTCGGCGGACTCACGCTGGCCCGTGTCCTGCATGTCCACGGCATCCCGGTCTCGGTCCACGAGGCCGAGGTCTCCCCGTCGGCGCGTATGCAGGGCGGGATGCTCGACATCCACGACTACAACGGGCAGCTCGCCCTCGAGGCGGCCGGCCTGATGGACGCGTTCCGGGCCATCATCCTGGAGGGCCGTCAGGCGATGCGGGTCCTCGACCGGGACGGGACCGTCCTGTTCGAGGAGGGCGACGACGGCACCGGCGGACGCCCCGAGGTGCAGCGCAGCGAACTGCGGCAGATCCTGCTCGACTCACTCCCGGCCGGCACCGTCCGATGGGGGCACAAGGCCAGCGGCACCCGCGCCCTCGGCCAGGGCCGCTACGAGGTGACGTTCGCCGACGGCACCACCGTCGTCACCAGTCTGCTGGTCGGCGCGGACGGCGCCTGGTCACGGGTGAGGCCGCTGCTCTCCGGCGCCACACCCGAGTACGTCGGGACATCGTTCGTCGAGACCTATCTGTTCGACGCCGACACCCGGCACCCCGCCTGCGCGAAAGCGGTCGGCGGTGGTTCGATGATGGCGCCTTCGCCGGGCAAGGAGATCTTCGGACACCGGGAAAGCGGCGACACTCTGCACACCTATGTGGCGCTGAGCAGGCCGCAGGAGTGGTTCGCCGCCATCGACTTCACCGACGCCGCCGCGGCCGCCGCACGGATCGCCCAGGAGTTCGACGGCTGGGCGCCCGAACTGACCGCGCTGATCACCGACGGCGACACCGCTCCGGTCCTGCGCCCCCACTACACCCTGCCGGTCGACCACCGGTGGGACCGGGTGCCGGGGGTGACGCTCCTCGGTGACGCCGCCCACCTCGCGGCCCCGAACGGCGAAGGAGCCAACCTGGCCATGCTCGACGGCGCCGAACTCGGCAAGGCCCTCGCCGCGCACCCCGACGACATCGAGGCCGCGCTCAGCGAGTACGAACAGGCCATGTTCCTCCGCAGCGCCGAGGTCGCCATGTTCGAAGGAGCCGAAGTCCACCACATCGACTCCGAGAACAACACGGCCCAGGGCCTGATCGCCGCGTTCACCCAGCACTAGCAGACCCCGTGAGCCGCCGGTCGAGGGCGCCACGGTGACTGTCCCTTGCCCAAGTGCCGTCCCGCTGCGTGACTTGCGCCGCTCCGGTTTCTCTCCGGAGGGTGCCCGTCAGTCGCCTGGCGGGGCCGGCGTCTTGGCGCAGAGGTAGGGGCGCGCGAGCAGGAGGCCGATGCCGGTCAGGGCGATGCCGATGTAGACCGGTACGAGGTGGATGAAGTCGGTGTAGTGGATCACCCCGTGGACCACGACGGCGGGCAGGAAGCCGGCGGTCGCCGCCGCGGCCAGGGTCCAGAACACCCAGGCCTCACCTCGCCGCCAGCCCCACGCGCTGAGCAGGAGGATCGCCACGGCCGCGGACATCAGGGCGCCGCCGAACCCCGCGCGGTCGTGGGCGATGAACGGCACGAGCCGCGGATTGACGGCTTCCAGCGTCTGCGCGCCGGTGCCCAGGAAGGTCAGGTCGCTCGGCACGAAGACGCCGGTCAGGCCGACCACGGAGATCACGGCTCCGCCGACGAACAGCCCGGCTCCCGTGACGATCAGGAGAAGCTGGCCGGTCAGCGCCCGTCGGCGCTCCCGCTCCGGTCCCTCGGGGGCCAGGTGCCAGCGGGGTGCGTGCGGGGTCGGGCGGATCCCGGCCACGAACATCGGGAACAGGACGAGGGTGGTGGCCGTGTGCAGGGGTTCCACGAAGCCGGTGGCCAGGAAGTAGAACAGGGTGGGGAAGCCGATGGCGCCCGAGAGCAGATACACCTCGCGGGCCCAGGGCCAGCCGCGTCGGATGCCGCCCACGGCGAGGCCCGTGTAGAGGGCGCCGATCGCCACCATCGTGCCGGCCATGGTGATCCGGTCGTGCTGGAGGAAGTGCACGAGGTGGTGGTTGGCGGCATGCAGGTCGTGCAGCGTCATGCCGAGGTAGTCGCGGTCGTACCAGAGCAGTACCGGCCCGAGGGTGATCGCCGCGGCCCCGAGTCCGGCGCCCGTCATCCCGAGCCCGACGAGCAGCGCCCACCACCAGGCGGGCCAGCGGCGGGGATCGAGGCCGACGTCCCGTAGCCGTGGGGCGGGCGCGGTCGGTGTGGCCGCCTCGGTGACCCGGGCGAACCAGCCGGGCCCGGACTCGACGAGCACCCCGGGCCGGGCGAGCACGACCGCGCCCGGCTCCTCGAGCGCAGCGGCCGCGGCGGTGACCGACGCGTCGGACACGTGGACCAGGTGCGGGTCGTCGTCGCGGGTGAACCCGTCGACATGGGGCTTGAGGGCGGCCTCGACCTCGGGGTCGCGGGCGCGGACGACCAGCGGGATCGTGCGGCCGGCAGCGGCCTTGCGTACCGTCTCCGCGTCCGCCGCCGAGACGGGCCCCACCTCGACGACACCGGCCCCGAGCGGGGGCATGGCGTGTACCGCTTCGCGGGCGAGGGAGGGCGGGACGGATATGCCGAGGCGGACGGTCACGGGTACGCCGACGATGTCGCCCGCGAGGTGCCGCGGCGGATGGCGGTGGCCGAACCCGCGGGCGATGAGTCGCGCGCCGGCGGGGCGGGAGCCGATCCGGGCGAGCAGTCCCAGTGCGGTGAGCTGTGAACGGCGGCGGCCGAGCACTGCGGCGGCCGCCTGGCGCATCGGGTGGTAGGTCCAGTCCGGCATCAGTGGGTCTCGCTCTGGGTCGCGGTCATCGGGCCGTCGGGCGCGGTCCAGCCGAGCACCGGCGTCATGGAACGCAGCGTCGCGCGTGTCGGTGTCAGCCGGGCGGCGGTGTCGCGCAGCAACACCGCCGGTCGCCACGACAGTTGGCCGAGCACGCCGAGCCGGGCGGAGCGGCGGGTGATGGCCTGCGTACGCGGGCGGCGCAGCAGGTCGTACGAGCGGAGCGCGGCGGTGACGTCCGGGGTGCTGTCGAGGCAGTGGGCGAGGGTGACCGCGTCCTCCAGCGCCTGGCAGGCGCCCTGGCCCAGATTGGGGGTCATCGCATGGGCCGCGTCGCCCAGCAGCGCGACGCGGCCGTGGACGAAGGAGGGCAGGGGCGGCAGGTCGTACAGGTCGTGGCGGAGCACCGCGTCCGCGGGGACGGCGGCCAGCAGGGCGGGGACGGGATCCGGCCAGGAGCCGAACCGGCGCAGCAGTTCGGCGTACTCGGAGGAGGCGGAGGCCGCTGCGGCCGGGAGCGACGCGGTCGCGAAGCAGTACATCCGCCCGCCCGGCAGCGCCGTGTAGCCGAACCGTTCCCCGCGGCCCCAGGTCGCCGCGCCCTCGGAGGGCGGCTGGGCGAGGGGCTCGGTGACCATGCGCCAGGCGGTGTAACCGGCGTACCGGGGGCCGGCCGCGTCGGGCCACAGGGCGCGCCGGACCACACTGCGCAGCCCGTCGGCGCCGATGACGAGGTCGGGCCGGGACTGACCCCCGCCGTGGTCTACGACCGGGCGGTGGCCGTCGTCGTGGACCGTGGACACCTCGCTGCCCGGCCGCAGACTGTCGGCGGGCAGCGCCTGGGTGAGCGCCCGCAACAGGTCGGCACGGTGCAGGACCGTCAGGGGGTGGCCGAAGCGGCGTGCCAGTTCCGCGTTGTCCGTACGGGAGAGCCACCGGCCCCGGCGGTCGCGTACGCCGCCCGCGGCCTCGACGGCGCCCAGTGCCCGGACGGCGTCGGCCAGCCCGAGCGCCTCGAGTGCGCGCAGCGCGTTCGGCCACAGGGAGATGCCGGCGCCGATCTCGGCGAACTCAGGAGCCCGTTCCAGCACCTCGACACGCCAACCCCGGCGATGCAGGGCGATGGCCGCCGCGAGCCCGCCGATGCCGCCGCCGACGATGGTCGCAGCGCGCTGCGGCATGGTTCCTCGCTCTGTACTTAAGGGGCACGGCCCCCGCTTTGGTGTCCGTCGATCCGGTGCCCGAGCGGTATGCGACGCGACGCAGTTCCGGCTGAGCAGCGCCTCATAGCAACATGTCGACAGGCACCTGTCAACGTGCCTCCCGTGCCCTTGACGCGGAGCCGGGAGCCGGCTCATCAGCAGTGCCCTGCCTTGGATCGTCGCGGAGCTCTACGGACCGCTGAAGTCCTTCTCCCAGGACCCTGAGCCCTATGCGGCCTTCGTTGAGCGAGCAGGCATGCCGGCACTGGAGTTGGGGTGGGGCGACGGTGACCCTCCGCTCGAACTGCGCCGACGCGGTCTGGAGGTCGAGGGCGTCGACTCCTCCGCGGACATCCTCGACCGCCGCCGTCGCCGGGCAGACGAGCAAGGCATCCGTGCGACCGTGTTCCACCAGCGTATGGAGGCTTTGAAGCTGCCCCGCCGCTACCGGGCGATCTTCCTCGCCGGACCGACCTTCACCCCGCTCCCCGACGACGACGCGGCGCCGGCCGCCCTGCGCGGCATCCGCGCTCACATGGCGGAGGGGGAACCGCCCTGGTGCCGGCCGAACAGATCGGCCGCGTCCGCACGGCTGCCGCACCCGACGGCGCCGAGCTTCGCGTGTCCGTCGTCGCCGAACAACGCGTCCGGCTCCGAGCCGGCTGACCAGGCCATCACCCCGAGTCGCCCTTCCCACGGTCGGCTGTCAGCGGCGCGCTCCGCGGGGCCGGGAGCGTCCGTCCAAGGCGTACAAACGGGGACAGAGCCATCACCACCGGGGACAACAGCATGCCCACGGCCGTCACCAGGAGACTGGTGCGCAACCCCCAGGCGTCCGCGAGGAAGCCGCCGAGCAGGGAGCCGAGCGGGGAGAGTCCCATGCCGACGAACGTGATCGTCGCGGCGGCGCGGCCTTGCATCCCGTCCGGCGTGACGGTCTGTCGGACGGCCATGACCGCCACATTCACCAACTGGCCGCCGACCCCGAACACGAAGTTGACCGCGAGGAGCGCGGGGACGGTCACGGCGGGGGAGCCGTGGAGCGCGGGTACACACAAGAACACGCCGTCGCCGAGTGCCGCCGCGGCCACGAGTACCGGGCCGTACCCGAACCGGTTCGGCAGACGGGCGGCCAGGACGGAGCCCACAAGCGCGCCCGGCCCTGTCGCCGCGAGGGCCAGCCCGACGGCGGCGCCGGACAGGTGCAGTTCCCGCGGCAGGAAGAGCAGATAGACGGTCATCACGGCCGCGAGCGAGAACTGGAAGGCGGCGGAGGCCAGGCACACGGTCCGCAGTGCGCTGTCGCTGACGACAAAACGTAGACCTTCGTGGATGCGCCGCCAGACCCGCGAGGGACGTTGCCGGTGCTCCGGGGCCGATTCGGGTCTACGGATTCGTCGGATCGACAGGAACGACAGCGCGAAGAACAGCGCGCTGGAGACGGCGGCGATCGGCGCCGACAGCAGCGACACCAACGCACCACCCAGGGCGGGACCGCCGATCTGCGCCGCGGACCGGCTGGCCTCAAGGGCGCTGTTTCCGCGCACCAGTTGATCGCGTCGCACCAGCCGTACGAGACACGCCTGGTACGCCACGTCGAAGAACACCGACAGGGCCCCGACGGCGAAAGCGATCACGAACAGCGCGGGCAGGCCGAGCCAGCCGAAGAGGCCGGCCACGGCGGCGGCACCCAGGGCAAGGGTCCGGCCCGCGTCCGTCAGCACCATCACCGTGCGAGTGCGCCACCGGTCCACCCACGCGCCGACGAACAGCGAGAGCAACAGGATCGGCGCCTGCCCCACGGCGCGCAGGACGCCCAGTTCGGTCGCACCGGCATGCAGGGTCAGGACGGCGAAGAGCGGAAGGACCACCAGACCTGCTTGTTCCCCGAGTTGGGAGGCGGTCTGTCCCACCCAGAGTCTGCGGAAGTCGCTGTCCCGCCACAGGCTGGACGGAACGGGCCGACCGGAATCGGATACAGCGGAGGAAGCGGACGGCACGGAGATCCCTCGGGTCGCCGACAACGAGGCCTGCCACCGGGCACCCGACAGGTGCGCCGACGGTCCAGGCAGGAGAAGGCTCGCTGTGCCGCAACATCAAGGGCGGCACGCGATGACGGGCCGGTCACGGCCTACGACGTCAACGCGCGCTCGGACGACCGACCATCTCTCAACTCCTCGTGGGCGACTCGCTGCACCCAGACGCTAGCTGCCGCCGGCCCGGCGCGAAAAGCGGATTTCGCCTGCCTTCCGCGCCGGGCCGGCGGTGGCCTACGGGACGAGCTCCCAGTCCTGCGAGCCGTCCGTGGTCGCGTTCTGCAAGGTCAGAGGTGCTCCGTCGGAGGCGCCGGTGAGGTAGAGGCTCGTGTTCTTTACCGACTGCAGTTTGTAGAAGCCGTCGCTGGTCTTGATCAGGTTCCAGCTGCCGGTGGCGCTGTTGTCGACCCACTGGCCGATCCGTTGGCCGGCTGTCGCGTTGCCCGTCCAGATGGCCGCCGCGCGGCCGCCCGACTTGTTCAGCAGGGTCGTGCCGCCGTTCGGTTCGGTCACCACGTGCCAGTACTGGGTGTCCGGGTTCGCCGCCGCGCCGGGGTCCTCCAGGACGACGTCGGGGACGTCGGCGTTGCCGAGGTTCGCGTCGTTGGTGTTGTTCCCGGTACCGATCACCTGGTCGGTCTTGCGGTTGACCAACTGGTAGTAGGCGCCGGCCGATTGGCCGAGGTCGACCTCGGCGTAGGCGATCGTCGAGGTGCCCTGGTTGTTGAGGATCGCGATGCGGCCGGTGCCCTCGACGTACTGCAGGTTGCGGCTGTAACCGGCCGGTGAGGTCGTCTGGTACTCCTTCCACGTGCCGTCGCTGCGTCCGCTCTCGTTGACCCAGACGTTGCCGCTCGCGGCCGCGTTGTAGACCAGGCGCCCGCCCGGCAGCCTGATGATCACCGGACTGCCGTTTCCGGCGAGCGGACGGGAGCCGGAGTCGACCGGCAGGGAGGCGACGTCCGTGCCGGTGGCCGAACCGCGGTAGAACTCCAGCGGGTTGTCGGCGACCACGTACCTGGTGTTGGCTCCGCCGCCCCAGTACTCGAAGGGGAGCATCCACTTGCCGTCCGTCGTGCGCACGACGTTCGCCATGCCCGGCCGTCCGCCGCCGATCTCCGTCTTGCCGCCTCCCATGCTCTGGGTCAGCCCGGCGACGTCGACGACGGGGGCGCTCCACTGCGCACCGCGACCGTCCCAGGTCCTGTGGGCGAGGATCTGGCCCAGGGAGTCCGTGGCGGTGTCGTTGGCGGGGTCCAGCGTCGGGACACCGGTGCTCGCGTTGAAGCCGGTGTAGTCGTTCTCGTCGGAGTAGTAGCAGACGAGTTGGCCCTTGTGGACCATCAGGTACGGCTCCCACAGGGGATCCACCTGCTTGTTCGTGTTCGCGGCGGCGATGTTCTGCCCGGTCGCGCCCGCGCTGCCGCCCTGCCAGCCGCCGGTCGCGACGATGTTGAGGACCTTCCACGTCGCACCGTCGTCGGTGCTGGAGTACAGGGCTATCGCCAGGTCCCTGCGGTCTCCGTCGTTGGTCGGCGTCCAGTTCGGGTCGGCCGCCTTGTGCTCCTTGTAGTAGTAGTCGTCGCCCGAGACGACGCTCGCGAGGAGCAGCGTGCCCTGCTTCAGGTTCCCGACGTCCTGCGGCAGCGTGTAGAGGTACGGGTTCGTCCAATTGCTCGTGTACTTCGCGTACTTGGGGTCGCTGGAGAGGTACGCGGGAGCTTTGACCTCCGACAGCGGCTGCCACGACGTGCCGTGGTCGTCGCTCTTGTACACGGGGAGGGTCTGTCTGTCGGCGCTGCCCGTGGCCGACACGACCGTGGACTTCTCGAACGACGCGACCAGACGCCCGCTCGGCAGCTGCGCCGACTTCGGGTAGACCGCGCAGTTGCCCCGCCCCTTCAGACACGGTTCGCTGCCGAGCTGGTAGAGGATTCCACCCGTCGGGTTGTACGCCTGCGCACTGGAGGCGGGTATCGCCAGCAGCGCTGATGCCGCGACGAATCCGAGCGCTCTTCCTGCTCTTCTTGTGTGCATTGCCCCTCCTGGGGGTGGCCACGGTGGTGCCGGTAAGGGGTCGGGTCAGGCGACGAGTACGCGGACGTCCCAGGCGCCGAGCTCCAGCTCCGTGCCCGCGGGGACGGAGGCGCCGGTCAGGGCGTCGGAGAGGTCCACCGGGGCCTGGACGCGGACGGGCTCCCAGCTCCAGTTGTGGACGATGTGGACGCGGCGTCCGTCGGGTGAGGTGCCGGTCGTGGCGGTGACGGATTCCGGGCGGTCCGGCCAGGCGTCGCGGGAGGCCGGTGTCATCCAGGCGGCCAGTGCCCGGGCGAGGTCGCGGCCGGGGACGGTTCCGACGGTGGTGACGCGGCCCGCACCGTGGCGGCGGGTGGTGACGGCGGGCCAGCGGCCGAAGTGCGGGTGGTCGTACTCGACGAGGACGTCGGCGTCGGTGGCGGTCAGGCCTTCCGCCCAGTGGGTCGCCGTCGCCCCCTCGGGCAGGTCGAGCGGTCCGCCGGACGCCGAGCGCACGGGGATGTCTCGTACGAGGTTGCTGAACTCGTCGTACTGGACGCCCGCGCAGTCGACCAGCCGTCCGGGCGCCGGCTCGTGCCGGGCCCGCGCCTCGTGGTCGGCGTAGCCGGTGCGTGGGCCGAGGACCAGGTGGCCGCCGGCTTCCGCGTAGGCGGCCAGCCAGTCCAGGGTCGAGTCGGCGGCGATGTACAGCGCCGGGACGACGAGGACGGGGTGGCGCCGGGCGGCATCCTGCGGCGTCATTCCCTCCCGCTCGTCGCGCGGGTCGTGCAGCTGGCGGGCGTGGACCATGCGGACCTGGCGGCCGGCGTCGAAGGCGCCGCGGTAGAAGGGGTCGAAGATGCGGTGGTAGGCGGTCGGGTCGGGCTCACCGTCCGGCTTGGCCAGCGGCGGGTACTTCTCCATCAGCCACTTGCTCGGCGTCGAGTACACCATCGTGATGTCGGCGTCCGGTTCGAGCCCGGCCACCAGCGGGCCCGCGGCCTCGAACTCCGCGCCCAGCCGGGCCAGTTCGGCGTAGGTGCGCCCGGGCTGCCCGGTGTGGGGCAGGATGCCGCCCCAGTAGGTCTCCGCGCCGAAGTGCAGCGTGTGCCAGTGCCAGTACTCGATCATCCGGGCCCCGCGCCCGACCAGCGCCCAGGCGGCCTGGCGCCACTGGCCGTCGTAGGCGGGACGGTTGTCCCACGGCATGCCGATGGAACCGGCGTTGGTCTCGGTGACCAGGAAGGGCTCCTGGCGGGAGGAGAACATCCAGTCCGCGGTCTGGTACAGCGCCCAGACCCCGGTGGTCTGCCAGCCCTGCTCGAGACCGTCGGGCGTGGGGTCGGGCAGCAGCAGATCGTCCTGCATGCCGTAGTACGCGTTGCCGGTGGCGATGTCGAGCCGGTCGGTCAGCTCGTCGTCCTCCACCCCGGGGCGCTTGTAGGAGATGCAGGTGGTGACGAACTGCTCGGGCCGGGCGTACTCGCGGACGAGGTCGGCCTGCCAGCCGATGAACTCGGTGACCTGCCGGGCCTGGAACTCCCGCCAGGCGACGTCGTACTGGGGCTGGGCGTTGCCGTCCGGGGTCCACAGGTCGGCCCAGGTCGACAGCCGGTGCGACCAATAGACCAGTCCCCACTCGCGGTTGAGGGTCTCGACGTCGCCGTACTTGGCGCGCAGGTGGTCGGTGAAGCGCTGGAAGACGCCGTGGTTGTGGAAGAGCTCCAGGCCGGGTTCGTTGTCGACCTGGAAGCCGATGACGGCGGGGTGGTCGACGTACCGGGCGACGATCTTGCGGATGATCCGCTCGGCGTGGAAGCGGAACGCGGGGTGGGTGAAGTCGACTTCCTGGCGGGCACCCCAGCCGATGCGCTCGCCGGTGCGCCGCTCGCCGGTGATCTCGGGGTACTGGCGGGCGAGCCACGGTGGGACGGCGTACGTCGGGGTGCCGAGGACGACGGAGATGCCCCGCTCGTGGGCGCCGTCGAGGACCGGCTGGAGCCAGTCGAGGTCGAACCGTCCGTTCTCCGGCTCCCAGGTCGACCACACCGACTCACCGACCCGGATGACGGTGACGTGCGCCTCGGACATCAGGTCCAGGTCGGTCTTGAGACGTTCGTCGGGGCGCTCGTACGGCTGGTACTCGTGGTAGTACGCGGCGCCGAAGAGGACGCGGGCAGGCAGAGCCGCCATGAAGGAAACCTCCGGGGAAGGGGGGAGTGGTACGAGGGCTGCGTGCCCTACTGCTTGACGCCGCCGGCGGCCAGGCCGCTCTGCCAGTAACGCTGCAGGAGCAGGAAGGCCACGACGAGGGGCAGGATCGAGATCAGGGAGCCGGTCACGACGAGCGCGAGCATGTCGCTGCTGGAGCCGGCCCCGCCGTTCTGGGCCTGGGCGGCCCAGGAGGACAGGCCGACCGTGATCGGGTACAGGTCCGGGTCGTTGAGCATGATCAGCGGCAGGAAGTAGTTGTTCCAGGTCGCCACCAGCGTGAACAGCAGCACGGTCACCAGACCCGGCGCGAGCAGGCGCAGGGCGATGGTGAAGAAGATCCGGGCTTCCCCGGCGCCGTCGATGCGGGCGGCCTCCAGAATGCTGTCCGGTACGGCGTCCTGGGCGTAGACGCGCATGAGGTAGAGGCCGAACGGGTTGACCAGGGAGGGCAGGATGATCGCCCAGGGGGTGTTGACCAGGCCCGCCTCCGCGAAGAGCAGGTAGGTCGGGATCGCCAGGGCGGTGGTCGGGACCATGACGGCGCCGAGGACCAGGTTGAAGCCCAACCGGTCGCCGCGGAAACGGAACTTGGCGAAGCCGTACCCGGCCGCGGCCGCGAGCAGGGCGGCACCGACGGAGCTCACCACGGCGTACATCACCGTGTTGAGCAGCCAGTGCACGAAGACGCCGTCGTCCTGAGTGAAGGTCGCCTTGATGTTCGCCAGCAGCTGCGGGGCGTCCGAGAACCACAGGCCGAAGCTGTTGAACAGGTCCTGGGTGCTCTTCGTCGAGGCGATCAGCAGCCAGAACAGGGGAAGGAGGAAGTAGGCCAGGGCGGCCAGCATGGCGATCGTCAGCGGGGTGCTGCGGCGCCCGGAAGACGGCCTGCGCCGGCCTCGGGCCGCGGGCTTCCGGTCCTTGGGCGGGGTGCTCGTGGTCCCCGGGGACAGGGCTGTGGTCGTCACGGGGTCCTCCTGCGGTTCGCGGTGAGCAGGATGGCGTAGGAGGCGATCACGATGACAAGGCCGAGAAGGAAGGACACCGTGGCCGCGTAGTTGACCTGCTGGCCGGTGAAGGCGAGGGAGTAGGCGTAGAGGTTGGCGGTGTAGGAGCTGCTGATGACGTCCGGGGCGACCTTCATCAGCAGGTTCGGTTCGTTGAAGAGCTGGAAGCTGCCGATGATGGAGAACAGCAGGGTGAGCATCAGCGCCGGCTTGAGCGCGGGGAGTTTGACGGACCAGGCGATGCGCCAGGCGCCGGCGCCGTCCATGGCCGCCGCTTCGTACAGCTCGCTGGGGATGGTGCGCAGGGCGGCGTACAGGATGATCATGTTGTAGCCGACGAACTCCCAGGTCACGATGTTCGCGAGGCTGCCGAGCATCCAGCCCTCGCTGAGGAATTGCGGGACCGGCAGGTCCAGGTCCCGGCTCAGCTGGGCGAACGGGCCGAAGTCCGGGCCGTACAGATAGCCCCACATCAGTGCCGCGACCACGCTGGGCACCGCGTACGGCACGAAGATGCCCAGCCGGATCACCCGGGCCAGCCGCAGCAGCCCGCTGTCCAGCGCGAGGGCGAACAGCAGGGCGAGCAGCAGCATCACCGGGACCTGGATCACGAAGAACAGCGCGACGCGTCCGACGCCGTGGATGAGCTGCGGGTCCTTGACGGCCGTGACGTAGTTGTCCAGTCCGACGAAGGCCGTGCCGCCGATGAGGCGTTCCTGGAAGAGGCTGAGATAGGCGGCGTAGCCGAGCGGGGCGAGGAAGAGCAGGAGGAAGAGCACCATGAACGGTGCGACGAACAGCGGCCCTGCCGCACGGCGTTTGCCCTTGGCGGGGGCCGGGGTGGTGGCAGCCATCTCAGCTCCCCTTGACGGTGAAGCCCTGGCCCTTGGCGTACGTCGTCAGTCGCGACTGCCACGTGCCGAGCGCGCGGACGGTGTCGGTCTTGTCGGCGAGGGACTTGCCGACTGTCTCCGTCCAGTCGGTGGCCGCCTGGTCGAGGAACGGCGGCCACTGGAAGGAGGAGTTGACGGTGGAACTGATGTCGGCGAACAGCTGGTTGACCTTCTGGCCGCCGTAGAACGCCGGTGCCTGGCCGACGAACTCGGCGTCCGTGAGCAAGGCCTTGGTCGCCGGGAAGAAGAACTGCTCGGTGGCGAACATCCGCGCGCTGGCCGGGTCGGAGTTGAGGAACTTCGCGAACTCGGCTGCCGCGATGGGGTTCTTGGTCGAGCGGATGACCGCGGTGGTCGAGCCGCCCCAGTTGCCGGAACTGGGCTTGGCGGCATCCCACTGCGGCAGCGGGGCCGCCCGCCACTTGCCCGAGGTCGCCTTGGCGGAACCGGAGAGGAAGACGGGCCCCCAGGCCGCCGTGAGCCAGGTGGCGTACTTGCCCTTGTTGAGGGCCGCGTACCAGCCGTCGGTGAAGTCCGGTTCGACACCGATGACGCCCTCCTTGGCGAGCCCGCCCCAGTACTCGCCGAGCTTGCGGGAGACGGCGTCGTCGACGCTGATGGCGATGTCGCTCTTGCCGGAGGTCACATAGGGCTTGGCGCCCGCCTGCCACTGCAGGCCGTGCCAGGCCGCGGGCTGGTTCGCCGCGAGGTTGGTGAGGTAGACGTCGGGGTCGGCCTTGTGGAGCTTGCGGGCCGCCGCGGCGAACTCGTCCCAGGTCCCGGGGACTTCGATGCCGTGCTTGTCGAAGATGTCCTTGCGGTACAGCATGCCCATCGGGCCGGTGTCCTGGGGGATCGCCCAGACCTCGCCGTCGCTGCCGCTGACCTGGCCCCAAGTCCAGTCGACGAACTGGTTCTTGAGGGCGGAGGCGCCGTAAGGACGCAGGTCCAGGAGGCTGTTGGTGATCGTGAAGGTCGGGATGGCCTGGTACTCGATCTGCACCATGTCCGGAGCGCCGCTCCCGGCCTTCAGCGCGGTACGCAGCTTGGTGTACTGCGGGGTGCCCTGACCGGCGTTGACGATCTTGATCTTGACGGCCGGGTACTTCTTCTCGAAGAGGGCGACCTCCTTGGCGATGTTCGGGACCCAGGTCCAGAACGTCAGCTCGGTCGGTGTCTTCATCGCCTTGTCGATATCGGCCTGGCTGACCGGCTTCGCGGCCGCGGAGGAACCGCCGGAGTCACCGCCGCCGCACGCCGTGAGGGCGGCGCCGAGCGACAGGGCGCCCGTCGCGGTGAGGAACAGCCGACGGTTCATGGAGGAGGGGCTGGCGAAGGATCCGGATGTGGGCATGGTGAACTCCCGCCGATGGCGATGGGGACAGCACGCCGGGGGAGGGCGTGCGGTACGGGGATGGCGAAGGCGAACGCAGGTGGGGGCGCGACGATCTGGACGTCGAAGCCGACGGGTTCGGGACGCTTGGTTGCGCCGGCTGCGAGCGGTGTACGGCACGCAGATGGGTGCGGTACGGGCCGCAGCGCGCTGCGGCCGTGCGGCGCGAGAGCCGCTGGGTGGAGGGGAATGTGCGCGTCGTCCGGGTGGCGGGGTCGTCCGCGGTGGTGGGGACGCGGTCGGGCTGGGCAGGGGCTGAGCTACGGCCGGTGCGGCCGCCAGGCCCTGGGTTCATGCGCCGGGTCCGGGCTCTGGAGCGCGGGCTGACCGGCGTCGTTCAGAGGTGGGCGGACGGGCTCTTCTCAGGGAGCCGGTGAGGGGACACCTCTCCTGGGGATCGGGAGACGCTATGTCGTCGACGTCCCGGTGGTGTCCGGGGCGGCGGGGGCTGGGTCGAACCACGCACGATGAGGTCGACCGGCGGATCGCTCGCCGGCAGGGCCTGTGCCCGCGGGTTGTCGATGGCGTGCACGAGTCGCTTGAGCCCCTCCTGCGCCACCGTGTCGAACGGCTGTCGCACCGTGGTCAGGGGAGGGGTCACATAGGCGGCGACCGGGATGTCGTCGAAGCCGACGACGCTGACGTCCTGCGGCACCCTCCGGCCGGCTTCCGCCAGCGCCCGGATCAGGCCGATGGCCATGTCGTCGTTGGCGGCGAACACGGCCGTCACTCCGGGGTCGGCGGCCAGCTCCCGGCCCGCCGCGTAGCCGGAGGCGGCGGACCAGTCGCCCTCGATGACCGGCGGCTCGTCCCTGCCATGTGCGGCCAGTGCCGAGCGCCATCCCTCGAGACGGTCCTTGGCGGCGTACCACCGCTGGGGGCCGGCGAGGTGATGGACCGTCGCGTGTCCCAGGTCCAGCAGATGCTCGACGACCGCCCGTGCCATCCGGTCGGCGCCCCGCCCCCCGAACAACACCGTGGAGGCCGCAAAGGGCTGCGGTGCGCCGAGAACCAGCACCGGCACATCGACGCGCACGGGTTCGGCTTCGCCGGCGCCCGGCTCGTCGATCGGCTCGGAGATGACGATGCCGTCCACGCCCTGATCGAGGAGCGAACCGACGGCGCCGGCGAGGCCCGCCGGGTCGCCTTCCATCGTGTTGACCACACGGAGCGCGTAGCCCGTGTCCCGGACGACCCGTTCCACGCCCATGAGCAGTGAGGCGGGACCGTACAGGGCCGTGCCCAGTGTCACCACGCCGATCGAGCGGGTCCGCCCTGAGGCCAGTGCCCGGGCGGCGTTGTTGCGCCGGTAGCCGAGCTGTTCGGCGGCGTCGAGGACGCGCCGACGTACGTCGGCGGAGACGTACGGCTCGTCGTTGAAGACCCTCGACACCGTCTTCTGCGAGACCCCGGCCACCCGGGCCACATCCACGCTGCGCGGCGCGCCGGGGCTTCCGTCCCGTCCAGTACCTCGCGTCATGACGTCTCCCGATGGCCGCACGATCGAGCTCGATACCGTCAGACGCCGTATGTCTGACTGCGCGGTCATGTCTACGCAGTCATACGGTGGCCGTCAAGAGCTCGGAACGTATCCGTAACGTTCGGTCGGGCCCGGGCCGCCGACAGGACCGGGGCCGTGGCGGCCAACAACCGGCGCCGAGAGCGGCGTGGCGGGGCGTCTCACACTCTGGAACGCGGCCTTCCGGCGCAGCACGGTCTGCCGGGCGACGGGGGCTCTGACCAGGCGCGACGCTCAGGGAGGACCGGCGCGTCAGTTCGCTGGAGCGTCACCTGCCGGCGTGCCGGGTGACCGGGGCAGTTCCACGCTGACGCTGATCCCGCCCGCGGAGCGCGGGGTGAGGGTGAGGGTGCCGTCGTGTGCCTGCGTGATGGTGTTGACGATGGCCAGGCCCAGGCCGACGCCTGCGTGGTCGGTGTGGATGCGCTCGGTGCCGCGCTGGAACGGTGCGGTGAACGTGGAGACCGACTGCGGGGTGAGCTGCTCGCCGGTGTTCTCGACCGTGAGCACCACGGTCTCGCTGCGGACGCTGGTGCGCACCGACACGGTGCCCTGTCCCGGCAGGTTGTGGACGATCGCGTTGTGGACGAGGTTCATGCTCAGCTGGAGCAGCAGCGCGTGTGAGCCGTCGGTAGGGGCGATCTCGCCGGACGTCTCGATGGAGACACCGAGCTTTTCCGCCAGGGGCAGGAGCGTCTCGGTGGCTTCCTCGGCCAGGAGGGACAGGTCGACCTGTTCTCGGGTGAAGGAGCGCTGGCCTGCGCGGCTGAGCAGGAGCAGCGCCTCGGTGAGGTCGATCGCTCGGGTGTTGACGGCGTGGAGCCGCTCGATGATCTCGCCGGTGTCGTGGGTCGGATCGGTGCGGGCCACGTCGAGAAGCGACTGCGAGATCGAGAGCGGCGTGCGCAACTCGTGCGAGGCGTTGGCCGCGAACCGGCGCTGTTCGGCGACGTGTTCCTCGAGGCGGGCGAGCATGGTGTCGAAGGCGTCGGCGAGCTCGCGGAACTCGTCCCTGCGGCCCGGCAGCCGGACCCGGTGGGCGAGTGATCCGGTCGAGGCCAGGCGGGTCGCTTCGGTGATGCGGGTCAGCGGGGCGAGCATCCGGCCGGCGAGCAGCCACCCTCCCACGAGGCCGAACACCAGCAGGAACGCCAGCACCGCGACCGCCCTCGGAGCGAACACGTGCAGAAGGACCGACCGGATGGGAAAGACACCACCCGTGGGCCGGTCGTCGGGGTTGATCAGCATCGCGCGATCGGGGACGTAACGGAGGAGGAAGACCCACACCGCCGCGAGCAGCAGGGCACCGGCGACCATGAGGAACCCGGCGTAGCTGAGGGTGAGCTTGAGGCGGACGCTCACACCGGGCGCTCTATCCATGGTCTCGCCCCTCAGGTTCGGCCTCCGGTTGGGTGTCGATGCGGTAGCCGACGCCTGGCACGGTGGCGATGATCCAGGGTTCGCCGAGCCGCTTGCGCAGTGCCGAGACGGTGATGCGTACGGCGTTGGTGAACGGGTCGGCGTTCTCGTCCCACGCGCGTTCCAGGAGCTCTTCGGCGCTGACGACACCGCCGTCGGCGGCGACGAGGACTTCGAGCACCGCGAACTGCTTCCTGGTCAGCGCGACGTAGCGGCCGTCGCGGTAGACCTCTCGGCGGAACGCGTTGAGCCGCAGCCCCGCGATCTCCTGCACGGGAGGCCTGTTGTGGGCGCGTCTGCGGTCCAGTGCTCTGAGCCTGAGCGCGAGTTCCTGGAGCGCGAAGGGCTTGGTGAGGTAGTCGTCGGCGCCGAGTTCGAAACCGGAGGCCTTGTCGTCGAGCCGGTCGGCCGCGGTGAGCATGAGGATGGGCATGCCGCTGCCGGAGGCGACGATGCGTTTGGCGATCTCGTCACCGGACGGTCCGGGAATGTCGCGGTCGAGGACGGCGATGTCGTAGGTGTTGACGCCCAGCAGTTCCAGCGCGGTGTCGCCGTCGCCCGCGAGGTCGGCCGCGATCGCTTCCAGTCGCAGCCCGTCGCGGATGGCTTCGGCCAGATAGGGCTCGTCCTCGACAATCAGCACACGCATGCTCCGAGGCTACGAGTCGGCGCCTATCGTCGGCATATCGAAAACCGCATACGTGCCGACAACACCACGCTGCCTTGACTGTCGGTATGAGGCGAACCGCACCATCGGCACGCACACCGACCCATCGGCTGCGATGGCTCCTTGCCGTCGGCCTGTTCGTCGCCTTGGCGGGGCTCACAGCGGCCCTCGGCCACCAGGTGACGAAGTCGTCGTCCTCCGCGCCCCCCTTACCCCCCTCCACCGCATCACTCACGAGCCCTCATCGCGGTGAGCACCGTGGTGCGCTCGGCGAGGCCGGCGGTGTCGTCCCCGACGGCGTGACGGTCTTCGATGACGCGCTTCCGGCCGTGACCCACCTCGATCCGGATCTGCTCAAGGCCCTCCGCGAGGCTGCGACGGCTGCCGCCGACGACGGCGTGGCGTTCTACGTCAACAGCGGCTGGCGTTCCCCCGAGTACCAGGACCAGCTTCTTCGTAAGGCGGTCTCCGAGTACGGATCCGAAGACGAAGCCGCCCGATGGGTGGCCACCGCGGCGACGTCTCCCCACGTGTCGGGGGACGCGGTCGACATCGGGCGCTCCCAAGCGACGGCGTGGCTGTCCACGCACGGCGCCGCTTACGGGCTGTGCCAGATCTACGAGAACGAACCCTGGCATTACGAACTGCGTACCGAGGCGATCGACCGGGATTGCCCCCGCATGTATGCCGACCCCACCCAGGACCCCAGGATGCAGCAGTGACCAGCAGTGAACGAGGACAGACGATGGCGCAGGCGGACACCGCGGAGCCCGCACAGGACGGCGTTGACAGCCAGGAAGCCGACGCGGGTACTCGGCTCGCGGGCAACGGACAGGCACCCGGCGCCGGGACCTGGCGCGCGGCCGTCCACCGGGCGATCCGCTTCAGCTCCCGGCCGCAGCCGTGGAAGCGCGGCCTGGTGCTCACGGCACTGGCGCTGCTGCTGGGCCTGCTCATGCTGCTGCACGCGAGGATCCCGAACCGGACGGGTGGCCTCGGCAGCCTGGTGGAGACCTTCCTGCCGTGGTTCGGCCTGTTCATCCCGGTGCTGCTGGCCGCGGCGCTGTGGCGCCGCTCCGCCTCGGCGGTGGTCGCGCTGCTGCTGCCGGTCATGGTCTGGCTGAACCTCTTCGGCGGGCTGCTCGGCGACAAATCCCACGCGGGGGGTGACCTCATGGTGGCCGGCCACAACGTCGGCGCCGACAACCCCGACCCGGCCGGCACCGCTCGCGACCTGGCCGCCTCGGGTGCGGACGTGCTGGCGCTGGAGGAGCTGACAGCTCAGGACCGGGGCGTCTACGAGAAGGGGCTGGCGAAGGCGTACCCGTACCACACGGTCCAGGGCACGGTCGGGCTGTGGAGCAAGCTGCCGCTGTCGGACACCCGGCCGGTCGACACCGACATGGACGCCGGGCCGCTGGGAGCCGCCAAGCCCGCCGACGTCAAGCTGGCCTACAACCGAGCGCTGCGCGCCACGGTCGCCACGGACAACGGGCCCCTCGCCGTGTACGTCGCCCACCTGGGGTCCGTACGCGTGACCCCCAGGACGGGCTTCTGGACCGGCTCGCGGGACAGGAACGCGCGGGCCCTCGCCAAGGCCGTCGCCGCCGAGCGGAACGAGCGCGTGGTGCTGCTCGGCGACCTGAACGGCACGATGGACGACCGGGCGCTCTCCGGCATCACCTCGCAGTTGCACTCGGCACAGGACACGGCCGGCGACGGCTTCGGCTTCACCTGGCCGGCGAAGTTCCCGGTGGCGCGGATCGACCAGATCCTGGCCCGCGGCGTGGAGCCGGACAGCTCGTGGGTCCTGCCGGCCACCGGCAGCGACCATCTGCCGGTGGCGGCCCGCATCAGCTGGTGAACGCCGAGGCAGCGGTCCGGTCGTTCGACGAAGCGGACTGCCACAGGGCGGTCGAGAGCCATACCAGGACGATGCCGACGACGATGTGCAGGGCGCTCGTCAGCACGGAGTCGGGCAGCGCGATCAAGAACGCGAACAGGGGCAGTGCGACGGCGTACCCCCACGCCAAAACCCTCGGGAGCATCCGGGCACGGATCAGCGCCGCCCCGAACAGCGCGCAGCCCACGGCGAAGACGAACGCCGAACCGAGGAGGGCGGGAATCGTGGGGCCCGTCAGTTGCGCTTCGATGACGTCGTCGTCCAGGTAGTAGAGCACCAGGTTCGCGGCGAACGCGGCCCCGCCGAACAGGCCGAGGCCGATGAGGTTCACGAGATAGGCGGTCTCTCCGAAGCGGCCGGTGGCCGGGCTCTGCCACTGGTGGAGCGCGGTGAGGAACGGCAGGGCCAACGCGGGGGAGAGGGCGAGGAGGAGGCTGGTCACGGCGGTTTCGCCGGTGAATGCCTCGACGGCGGCGGGCAGTGCGATGAGCAGGCCGGACAGCACCCCGCACAGGGCTCCGAAACGGGGGAGCCGGGCGGGGACGTGCACAGAGCGGAAGGCTGCGGACATGTGAGCCAACTCCGGTGTGTCGAAGGGCAGGTCAGGCCGACACCGTAGGAAGCGAGCAGCCGGTCCGGGCAGGTGCCGAGCGGCGACATCCGCGGCTGGAGGTCACCGGCGCCCGCGGTCGGTGGAGTGCCGATCGGCATGTGCCGTTCGTCCACACTTCGCGGCTCCCGGCAGGACTTCTCCCGTCGGTGTCGCCTGGCCCGCGCGTGCGGCCTAGCCTGGGCGGTGGCGTCGGGGGTGGGGGTGTGCATGTCGGCGTATGTGCCCGTGCCGTGGGTGTCACCGCTGTTGTACGGCGCGGTCTTCGTCGGCGGCATCTACTACCTGGCGGCGGATCTGGGCGCCGGACCCGGGCTGTTGTCCTGGCGCACGGCCGGCTTCGTCGCCTCGCTCGCCGCCCTGTGCGCCCTGGACGTGGTGGGGCGCCGGCGGAACCTGCCACGGGTGCCGCTGCTGCTCGTGCGGTGCGGGCTGACAGGTGCCGTGGTCGCCGCGGATGCCTCGGAACTGGCCCAAGTGCTGTTCGTGCTCCTGCCGTTCACCGCCTACTTCGCGTTCGGCCGCACGACGGCGCTCGTACTGGGCGCGCTGTGCCTGGCCGGACTGCTCACCGGCTTCCTGCTGACAGCCCCCGCCTGGTATCGCGACATGGAGTACGTGTCCGACCTGCTGATGGTCGGCGTCGGCCTCGTGCTGGCGATCTCGATGGCCGCCGTCGCCGTAGGCGAGCAACGGGCCCGGCGAGAACTGCAGGAGTACGCCGCGCGGGTCGCGGAGCTGTCCGCGGCGACCGAACGCAACCGGCTGGCCCGCGACATCCACGACAGCCTCGGCCACCATCTCACCGCGATCTCGGTGCAGTTGGAGATCGCGTCCGAGTTCCGCGTCCTGGACCCGGACGCGGCCGGACGGGCGATGGCCGAGGCCAGACAGTCGGTGAAGCTGGCCCTCGGTGACGTGAGGCAGTCGGTGCGCGCGCTGCGCGACGACGCGCGCCCGTCGCTGTCGGCCACACTCGCGGGATGGGCGCGTGAAGGCGGTGCGGGGCCGTGCGTCAGTGTGGAGGTGACGGGGGAGGAGGACGGTTACGGCACGGCCGCACTGACCGCGTTGTACCGGGCCGCCCAGGAGGGGCTGACCAACGCGCTGCGTCACGCGCGGGCCTCGCGGGTGTCCGTGGCGGTCCGGCTGAGCGAGGACACCGCACGGCTGGCGGTGACCGACGACGGCTGCGGCTTCACACCGGACCGGGCCACGGCCGGATTCGGTCTGACCGGCATGCGCGAACGGGTGCACCTGGTCGCGGGGAGCGTCGACATCGACAGCAGGCCGGGCGAGGGCACACGGCTCACCGTCGTCGTCCCGCGGCGGGAAGACGAGCGGTGAGCCAGGAGCCGACGGCGGTACGGGTGCTGGTGGTGGACGATCAGCAGCTGATCCGGGACGGCATCGCCTCACTGCTCTCGATCCGGCCGGGCATCACCGTCGTCGGTACGGCGGTCAACGGGCGGGAGGCCGTGGAGAAGGCGGTGGAACTGGGACCCGACGTCGTCCTGATGGACGTGCGGATGCCGGAACTGGACGGCGTGGAGGCCGTCGCCGTGCTGCGTGGCAGGGCACCGGAGTGCCGGGTCGTGATGCTGACGACGTTCGACGACGAGGAGTACGTCGTCCAGGCGCTGCGCGCGGGAGCCAGCGGCTATCTCCTCAAGGACCTGCCGGCCGAGGAACTCGCGCAGGCGATCCGCCTGGCCCACGCCGGAGTCACCCAGCTCGACTCCTCGGTGGCCGCCCGGCTCGCCGCCGCCCTGCCCCACGCCGCTCCCGAGCCGCCCACCACAGCTCCCGCCCTCAGCCCGCGCGAGATCGACATCCTGCGGCTCGTCGCGCGCGGCCGCACCAACCGGGAGATCGCCGCGCAGCTGTACCTCAGCGAAGGCACCGTCAAGAACCACGTCTCCCGCATCCTCAGCCGCCTCGCCCTGCGCGACCGCACCCAGGCCGCACTGCGCGCCCGCGACCTCGGCCTGCTGTGAACCCCGGGTTGGACGCGCCTGCCGCTAGAGCGGCCGCACGTAGCCGACCCAGGTGTGCCGAGTGCGGAAACCGCACCGCTCGTACAGGCTCAGCGCACCGGTGGCATTGGCGCTGTCCACATTCAGACCGGCTCTGTGAAAGCCCCGCGCCTGGCCGGCCCGCAGGCAGGTCGTGACCAGCGCGGTGGCCACGCCGCTGCCACGCCAGGGCGGTCGGGTGCCGAGCCGGGCGATCCAGCATTCGCGGATGCCGGTCATCGCGGTGTCGGCGTCGTACTCGTGGCTGATCAGGTACCCGGCGACCTCGTCCCCGTCCAGCGCCAGGAACGACATGTCAGGCCGGAACGACCGGGCGCCGGTGGTGCCGTGACGCCACCGGTCCGCGCTGCTCGGGGTGTGACCCCAGTGGTCGCGGAACGCTTCGTTGTGCGCCAACCGGGTCGCCTCGTCGTACGCCGCCGTGAAGGGGACGACGCGCAGCCCACCCGCCGGTGCCGTCACCGGGATCTCGTCGACCTCCAACGGCCGACGCATGTCGAAGAACCAGCGCCGAGCCTGGAACCCGGCTCCCTGGTACAGGTCCCGTTTGGCGGTGTTCGGCGCGTGGATCGGGATGTGTGCCTCGCCCGGCAGGTCGGGAAACCGCTCGCGATGCAGCTGTGCCGCCCGGGCCACCTGCCATTTCACCAGGTCGGCGCCCACGCCTTGGCCGCGTGCGTCGGGCCGTACGGCCCCCTCGACGTGCACTTGGTGCACGTCGGTCGCGTCTGGCAGCCCCGTCGTCTTGGCGTAACCGATCAGTTCGCCGCCCGACCACACCCCCACCGAGTCCTGGGTCAACTCCAGGCGTGGATCGCCCAGTTCCTCGGCGAGGTCCTCGGCGTCGTAGTGCTCCTCGGTGCCGTCGGCCGCTTCCACCGCGGCGAACAACTCGGCCAGGGCCGGGGCGTTGTCGAGCGTGAGTGGCCGGTGGGCCGGCGTCGCAGGCATGGGCGGCACGATAGGTGTCCCTGAGGTCGGACGCACTTCAGTTTCGGGGCGCGTGGTGAATACCGCCCCGTGCATACGCTAGAGTTGATCACGAGCCGGTTGCCACAACTCTGGTCGACAGGCAGTGCGTTGGTGGTCCAAGGAAAGACGCCCCGCTTCCTGCGGGGAGATGCAGGTGCAAGGCCTGCCCGGCGCTCAATACGGGGCCTGTCCGCAAATGCGGACAGGCCCCGCACGTTTTTCGGCTCATCCCGGACAGGGACACGGCAGCAATGAGCGCCGGTCAGGCGTTCGTACGGGTCAAGTGGTCCGGCAGGTCGGTGAGCCGTTCGATGCGGAGCACCGTCTCGTCTGCCGTCGGCGAGGGTTCACCGGTGACGAAGTCGATGCCGCGGTCCAGCCAGACGCCGGTGAGTCCGGCGAGGGCGGCCGCGTGACGGCTTCGAAATCGTCCAGGAGGCCGAAGCGGGCGAGCTTGGCGCGCTGTTGGCCGGGATCCCCGTTGGTGAGAACAGCCAGTCGCGATCCCAGGGGGAGCCGTTTCAGGGTCTCCAGGCATGGCTGGACATCGGGATAGCGCTGCCAGGCCTTCTCGAACACCGTGAGATGGCGCGCGGCGATCCAGGCGTCCAGCAGGCCGGGACTTTCAGGAACCGGCTCGCCGAGCATCGGCAGGAAGGAGCGGACCCTGCGCCGGTGGTGTTCGGCGAAGTCGCACTGACCGGCAAGGTATTCCCGCATGTGGCGTGCCTCCGGCGTCCACCACAAGGCCGACACCTCCTCCGGTGAAGCCGTCGCCTTCGGTGCGGCCCGGACGATCTGGCCGCTTGCGTACGGCGGGCCAACTCGCCTGTGCGGCGAGGCTGTTCCGGGCTGCGAGGCCCGGGCTCCTCGCCCCTCTCCGAAGGTGCGGGCCGTGGCAGAATGCCGACATGACTCTGATCAGAAAGGGCAATGCCGCGTAGGCGCCCGAAGGCCGTCCGCGCCGAGCGGTGGCGGCCACCGAAACACATTCCGGTCTGTCGCATCCCTGGCGTATCAGCCCGAACTCGCGCAGCGGTGCGACGCGTTGAGGCCGAGCGTCTCTGGCCCGACGCAGTCGCTAACGCCCTCAGTCGGTTCGAGTGGGCCTTCAAAGAGCCGGGACGATATCTGTCCGGCCCCGCCGAGAGCCCCGGCATCGAGATCGAGGACGGTCGAGACGATCTCGAAGTGGCTCTGCTGTATCTGCCCGCAGGAGCCCGAGCAGATCTGGGCCGCTTGGTCGAGCGGATCGACGTCGAGTTCGAACGGCGTACCCTTCCGGACCCCGGCTGGATGAGCGAATGGACGGCGGGACGTTGGTGGTGGTGGCGCCTTCGAGAACGGTGACCTCGGCGTCGCCCCATGGCTCAGGGCGCAAGATCCGCGAGTCGTCCTGTCGAAGGCGTGGATAGCCTCGTGTCGGGACGAACAACGAGCATGTGTTGCAGGACCACGCTCACCGGCAGGTCGTGCGGCTCGGCGACACAGTGCGCCGCCCCGTGCGGCCCTGGACCGAGACGGTGCACGCGCTGCTGCGGCATCTTGAGGCAGTGGGCTTCGCGTTCGCCGGCGCTGAGTTGCCAGCCCACCCAAGTCCATCATCACGAGAGCGGCCCGCGCAAAGACTTTCGGCCCCACCGCCGGCCGGGCGCTTCGATACAGCGGTACGTCAGCAGGCACAGCGGCAAGAGCACCGTGAAGAACGCCACTTCGAGCAGAAGACTGTCCTGGCGCCGTCGGCCGACCGTGCCGTCGATCACCGCCAGCAGCACCGGATGCACCAGATAGACCGAGTAACTGATCGTGCCCAACCCGGCCAGCACGCGCGGTATGCGCCGGCGCCGCAACGGCAGCCCGGTGCCGAAGGTGAGCACAGCCATCAGGAACGCGACGATCCAGCCACGCCGTACGAAGTGGTCACCGTCGCCGTAGCAGAACGCGCTCCCCACGGCGCAGGCGACCACGGCGGCAGCGGTGGCGGCCGCACGGGACCAGGTGCTCTGACCGTTCTCGGCACGGTAGACGGCGGTGCCGAGAAACATCACGGCGAGGATCACCAGTCCCTCCCACTGCGGGACCGTGCCGTTGAACAGGACCAGGACGAGCGCCAGCACCCCGCCCAACACGCCCCCGAAGCCCCGGAGTACGGGTGACCCGGCACTCGCGCAGCTGATCGCGACCGCCATGGCGACCGAGGCGAACGCGATCAGCGGACCGGTGCCGACCAGGCCGGACAGGGCGGAGGCCGGCAGTGTCACCCCAGCCGTCACGCTGACCGCGGCGAGCGCGGCCAGGACGGTTGCGATCGCCGCGGACCGTTGATGGAGGCGGACCGTGAACAGAGCGACGACCAGGAGGTAGAAGGACATCTCGTAGGAGAGCGTCCACAGGACGAGCAGGAGATTGGGTGTGCCCAGCAACTCCTGGAGCATGGTGGCGTGGGCGACGATCACGGTGGCGGCGCTCTGCCGGTCGAAGTCACGGATCTCCGCGATGCCAAGCAGGTTGGCGGCGAGGAGCATGGTGACGACAGCCGCCGCCAGCGGATACACGCGGAAGATCCGTCCGATCCAGAACGTCCGGACGCAGCCCCGGCGTTCCAGCGAAGCGGGGATGACGTAGCCGCTCACCAGGAAGAACACCATGATGGCGTAGCGGCTCGTGTTGAACTGCGGCATCAACTCCCGCCGGAAGTCGGCCATGAAGGTGTACGAGGAGTGGTCGAACACGACGACGAGCGCGGCGATGCCGCGCAACGCGTCCAGCCAGCCCAAGCGCGAGGGGCCGACCGTCGAGGTGGTGGTGAGCCATCGCGAGGTAGCTGAGAGCGAAGAGGCGGGGTCGAGAGGTCGGGATTCCATGCGTGGGCAAAGTCCTCTTCGGCGAGGTTGGCGTTGGGCTTGTCCAACGGCGGCGAAAGGGGGCACGCCCCGCACCGCTCACAGCACCGAGTCCAGCGGTCGGAGCATTGTTCGGCAGTACCGTTCTGAGGACCGAACAATGAACGGGGTGACGGTGTGGCGGGGCGTCGTGAGGTGCCGTTGGATCCGGCGGCGGGTCCGGTGCAGCGGTTCGCGTTCGAGTTACGCAAGCTGAGAGCGGAGGCGGACGGGATCACCTACCGGGCGCTGGCGCGGCGGGCGGGCTACTCGGTGACCACGCTGTCGCAGGCGGCGGCGGGCGAGCAGTTGCCGACGCTGCCGGTGGCCCTGGCCTATGCGGGGGCGTGCGGCGGCGACGTGGCGGAATGGGAGACCCGGTGGAAGGAGGCGGTGGAGGAGTCGGCCGGTGGCGGCCACGCGGACGACGACGGATCACTCACGCCGTACCGGGGCCTGGCACGGTTCGAGACCGGGGACAGCGGCCTGTTCTTCGGCCGGGACCAGCTCACCGCCGACCTGGTCGAGCTGCTGCGCGGCCGGCGGTTCGCCGCGGTCTTCGGCCCCTCCGGCAGCGGCAAGTCCTCCCTGCTGAGGGCCGGCCTGATACCCGCTCTCCGGCGCGTTCAGGAGCCGGGCCTGCGCCCGGCCGCGATCCGCATCCTGACACCCGGCGAACACCCGGCCCGCAGCCACGCACTCCTCCTCGCCCCCGCATCAGCCCGCGACGGCAGCGCGGAAGCGGAAACGTTCGTGATCGTCGACCAGTTCGAGGAGGTCTTCACCCTCTGCCGCGACGCGGCCGAACGCGCCCGGTTCATCGACCTGTTGCTCACAGCCCGGCACCCCGACAGCCGCCTTCGGGTGCTCTTGGCGGTCCGCGGTGACTTCTACGGCCGCTGCGCCGAGCACCGCGACCTGGCCGACGCACTGCGCGACGCCAACCTCCTGGCCGGCGCGATGAGTCAGACGGAACTGCGCGACGCCGTCGTCAAGCCGGCCGCGGCCGCCGGGCTGACCGTGGAACGCGCCCTCACCGCGCGGCTGGTCAAGGAGGTCACCGACGCGCCGGGCGGGTTGCCGCTGCTGTCCCACGCGTTGCTGGAGACCTGGCGCCGCCGCCGCGGCAAGACGCTGACCATGGCGGGGTACGAGGCGGTCGGATGCCTCGACGGCGCGATCGCCAAGACAGCCGAGCAGCTCTACGGCCGGTTCACCGAAAGCCAGGCGACCGCCGCACGCCGGGTGCTGCTGCGCTTGGTCGCCCCCGGTGACGGCACCCCCGACACCCGCCGTCCCGTCCAGCGCGCGGAACTGCCCGGCGCCGGCCGGGACGACACCGCCACGGTCGTGGAGGCGCTCGCCGGGGCGCGGCTGCTCACCTTGGACGGCGACACGGTCGAGATGGCCCACGAGGCCCTGATCACGTCGTGGCCCCGGCTGCGCGGGTGGATCGAGGAGGACCGTGAACGCCTGCGTGTGCACCGGAACCTGACCGAAGCTGCCCACGCCTGGCAGGACTTGGGCCGCGAGAAGGGCGCCCTGAGCCGGGGGAGCAGGCTCGCCGCGGCCCTGGAACACTTCGGTGGCGTATCGCGCGAGGACCTGACCGACGTAGAGCACGCCTTCCTTCACGCCAGTCGTGATCAGGAGCAGAAGAGCCGCCGCCGACACCGGCTGGTGCTCACCGCGGTCACCGCCGCCCTGTGCCTCGCCCTCGTCGCCGCAGGACTGGCCGTGGGGCAGTGGCAGAGCGCGGTCACCGCCCAGCACACGGCCCAGTCCCGGCAACTGGCCGCCCAGTCCGGCGCGTTGCTGGATTCCGACCCCGACCTCGCCGCACTGCTCGCCGTGCACGCCTACCGAACCAGCCCGACCCGGGAAGCCACCGCCGCCCTCTACGCCGCCTCGGCGCTCCCGCTGCGCGAGCGCCTGACCGGCGGCACCGAGCCCGTGGACGCCATCGCTCTCAGCCCGGACGGAAAGACCCTCGCCGCCGCCGGCAGAGACGGCAGGATACGGATCTGGGACGTACCCGCAGGCCAACTCCGAGACACCTTCACCGGCCACACCAGCAGCAACGAAGGCAGCCGGGCCGTGGTGTTCAGCCCCGACGGACGCATCCTGGCCGTCGCCACCTCCGGTGGCACCGGAGCGAGGGTGACCCTGTGGGATCCGGCCGGCGGCAGGAAGATGAGGACTCTCTCCGTTCCTGACGGTTCGGTACGCGGGCTGGCCTTCAGCCCTGACGGCCGGACCGTGGCCGCCTCCTCCCCGAGTGCCGTACGGGTCTGGGACGTGGCCACCGGTCGTACACGCCACAGGTTCACCCACCACCCCGACCCGCAGGCGGTCGGCTTCGGCCCCGACGGACGCACCATCGCGGCAGTGAGTCCCACCGGAGGGGTACGGGTGTGGGACGTGACGACCGGACGCACCCGAACCTCCCGTGACAGCGACATCAGGGGCAGCGACGTGGCTTTGAGCCCGGACGGTCAGACGTACGCGGTCGTCCGCACCGACGGTTCGGTGCAACTGCGGGACATGGACACCGGCGTCGTCCGGCGCACCATCAAGGACCTTCCCATCGGGTCGCACGGGATGGCCTTCGCCCCGGACGGGCGCACCCTCGCCGTCCCGGGCCCAGGAGACACGGTGCGCCTCTGGGACACCGCCTCCGGTAAGACGCGTACCACCGTCACGGCGAGCCTCCATCGACGGGGAGTCATGAGCGTGGCCCTCAGCGCGGACGGCCGCACTCTGTTCACCAGCAGCAACACGGACCCCACCATCCGCGTGCACCGCCTCTCCGCTGATCACCCGCGGACCACGCTGCCCGGCCCATCCGGCGCGTACATCGCCGACTTGGAGTTCAGTCCCGACGGACGCACGGTGACCACGGTCCGGCAACCGCCGCTCGGCCGTGGGTCGGTACTGCTCTGGGATGCCAGGACCGGCGAACTCGAAGCCACCCGGGCACCCGATACCGACCTGGCACATCGGGGACAGCGACCGCCCGTCACGGGTTCCCGCCCCGTGGCCGTGGGTTTCAGCCCGACCGGGCGCGCCCTGGCCGCCGAGGTGGTCAACCGCAGCGTCGTCGAGGTCCGGGATGTCGCCACGGGCAGCCTGCGCCAAAGCCGTGATGTGGGCGGCATTCTCACAGCGGTCTTCAGCCCCGACGGAACACGGCTCGCCATCGTCGGCGAGAAGGGGTCGGTGCGCATCTGGCACCTGTCTACGGGGGAACTGAGCACCGTCCACACCAGCCCCGGAGGATCCGTGAGGGCGGTGGCATTCGCCCCGGACGGTCACACGCTCGCCGTCGTGGACATCGAGACCGGCGGCGACCAGATCACGCTGCTCGATACCGCGACCGGCCGCACACAGCGCACCATCGACCCGGGCCCCCGGAGCCTGCTGACGCTCGCGTTCAGTCCGGACGGGCACGCCCTGGCCACCGCGAGCGGCAGCAGCGGACTCGTGAAGACGTGGGACACGCGCACCGGTCAGCTCGAAGAAACCTTCAGCGTGAGCGCCCAGGTGTCGTCCCTGGCTTTCACCCCCGATGCACGCACCCTGGCCGCAAGCACCGCAAGAGGAGTCCGGCTGTGGGACCTCGCCACCAGCCAGAGCCGAACCACCCTGCCGACCCGCTCGCCCGGAACAGTGGCCTTCAGCCCCGACGGACGGACCCTGGCGATCAGCACGGGCAGCTCCGTCGGCCTGTGGAACGTCGACCTGCCCGACGTGACCCGCGCGATCCACACCATCTGCGAGGCCGTCGACCGCATCCTCACCCCGGTGGAACAGGCCCGCTACCCGGACACGCGGTCCACTGAGACCGGCTGCCAGGAGACCGCGCGATAGCAAACCCGGTGCGGCACCGCGCCCCGTAAGGGGCGCGGTGAACTGTGCGACCAGCCCCCACCGGCCCGCAGGTCCCTCACCGCACTTCCACCGGGCCGCTCAGGCCGCTCGTCCCCACCGCACATGCAGCGCGGTCGGCTTGCGGAAGACCAGGCCGTACGGGGCCGCGGTGTGGTCGGGGTCGAGGCGCAGCTCGGGCAGGCGTTGGAGCAGGTGCTGGAGGGCGATACGGGTTTCCAGGCGCGCGAGGTGGGCGGCGAGGCAGTAGTGCGGGCCGTGTGCGAAGGCCAGTTGGAGTCGCGTGTTCTCGCGGCGGACGTCGAACCGGTCGGGGTCGGCGAATACGGCCGGGTCGCGGTTGGCGCCGGTGAGGGAGACGGTGACGAGGTCACCGCGGCGGATGGTGGCCGGGCCGAGCACGGTGTCGCCGGTGGCGTAGCGGTCCACGACGGCCGCGCCGGGTTCGAGGCGCAGTGATTCCTCGATCGCGCCGTCCAGCAGACCGGCGTCGGCCCGGACCAGGGCGAGTTGGTCGGGGTGCCGCAGCAGATGCAACAGCGCGTTGGTGATCATCGCCTCGGTGGTCTCGATGCCTCCGAACATCAGCACCGCGGCATTGGACGCCACCTCGGGCACGGTCAACTGCCCGGCGGCTGCCGCGAGGAGGGAGGACGTGTTCCGGTCGGCGACGGTGGCTTCCACCGCGGAGCGCAGCTGCGCGTACGCCGTGACGCCCGCCGCTCCCGCCTCCAGGCCCGCGGTGATGTCCGAGACCGACCGCACGATGGCGTCGTACCAGGCGAGCACCGTGTCCACGGTGGTGCCGGCCAGCCCCAGCGCCTCGGTCACCACCGCGACCGCGAGGGGGCCGGCGAAGGAGCGCCGCAGTTCGGCCGCCCCCGCCGGTTCGAAGGCGCTGATGAGCGTGTCGGTCTCCCGCTCGATGAACGCGGCGAAACCCTCACGCACGGCCCGGGGGCGGAAGGGCGCGCTGAAGGGTTCGCGGTGCCGGGCGTGCCGGTCGCCGTCCAGGGACAGCATGCTGGGGCCGACCACTCGAGCGGTGGAGAACCGGGGGTCATCGACGGTGAAGGTCTCGGCATCCCGCATCACGCTCAACGCGAGATCACGCCGGGTCACCAGCCAGCCGCCCAACTCGGGCACCCACGACACCGGTTCCCGCGCCCGCAGCAGTGCCAGGCGCGGATGCGGATCCCGGGTGAGCTCGGCCAGCGTGGTCTCGGCGCCGAGCGGGCAGGACTCGACGACGTTCATCGCGCCCTCTGGCCTGGGGAAGGGGATCCGTTCATGCGGCTGACGCTAACAAAGCGCTCCCATGGCAGGGAGGCCGGGGACTGCGCAGGGGCGCCGGGCATAGAGTGCATCCGTGGAACGGATCTTGGTGGCGGGTGTGACCGGTGCAGGTAAATCCACGCTCGCCCAAACCCTGAGCAGTCGTCTGGGCCTGCCGTACCACGAGATGGACGCGCTCTACTTCAACGGCCCCAACTGGGCCGTCAACGACAAACTGACCGAAGACGTATCAAAGCTCACCGCGGAACCTCGCTGGATCGTCGACTCCGTCGGATACCCGGAAGTCCGTGACCTGCTGTGGGACCGGGCCGACACCGTGATCTGGCTGGACTACCCCAAACACGTCATCATGCCCCGCGTTCTGCGCCGCTCCATCCGGCGCACCGTCACCCGCGAGGCCCTCTTCGGCGGGAACAGGGAGACCTTGACCGGCTGGCTGAGCCGGGAACACCCGGCATGGTGGGCCTGGTCCCAACACGGGGTCCGCCGCCGCGAAATCGGAAGCCGCGTCCGCGACCCCCGCTTCGCCCCACTCGACACCCTCCGTTTCGGTCATCCCAAGGACACGGCGGCCTGGCTGGCATCCCTGTGATCCCTGGAGTCGGCCCCTGGGCGCGACGCGTGTGACGAGAAGAAGGGCGATGCCGCCCGGTTTGTTCGTCGGCACGGACGACTCGCTGACCGGGATCCTGTGCGGCTCCCTCTGAGTTGTCGGCCCTTGGCCGACGACGAGGGTGGCGTCCACCCTGGTGCCACTGCGCGGCCGCAGCCCATGCCGTGGGCGGGCGCGCGGCCTGGCTTGGGAGGACTTGTGGATCCGCAGGGCTGGTGGGGGTTGTTGCTGCAGGGCGCTCTGTCCGCAGTGGTCGGAGGCGTCGTGGCTGCACTGACCGCCTGGGCGGTGGTGACGGCCACTCATAGGCACCAGCAGCGGGCCTTGTTGCTGACGGAGGCGCGCAGGGCGGCGGTGGAGATGCTGCAGCTGGCAGGCCGATTCCTCGGCATGCTCGAGAGGGCGCGCGAGGATCGTGGCCTGCCGGTTCCGAACACGGAGGGATCCGACTGGCTCGTCGCCGCCAGCGGCGTGGAGATTGCCATGTTCTCGCTGCCTGGAGACATGGGTGCCCGCATCTCGCACGACCTCGGCGCGGCACGGAGTGCCTCCTGGCTGTGGACCGTACTCCACATGGCGCTTGCGTGGTCCGCCCCGAAGAGCAACGGGCAGGTGGAGCGCCCTCACCCGCTGCAAACAGCTCGCACGGCCGGATCCCGACGGTCCGGACACGTGGATTCCATTTTTGGACTTCTTGCGGAGCTCACGCGTGTTGTTCATGTTTAAAATATGGAGGTCATGCGGAGAGGGAGCGTGTGTGAGTCAGCCGTCAGGTCCCGCCTGCGCGGAGTGCGGTACACCTCGACCCGCGGACGGCAGCCTGGCCTGTTCGTGTGCCCGCCGCGCAGCCGACGCCCATCGCGCGACCCGCATGGCAGAGGCCGAGGCCGCCGAGGACTTCGATCCGGTGCGGATACGGCCCTTCGTGGAGATAGGTGACGACGCCGCATCGCCTGACGTCTACGTGACGTCGGAGGAACCCGGGACGGAACCCGCGGACCAACCGGCGGGTGACCGGGAAGACGCAACCTCGCCGCACGTCGACGCTCCGGATGTGCCTCGCGCGGACGACAGCACCCAGAACTCCCCGCGTAGGCGCAGGATCGCGCTGGGCACCGGGGCGGGGGCCGCGGCGGCCGTCCTGCTGACGGGTTGCCTGGTCGGCGGATTCCTCTGGTACGACAGTCCTGACCGGGACGGCTCCTTATCCGGCGGCGTGCGCGCGGGCCTGCCGGACACGCAGTCCACGGCAATCGATCCCTCGTCCCCGGCCCCCTCCGCGTCGGTGACCTCGGCGCAACCGTCCCCGACCGCTACTCCCTCACCGGACACGACCTCGACCGCAGGTCCCCTCCCCCCGACCGGCGCCACCCCGAGCGCGACCTCGTCCAGCGCCATCGCCACGAGCAGCCCCACATCGAGCCCTTCACAAGGGGAGGCCCCCGTGCTCCGCCTCGGCGACCGGGGACCCGAGGTGATCGAGCTCCAACTCCGCCTACGGCAGACCGGTTTCTTCGGCGGAGAGGCCGACGGCGTCTACGACCGCGAGGTCGAGAGCGCGGTCCGCGCCTACCAGTTGACCCGTGTGGTCGTCGATGACGAGTCGGGCGTCTACGGACCGGCGACGCGTACTTCACTCGAATCCGAGACGTCGGAGCCGTGACAGTCGACTCTTCCGGACATACGAGACGGTAGTTCTGTCAAGTCGGCGATGGCTTCACATACGGCGTGGGGCGGCCGTACGGCTGACTGTCGCCGCCAGCTTCCTCAACCGGCGCCAGTCCAGGCGGGGTTGACGTTGCACCACCCCCGGCCGCTTCCGAGGGACTCGGACGGTGAGAGCGCCGGGCGCTATGCGGCAGTGGACCGGTGAGGGAAGGACGAGGGCCTCGCCGTCGAGGCCCACCTGCACCTCCGCGCCGTCGGCTTCGACGACGACCTCGCGGACGGTCAGGACGGTGAGCGCGGCCGGTTCCGGGTCGAGCAGCAGCGCTGCGGCGTCGGCCGCGCCGTCCACGCGTACGCCGAGGACCCCGAGTGTTCCGGTGTCGAGCCGGTCGCGACGGCCGAACCCGAAGGGATCGCCGGTCCGATAGGGGTTGTTGCTCACCAGCACCGCCTGCGGGGAGTCGAGGGTGGTGTCTCCCGCTTGTGCGGTGAGCCGGGCACCTTGCTGACCGGTGAGCAGGTCGGGCAGCAGGTCCAGGCTCGTGCCGATCTTGTCGCCGCGATAGGAGGGACTCTGCACGATCGCCGCGTAGGCCCCGAAGGAGGCGTTGTTGACAAAGGGACGGTCACCGGCGAAGCCGAGGTCGACGCGGAGTTCGACACCGTCGCTGAGCGCGTCGAGACAGGCGCCGGGGTCGTCGCGGTCGAGACCGAGGTCCAGGGCGAAGTGGTTGCGCGTGCCGGCGCTGATGACGAGAAACGGTATGCCGTGCTCGGAGGCGACGGCCGCGACCAGTGCCTGGGTTCCGTCGCCGCCCGCGGCACCGAGCAGATCCGCACCCTCCGCGACGGCGGCCCGGGCCAGCTCCGTGATGTCCTGCTGCTCGTCCGGGTCCAGCAGGACGACTCGAGCGCCGAGCCGCTCGGCCTTCTCCTTGAGCCCGAAGCGGTCCACCTTGCCGCCGCCCGAGCGCGGATTCATGATCAGAAACGGCTGTTGCGGCGGGGGCGTGCGGTACTCCTTGCTCCGCACCCGATGGCTTCCGGTGCCCCGCAGCGCATACCGACCGCTCCACACTGCCACGCCCCACAGTGCCAAGGACACCGGCAGGGCCCAGAGAAGGGTCGCGGCGAACAGGGCGACGATCGCGGCGGGGATGGCCAGGACCAGCACGCCCGCCGCCCAGCGCAACGGTCCCCGCAGGGTCAGCGTCCACCAGGCCGCAGCCGCGGCGACCGCCAGGCCGGCAGCGCCGCACACCAGAAGCAGCACGCCGGCCAGGCCGTCGTAGCCGAGAGGGACCAGGACCGCGAGGGCGGCCGCGGCCAATGCCACCCTCGCCGCCCAGCGCTGTCCTCGATATGCCCGTCTGCTCACATCTATGGCCAACTGTTCTCTCCGCCCGGGAAACCCGCCTCGACCTCGCACGACCGAACTCTGGCAGATCCCTGACAGAAGCGTCGTCCCAGCGATCCGGCGCACCGCTCGCCGGGCGTGCTCGCCGAGCGGGGTGGGGCGTCAACTTCATTGCCAGTCACGGCACTTCCGGTCTGTCGAACGATCCGGGCATGCCGTTGTTCGGTCGGCACCGGACAGTCTCAAAGACTCGGCCGTGGGGTGCGGACGGCATGCATACGGTCCGGGGACCGAGGCGGATCGGGAGCATCGGTCCGCCGCAGTCAACGGCATGCAAGGGGAGGCGTTGTGGCGAGTGTGGAAGTGTCGCTGAAGGAGATGATGGCCGGGGTCGAGGGCTCTTTGGGAGCCGCCGTCGTCGACTACACCAGCGGAATGGCGCTGGGCACACTGGGCGGGGGCAAGGACCTGGACCTGACGGTCGCGGCGGCCGGCAACACGGACGTGATCCGGGCCAAGGTGCGCACGATGGAGCAGCTGGGCCTCAACCGCCGGATCGAGGACATCCTGATCACGCTGGACTCCCAGTACCACCTGATCCGCCTGGTCACCGGTCGCACCGGCAACGGATTGTTCCTGTACCTCGTCCTGGACAAGGCCCGCTCGAACCTGGCGATGGCCCGCCATCAGCTCAAGCGGGTGGAGGAGGCGATCGAGATCTAACGCGGCCGAAAACCCTGGGCCACGTCTGCCCATCATGTGAAGACTTCTTCAAGTCACCACATGAGCATGGTTCCAATGCCCGGTCGTGGCGGGCCCGGGGCATGAAGGATCGGCATCCGAGGGCGGCATGCGGTGCGGCGGCGTCCTCGGATGCCGCCGCACCCCGGCAGCCCCGTCGCCCCCACCCGACCAGGAGCGAGCAGACATGCAGGCCCCCCTCTACCAAGTCAAGGCGGAGTTCTTCCGCATGCTCGGTCACCCCGTACGCATCCGGGTGCTGGAGCTGCTCCAGGACGGTCCGGTGTCCGTCCGGGACCTGCTCGCCGACATCGAGATCGAGCCGTCCAGCCTCTCGCAGCAACTGGCCGTTCTGCGTCGCTCCGGCATCGTCGTGTCCATACGGGAGGGCTCCACCGTCCGCTACGCCCTCGCCGGCGGCGACGTCGCCGAACTCCTGCGAGCCGCCCGCCGTATCCTCACCGAACTCCTCACCGGCCGGAACCAGCTCCTGGCGGAGCTGCAGCAGATCGACGCACCGCCCGAACCGCTGCATCCCACCAGATGACGCCGGCCGGCGACGAAGGGGACCTGTACGGCGATTTGTGCGCTAGCTCGTGGGGAGCGGCCGGTCGTAGACGTTGTCCGGCGTCACGATCTCAGTGATCGCCCGGGCGAGCAGCGAGGACGGCTCCTGGCCCTGGGACGAGATGTCGGTGTTGAGCATCAACACCAAGGTGGCCTTCTTCGAGGGCAGGTAGACGGTCACGGTCTCGTATCCGGGGATGGAGCCGTTGTGCCCGATCCAGCCGTCGCTGTTGAAGATGCCCAGGCCGTAGCTGGTGCCGGGGTGGCCGGTGGGCAGCATGGTGAGCCGCTGCTCCTGGGTCCGCGGCCGCAGCAGCGTGCCCGTGGCGACGATCTTCGCCCAGCGGCGCAGGTCGTGCAGGTCGGAGATCATCGCTCCGGCCGCCCAGGCCCAGCTCGGGTTCCAGTTCGTGCTGTCGGTGACCTCACCGGTCAGCGTCTGGTTGGTGTAGCCGCGGGGGTGCGGTCGAGGGAACTCGAAGCCTCGCGGGAACAGAGTGTGGGACAGGCGGGCGGGACGCAGCACCCGCTTCTCGATGAAGTCGTCGAGGCGGTGCCCGCTCACCTTCTCGACCACCAGGCCGAGCAGGATGAGGTTGGTGTTGGAGTACTCGAACTGCTTGCCGGGCGCGAAGGTGTTCTTGTGCTTGAAGCCGTACGCCAGCACCTCCCGCGGGGTGAACGAGCGCTTGGGGTTGCTCAGCAGATCGTGCTGGAAGTCGGCATCCTCGGTGTAGGGGAAGAGGCCGCTGCGCATCTCGGCGAGATGGCGCAACGTGATCCGGTGCCCCTTGGGTACGCCGTGGATGTAGTCGGAGATCGGGTCGTCGAGCCCGATCAGGCCGTCGTCGACGAGCTTGAGCAGCGCGGTGACCGTGAAGGTCTTGGTCTCGCTTCCGATCCGGACGAAGACATCGGAGGTCATCGGCTTGCGGGTGGCGGTGTCGGCGACGCCGGTCGCACGGACGTAGCTGCCCTTGCCCGGCATCCACAGCCCGGCGACCACGCCGGGAATGCCGGCCTGCTGACGGACCTTCTCGATGGCCTTGTCGAGCCGTGCGGCCAGCTCTGGGTCGAGTTCGTGCGCCGGGCAGTCGTCCGGCCGGGACGGGTGGGAGGTGACGGACTGTGCCGCCGTGGCGGGCGCGGCCGCCATCGGGGCCAGCACGGACGCCACGAGCAACGCTGCGGCGAAGACACGGCGGGCGGAGGTACGTTTCACGACTCGGTGCCTCTTCCAGGTCTGGGTCGGGGCAGCCACGTCACCATCCGCGGCCCAGGAGCCGGTCCCGCGCGTGGCCGCCCTCCCCGCAAGTCCACCCGTTCGGCGCCGAGCGGGTCGCTGGGACGCACTACGACGTGGCACGTCAGCGGCCCATCGGAGCGGCCCGCTGGGCTACCCCTTTCCGGAGGGGCGGGGCCACCGGCGTAGTGCTTCCGGCTCGATGACCGCGGCAACGGGGCCATGAAGGCGGGGCCGGTTGCAAGGGGGGCATGGCCGGCGTCCGTGGCGCGCCGGCGAAGTGTCGGGCGGATTGCCGCAGCCGTGGTCGGGCTGTGTACGGCCGCGTCGGTTCGCTGCGGGGGCGTGTGGTGTCCGCTCATCGACCGCCGGCCGACCAGATGTCCGTGCGCGAAAGCAGACGGGGTGTGGTGTCGCGAAGCGGCCCGGTGCGCCATCGTGAGACGTGCCGGTCGTCTGGTGAGGGGGAGTGGCGGGTGAGGGTCGTCGTGACGGGGGCGTCCGGGTTCCTGGGACGCCTGCTGGTGAGGGAACTGCTACGGACGCGGTCGTTTGCCGCGGCGCCGGTCACCCGGCTGGTGCTGGTCGATCGTGTTGCCTGGCCGGATGGTCCATCGGCCACGGACCCGCTGGTGCGGACGGTCGACGGCGACCTGGTCGACCACCTCGGCGAGGTGTTCGCGGAGCCGGTGGACATGGTGTTCCACCTCGCGGCGGCGGTGTCCGCCGAGTGCGAAGCCGACTTCGACCTCGGGATGCGCGTCAACGTGGACGCCACCCGCGCGCTGCTGCAGGCCGCGCGGGAGCAGTCGGCGAGCGGCGGCCCGGTGGCGCGGGTGCTGTTCGCCAGCAGCCTCGCCGTCTACGGCCCTCTGCCGACGGGAGGTTTCCCGCCGAAGGTCAGCGAGACGACCCTGCCGGCACCACAATCGAGCTACGGCACACAGAAGTTGATGTGCGAGCATCTCATCGCGGACATGACCCGCCGCGGCTTCGTCGACGGGCGCGTGGCCCGGCTGATGACCGTCGCGGTCCGGCCGGGCAAGCCGAACGCGGCCGCCTCCGGTTTCGTCTCCGCCATCATCCGTGAGCCGCTCGCCGGACGGCCGGCCGTCTGCCCCGTCGCCCCCGAGTCGACGGTGGCCCTGGCCTCGCCGCGGAGCACGATCGAGGCCGTCCTCCGCATCGCAGAGGCCGGGCGCGGCAGCGGGCCGGGACAAGTGGAGGGGGCGACGCCGGTCAACGTGCCCGGCCTGACCGTCTCGGTGGCCGACATGCTCGCCACACTGCGGAGAGTGGCGGGCGCTCCGGCCGCCGATCTGGTGACCCTCGCACCTGATCCGGCCGTGGAGGCCGTCGTCGGTTCCTGGCCCGCGGTCTTCGACAACCGCCGCGCGGCGGACCTGGGCCTGCTGCCCGACGCGAGCTTCGCATCGGTGGTGCGGGAGTACCTCGCCGAACATCCCGGGACGGTAGTGGATCACTGAGGCGAACCCGCCCGATCGTCATCTCACAGGTCGACGAGCTTCTCGAAGAAGAACTCGTGCTTGAGGAAGGACGTCTCGTGCTCCGCCCCCGGGTACGGAGGGATGAGCTGGGCAGCCTGGAAGAGCCGCCAGCCGTCCCGCAGGGCGGCGACGCCTGTGCGGTACGGGGGTTCGTCGCTGTCACCGGTGGTGGGAGACGTGGCGCCGGTGCCGTCGTAGCGGGCCCAGCCGACCACGTTCGAGTCGAGGGCGGAGGTGGCCAGGTACAGGACGAGCACCTGCTGACGCGTGGTGCGTGCGGCGGTCCCGTTCGTCTCGCTGTGGGCGATGGTCATGCCTGGCTCCTCAGGGCGGGCCGGTTGGCGATACGGGTGGCCCAGTGGTCGATGTCGAAGCTCGGGTCGCCGGTCAGGATGCGCCACAGCTGGATCCGGTTGTGGATCTCCAGTCGGCCGGTGGCCGGTTCGTACCAGGGGAAGGTGCGCCCCAGTTCGGAGGACACGGCGGGGGAGCCCAGATCCGAGACGTCCCACAACCGGACCTGTGGCACGGTCGGGTTGAAGCGGATCTTGTACATGTGGCGGACGGTGTCGCTGTCGTTGCGACGTCCGCCGTGCCAGATGCCGTGGTGCACCAGCATGACGGTGCCGGCCGAACAGGTCAGCCGGGTCTGGCCGAGCAGGTTCTGGTAACGGCCGGTGTCGGACTCGTTGGTACGACGCAGATGGCTGCCCGGTACGACGAGCGTCCCGCCCATGTCCGCGGTGACCTCCTGCGGGTAGTACATGAGCTGCACGTCGAACGCGTCGGGCCGCACATCGATGAGGGCGTCGGCGTGCAGCGGCTGCGCGCTGCCCTCGTGCGGTTCGCGGGTGTGCACGAAGTGATGGTCGACGCTCGGGTCCGATCCCGCCAGGCTCTCCAACGCGCCCGCTACAGCGGGGAGTTCGACGAGCCGGCGGGTGAAGGAACCCTCGGGGAACGCCTTCGGTACGGGAGTGCCGTACGGCACGGGGGGCAGCCCGGTGGCGAAGACGCCGAGCGCCTCCTCGTTCATCTCCCGGGGGACGATGCCGTCCAGGCGCAGGAAACCGTGAGCCACGAACCGCGCCACCTCGACGGAGTTCAACAGCTGTCGTGTGGTTGACATACGACGACCGTAAAAGTGACCGCCGCCCATGTCGTGGGCTGTAATCAGCGAGCACTGGTAATTTTCCACCATGCGGCAACAGGTGGAACTCGCCCTCGATCAGCCGCCCCACGTGGCGAACGCGGGCGTGGGCGTGCACGGGTCGGCCGGCCCGCACGAGGTCTTCCGGCTGCCCAGACTGTGGCAGCTCCATCTGTACAGCTACTCCGGCACGCTGGAGTTCGGCGGCGTCTCGCACCCGATCCGGCCTGGCCACGTAAGCCTGGTGCCACCCGACACAGAGGTCCACTTCCACTACGACGCCCCGCGCTGCGAGCACCTCTACGCCCACTTCCGGCTGCCCGGCGACGGCGAGCGGCGCCGCCTCCCGGCGATGCAGGACGCCGGCGCGGAGGCGGCCGCGCTGGGCGGGCTGCTGAGGCAGACGGTCGCGGCGAGCACACAGTCCCCGTCGCGCGCCTCCGCGGAGCTGTGGACCGTGCTGTGGCGCACGACCACCCTGACCGGCTCCGCGGACAACAGCCCAGGCCCCCGGCATCCCGCCCTGCGCACGGCCATGGCCCACATCGAGGAACACCTGGCCGGTCCTCTGAACATCCCCGCCATCGCCCGCGCGGCAGGCGTCTCCCACACCCACCTCACCCGGCTGTTCCGCGAGGACACCGGGTCCACCGTCGTGGGCTACATCAGACACCGGCGCATGGAGCGCGCCCGGCACCTCCTGATCGCCTCGACCCTGGCCATCCCGGCGATCGCGGCCGCGGTCGGCATCTCCGACCTCCAGGCGTTCAACAAGACCTGCCGCAAGGAACTGGGCGCCTCACCGCGGGCGGTACGGCAGGCGGCGAGTGGGTGAGCCCGCATGACGACGAGGTCAGGCGGGCTGCCACAGCTCGACCCGATTGCCCTCGGGATCGGTCACCCAACCGAATAGACCGACACCTTCCATGTCCTGGGTCTCTTCGGCCACATCGGCTCCCTTGGCGCGCAACTGCGCGAGCATCGCATCCAGGTCGCGGACCCGGAAGTTGAGCATGGTTCGCTGCGTCCGGGACCCGAAGTACTCGGTCCCGGACTCGAACGTGGCGAACACCGTCACCCCTGCATCCTGACGCCACATACCGTGCTCATCGGCGTCCAGGCCCAGACAATCGCGGTACCACGCACTCAGGGCCGCAGGGTCAGCCGCTCGCATGAAGTAGCCACCGATACCAAGCACACGTTCCATGCCGCCATCTTGCCAGGACGGCTCTTGCGAGGACCGGCACCGCGGTGCTCCTATCGGCGCTGCTTGTACTGCTGCCACTCGCGCCCGCCGTCGTGCGAGATCCACAGCCCTTCGCCCTTGACCAGGCCGTACGTCGACGTCGTCGCGTCCGCCATGCCGTAGAGCGTCGTGCCGTCGACGGCGAACGACGTGAATCGTGCCGGTGTCTTGACCTCGTGGAAGGCGCGGTTGGCGCGGTCGTCGGCGAGCCAGTAGCGGCCGCCTTCCTCGCCGACGAGCAGCCGCCCGTCCGTGAGCAGTTCCAGGATCAGCGACACCGGGCCGCCCTTCAGGGTCCTCCAGGGGATGCCACCGTCGAGGACCCTCTGCCAGTGTCCGCCGTCGTCCGTCGTCACCAGCAGGCCACGCACGTCCTCGCTCCGGGTGAGGGACAGCGCTGCGGTGCCACCCGCTGCGACGAGGATGCCTCCCGCGTCGGACGACCCCTTCGGGACAGCCCTGGAGCCGAGGGTGCGACCGTCGCGCTGCCATACGACACGGTTGGGCTCATCGGTCAGGAACTGTTCCAGGCTCCAGACCGTGCCCCGCTCGTCGAGGGCGAGAAGGACGGCGTCGTCCGGCACCCCGGCCGGGGGCGCCACGGTGCGCGTGGCCGGGCGGTAGACGAGGGTCGGCTCCAGCTCGGCGAGCAGGATGTCGCCGGCGCGGGTGCGCATCGGCGTGTCGGTGGTGGCGACCTTGTGCCGCTTGCCGCGTACGTCGAGCAAGTACGCTCCGTCCGCCCCCTCGCCGGGCGGCACTCGCACGAAGCCCCCGCTCACTCCCTTGAACGCGGTCCGCGTCGCCTCCGCGTTTCCGTGCTCCGCGTGCTCAGCGACCGTACGGCCGTCAGGTCCGACGATGCGCCAGGCGAAGGCGGCCGGCCCCTCATCGTCCTCGACGTTGAGCACGTCGTACGACAGGAGCAGCGAACCGTCGTCCGCGCGGGCCACGCCGGTGGGCGCGCCGGCCGCCTCGATGACGTCGGCAGGCTGCGGGTGAGGGTCCTTGATGACGCGCTTGTACTTCGCCTCACGGCCCCCGGAGTCCCCGTCGTCCACACCGGCCGCACCGCAGGCGGCCACCGCGACCACCGCACTCACCGCGGTCACAAGCCTGAGCGTCCATGTACCACGTCTTTTCAGCCACACCATTGCCGCATCCTGGCACGAGTCGGCGGCCACCGCGGCGATGGATCCGCGAGGTCACCTGAAGCGTCGCGACAACCGAACTGGGCTCGCCTTCTGCGCACGCTCGTTCGCCGGCACGTCCTGGCCGGTCGCGCTCTGGCCGGAATCCTTCCTGAGGGCTCGGCCTTATCGGTCTGGACCATTGACCCGGCATTGACGGGACGCCACTCTGTACTCCGCCGACAGATGCGTGAGTGAACATTGGTCAGATCCATGAACTGGCCACTGCTCGCGACCCCGTCACGGCCCGCGCACATCCACCCCCCACTCACGACGAGGTGAACGGTCATGAGCACCACGCGCAGAAACCTTCTCGGCGCCGCGCTCGGCGGTGCGGCCGCCGCAACGGTCGGCCTGCCCCCCTCCACCGCGCACGCCGCCTCCTGGCAGCTGAAGTGGTCCCCGTCGGCGAGCGGCGACGGACTCGGCGCCTTCGAGACCATCGAGGACGACCGCGCCGACTCGCACACGTCCGCCGCGCCGCACATCTACGCCACGGGCAACAACTGGCGCTTCAACATGCACACCGTCGACCGGGACACCTCCACCGACCGCCAGCGTCACGAGGTCACCGGCCTGCGCAACGGCAGCGGCGGCAACTACCTCAAGTGGACCGAGGGCCAGACCTGGCGGGTCACCTACTCGATGTACATACCGAGTTCCCTGAAGGCGACCACCAGCTTCACCCACATCATGCAGATGAAGCAGCCAGGCACCGGCTCCTCGCCCGTCGTCGTTCAGTCGCTGCGCCGCGTGAACGGCGTCCAGACCATCGAGTTGAAGCAGTTCACCGACGACATCCTCATCGGCCGCACCGAACTGGAGCCGCTGCACGACAGGTGGATCGACGTCGACTTCCAGATCAAGGTCGGCAACGGCTCGGCGGGTTCCCTGCGCTGGATCCTCAAGAACGGCTCGACCACGGTCATCGACAAGTCCCGCACCGGTATCGACACCTTCCTCGCCGACCGTGTCCGCCCGAAATGGGGCATCTATCGCTCGCTGGGCGACACGTCGGGCTCGCTCCAGAACTGCTACCTGTTGCTCAGCAACATGCGCGGCTATCAACTCGTCTGACGGGACCGCCACTTCGCGACGACCCGCGGGCCGGTGCCTACCCCGGCATGGCCCGCGGAGCATGTGCAGCGGGTGAACTACCCTGCTCCTGAGCCTGGAAGCGTGCTCCCGCTCAACGGCGCGTGGCTGATTCCGTGGACAGGTGCGGCAGGGGAAGGGCGGGGCGTGTGGACCAGGGTGAGGACCAGATTCTGGCGGACGAAGTTGCCGCACTGGGTGCCGCGGTCGGGGGCAGCGGTCGCCTGACCGGGCTTGTGGCCAAGCTGATGGGGAAGAACGTCCACGAGATCGACCTTGTCATCCCGTTGCCGTTCAGCGATGCCGTGGACCGCGTCGTGGGGGTGCTCGGAGGGGGAGGCCGGCCGGTGGTGTCGCTGCGCGTCGAGGACGGCGGGGACCAGGAGATGCTGCGTGTCGTCGTCGGTGGTGGTCTTGGCGGCCTGAATCCCGTGGTGGTCACCGTATGGGTGACAAGGGGCGCGGAGGACAGCTCGGCGGTGAGGCTTCGCGCGGCTGCCAAAGAGGGCTTGGTCAAGCAGCGAGCGGGAGAGAAGACCGCCACCCGCCTTGCCGCATTGCTGTCCGGGCCCGCTGGAGAATCTGGCATTTCACGCCAGGAGTGACTGCCGCGTCAGCGGGCTCGGTCGGTCGAGGGCGCGGTCGCGGTCGGGGAACGCTCGCACGCCACGCCGTTGGGGATGACGGGACCGTCAACCGGTCCGGGGGCGGAGGCTCCTCGCCAGGGCGGGGATCATCACCGTGGCCGGTACCAGGTGGAGCCCGACGAGGGCGGTGATGGTGGCGGTGTCGGCCCCGCAGAGGAGAGGCGGGACCCACGAGAGCGCGGTCAGTGACACTGCCGTCCACACGAATCGCTCGGCGGGGCGAGCGCTCCAGCGCAGAAGAGCGGCGGCGATGACGATGCCCACGACCGAGAAGAGGCCGGTCACCATGGCGAACCCGGGCAGCGGGATGCTCTCGCCGCCCTCGGGGACCTCGAAGTCGACGCCGACGGCCCGGGCAAGCGCCGCGCCCAGGGTGGTGGCCGCCATCGCCGCGAGCGTGGCAAGGAGGCCGGTGCCCGCGAGCCTGGCGAATCGGTGGGTGCGGTGGGTGGGGCCCGCCGCCGGGCCTGCGACGACCCCGGTGTCATCCATGCTGTCCATGCCGCTCCTCCTCCAGCGTTCGTCAGTCGGCGTACGGGCGTGTTGACCGGCATGCGACGGTCCTGGCCCCGGGGTGAGGACGCGCACCCTGGCCGCGTGCGACGGCCGGGGTTCCGCAGGGCGCGGACGCCGGTGCCGCGGAGCCAGAATCCGGCGTCGCGTCCCAGGACCGGCCCGGGCTCGCCGTCGCGCAGCTCCAGCTGCACCCGCCCGCGGGTGACGACGCCGAACGCGTCGTACCACTGCGCCGCGACAGCCACGACACGCGCGCCACCGCGCAGCGTGAGCGTCCGCACCGGGACTACTCCGTACCGTCCGCAGGCAGGCGCTCCGGCAGCCCGAGCCGCGGGAACCGGTCGTCGTGGAACGTGACGATCTCGGTGATCTCCCCGCCGGTGACGCGCAGGACGTCGAGCGTCAGCGGCAGGTACGCGCCCTCCCGCTCCTGCCAGAGGTAGAAGGCGACGGCGGGCTGCCGGTTCACGGAGGTGAGGATGCCGCGCAGGCCCGTCATGCCCTCGAAGCCGTCCTCGACCCAGTCGTTCACCACCGCGTCGCGGCCGACATACAGGCCCGGCGTGGGCGGCATCGAGCAGCGGACGTCGTCCCGCAGCAGTGCGGCCAGCGCCGGGATGTCCGTGGCCACGCTGGCGTCGGTGAAGCGGCGCACCAGCTCGCGCGTAGCGGCGTCCTGTTCGCCGCCGGTCCAGTCCTGCCGCTCGGCGGGCAGGTGTTCCCGCATGCCGGCGCGGGCTCGCTGCAGCGCGCTGTTCACGGAGTTGACGGAGTCCCCGAGGGCCTCCGCCACGTCCTTCGCGGGCCAGCCGAGCACATCCCGCAGGATCAGCACGGCCCGTGGGCGCGGGGCGAGGTGCTGGACCGCGACCAGGTACGCCAGCTCGATCGTCTCCCGCGCGACGGCGAGGCTCTCCGGCTCGTCGATGTCGCCCGCCGACAGCTCGTCGAGCAGCCGGTCCGGGTAGGGCTGCAGCCACAGCACCTCGCCGCCGGTCGCGGGCTCCGGGCGGCGCTTGGCGAGCAGGTCCAGGCAGGCGTTGGTGGCGATCCGGTACAACCAGGCCCGGAACGTCGACCGCCCCTCGAAGGTCTCCCGCCGCCGCCAGGCACGCAGGAACGTCTCCTGCACGGTGTCCTCGGCGTCCTCGAACGACCCGAGTATCCGGTAGCAGTGCACGTGCAGCTCCCGCCGGTGCCGCTCCGCCAGCCCCGAGAACGCCGGCTCGTCGACCTCGCCCAGCCCGCTCCCGCCCGGCTCCTCCAGCCGCGTGTCCGCACTCATCACGTCATCCTTCCGCCTCGTCATGTCCCGACGTAGGTGTGACGGGTGCGGTCGCGAAAACTCATCACCGGGGTACCGGCCCTCAGCTTTCGAAGCGCTGCCGGGCGGACTCGATGTGGCGGAAGTAGCGGTAGGTCCACTCGCACATGCCGTCGACGGTCGCCCGCAGTCCGTGGCCCGCTTCGGTGAGGGTGTACTCGACACGGGGCGGGACGGTCGGGTGGACGGTTCGCTCGGCCAGGCCGTTGCGCTCCAGCATGCGCAGGTTCTGGGTGAGCATCTTGTGGCTGATGCCTTCGACCCGGCCGCGCAGCTCGCTGAAGCGCAGGGTGCCTTCCCCCAGCGCTTCGATGATCAGGAGTGCCCACTTGTTGGCGACGTCGGAGAAGATCTCCCGCGCCAGGGAGTCGGCGAGACGCAGATTGGCGTCATCGGTCGAGCCGCTGAGCTGCTTGGTCACCATGAGGTTCCCCAGTCACTGAAAAGTGCGTTCTTCCATGTCATCGCTCACTCTCCTACGGTTCCTCAGTAACCACAAGAGACCGCATCGGTCTGACGGACACGGGCTCACAGGAGCCCGGACAAGGAGACGGACACCATGACCATCACGCTGAGGAACCCCGAGGGCCTGCCGAAGATCGATGTCTACCGGCAGGTGGCGATCGCGTCCGGCACGAGGCTGGTCTTTGTCGCAGGGCAGGTTTCCTGGGACGCAGAAGGCGTCACGGTCGGCGAGGGGGACCTCGCCGCGCAGGTTGAGCAGTCCTACCTCAACGTCGCCACCGCACTGGCCGAGGCCGGCGGCTCCTTCGACGACGTGGCGAAACTGACCGTCTATGCCGTCGACTGGACCGCCGATAAGATGCCCCTCCTCCTGGAGGGCATCTCCCGGGCGACCGCGAAGCTGGGACTCACTCCGGTGCCGCCGGCCACACTGATCGGCGTTGCGGCCCTGGACGTCCCCGAACATCTGGTCGAGATCGAAGCCACCGCTGTCCTGGACTGAGTGCCGGTGATCGCTGCCAGAGCTGAGGCCACAGGTGTCAGGGATGCTTCACCGACGGCAGTGTGCAGGCTGTGTCGAGACCCAGTACGTGATTGAGACGGCCGAAGGCCAGCCATGAGCCGATGCACATGCTCAGCTCCACGATCTCCGCCTGGCTGTAGTGGGCCGTGAACCGTGCCCAGAAGTCCCCGTCGAGCCCGTGGTGGTCGAGGGCGTAGCGCTCGGCGTACTCGGCGGCGAGCCGGGTCCGTTCGTCGAAGGCGCCCGTGGTGCGCCACTGCGTGACCGCGTCGAGGAAGTCCTCCTCGACCTTCTCCCCGCCGCGTTCGGTGCGCCAGTCCAGGCAGAACAGGCATCCGTTGATCTGGGCGACACGCAGGCGGGCGGCCTCGAACTCGCGCAGTCCGAGGGTCGTGTACTCGTAGACGGCCAAGGAGAACGCGCTGGCCGCCGGGCCGATCCCGGGCACCAGGTCGCCCCAGACATGCAGGATGGGGTCGGCGCCCGGGGGGATGTCGATCTGCATGATCACTTCTTTCCCAGTCTGCCCACTGCGGGGCGCAGCGGGACGTCGAGGGCGTCGAAGAGACCGGGTCCGGCCTCGACGAGCCAGTCGATGGCGTTCACCAGACGGCCGGCAGCCGTCGCGTTGCCGCCGGCGGCTCTGTTGTCTCCCTCGTCCGTGGCTTCGACCGTGACCTCTATCCGGGGGCGGCCTTCGATGATCACGCGGTGCGCGCCCGCCCCGCCGCCGGGTGGCGTCGGCCAGTCCGGGGCGCAGGTGGCATGGATGCGGGTGACGTGTTCGATGACAATGCGGGGTTCGCCCGCCACCATGCCCCGCACCTCGAGACGTACCGCTCCCTGGGTGCCGGCCGAGAACTCGCCCATCGCGTCGGTGACGACGGACGTGTCGAGGGGGCGGCGTTCCAAGGTCTCCTCGATGCCGTCCAGTTCGGCGCCCAGGGCCCGGGCCGTCATACGCAGCTGTCCGCCCCAGATCATCGTCGGAATGCCCTCGGCGAGCATCAGCGGCTGGTAGTCCAGGGGATGCCCCATACCGATCAGGTCGCGGACGGCTTCCTCCTGGTCGTAGGTCGAGTAGTCGAAGATCTCTTGGCAGCGGACGGTGTCGATGGCGGACCCCAGCCCGCTCACCAGCAGCGGGAGCACGTCGTTGGCCCACCCCGGGTCCACCCCGGACACGAACAGCGAGCCGCCCCCGGCCTCGATGGACTCCAGCAGCACGTCGCGGATCTCGGCAGGCGCGTGCGTGCAGTCGTACATGCCGTACAGGGACGGCGTGACCACCACCGCGCCGGCGCGCAGCGCACGGCTGATGTCCTCGATCGCACCGTCGGGGCGCACGTCACCGGAGGCCGCGTACACCACGGCGCGGGGGGCCTGGGAGAGTGCCGCGGCCACGTCGTCCGTTGCCGTCACCCCGAGGCGCCGGCCGAGTCCGCTGAGCTCGCCCGCGTCCTTGCCGACCTTGGCGGGGTTGGACACCAGCACGGCCACAAGGCTGAGCTCCGGGTGCGCCGCGACGGCCCGAACGGCGGCGCGTCCGACGTTGCCCGTGCCCCAGACCACGGTGGGAATCATGGGCGGAGGGTAACGAGGCACCCCAAAACTTCCCATAGCCGTGCGCGAGGAATCCGGTGCCGGAGTCGATGCCGGTGTGCCATCAACCTGTCAAGGGATACGGCAGAGATGGGCCCGGAAAGATTTCAACTTTCGAAGGCTTGCCGAGAGTTGTAACTCATCAGTTAAATCAAGACGTGAACTAAGCGTCGCGGCAGTGGCCTTGGCATGCGGCCACGTCCGTCGTCGGCGTGCCCTCATGTCCTTTCCCGACGCACCCGCAGGGACCTCCATGAGACTCAGATCCTTGGGTGTCGCGCTCGCCGCCACGGCAGCGCTGATCACCCTGCCCACCATCCAGCCACCGGTGGCCGCGGCCGCCGACGCCAACCTGTCCCAGGGCCGAACGGCGACGGCGTCCTCCAACGAGAACGCGGGCACCCCCGCGGCCTACGCGGTCGACGGCGACACCGGCACCCGGTGGTCCTCGGCCGCCACCGACGACCAGTGGATCCAGGTCGACCTCGGAACCGGCGCCACGATCAGCCAGGTCGTCGTCAACTGGGAGACGGCCTACGGCAAGGACTACAAGATCCAGTCCTCGTCCGACGGCAGCACATGGACCGACCTGCGCACGGTCACCGGCTCGGACGGCGGCACCGACACGCTCGCCGTCTCCGGCCAGGGCCGGTACGTACGTCTGCAGGGCGTCCACCGGGCGACGCAATGGGGCTACTCCCTCTGGGAGTTCCAGGTGTTCGGCACCACCGGGACATCGCAGCCCGGCACCTGCTCGACCGCCGACTCGGCGCAGGGCAGGACCGTTTCGGCGTCCTCGACGGAAAACGCCGGCACCCCCGCGTCCGCCGCGGTCGACGGCAACGACTCCACCCGCTGGTCCAGCCAGGCCTCGGACCCGCAGTGGCTGCGCGTCGACCTGGGCTCCTCCCAGGACATCTGCAAGATCGACCTGAACTGGGAAGCCGCGTACGGCAAGGACTTCCAGCTCCAGGCCTCCGCCGACGGCCAGAACTGGAACACCCTCAAGAGCGTCACCGGTGCCACCGGCGGCCGCGCCTCCTACGACGTGAGCGGCACGGGCCGTTACGTCCGTGTCCTGGGGACGGCTCGCGGGACGGTCTACGGATACTCGCTGTGGGGGGTCGCCGTCCATACGACGTCCGGCGGCACCGGAGGCCCGGTCCAGGGCGGCGGTGACCTCGGCCCGAACGTGATCGTCGTCGACCCCTCCACACCGAACCTCCAGCAGAAGTTCGACCAGGTCTTCGCCCAGCAGGAGTCCGCCCAGTTCGGCGCCGGGCGCTACCAGTTCCTGCTCAAGCCGGGAACCTACAACGGCATCAACGCCCAGCTCGGCTTCTACACCTCCGTCTCCGGCCTCGGAATCAACCCCGACGACACCCAGATCAACGGCGACATCACCGTGGACGCGGGCTGGTTCAACGGCAACGCCACCCAGAACTTCTGGCGTTCGGCGGAGAACCTCGCGATCACACCGTCCAACGGCACCGACCGCTGGGCCGTCGCCCAGGCCGCGCCGTTCCGCCGCATCCACGTCAAGGGCGGCCTCAACCTCGCCCCCAACGGCTACGGATGGGCCTCCGGCGGCTACATCGCCGACTCCAAGATCGACGGCACGGTCGGCCCGTACTCGCAGCAGCAGTGGTACACCCGGGACAGCTCCGTGGGCGGCTGGACCAACGGCGTGTGGAACATGACGTTCACCGGCGTCCAGGGCGCCCCGGCGAGCAACTTCGACACCGGGCCGTACACCACGCTGGACACCACCCCGATCTCCCGCGAGAAGCCGTTCCTGTACCTCGACGGCAACGACTACAAGGTCTTCGTCCCCGCCAAGCGCACCAACGCCCGCGGTGTGTCCTGGCCCGCCAACGCCGGGACCTCGCTGCCGCTCAGCCAGTTCTACGTCGTCAAGCCCGGCGCGACGGCCGCCACCATCAACACCGCACTGGCCCAGGGCCTGAATCTGCTGTTCACGCCGGGCGTCTACCACCTCGACCAGACGATCAACGTCACCCGCGCCGACACCGTGGTGCTCGGTCTCGGCCTGGCGACGATCGTGCCCGACGGGGGAGTCGACGCCCTGCACGTCGCGGACGTCGACGGCGTACGGCTGGCCGGCTTCCTCATCGACGCCGGCGCCGCCCGCTCCGACACCCTGCTCCAGATCGGCCCCGCCGGAGCGGGCGCGGACCACTCCGCCAACCCGACGACCATGCAGGACGTGTTCATCCGCATCGGCGGCGCCGGCCCCGGCCTGGCCACCGATTCCGTCGTGGTCAACAGCGACGACGTCGTCATCGACCACACCTGGATCTGGCGCGCCGACCACGGCGAAGGCGTCGGCTGGGAGACCAACCGCGCTGACTACGGACTGCGCGTCAACGGCGACGACGTCCTGGCCACCGGCCTGTTCGTGGAGCACTTCAACAAGTACGACGTCGTGTGGAGCGGTGAGCGGGGGCGCACGATCTTCTTCCAGAACGAGAAGGCGTACGACGCCCCGAACGCCGCCGCCATCACGCACGACGGCATCGTCGGGTGGGCGGCCTACAAGGTCGCCGACACGGTGGCCGTGCACGAGGCCTGGGGTCTGGGCAGCTACTGCAACTACACCTCCGATCCCTCGATCGTGCAGCGCCACGGCTTCCAGGTCCCGGTCAAGGCCGGCATCAAGATGCACAACCTCCAGGTGATCTCCCTGGGAGGCAAGGGCCAGTACGCCCATGTCATCAACGACACCGGCGCCCCGACCTCGGGGACCGACACCGTGCCGTCGAAGGTGACCTCGTTCCCGTGATCCACGTCGTCGCCTGCTGTCGGCCGGTGCGCCTTCGGGAGTGCACCGGCCGACAGCGGGGGACTGCCGGGCGGTGTGATGAACGAAACAGACGACCTTCTCTCGCTCTCGACACACGAGACGGACTAACCCGTTCTAGCTGCATGAGATCCGGCTTCGCGTTGACTCTCCGGGGCAGAAGCCGCTGATGGTCGGGCTTCACGACAGGTGGATCAGGGCCGCCGACTGGCTGCTGGACAGGCGGAGTCGGCGGGTTCGGTGTCTTCGACGGCCGTATCGCCCGTACCCTTTCGAGGGTCTACGGCGTCACATAGCGGGCGTCAAATACTGGAGGACACACCTCGTGCTCATTGCTCAGCGTCCGTCTCTGACCGAAGAGGTCGTCGACGAGTTCCGTTCCCGGTTCGTGATCGAGCCGCTGGAGCCGGGCTTCGGCTACACCCTCGGCAACTCTCTTCGCCGTACCCTGCTGTCGTCGATCCCCGGCGCTGCTGTCACCAGCATCCGCGTCGATGGCGTCCTGCACGAGTTCACCACCGTGCCGGGCGTCAAGGAGGACGTCACCGACCTGATCCTCAACATCAAGCAGCTGGTCGTCTCCTCGGAGCACGACGAGCCGGTCGTGATGTACCTGCGCAAGCAGGGTCCGGGTCTGGTCACCGCCGCCGACATCGCGCCTCCGGCCGGTGTCGAGGTGCACAACCCCGACCTGGTCCTGGCCACGCTGAACGGCAAGGGCAAGCTGGAGATGGAGCTGACGGTCGAGCGTGGCCGCGGTTACGTCTCCGCCGTGCAGAACAAGCAGGTCGGTCAGGAGATCGGGCGCATCCCGGTCGACTCGATCTACTCGCCGGTTCTGAAGGTCACGTACAAGGTCGAGGCGACGCGTGTCGAGCAGCGGACCGACTTCGACAAGCTGATCGTCGACGTCGAGACCAAGCAGGCGATGCGTCCGCGTGACGCCATGGCGTCGGCCGGTAAGACGCTGGTCGAGCTGTTCGGTCTCGCCCGCGAGCTGAACATCGACGCCGAGGGCATCGACATGGGCCCGTCCCCCACGGACGCCGCCCTTGCCGCTGATCTGGCGCTGCCGATCGAGGAGCTGGAGCTCACCGTTCGGTCGTACAACTGCCTCAAGCGTGAGGGCGTCCACTCCGTGGGCGAGCTCCTGGCGCGCTCGGAGGCCGACCTCCTGGACATCCGTAACTTCGGTGCGAAGTCCATCGACGAGGTCAAGGCGAAGCTGGCCGGCCTGGGCCTGGGCCTCAAGGACAGCCCGCCCGGATTCGACCCGACCGCCGCCGCCTTCGGCGCGGACGACGACGCGGACGCGGGTTTCGTGGAGACCGAGCAGTACTGATCGCCGCGCCGAGCCGCGCGGGATTGAGGGCCGGCGAGGGCGTGGACGGATGTCCTGCGCTGACGCCGTCCTGAAGGGACGTGCCGCTCGATTTGCGCAAGAGGGACCGGGCCCCTGGCGAGGTAGCCAGGGGCCCGATTCCTTCCTCGCCACCGACGCCGTCAGACGGACTGGAGGCGTTCGTCCAAGCCGCGGCCATCGAGATGCCCCGCGGGAAGGCCGAGGCGTCCGAGGTGCCCGCCGACGCGGTGACGTCCTCCGGCTCCGGACTGGACCCGGACATCTCCCCGGCGCCGAGAAGAACGGCCTGCCCGTCGCCCAGGTGCAGAAGAGGGTCGACGATCACACCGAGGGACGCACACTCGGCTTCATCGGTGAGCCCGGGTGAACGTCCTCGAACTCAACATCGCGCTCAGGGACCTCGTAGCGAACACCTGACCGCTCTGCGTGGCGGTTTGGCCGACGGATTCAGGAAGAAGCGGCGCGTACGGCGGTCGTTGCCAAGGTGGTGTAGTTCATCGTGAAGCGTCCGCCGAGGGAGTCGATGGCGTCTCCGACCGCGTTCAGTACGTCGGCCAGTTGAGCGGGAGGGAGCTGGGTGAGGCCTCCGGTGGTGGGGAGCAGGTCCAGCCATTGGTCGCGTGTGTAGGACTGATCCCAGTCGAATCGCCACTGTTCGGGATCGGTGAACTGTCCGGTCTCGCGGATCTGGACGGCGAACTTCGCGTAGGCCGCCTGGTAGAGGTCGAGTGGACGCCGGGTCGGTTGGCCGTTGAGCGGGGAGTCGGGCGCCGCGCGCCGGTAGGCGGCGGCGAACGGTTCGGCCACCTCGGCCGGCGGCTCGTACACGTGCCCGAAGATCGCCAGCCGTCCGCCAGGGCGCAGCACGCGGGCCGCCTTCATGGGTCCGGTGACCGGATCCACCCAGTGCCACGACTGTGCGGCGATGACCGCGTCGAACGTCCGGCCGTCCGGCTGCCAGGCTTCGAAGGATGCCACCTCGACCTGTAAGCCACGGGCTCGTGCGAAGTCCGCCATCCGCGCATCCGGCTCGACACCGAGCACGGTGCAGCCGGCGACCTGGAACTGGCGGGCCGCGATGCCGGTGCCGCAGCCGACGTCGAGTACGGCGGGGCCGGGGATCGACGCGATGATCCGCGTCACCAGTGCGTCGGGGTAGCCGGGCCGGGCTTGGTCGTAGCGTCGCGCGTCCGCGCCGAACGACTCGGCCATGCGGCGGGCCTGATGCGGCTGTGCCGGGGAGGGATCTGGCTGCTCTCGCGGTAAGGTGGGCATGTGCCCACCTTAGTGGGCGCATGCCCACTCAGCAACGGATGCCGGCGGGTCGACGTACGAGAGGATCGATGAGTGCCAACTGGGGTGCACCTTCGCGACGCGCGGCAGCAACTGTTCGACGCTGCCGAACGCGTGCTCCTGCGAGACGGGCCGAACGGGCTGACCAGCCGGGCCGTCACCGACGAGGCGGGCTGCGCCAAGGGCGTCCTGCACCGGCACTTCGCCGACTTCGACGCCTTCCTGGCCGACCTCGTGCTCGACCGGGCCGCGCAGTTGGAGACGCAGGCCAGTGCGCTGCGCGAGGCCGCCGGCACGGGCACGGTGGCCGACAACCTCACCGGCGCGCTGACCACCCTGTTCGGACCGATTCCGGTGGCGATCATCCCGCTCATCACCTTCCGGGACGAGCTACGCGCACGGCTGAGGCAGGCCAGGCCCGGCGGCGGCATCGCGATCCTCGCCGAGGCCACGTCCGCGATCTCCGCCTATCTGGCCGACGAGCGTGAACTGGGCCGTATCGCGGCCGACGCCGACATCGACTCAATCACCCTCTCCCTGGTCGGGGGCGGGCATCTCCTGTTCGCGGACCGCGACCCCGGCCCGCCGGCCACGGCAGCCGTGAACAAGCTGGTGACGGCGGTCATCGCCGACGCCGTGCAGCGGCGACCCGCCTGAGAACCGGGTCGCCGCCTCAGGCCAAGGTCTCCCAAGCGAACCCGTCCGGGTCGGTGAAGGGCCCGGCATCGCTGCCGATGGCGATCCGATGCGATCCGGTGCCGTCCGGCGAGACGCCGGCGACCTTGGCCAGGCCGCGATGCCCGTACAGGGACAGCTTGACGGGGCTCGACGACGCGTCGAACTCCACGTACTTGCTGCCGAAGCTCTTCGCCACCGTGAGACCGCGGTCCACATAGAACCGCTTGCTCGCCGCCATGTCCGAGACGCCCAGCAGCAGAACGATCTCGTCGATCTGTCGGCTGTCCGGGCCGGAGTCCTTTTTCGAGGAGCTTGCGATCTGCCAGATGGTCCCGTCCGGGGCCTGTACGACGCCGCCGTAGCCCCACAACGACTTCTTGGCGGGCTTGAGGATGGTGGCACCGGCGTCGAGTGCGGTGCCGACGAGGCCGTCGACGATCGACGGCTGGGACACGACGAGCGAGAGCGTGAACCCGCGGAACCCGGAGGTCGGCGCCTCCGCGGCCCGCAGCCGCACCTGCTTGCCCAGGCCGAAGGCGTCCGCGTAGAAGCGCTCGGCGGCCGCCGGGTCGGTCACTTCCAGGGTGATGCAGTCGATTGAGGTCATGCCCTTCACGCTAGGCATCCTCGTCGGCCATCGCTTCTCGAATCCTGACCGGTGTGCTCGGCCGACGAGGGCGCGGTGGGCGCCGCGATCAGGGCGGATCGCGGCGCCTCGCGGCATGTGCGTGCGGTGCCGTCACCTCACCGGAGTCTGGGCGTACGGCACCAGGCGGACAGGGCCGGAGAGGCCGTATGCCTGGCGGGTGGCCGTGCCGAAGACGGAGGGCTGGCTGACGCGGAGGCGGTTGATGAGGGGCGTTGCCACCTCCACCTCGATCACGTTGGTGCCGGGGCGGAGGTGTCCGCCGAGGTCGACGACCGGGTGGAGCCGGTCGCAGGGGGCCAGCCGTGTGCCGTTGACCGTGACCCGGAAGGTGTCGCTGACGGTGCCGAGTTCGAGGTGGGCGCCGTGCGCCGAGGTCCAGTCGGCGGGCAGGGAGACGGTGGTGCGGTAGCGGCCTGTGCCGGCGGAGTCGGCGAGCTTGGGGATCTGCGACCAGGGCAGCAGGGCGTCCAGGGTGAGGCTGCGGCGGACGATGTCGGTGTCGGTCGGCTGGGTGCCGGGGCGCCAGTCCTGCACGTCGAGCCGCCAGCGCTCCAGTGTCATCGGGTCCGGTACCGCGGGCACCGTGGTGGTGACCGTACGGCCGTGGGAGAGCCGGGTGGTGTAGGTGCCGCCGCTCGTGGCGCGGAGGGCCAGGCCGCGGTCGGTGAACAGCACGCGGTCGGCGGTGCTGTCCACGGCGTGCTGCCGGTTGCCGTTGCGGTCCCCGAACAGGCCGGGCCCGCCCAGGGCGATGACGGTGGCCTGACCGGGTTCCAGGGTGACGCGCACGGTCATGGTGTCGCCGTCGTCGGTGTAGCGGCCGATACGGGTCGCTTCTCCCGTCCACGGGTTGAGCAGGTACGGGACGGTCGTGCCTCGCCGGGTGCGGCGCAGGGTGACGTCGTGGTCGATGGCCGCGACCGGCGGCTTGACCGTCTCGGCGTGCTTGCCGTTGCACAGGTAGTACAGGTCGGTGTCGCCGATGACGCGGTGGGCGTTGAGGAGAGTGGAGGAGGCGGCGTAGCGGGCGTCGGGGACGATGCCGAGAGCGGCGAGGGCGTCGCCGACGGCGCTCTTGTCGGTGACGGCCTTGACGTGGGGCAGGGCGAGGAGGCTCGCGAGGACCCCGCGCAGTTGCTCCGTCTCGTTCTCATGGGGAACGCCGGGGGTCAGTGCCTGGTCGAAGGAGCCGAGCAGGACCATGGGCAGTCCGGCCCGGGCCAGGCTCAGCAGCTTCTGGGCATCGGCGAGGGCGAGGGTCGTCGTGGAACCGTAGAAGAAGTCGCCCTCGACGAACAGCGCCTTGTACGCGGGGCCTTCGGGCGCCAGGCGGCCGTCCGAGACGCGGGCGGCGGGCAGGTCGAGCAGGGGACCGCTGAGGAACTGGTGGGTCCAGCCGAGCGGGACGCCCGTCGCGGTGAACCAGGAGGCGCCGATACCGGTGGCGGTGTAGCCGGTCTGGCGGAAGACGGCGACGTCCGCTCGTGCCGTACCCGCCTGGAGAACCTGGTGCACGCGCCCGAGATATCCGGCGATGTCCTCGGCGTGCCGCCAGGTGGGCTGTCTGGGACCCCACGACTCGCCGTAGCCGGGCGCGCCGTTGTAGGGGCTGAAGGCGGCGAAGCCGGGCCAGCTCGCGCCGGGGGCGGTCGCGTACGAGAAGCCGTGCACCACCGTCTGGTTGACGCCGGCGGCGTACGCACCGCCCATGGTGCGCAGGAACCGGTCCCACGTCGTGCTGTACGCCGAGCCGTTGTAGGCGCCCGACTCGCAGGACAGCACGGTGTGCCCGGCCATGTCCCGGCCACCCGCCAGACAGCGGTAGTCGTCCAGGTTCTTGAAGCCGAGTGACTCTCCCTCCGCGATGTCGAGGAGCGCGGCGGAGGCGATGGCATCGGTCTGCAGACCGTAGGGCTGGGCTCGCAGCTCCATGCCGAGGGAGTGGGCCCAGTCCTTGAGGGCGGTGACGTGGTGCGTGTTGAACAGATGGGAGACCGTCTCCCAGAAGTCGTGCCGGATCTGCCGGGTGATCTGTGCCTCGAAGGCGAAGACCTGGTTGCTCTTGTCCAGGACGAGCGCCGGCAGGTACGGCAGCAGCGAGCGGCCCCAGCGCTTTTCGAAGGCGTCGGGCAGCGCCGCGGTCCACACGAGGGAGTCGGTCTCCAGCTCGATGGAGTCCTCGAAGAAGGCGCCGCCCGCGGCCCTGAGGAGCCGGCGCATCGTGCCGGTCAGAACCGAGTGGTCCCAGAAGCCGGTGACGGCGGCGGTGCCGGCCGGGCTGAAGTGGTCGACGACGTAGGCGGCCGGGGCGGAGTGCGGGCCCGACTCGGGTTGCTGGGCGGTGCCGCGCTGCCAGTAGGAGATCAGCACCCAGTCGCCGCCGGCGGGAGCGGTCCAGGTCAGAGCGCCGTTCTCGACAGTGGCGGTGAGATCCTGGACGCTCGCGAGATCGAGACCGGTCTCCTTGCGGGTGGCGTTGGCAGGCTCGACGCGGGCCGCCTGGACGGCGAGCAGGGTGCGCCGGGTGACCGCGCCGGCGGCCACGCGCACGGGCTCGGGCACCGGGCCCTGGTAGGTGGTGCCGCCGGTCACGGAGACGCGCCCGTAGGCGAGTTCCTGGGCGGCCGAATCGTCGTCAGGGGTGACGCCGGGGACGGCGGCAGGCCAGCTGGGACCGAGGGTGAGGTCGACGGTCAGGCCGCGGCGGGCGGCCTGGCGCAGGGCGGCCTCGACGCCCTCACGCCAGGGAGTGCTGCCCCAGCCGTGGTGCGCGGTGTCGAGGACGGACTTGTCCCTGATGCTGTGGTGGACGGCGGAGACCTCGGCGCCGCCGAAGCCGGCGTCGGCGATCTGGTCGATCTCGCGGGCGATCTCCACCGGGTCGACGAGTCCGTCCGGCCACCACCAGCGGAACTTGGGGCGCACCGAGCGCGGGGGAGCGGCGAACCAGTCGCCCGACAGGGGGTGACGGCCGGCCAGAGGAACGGCACCGGCGTTCGTGGCGCCCGCCGTGGCGGCGCCTGTGGCGAGGGAGGCGGCCAGGACCGCGCGCCGGGATATCCCGCCACGCTGCGGGATGGGCTTCTGCATGGGTACGCCCCCAAGGGAATGAAACGTTTCAATCAGCCGTAAACGCGGGAACGTTAAGCCTGGATTCCCCGGCGGGTCAAGATCGGCGTACGAAATCCCTTCCCCGCGCCACCTGGTGGGCGCGCCGTCCGGTTCGGCTCCTGCCGGTGGCCGCCGACCGGCTCGCCACCGCCCCTCGGCACAAAGGGACCCGATCCGGCAGCTTCGCCGGCGCTGACTAGCAAAGGCCCGAGTCCCGGCCCAGTCCTGCCGAGCGGATCGCAGGTTTGCTCAGTCCGACTGTTGACGTCGGTCGAGTACCTCGAAGTGGGCTGACCGCTCGTCGAAGGCGGAGAGGACGGCCCGGGCGGCCGCCGGCACGTGTGCCTGCTCGTAGTCCTCGCCCATGAACGCCTGCACCGAGGACAGGTCGTCGAACCACATCAGGGTCACGAACTCGACGTCGTTTTCGCGCTCGCGCCGCATCAGATCGATCGACTGGAACCCGGGGATGTGCCGGGCCTCGATCCCGGGGATGACCTGCCCCCGGACGATGCGCTCGTAGGCGTCGGCGTTCGCCCTTGTGGTCCATCCGTGCCACACACGACAGATCATGAGCGAAGTCTAGGAGCAGTGCCCCACAGGGCTGTTGACGGGATGCCGCGTCGCCCGTCGCCGACCTGGCTCGTCCGCCCGCTCAGGAACGTCGGCGGCGAACAGGCCGGGCAGACGCTGGAGATGCCTCAGTGCTGGATCAGACCGCCGACCGGGACGGGTGCGACGTGCCCGTCGGCCGGAAGGGTCCGGGCCAGGGCGAGGCCGATGTCGACCAGCGATGACCGGCGCATGGCGGCCACATCGGCGAACGGCGTCCAGACCGACTCGACGATCTCGCCGGTCGGCTCGGGCCGTAGCCGACCGCCGGTGATACGGACCCGGTAGAAGACGCCGACATTCTGGTGCTCGACTCCCGCACGCGCGGAGGCCGCGGGGATCACTCGTGAGTCGACTCCCAGCAGGCGATCCACCACCGCGGCGTATCCGGTCTCCTCGGCGACCTCCCGGATCACCGCATCGAACGGATCCTCCCCGTGCTCGACCCTGCCGCCCGGAAGCGTCCAGCTGCTCCCGCCCTCCGGCGGCACGTGACGGGCGAGGAGCACCCGCCCGTCCTGAATGCATACGGCATACGCCGCCAACCGAAAACTCATGCCCGCCTCCCCGCCAGACCCTATTCAACGGTCAAGCGAGAAACGGCCGGACCGTCGTGAACTCGGCCGCCCTCGGGTACTTCTCCGGTCCTGGCTGGGCAGGAACGGCGAGTTCACCTCACGCGACGGCCGTCCCCTCGAGCTCGACCAGCTGGCCAGGGATCGCCAGACGCGCCACCCCGAGCATCGTGGTGGCCGGCGCCACCCCGGCGGTACCCAACCGCGCCGCGAGCACGCCGTAGTGCGGGAAGAGCAGATCTACGTCGGTCGTGTAGACGTTGAGCCGGACGAGGTTCGCGAGAGACATGTCGGCCTCGCCGAGCACGGCCTCCAGATTGTCGATGCTCAGCGCCAACTGCGCCGCCATGTCACCGTCATGCTGGGGCTTGCCGTCGCCACTCATCGCGGTCTGCCCCGAGATGTACAAGGTCCGCGTGTGCCCGGAGACGACCTCGCCCTGGTTGAACCCCATCTCCACCGACCACGTCACCGGGTTGACCGCCGTTCGCTCCACTGCCACTTCAGCTCCATTCGATGCATCGCGAGTGCGTCCGCCCGTCAGCTCGGTAGCCGCCGGCCCTGACGCCGCGTCAACGAGCCTCGCAACAAATCACGACACCCACCGTCATGTATTCGGCTAGCGTTCTCGCATGCGTGCCGACCGGCTGGTCTCACTGGTTCTCCTGCTGCGCCAGCGCGGTCGGCTGACGGCGGACACCCTGGCTCGCGAGCTGGAGGTGTCCACCCGCACGGTGCTGCGCGACATCGAGGCGCTGTCAGCGGCCGGTGTACCGGTCTACGCCGAACGCGGCCGGCACGGCGGGTTCGCGCTGCTGCCCGGTTTCCGGACCGAGCTCACCGGACTGAACCACGACGAGGCGCTTGCCCTGCTGACCGCCGGATCAGGGCGGGGCGAGCAGGTGTTCGGCCTCGGCTCGGCGCTGGCTTCGGCCATGCGGAAGGTGGTCGACGCGCTGCCCGAGAGCCACCGGGCCACCGCGAGCGATGCGGCGCAGCGATTTCTTGTCGAGCCGGAGACCGACCTGCTGTCACGCCGGCTGGTCACTGATCAGGTACCCGGCACCACGATGATCGAGGTCCGGCGCGCGGTGTTGGCCGGGCACAAGCTGCGCATCCACTACGCGGCCTCGGGCCAGACCGCACAGTGGCGCACGGTGGACCCGATCGGCCTGGTCACCGTACGCGAGCGGAGCTACCTGCTCGCCACGAGATCCGGCGCGGACCGCACCTATCGGCTGTCGCGGGTGCTGGCGGCCGAGGAGCTCCCCGAAACAGCGCAGCGGCCGTCTCGCGTCGATCTGGACCGGATCTGGCGGGAACGCTCCGCGCGGTTTCTCTCCGGCGGCGATCACCTCACCGTGCGGGTGCGGGTGGCTCCTGCGCGGCGGGAGGACCTGCTGGACAGCGCGCTGGCCGTACGGGCCGAGGAACCCGACGCGGACGGCTGGCTGCGGCTGGAGGTGACCTTCCAGGACGCAGAGCACGCCGAATGGGCGCTGTGGCAGCTCAGCACGGACGCGGAAGTCCTGGCCCCGCAGTCGTTGCGGACATCCCTGCGCGACCGCGCCGCCGCGATCACCGCTCGCTACACACACTCATCGTGACAGGGCCGCGTGAGGCTGGGGATCGGACGCTGTCCGCCCGGTGAACCAGGGGCCCTGGCGCCCGGGCCCTGACTGCCAGGGGTCCGGCTCAATACCGCTGGGCCTTGGCGATCTCGGCCGTCAGTTTCGGCTCGGCCGGCTTGCGGCTGATGGCCAGCGGCTGCGCCCGATCGCCGGGCTCGAGGTCCTGCACACCGACGAAGCGCGTCTCGACGACCTTGCCGTCGGGGTCCCGGAAGTCGACCTGGACGGCGTAGGACGCCGTCTTTTCCGTCCGGTTGGTGATGTTCACGACGAGGGCGAGCAGGCCGCCCGTCTCCGCGCGCGGCAGGCCGGTCATCGAGACATCGGCCGTCGCGTTGCCCCGGCCCTCGACGTCCGCGAGCTCCTTCTGCGCCGCCTCGTTGGCGCGTGCGGCCTCGGCGGACACCGATGCCTCGAACGCGGAGGCCCGTGCGGAGGCGGAGGAGGCCGCGGCCGAGGCCGCCTCCTTGGCGGACGCCTTCACGGACTCCCCGATCGAGGCGAGGGCGGATGGCGATGTGCCGGAGAACGACGCCGTGTCGGCCGCCGTCGGAGTCGGACTGAACGAGGAGGAGTCGTCGCCGTCGCTGTCGGTGCTGCACGAGACGAGCGCCGCCGCACTCACGGCTGCCAGCACGAGCCCGACGACCGGGGCCGCGATTCGGCGTCGCTGTGAGGGGTCCTTTGCCTGTGATACGTCGGCACTCATGCGGTCAAGCCCCTTCCAGCGGAACATGTGATGGTTCGCGGCTTTTGCCGGTCTCCATCCTGTGTCCCACGGGATCGCCGGGCCACTTCACGGGGGCCATAGGGACCGGCGAGTGTGGCAGCGCAGTGAGCGTATGGGGCAGGTGTTCGATCGGTGCCTCGCTGACCCGGCATGATGCCCCCATGGAAACTGGGTTCCCGTGGGGGTCCACGCCGACCGTCGATCTCCGTCTGTGGCGCTCCGACGCCATCGTCCTGTTCGACTGGCTGATGAGCACCGACCTCAACACCGTGCCGATCACGCATCCGGCTCAGAAGCAGGCTCTCGCCGACCTGCTGACGCGTTTGGAAGAAGTGGACGTCATCGAGTCCACCGAGGAGGAGATCGTCCAAGCGCAGGAAGAGGTGGCCCAGGACATGGGCTGGTAGGGCCCCGGAGTCACTCGGCATCTACAAGGTTCGACCTCGGGGCGAGACACAAGGACACTCAGTGCAAAGGGCGTTGGGCCGGAGGGCCTCTGCTGCCTCACCCGCACGACGTGCGGAACCGCTGTTCGAGGCGCACCATTTGAAGTAGGGGGACGACGAGCTGTGCGGGTGGTCCTGACGAGCCGTACGGGAGGGGCTTCAGGACGGCGATCTGCGTCCATTCGCCGGTGAACCCGCGGAGGAGTCGTCATGCCGATGCTGCTCATCAAGGGCTTCTACGACGTCAAGGGCTCGCAGCCGGACGGGGACACTGTCGCTTTCACGGCCGACGACCCCTCGCAGTGGAGCCTGGTCGGCGGCGGGCTGGGCCGCGCCGTCGAGCACAGCGCAACGGGCCGCGCGAAGCTGCGGCTGGACGCGATCGACGCGCTCGAGACGCACTACGGCGCCAACCGAGTCCACCAACCCTTGCAGTTCGCTCACGCCGCACGCGACGAGCTGCTCAACTGGCTTGGCTTCACCGACGTTCAGCGCCAGCCGGACGAGACCGTCACCGCCACCACGCCGGAGACGGTTCCCGGGTTCGTGCTCACCCGCGGTTCCGATGTCCACGGTCGATGCATCGCCCTGGCAGGGCGTGGAACTGCGCCAGGGACGAGCGGCCTGGAGATCGACGTCGACGTCACTGTGCTGAGAGCGACGGTCAACCACCATCTGCTCACGAGCGGGTTGGTGTACCCGACGTTCTACCGCAGTCTGTTCACCAGCCTGCGGGTGGAGATGGCCACAACAGCGAAGCAGGCCCGAGAGGCGGAGCGGGGTCTGTGGCCGAGCGATGTCACCACGACCGGGGCGAAGATCACCGGCCTGGCCTCCCTGACGGACGACCTCGTGCTCTTGCCGAAGCTGTTCCGCCGCATGGTCGACTACCTCCGGCTCTCCATGCCCCTGACGTGCGTTCCGGCCTATCTCGCCGGTGCCAGGGACCGGTATTCCATCCTCTCCACCGGCGAGCGCTGCGTGGGCCTGCACCGGGTCGTTGAGGTCACGAACGGTCAGACCCTGCGGATGACGCATCCGTCCGAGGACCTGCTGTTCGAGGACGCCTGAGGTCATGCCCTGAGGGCAGCGTGACCGGTGTCAAAGAGGTGTCCGTCCGCCTCCTGCTCAGGGTTCGTACCCGTAGTCACCAACTGGGCTTGGCGACATCGTCGTAGGGCCACGTGCGGCCCTTTGACATCTCGAAGTGCAGGTGCGGGCCGGTGGAGTTGCCCGTGCTGCCGATCGTGATGTCACGGGGCCCGGCGGAATCCCTTGGACGTATCGGCCGACGCCTCCGCAGGGATCGGCGGCAGACCCGCGGCGAGGCCCGGCAGCAGCACCGGCTCCAGCCGCACGCGCTCCTGAGCGGCAAGGTAGCGCTCCAGTTCCTGCGGCCGATAAGCCGTGTCCCGGTCGTAGCGTTCCTTGGCGGGGACCGCGAGGAACTCGTTCCCGTCGGGCTCACCCTTGTCGTCCACGGCCGAACCGAGGGGGCGATGCAGCGGCTTGGACAGGCGGTACATGCCTGTACGGGAGGTATGCAGCATGCCAGAACCGTCGGGCCGTACCCGGAAGTCGATGCTCTGCTGCGGCTTCATCACCTTCGGCCCGGCCTCGCTCAGCACGTCGGTGTCGAAGTCGAGACCGTATCTGCGGGCCTGATCGACCATCCACAACAGGGCGACGTCGGAAAGACCCGCCTCTTTGTAGCCGCCGCCGACATCGGCGTGTACCCCGGCGAACCAGACCTGCTTGAGCTCCTGGCCCTCCCGGTCCGCTCCTGGCTGCTGATGCCACAGGGTCGGCCGGAACGCCGAGCGCTGTTCGTCGACGGACAGAGCGTGGAACGCGGACCTGACCCAGCTGCTCAACTCGGTGTTGTGGAACGCCCATCGGCGGTTGAACCGGTCTGCCGCCGGACGCAGCCAGGCCATGTCCGGGACCGGGATGCCGAGGGCGCCCACCGTGTCCCACACCCCAATGAAGTGGATCTCCGTCTCGCGTGCGTACGAGCGGCGGAACAACGTGGCCGCCGCGCCGTTCGGTTGCTCGATCCGGTCCCGGTACAGCGCCCAGGCCTCCGGGATCCGGTCGGCGTGGTCCCGCCGCAGCACACCGCAGTTGCGGAGCAGTCCGACCAGGCTGCGAGCGGTGAACGCGCCCCGGCTGAAGCCGAAGAGGAACAGCTCGTCGTCGGGTTCGTACGTCTCGACGAGGAACTGGTAGGCGGCGGCGACGTTCCGGGACAGCCCCACGCCAAGCGCGCCGCCACGCAGCCGCTCCCGTCGCTGGGTGCCAACGCCGCTGTGGTAATAGACGCGTTGTTCCTTTCCGTCGGCGGATATCGGGCGCAGGGCCAGGGCGACCTTGGCGACGTTCGTCTTGCTCGGCTGGTCGGCGAAGTTCCACGTGCCGTCGCAGCACACGACCAGACGCTTGGCCATGATCATCCCTCCTTAGTCTGCCCATCAATGGTGGCGGATCTGACCAGCCGGACGATCCCGAGCTCTGCCACGAGACCGAGGATGACCGCCAAGGCGATGGGTCGGGAACGCGTAGGTGGCATATAAGAATAATATTCTTATTTCCGACACTCTTCCTTCTGGGGTAGCAGTCCGCGGCCGCCCTTCTCCGGGGGCGGCGTCGGAGGGGCGGGAACCCCGATCGCGACTCTCAGGTAAGGACCAGCCAGCGGCGGCCGTCGATCAGCTCTCGGGCCGCGTCGAGGTGGCCGGCGTGGCACGCGGTCTCGGTGATCACGTGCAGCAGCACGTCGCGCAGGGTGTGCAGGTGTGGTTCGCCGAACAGGTCGTGGGGCCACCAGGCCAACCCCGCGTCGGCGGGGGTGGCGGTGATGACGGCATCGGCGAATGCCGCCTCCTGTCGGTATCGGTCGAGCACGTCGACGGCCGGGACCTCCGGGGACACCTTCCAGGCCTCATCGTCGCTCGTCAGGCCGCGGGCAGCACGGGCCGTCGTAGATCCTGCGCGTCGAGCCCGTCGAGGATGTCCACCACGTGGCGCCGTTGCCCGTGCAGGACTCGGAGAAGTGCCTTGACCTCATGGTCCGGAGTGTTGTCGCGCAGATTCTCGGTCACGGCCACAGGATCCCCGAATCTCCCCGGCCGGGGTGGGAATTGCCCGACAACCGGAGCGGAACTCCACCAACTCGGTGTGTAGGTGAGGCGGTTGGCGCTTCTCACAGAAGTGCAGAGGCTGTCGGACGCAGGGTTCGTCCGTTCTACGTCTGCTCGGTCGGCTGCTGGGCGGCCCCGCCCGCGCCGACGCTGACCAGCCCTGTCTCGTAGGCCACGATGACGGCCTGGACGCGGTCACGGAGTCCGAGCTTGGCGAGGATGCGGGCGACGTGTGTCTTGACGGTCGCCTCGGCCAGCTGGAGGCGGGTGGCGAGTTCGGCGTTGCTCAGCCCCCGGGCCAGCAGGGCGAGGACTTCCAGCTCACGTGGGGTGAGCGAGGCGAGGTCGCGATGGAGGGCGGCGGTGTCGCTGCCCCGGTGTGCGAACCGCTGCACGAGACGGCGGGTGATGGTGGGTGCGAGAAGGGCGTCGCCGGTACGGACCGTACGGACCGCCGCGGTCAGTTGCTCGGGGGTGACGTCCTTGAGGAGGAAGCCGCTGGCTCCGGCGGACAGGGCGGCGTAGACGTACCGGTCGAGGTCGAACGTGGTGAGGATGATGACGCGGGGCGTGTCGGCGACCCCGGTGAGGATGCGGCGGGTGGCCTCCAGGCCGTCCATCTCGGGCATCCGGATGTCCATCAGGACCACGTCGGGCCGGGTACGGCGGACCGCCTCGACGGCCTCGCCGCCGTTGGTCGCCTCGGCGACGACGTCGATGCCGTCGGCGCGGAGGATCAGCCGGAATCCGGTGCGGACCAGGGTCTGGTCGTCGGCGAGGAGCACGCGCAGCGGCTCGGTCACGGTCCCTCCAGGGGGATCAGGGCTTCCACACGGTAGCCGCCGGTCAGGCGGCGGCCGGTGTTGAGGGTTCCGTCGTGGACGGCGAGGCGCTCGCGCAGCCCGATCAGCCCCCGGCCGCTTCCGACGGCCCCGCCCGAGTGCCCACCGGTGTCGGTGACTTCGACCCGGAGCCGGTCCGGGCCGTAGTCGACGGTCACGGCGGCCCTGGCGCCGGACGCGTGCTTCACGGTGTTGGTCAGGGCTTCCTGGACCACGCGATAGGCGGCGAGTTCGAGGCCGGGAGGGAGGGCACGGGGCGGCCCGGTCACGGTCAGGTCGACGGGCAGTCCGGTGTCCCGCACCCGCCCCACCAGCGACTCCAGTTGGTCCAGGCCGGGTTGCGGGGTCAGGTGCTCCGCCGTGTCGGCCAGGTCCGCACCGCTGGACGTCTCCTCCTCGTCGGCCATGGTGAGCAGTCCCATGACGTGGCGCAGTTCGGTCATGGCCGCCCGGCCACCCGCCTCGACGGCGAGCAGTGCCTCGCCGGCCTCCTCGGGGGAGGTGTTCATGATCTTGCGGGCGGCACCCGCCTGGATGATCATCACGCTGACGTTGTGCGTGACGACGTCGTGCAGTTCGCGGGCGATCCTGGCCCGCTCGTGCTCGACGGCCCGGCGCAGTTCCTCGGTCCGTTCCCGTTCCAGGGTGGAGATCCGGGTACGGCCCTCGTCGGTACGCAGTTTCCAGGTGCGCAGGCCGATGGCGGCCACGGCCATCGGTATCAGGATCAGCAGGGCGATGTAGTCGTTGGGGACGATCGGTGTCACCGAGTCCCCCGAGGTGCCGACCAGGACGACCGACACCGGCAGCGTCGCCAGGGTCGCCACCCGGTACGGGCTGTACACGGCGGCGCTGTAGACGGCGATGATGAACGCGTAGAAGGTCAGCCGCAGCACGCTCTGCGGTGTCGCCAGTGTCGCCGCCGTCACGACGCACAGCACGGCGAGCGGATAGCGGCGGCGCAGCGCCAGGGCGCCCGAGGCGACGACCGCGAGGGTCACCATGAAGGCCAGCCCGCCGGGGCCCGACGGGCGCACCACCGTGTACGCCACGCCGGGTGCGATCTCCCGCACCACGACGACGTCGACGTTGTCGAGGCCGTAGTAGACGGTGGAGATGCCGATCACCAGTGCCAGCAGCGCGTCGAACTGCCAGGCGCGCTGGGTGGGCCGCAGCGGCGGACCGCTCGGAACCCTGGCGTCGCGGACCGTCCGGCGGGCGGCTTCCCGCATCCGCTCCAGCGTCGTACGTACGTCCGTCACCGGATCATTCTCGCCGCCGCGCGGACCCGCGGAGTCCGCCCCCGTGGTCATTTCCGCCGTACCGGATACATCACCCGCCTACATCGCAGGGATGACGTCCGCGGGGCTCATCCCAGCTCGGTACCGCAAGGGGTTCGAGCGGGTGACGCGTGCCGGCCGGGCCCGCTTCTAGCGTTCACGCAGCCAACTGCCCTTACCCGAGGAGCCTTTCATGACCATGCCGGTGATCGAACTGCGCGAGGTGAGCCGCCGATACGACGACGGCCCGCCCGCTCTGCACGAGGCGTCGCTGACCGTGCTGACCGGCGAGGCCGTTGCGATCCTCGGCCCTTCCGGCAGCGGCAAGTCCACGCTGCTCAATCTGATCGCGGGCCTGGACCGGCCCGACGCGGGGACCGTCACCGTGGACGGGGTACAGGTGGACCGGCTCGGTGAGGCCGGTGCGGCGCTCTACCGGCGCTCGAGGATCGGCATGGTCTTCCAGTTCTTCAACCTGCTCGACGATCTGACCGTCACCGACAACGTCGAGCTGCCCGCGCGCCTCACCGGCATGGCACGGGGCGAGGCGGGCCGCCGGGCGGCAGAACTCCTGGAACTGCTGGGCATCGACCGGCACGCCCGCGCCTACCCGGGACGGCTGTCCGGTGGCGAGCGGCAACGCGTCGCGGTCGCCCGGGCGTTGATGAACCGGCCCGCGCTGCTCCTGGCCGACGAGCCGACCGGGGCCCTGGACACGGCCGCCGGACAGGACGTCAGCGAGCTGCTCTCCGGCCTCAACGCCGAGGGCCAGACCATCGTCGTGGTCACCCACGACCTGGCTCTGGCCCGCTCTTGCACGAACCGCACGGTCCATATCGCCGACGGCCGGATCACGCAGGACACCGGGTCGCAGGCCGTCACCCCGCAGGCCGTCCGATGAGCGCGCTCGGCAAGGTGGTGCGCTCGGGGGTCGCCCGACGCCGGGTGCAGACGATGGTGGTCGGGCTCGCCACGATGATGGCGGTGGCCGCCTCAGTCCTCGGGGGAACCCTGCTCGTGGTCTCGGGCGCGCCCTTCGACGACGCGTTCGCGCGTCGCCACGGGGCGCATCTGTCCCTGCAGTTCGACGCGGACGCGGTCGGCGCCGGACAGCTGTCGGCGTCCAAGGACGCCGAAGGGGTGAGCGATGCCGCCGGCCCGTTCCCCACGGCGACACTCACCCCGCGGTCGGACGGCATGGGCGGTCCCGGCTGGCCGATGACCGTGGTCGGCCGGGACGGTCCCGGCCGGGACGTCGACGAGCTGACACTGCTCGATGGCCGCTGGCCCACGCGCACCGGCGAGATCGTGGTGTCCGCCGACTCCGCGCTCCTCGCGACCCTGGGCATGAAGGTCACCTTCCCCGGCCTGCCCGGCGACCCGACGCTGACGGTGGTCGGTGCGGCCCGTTCGGTCACGCAGACCGCCGACGCCTGGGTGCTGCCGTCCCAGATGCCCGCGCTCACCGCGCCCGGCAGCGGCGGCCACCAGATGCTCTACCGCTTCACCGACGCCGGCACCGACGCGCAGATCACCGCGGGCGGCAAGGCCGTGACCCGGTCCCTGCCACAGGGAGCCGTCGTCGGCGAACAGTCCTGGCTCACCGTCAAGAAGACCGTCGAGCGCGACACCGCCCTCTACGTCCCCTTCCTCATGGCCTTCGGTGCCCTGGGCCTGGTCATGGCGGTGCTCATCGTCGGTAACGTCGTCGCGTCGGCCGTCGGCACGGGAACGCGCCGTATCGGGGTCCTCAAAGCCGTCGGCTTCACCCCGGCCCAGGTCGTAAGGGCCTACGTCGGCCAGGCGCTGATCCCGGCCGCCGTCGGCGCGAGCTTCGGAGTCCTCGCCGGGCATCTGCTCGCCGTCCCCGTAGTGGCCGAGGCCCAGGACGTCTACAGCACCTCGTCCCTGGCCGTCGCCCCCTGGGTCGACCTGACGGTGATCGCGGGGGTGCTCGGTCTGGTGGCGGCGACCGCCTGGGCGAGTGCCTCGCGGGCCGGCCGTCTGCGTACCGTCGACGCGCTCGCCGTCGGGCGTACCGCTTCGGCGGGGCGCGGCCGGCGGGCGGCCCGCCTCGCCGGACGGCTGCCGCTGCCGCAATCCGTCGCGCTGGGGCTGGCCCGTCCCTTCGCGCGGCCCGCCCGCGCGCTGGCCATGGGCACCGCCATCCTGTTCGGCGCCATCGCCGTCACGTTCACTGTGGGGATGGGCGCCTCGCTCGGCCAGGTGATGGAAGCAAGGGCCCACAACGCGGCCGATGTCGTCGTCCCCGCGCCCGTGCCGGACTTCGGGCCCGGGGGCCCCGGCTCCGAGCAGCAGCCCGGAGTCGATCCCGCCGCGGTCGCCGCGGTCATCGAGGCCGAAGCCGGGACCGGCAGGTACTACAGGGCTACGAGGGTGCGGGCGACCGTGTCCGGCCTGACCGGGACCGTCGAGGTGAACTCCTTTGCCGGCGACGCCTCCTGGGGCGGCTACACGATGGTCTCGGGCCGCTGGATCGAGCGCACCGGCGAGGCCGTGGTCCCCACCCCCTTTCTGACCGCCACCAGCTCTCGTATCGGCGACACCGTCACCCTCGACGGCTTGGCCCAGCCGGTCACGATCCGGATCGTCGGCGAGGTCTTCGACACCCGCAACGACGGCCTGCAGGTCTTCACCGACGCCTCGACGCTCAAGGACGCACATCCCGACCTGACGGAGACGAGCCATCACATCGCGGTCACCTCGGGCACCGACGTCACCGCCTACGCCGACGCGCTGAACAAGGACCTGGCACCACTCGGCGCCACAGCGCGGGTCGGCGGGCTGAACTCCGGCAGCGACATGGTCGGCACGCTCAACGCGCTGTCCGCGATCCTCACTCTGATGCTCGTCGCCGTCGCCGCGCTCGGCGTACTGAACGGCGTGCTCCTCGACACCCGCGAGCGCGTCCGCGAGATCGGCGTCCACAAGGCGCTCGGGATGACCCCGCGGCAGACCGTCGCGATGGTCCTCACCTCCGTCGTCGTGACCGGACTGGTCGCGGGCGCGCTGGGCGTACCCCTCGGTGTGGCCTTGCACGGCTGGGTCATCCCCGCGATGGGCGACAGCGTGGGGCTTCGCCTTCCCGGGTCCGTCACCGCCGTCTACCACGCGGCCGAACTGCTCCCGCTCACCCTCGGCGGCCTGTTCATTGCCGCCCTGGGCGCCCTCCTGCCCGCCGGGTGGGCCGCCCGGGCCCGAACGGCCACCGCACTGCGCACCGAATAGGAGGCACGACGAGACGTGCGCAGGGTCTGCGAGCGGGGTCAGAACCAGTGCAGGCAGTGCGGGGAGCGGTCGGTGCGGAAGAGGGTGTCGGCGAGGGTGGCCGCGCCCGGGTGGTGGGCCTGGATGTGTCCGGCACGCACGAGCGTGCTCGGGGCGGTGCCGCCGAGGTAGATCGAGCCCAGGTCCCTGATGTCCAGGGACAGGTCGGCCTTTCGGCCCGTGGGGACGCAGTCGGCCTTGCCGTCCCGGACGGTCAGCAGATGGCGGCCGTGCTCGCCGAGGAACGGGTCGGCGACGTCGAGGACGAGTTCGCCGTCCGTGAACCAGCCGCGCGCGGTCAGAGCGGCTGGGACGTCCAGGATCCGCACCCAGAGCCAGTCCATCTGGCCGCTCACCTGGCCGGCGCGGAAGTCCGCGAGCTGCCAGCGCAGCGGGTGCTCGGGCGGGACGTGCTTGAACACGACCCGGGAGACCAGGTCGTGTCCGAGTACGAACCGGGCCAGGGCTGTGAAGACGGCGTCGTCGGTGGTGATGGTCTCGTCGACGGTGAGGGTGCCGGACTCGATCGCGTAGCTGGCGTACCCGTCCGGGACGCCCTCGGCGTCCCGGTGAACGGCGACGTAGCGTGGTGCCGGCGAGATCGGGGGCTGCCCCGCGCGCAGGGCCCACCAGCGGTGCGGCCGGGACAGTGCGCCGGGCTGGGCGCGGCGGTACCGGTCGTAGACCTCTTCCAGGATCTCGCCGCACTCGGCACGCCGCAGCACCTCGACCGAGCCGGCCGCCCGGGCCTCGGCCGCTCCGCGCGCCCGGGGGAGCGAGAGGGCGGCCCGGTGACGCTCCACCGTCAGCTGCCCCGTGTACGTCGCCGGTCCGTAGCCGAACCTGCCGTAGATGGTGGCCTCGGAGGACAGCAGCACGGAGAGGAACTCCCCGCCGGCGCGCAGCTCGGCGAGCTGATGCCGCATCATCGCGCCGAGCACGCCCTGGCGCCGGTGCGAGGGCAGGACGCCGACGGCGGTCACTCCGGGGGCCGGGACGAGGGTCTCACCGGGCAGGGTGAGCTCGAAGGAGTGCGTCGCGGCGGTGCCGACAGGCCGCCCGTCCGCCGTCAGGGCGAGCAGGCAGCGGTCTGTTTCGAGCGCCGACCACCAGAGCCCGCCGCCCTCGACCGGGGTCTCCGGGAAGCTCCCGAACGCGGCATGGACGGTGTCGACGAAGACGTCGAAGTCCTCATCGGTCGTGGAACGAATCTCCATCGGCGCCGCTGCCTCCTCGCAATACCGGCACCACAAGTCGTGGTGCCTGCGCCCAGTGCAGCGTCGACCTGTGGCCGGAGCAAGCGAATTACCCACCCGGCCCGCGGTGACCGACCTTCGGGCCCGCATCGACTCGCTGCATCATGTACGCATGATCACCATTCACCTGAAGTACGAGATCGACGCGGACAAGCTGGAGGACTTCGAGGAATACGGCCGTCGCTGGGTCCGGCTCGTCGACCGTTTCGGCGGAACTCACCACGGCTACTTCCTGCCGAGCGAGGGCGACAGCGACATCGCCTACGCCCTCTTCTCGTTTCCCAGCCTCGCCGCCTACGAGCAGTACCGCACGGACAGCGTGTCCGATCCGGAGTGCCAGGAGGCCTTCGAACTGGCTCGTCGCACGCGTTGCATCAGGCGGTACGAACGCCGTTTTCTCCGGCCGCTCGACGGCGTGTCCTAGGCGCGGGGGAGGGGTGAGGAAGGCAAACTCCCTGACGCACAGGGGGAGATCGCCGCTTCTGGAGGCCCCGGCTTCCAGTTGCGGCGTCGAAGTTGACAGAGGTCGGGCCTGGTTCCAGTATCGAAAGTAAAGGTGGATTGTCGGATTTACCCTGCTTCTTGGTCAAGGAAGCTGATCTTCGTCCCGGCCTTCCCTCTCTGGTCGGCGCCGTGCTCTTCGTCTTCCCCCGCGCATGCGCGCGCCCGCCGACTTCGGCTCCACATGTGAGACGGACAAAGCACCAAGGGAGACGACCATGAACGAGCCATCGGAACGCGCTGCGCAGCCACCACCCGGAAACCCGGCGATCCGCTTCGACGCGACCGTGCACCCAGGCGTCACCGCCCGTAGCCTCGGCGCCGTCGCCGACCTCGATCTGGACCGGATGCCCGATCCCGATGACGAGGTCCGCCTGCTCGTCACACCGGAGGAATGCCGGCGGCTGCTGGAAAGCGGCTACGAGGTCCACCTGCGCGCCCTGGTGCCGGTACGGCCCGTTCCCGCCGAGCTGGTGGAGACGGACGAGTCGGTGATGGCCTGGCTGGAGGAACGGGTCCAGGGCATCGAGCGGTCGGGGGGTGCGTGATGTACCGGACAGTCGCCCAGCTCGACTCGCTGACCTCGGCGCTCGCGAACTGGTTCCCCCAGCTGTGCACCCGGACAAGGCTGCCGGAACGCTCGGTGCAGGGGCGTGACGTGTTCGCCCTGCGCATGCGTTCCGGCAGTGGTACCGACCGGCGGGGCGTGCTCCTGGTCGGCGGCACCCATTCCCGTGAGCTGATGAACCCCGACGCACTGGTGGAACTCGCCGTCGACCTTGTCGTGAGCCGGCTGAACGGCACCGACATCGTCTACGGCGGCCGCACCTGGAGCGCCCAGGACGTCAAGCTCATCCTCGAGACCCTCGATGTGTGGATCGTGCCCTGCATCAACCCCGACGGCCGCCAGCACGTGCTCACGGTCGACGGCATGTGGCGCAAGAACCTGCGTGACAACCCGGGAACCGCCTGCGACGGCGTCGACCTCAACCGCAACGCGGCCATCCTCTGGGGCGTCACCGAGGGCCAGACCTCGTGCAGTCCCTGCAGCGACGTCTACGCCGGGCCCGGCGCCTTCTCGGAGCCGGAGACGCGCAACGTCAAGCATTTGCTGGACACCCAGACCATCCACACCTTCGCGGACGTGCACTCGTACTCGGAACTCGTCCTGTATCCGTGGGGCCACGCCTTCAACCAGAGCACCGACCCGGCGCGGCGCTTCACGACACTGCCGACGGGAACATGCGCGCCCATCGGCGTCCCCGGCTACCAGGAGTACATCACCGTCCGCGACCAGCAGCGCTTCGAGACGGTGGCGGGCCGGATCGTGGACGCGATCGCCGCGGTGCGCGGGCGGGCGTACACCCCGCAGACCGGGCGCGCGCTGTATGCCACCACCGGCACGCAGAGCGACTACGCGTACAGTCGGCACATCGCCAACCCCGCCCTGGGCAAGACGTACGGCTTCACCTTCGAGACCGGGCCGAGGGCGGCCACCATCGAGGACTCCTTCCACCCGGCGGACCCCACCCTCATCAAACGCGATGCCAAGTCGGGCCTCCTCGCCCTCGCCCAGCAGAGCATCTGCGCCTTCGATCTGATCGGTCTGAAACTGCTGGGGCGCCGCAACGAGGTGGACGAGCTGCGCACCGTCCGCGACGACGCACTGGCGAAGACCGAGGCCGGCCGCGAGTGGATCACCCTGATCGAACGGGTCGAACTCCCGCTCGCTCCCCTCCTGTTGAACGATGAGCGCCTGGCGGCCAAGGCGGCGAAGCTGCTCGCCCGCGCCGGTCAGCTCGTGACCGACGCCAAGGAGCAGGTCGGCGACGGTGAGATCGACCTGGGTCTCGACCTCGTCCGTGAACTCGACGCCAGGGGCGAGGCCGACGGTGAAGCACGCGCGGACCTCAAGGCCGTCAGCGCGCTGCTGGAGCGGCTGCGGGGACTGACGCCGGCCGAGGTCGTGGAGCACCTGACGAGCCGCGGCCCACACGACGGCTGACCGTCCCCGAACCGGCGCCGCGGCTTCGCCAGGAAGCCGCGACGCCACCGGCTGTTGCCGTCCGGGGCCAGGATCGCGTGCGGTGCCGTCAGCCGTTCAGCGGGGCGACGGTCACCTTGTCGATGTCGGGTGCGTATGCCGCGGAGTTGGCGAAGGTGATGGTGTTGACGCCGGCTTTGAGGGTCACCGGGACCGGCAGGTCCCAGAAGTTGGACCAGCTGTAGGAGTTGCGGAACATGACCTTCTGGGAGGTGTCGTTGACGGTGATGTCCGCGGCCCGGGAGACGACGTTGGTGTTGTAGTTCCCGGACCCGGCGGTCTCGTTGTTGGCGTAGCGCACGTTCATCACGTAGCGCCCTGCCGTGGGGGCGTTCACCTTGAAGGTGAGGGTGTTGGCGCTGCCCAGGCCGATGTGGCCGACGTACTTGTCGCCGGAGGCCCAGGAGTTGCCGGAGACCGACGCGGTGCCGGCGGGGGCGGCGTCCTCGGCCTCGTAGATCTCGGCGCCCGAGGTGCTGACCACGCCGGTGACGCGCAGGTCGCGCAGGGTGAGACGGCCGTTGCCGGGGACGGCGGCGGTGACGCGGTTGTTGCCCGCCGACAGGTACAGCCGCAGGGTCTTGTCGGTCACGCGGCCCCGGGTGGAGGGGAGGACGGCGGCGTCGGCGCCGTCCATGCTCAGGGTGGCGTTGCCGGTGGCGGCGTAGTGGGCGTGCACGGTGTAGTAGCCGTCGGCCGGGGCGTAGACGTCGAAGGCGGCCTTGTCGCTGCGGTCCAGCACCAGGGCGCCGGCGCCGCTGATGCCGGAGGCGCTGTAGTCGTACGACGGGGAGCCGCTGATGTCGGCGTAGGCCGCGGGGTAGACGGCGTCCGGGGTCCTGGACGCGGTGAGGTCGATCTTGTCGAGGGTGACCTCGTTCGTGCCCTTGGACAGGGTCAGGGTGTGCGTGCCGGCCGTCAGGGACACGGGCGTGCTCGCCTTGGCGCGGTAGGTCCAGTTCAGGGTGGACCCGTAGGTGAGGGTCTGCGGCGTGCCGCCGTCGACCGTGAGGGTCTGAGTGGCGGGCCCGCCGGACTGGTTGCCGTAGAAGACGTCCAGGTCGTATGTGCCGGTCTTCGGGACGTCGACGGTGAAGGCGACCTTGCTGTCGGACTGGTTCAGGCTGCCGACGTCCTTGGTGCCCGAGGTGGCGAAGCCGTAGGGGTTGGTCACCGAGCCCTGGGAGTAGACCGTGCCGCCGGTGATCGTGGCGTTCTCCGCCTCGTACGACGTGGACCACGGCAGGCTCGCCGCGGTGGGCGAGCCGCTGCCGGCCGGGTTGACGGTGACGCGGTAGGCCGACATGGCGTCCAGGCCGGTCAGCGGCACGTCGATGCTGCCGTTCTTGGCGACCCTGGTGGTGGTGCGGGACACCACGCTGGGCGCGGCGGCGCCCTCGTAGCCGCTCCAGCCGATGCGCTCGACGGTGACGTTGACCTTCTTGCCGAAGCGCGCGGGGACGTTGCGGATCACGGTGTTCACGTCGTCGGAGGTGCCGCCGAGCAGTACCTGGGCCTGCTTGCGGCCGGTGTCCAGTGAGGCGATGCCCTGGACGGTGTCGATGGTGTTGGGCTGCGGCGGGTCCAGCTGGACGGTCTTGCCGGTCAGGCCCGCGTACCAGCGCAGCAGCCACCAGGTGCCGTTGGGGATGTTGGTCTGGGCGGCGTTGTCGTTGAGGTTTCCGGCGATGTTCCAGTACGCCTGATCGGCGTAGACCTTGTTGCGCTCGAACATCGACATCCACTGGACCATCTGTCCGGGCACGGACTGGTCACGCCGGTTGCCGTACTCGTTGATGCTCACCGGTCGCTCGCTGATCCGGGCCTTCTTCTCGATGGCCCGGTAGTCGGCGAGGTGGGACTCGAAGTCCTTGAGGGAGTCCGGGCCCAGTTCGTGCCAGGTCGTGATGTCCGGGAGCACCCCGTTGGCCTTGGCCCAGGGGTAGAAGTCGCCCATGAGCTTGGCGTCGTAGTGGGTCTCGTTGGGGCCGGCTATCCGGGCGTCGGGGATGATCGAGCGGATCTTTTTGTAGACGGTGGTCCAGTCGCTCTGGAACTCGCTCAGCGCGCTCGTGTACTTGGCGCTGTCGGAACTTCCCAGATCCGGATACCAGTTGCCGTTGGGCTCGTTGAAGGGCACCCACACGAAATCGTCCGCGTCGGGGCGTGCCGCGACCTTGCGGACCATGGTGTCGACCTTGGTGAGGTAGTCGCTCAGGCCGAGGTTCTCGTACGGCCACTGCGCGTAGACGTCCTGCATGTAGATGTGGACCTCGCCGCCGCCGTTGCGGTCGTAGCCCTTCTTGATCGCGAGAGCGTCGCCGTTGGGGTGCTGAGCGCCGTCGGGCGCCTTCTGGATGACGGTGGTCATGTGCAGCGGTGCGACCAGCTCGTCACCGGGGACGCCGTCGTCACTGAGCCCGTACAGCGTTCCGTTGGCTCCGTGCATCACGTCGCCGGTGGTTCTGCCCAGGTCGACGGTGACCTGCGCGGTGGCCGCCTGGGCGGACGGAATGGTCACGGCTGTGCCGATCAGCGCGGCGGTGAAGGCGATCGCCCCCATGAGGCGCGCGGTGTGGCGTGATCCGTGCTCGGTTCGCGGCATGTGTGTGTCCTCCGCCTCCCGCGGCGTTGCGGGGGATCGTGAGCGGGCCCGGGAGCCCGGGTGGCCCGGGTGTGGGGGCCGGGGCGTGCGGGGAGTCACGCCCCGGTGGTCAGGGGAGTGGGGCTACTTGACGGCGCCGCTGGTGATGCCGGCGACGATCCGGCGCTGGGCGATGACGAAGACCGCCACCATCGGCAGGCTCATCATCACGACGTAGGCGAAGACGAGGTGCCAGTTGTTCAGGTACAGCTGGGCGTTGGCGACCTGGTAGAGGTTCAGGGGGAGCGTGGCCTTGTCGCCGCCGCCCAGCACGAAGAAGGCGTAGAAGATGTCGCTCCAGGCGAAGAGCATCACCATGATCGTCGCGGTGGCGATGACCGGGCGCAGCAGCGGCAGGATCACCTGGAAGAAGACCCGGGCCGGGCTCGCGCCGTCCATGCGCGCGGCCTCCTCCAGTTCCTCCGGGAGGTTTCGGATGAAGCCGGTCATGAAGAAGATCGACGTGGAGAGGTACATCCCCGTGTAGACGGCGATCATGCCGAGCTGGGTGCCCGCCAGGCCGAGTTGGCGCAGCTCCATGACGATGGTGATGACGGCGGGCGGGAGCAGCAGGCCGCTGATGCTCAGCGCGTACAGCGTCCCGACCAGGCGCCCCTTGCGGCGGGCGAAGACCCATGCGGCGCCGGCGCCCAGCAGCAGGACGAGGACGACGGAGGGGACGACGACCAGCAGGCTGTTGACGAATCCCTGGACGATCTTGCCCTCGTCGAAGGTCTGTCGGTAGTTCTCGGCGGCCTGCATGTGCTGCGGCAGCGAGAGGTTGGGCTTGATCGCCTCGGCCTGCGGCTTCACGGAGGTCACCGCGACCAGCCAGAGCGGAATGCCGATGGTGACGGCCGCGACGACCAGGGTGACGAAGGGCTGGACCCACCGCACGGGGCGTCGGTGTACGGGGGCGGGCGCGGGCATGGTGGTCACTGGTTGCTCTCCCTGCGCCGCAGGCCGACGATGACGGGTACGGCGAGGACGACGACGATGAGGAAGAGGACCAGGCTCATCGCGGACGCCTGGGCGTACAGACCCTGGCCGAAGATGCGGAACATGTAGATGTTGAACACCTCGGTCTCGCTGCCGGGGCCGCCCGCGGTGGTGGCCTGGACGATGTCGAAGGTGTTCATGGAGCCGATCAGCGCGGTGGTCACGTTGAACGTCACCGCGGGCGCCAGCAGCGGGAACCGGATCGACCAGAAGGTGCGCCAGGCGCCGGCCCCGTCGATGCGGGCGGCCTCCAGCACGTCGTCGGGCATGCTCTTCAGGCCCGCCAGATAGATGAGCATGGCCAGGCCCATCCACTTCCAGCCGTGGATGAGGGTCACCACGACCAGGGTCCACGTGGTCGATCCCAGCCAGGGGGTGTCGACCTGGTGTCCCATGAGGGAGGACAGCACGCCGTTGAGCGCCCCGTCCTGCTCCAGCAGGGCCTTGAAGATGTAGCCGACGGCCAGGGCCGAGATCAGCACGGGCAGGAAGAAGACCGCGCGGAAGAAGCGGTTGAAACGGGTGTCCCGCTCCAGCAGGAGGGCGAGGCCGAGACCGAAGCCGTTCTGGAAGAGGGCCACGAGGACCGCGTACACCAGGGTGATGCGGATGTCCCGGAGCATCGATCCGTCGTCGAGGATGGTCTTGAGGTTGTCCAGGCCCACGAAGCTGATCTGCGGGTGGAACGCCGACCAGTCGGTGAACGGATAGACGAAGTTCAGCAGGTTCGGCAGCAGGAAGAACACGCCGAACACGGCGAGCGCGGGAAGCGCGAACCACCACGGCTGGTTGGCCTTCCTCCGGGTGCTCTCGCGCCGGCCGCGACGGGGCGGGCCGCTCCGGTCCTTCGCACGCGTGGGCTCGATGGCGCCCCTGGCGGCGGTGTCCACCACTTTCCTACCTCCGGTTACGGGGCCCCGGGCGCGCCGCCGACGGGCGGCCCGGGGAACGGGCTGGCGAAGGGGCGCCGGTCAGAAGCCGGAGACACCGCGCGCCTTGAGGACCTGCTGGAACTGGTCCTGGGCGGCCTGGGCGACCTGCTTGGGGGTCTTCTTGCCGTAGATCATGTCGGCGAGGGCGAGGTGCATGTCGGGCGCGGTGAGTGCCTTGACCTGGAAGACGCCGGTGGCGGTGGAGAGCGCCTCGGCCTGGGCGATCGCGGTCTGCGGCAGACCGTCGGGGTTGGGCACCGACGGCTGCACCGACACGAGCTTGTTCGCCTTGATGTAGTCCGGGTAGTCCTGGCCGAGCCAGTAGGACAGGAACTGCCGGGCGGCGTTCTGGCGCTTGGTGTCGCCGGTCTTGAAGGCGACGACGCCGTTGGTCTGGTCGGGCGAGTACTCGGCGCCGGCGGCGCTGTTGGCGATGGGGAACCAGCCCAGCTTCTTGTCCATCTCCTCCGTGCTGGAGGTGGCCTGTATCTGGGACTGCAGCGAGGTGACGTTGAGGGCCATCGCGGCGCTGCCGTCCATGATCGCCTTGCCCTGGTCGACGAACGTGGCGGTCTTGTAGTTCTTCTGTGCCAGGCCGCCGTCGAGGACCTTCGTCTTGTACTTGGTGATGGCGTCGACGACGGCCTTGTCGGTCCAGCTGTCCTTGTTCTTGTTGAGGTTGTCCCAGAACGTCTGGGGCAGGTCCGTCATCTGCACCTGGACCTGCCACTGCAGGGGCCACTTGTCGCCGCCGACCTCGAAGAACGGGGCGGTGCCCGTCTTGGACTTGATGGTCCGGGCGGTGGCGAGGAGGTCGTCGTAGCTCTTGGGCATCGAGGTGATGCCGGCCTTCTCGAAGACGTCCTTGTTGTAGTAGACGCCGAGGACCGCGGGGCTGGTGACGATGGCCGCGTAGCGGTGGCCGTCGACCTGGCCGAGGCCCTTCTCCGTCTTGCCGAGCTTGGAGACCCAGTCCTCGTTGTCGAGCTGGAGCAGGTTCTGCTGCGGCTGGATGAACGGCAGCGTGCTGCCCGTGGGCTGCCAGAACATCAGGTCCGGCTTGACGCCCGAGGCGAGCTTGGTCGGGACGTTCGACTCGTAGGGGTCGGGGATCACCTCGGTGTTGATCTTGGCGCCGGTGGCCTTCTCGAACGCCTCGATGGCCTGCTTGGGCTGTCCGACGCTGTTCTGGGCCGTCCACATGGTGAGTTCGACGCCCTTGAGGTTCGCGGTGGGGTCGACCGTTCCCTCGGGTGCGGCGCCGGTGCCGCCGGCGGTGCTGTCGCTGCAGGCGGTGGCGGTCAGCCCGAGCAGACAGGCGGTGACAAGGACGGAGACGGCTCTTCTCATGGCGAGATCCTTGGTCGAGAGGGGAGGGAGGCGGAGCGGTGCTGCCCGGGCGGGGGAAGGCTGCGGGGCGGCGACCTGGGCAGACGGCGAGCGAGAGCTTCCGTGCGGGTTACGCCTGTCGGGAACCCGCACTCTCCCGGAGGACGAGGGCGGGTTCGGCCGGCACCGGCGCGGGCGCCTGCTGTTCCGTGTCGAGCTGGGTGCGCAGCAGCCCGAAGGCGGCGCGGCCCAGCCCCTGGAAGTCCATGCGGACCGTGGTGAGGGACGGGGTGACGAACGCGGAGTGCGGGGCGTCGTCGAATCCGATGACGCTGACGTCCTCGGGAACCCGCCGGCCTGCGTGGTGCAGGGCCCGCAGGACACCGAGCGCCAGGTCGTCGTTGCCGCACAGGATCGCGGTGACGTCCCGGTTCCGGGCGAGCTTCTTCCCGGCCTCGTATCCGGCCTGGGAGTCCCACCCCTTGCCGGACGGCTCGGGAGCGGTGACGCCGGCCGCTTCCAGGGCCTGGCGCCAGCCTTCTGCGCGCGGCCCCTCCGAGCCCTGGGTCCCGGTCGAGGTGGGAATCGCCACGTAGTGCACGGTGTCGTGCCCGAGCGCGAGGAGGTGCTCGGTGGCGGCACGGGCCGCCTCGCGGTCGTCGGCCCACACGGCGGGAAGTCCGGGTGACTGGCCCTGCGGCGGTGCTTCCACCACCGCCGCGCACGGCATGTGGGCCGGTACCCGCTCCAGGGCCGCTGCGCCGAGCCGGTCGAAGCCGATGACCACCAGTCCGCCACCGGCGTCGGCGGCCGAGGCGATCGTGCGGTCCAGGTCGTCCTCCGGGGTCAGGACCCGCACGCCGAGGGTGTAGCCCGCGGCGCGGGACGCCTCCTCCAGTCCCTGCAGGGTCGCTGCGTAGCCGTAGAGGAGCGTGTTCGAGGTGAGGACCGTGACCGACCGGGTCACGCCGCTGGCCAGCGCGAACGCGGTGGCGTTGCGCCGGAAGCCCAGGGCGGTGATGGCTTCCTGCACTCGTCGGCGCGTCTCCTCGCGGACGTTCGGGTGGCCGTTGATGACCCTCGAAACGGTCTGGTAGGAGACGCCCGCCGTCTTGGCGACATCGCGAATGCTGGCAGCTTTCTGCTGCCCCTGCGGGGGGTCGGCGGGGCCGCCCGACCTTGTGTGACCGGTCACAGACATGCGAGGATTGTGAGCGGTCACAACGTGGGCGTCAAGAGACCGTAACCGGGGGGTTATCACCCCGGTACATTCGGCGGCGCGGCCCATCCTCACCGCCCCGAGGGTGAATTCGCAGATCAGCTCCACGAGCACCAACCGCAGGACCGAACCATCCCGGAAGGGGAATCGCGTTGACCGCTGCCGTCGAAGCTGCCGAGGTGTCCCGGGTCTGGTCGCATCCGGAACTCGGCCTGCACGCCGTCATGGACGCCACCGGCGCGGTGCGACTGGGCAGACCCGGCCAGGACTGGGCCTGCCTGGTCCCCCTGGTCGAGGTCACCGCCACCGGCCACGGACGCATGTGGTCGGGAGAACGCTTCATCGAGACGGCCATCGGCGACCGCCTGAGCTACCTGAGCCATGAGACGGTCCAGGACGGCGGCCAGGAGCGTACGACGATCCGGCTGGCGGACTCCACGACCGGTCTGGCCGCCGACGTCACCCTGGAGGCACGGCCGGGCAGCGGTTTCCTGCGGGCCCGGGTGCGCCTGGCCAACGAGGGCGGCACAGCGCTCCGGCTGGAGAGCGTCTCCACCCTGACCCTCGGCGGCATCGTCGACGCGGACGACGGTCTCGACGACCTGACCCTGCACTGGGCGGACAACGACTGGCTCGCCGAATGCCGGTGGCGCCAGGACGCCTTCCGTAAGCGGGTGGTCCCGCTGAGCCGGTCCGTCCACGGCCACGAAGGCCGGGGCTGCTTCGAGCGGTACTCGCAGGGAAGCTGGTCCACCGGCCGCCACCTTCCCGTGGCCGGCCTCACCGACAGCGAAGGCCGCGCCTGGCTGTGGCAGATCGAGTCCAGCGCAGGCTGGCGCTTCGAGACCGGCGAGCGCGAAGGCGCCGCCTACGTGGCACTGTTCGGCCCCGACGACGCCCACCACCAGTGGCACCACACGCTGGCCCCCGGCGGGGAGTTCCACACCGTCCCGGCCGTCCTGGTCCACACGGAGAGCGGCGGGCTGGACGCGGCCTTCGGTGAACTGACCGACTACCGCCGCAGCATCCGCCGCGATCACCCCGACCGCCGCGCGCTGCCGGTGATCTACAACGACTACATGAACACCCTGATGGGCGACCCCACCACGGAACGGCTCCTGCCGCTGATCGAGGCGGCGGGCGCGGCCGGTGCCGAGGTGTTCGTGATCGACGCGGGCTGGTACGACGACGACGCCCAGGGCTGGTGGGACGCCGTCGGCGCCTGGGAGCCCGCTGCCCGTCGCTTCCCGGGCGGTCTGCCGGAGGTCCTGGACGCCATCAGAGCGCACGGGATGACCCCGGGACTCTGGCTCGAACCCGAAGTCGTCGGCGTACGCAGCCCCCTGGCCCGCACCCTGCCGCCCGAGGCATTCTTCCGGCGCGGCGGACTGCGCGTCACCGAACACGGGCGCCACCACCTGGACCTGCGTCACCCGGCCGCCCGCGCCCACCTCGACGAGGTAGTGGACCGGCTGGTCGGCGAGTGGGGCGTCGGCTACCTGAAGCTCGACTACAACATCAACATCGGCCCCGGCACGGAGAACGGCTCCGAGAGCCCGGGTTCCGGTCTGCTCGGGCATCACCGCGCCCACCTCGACTGGATGGCCTCACTCCTCGACCGGCATCCCGATCTCGTCCTGGAGAACTGCGGGTCGGGCGGCCTGCGCATGGACTACGCGCAGTTGGCCGTGGCCCAGCTGCAGTCCACCAGCGACCAGCAGGACCTCCTGCGCTACCCGCCCATCGCCGCCGCGGCAGCCACCGCCGCGACGCCGGAGCAGGCCGCGGTCTGGGCCTACCCCCAGCCGGACCACACCCTCGACGAGATCGCCTTCACCCTCACCGGGGCGCTGCTCGGCCGCGTCCACCTCTCCGGCTTCATCAATCTGATGAGCGAGGAGCAGGCCGGCCTCGTCCGCTCGGCGATCTCCGTCTACAAGGAGCTCCGGCCGGAGCTCGGCGGCACGCGTCCGTTCTGGCCTCTGGGCCTTCCCGACTGGGATGACGCATGGCTGGCCCACGGACTCCGAGGTCGAGACGCCACGTTCCTCACGGTCTGGCGAAGGGCACCGGGCGACATCGCAACACCCGACCCGTCCGCCGACACCGACCGCACCCTCACCGTCCCGCATCTGCGAGGCGTTCACGTGCAGCCCACGGTGCTGTACCCCACGACAGCCGACGCCGCCGTGAAGTGGGACGCGGACGCGGGGCAGCTCACTGTCTCGCTGCCGCGGGAGAACACCGCCGTGCTCCTCCGGTTGAGCCCGGCCGTGGTGGACGCGTCGCGATGACGCCCACGGAGGCTGCCGCCCGCTCGTGCCGTCGAGAGGCACGTGCCGAGGTCCTTACGCCACGCCGCTCAGCGTGTCCGCGAACCGGCGGCGGGAGGCGCGGGCGGCCGGCAGCACCGCCAGCGCCAGCGCGCCCAGTACCGCCGCCGCGCCGAACGCCGACAGCATGACGGGGGAGGGGCCGTGCGCGATCCCGGCCCCGATCCCGCTCGATCGGCCCTGGGCGTCGATCAACCAGTGTGCGAGGGGGATCCCCACCACCATGGCGACCACCACCGAGGCGAGCGCGGTGCAGCCGGTGGCCGTGACGGTGATCGCGGTGATCTGCCGGGGCGACAGTCCGATCGCCTTCAGCGCGAGCAGGTCCCGTTCGCCCTCGCGCACACTGCCGCCGATCGCGGTCAGCAGATCGACGAGTCCGATGAGGGCGAGGACGCCGAGCAGACCGACCACGACGGCGCGCAGCGGCGGCAGGCCGTCGGCGGGGTTCGCCACGACATGCACGTCCAGCTGTCCGCGACCGGCCGAGGCGGCCAGGTCGGTGGCGGCCTGGTGCGGCTCCGCACCGGCCCGCAGCCGGAGCTGGTACAGCATCGGCCTGAGCGTCGGGTCGTTCTCCTGAAGGGTGTCGAGCGAGGTGGAGATGACCCGGCCGGCGTTCTCGGGTTCGATGCTGCGGCCCACGATGTGCAGGATCTGGGGTCGGCCGGACACGGTCATGCGCACCCAGTCGCCGACGTGTACGTCCAGCAGATCCAGCAGCCCCTGCCCCGCGACCGCCTCGTCAAAACCGTGGGCGAGACGTCCCTCGGCCAGCGTGTAGGGGTACGGATCCTCACGGGTGCCGAGGCCGCGCAGGGCGATCGTGGCCGTCTGGCCCGGCACCAGGGCCGCCACCTCGACGCCCGGATAGACGGCGGCTATCTCGGGGCTGCGGGCGAGGATCGTGCGAGTGGCCGGGTCGCTCAATGCGTCGTCGGCGCGGACGGTGAGGGCGGCCGCCAGCCCCATCTGCTCCGGTCTGCTGTGGAAGCGGTCGATGGTCGTCCACGCGCTCATCGCCACCACGATCAGCAGCAGCGGCAGGGCGAGACGGGCGATCGTGGCCAGTGAGCGCGTGCGGCGCGTGAACGCCTTGTGCCAGCCGAGGACCAGCGCGGGCGGCAGCCGCAGGCCGAGGGCGCGGCGCGCGGGGCCCGACAGGCGTCCGGCGGCCGGTGCGGCGGTCCGCGGTACCGGGACCGGCGGCACCCGTCCTGCCCGCCAGGCCGCGAGCCCGGTGGTCGCCGCGATGAAGAGCACCACGCCCACCGGCACCGCGGCCAGTGTCACGGCATGCCCCGGGAGCCCCTGCCACACGGCGACCGCGTCCCCGAGGCGCCCGGGCATCCGGCTGCCCAGCGCCTGCGTGAGCGTCGCCGCGGCCACGGCACCCAGCAGTGCGTACGCGAGGTGCTGGAGCAGGAAGACACGGACCACCTGGCCCGGTGTGAAACCGATCGCCTTGAGGACCGAGATGTCCCGCAGATGGCCGCGGATGCGGGTGCCGATGGCGCCGTGCACGGCGAGACCGGCGGCGACCAGCGCACCGAGGCCGAACAGGCCCAGTATCTGGCCGAGCAGCCGGTCGTCGCCCTGGGCCTCGGACTGGGCCTGGCGCCAGGTGGAGACCTCGCCGACGGCACCGGCGCCGAGCACGGTGACGGCGCGCTGGACGGCGTAGTCGGTGTCCTCGGGGTCGGTCAGGCGCAGTCCGATCACCTCGCCGCCGGAGCCGGCGCGCGGTACGGCGGACGGCAGCGCCCAGACCACCCCCGACCGTTCGCCTCGGCGGTACTGCGGCTCGGCACTGTCGGCGATGCCCAGGACGGTCAGCGGGCCGGTCCCGCCGGGCAGTGTCAGTGCGTCCCCCGGCTCGGCCAGCAGCGCCCGCGCGAGGCTCTTCTCCAGTACCACGCCGTCGGGTGTCGCCGGGTCCAGCCAGCGGCCCGAGGTGAGCAACGGGCGGCCGATCGCGGGCTGTTCGGTCGTGCCGCGCAGTTCGACGGAGGCGCGGGAGCCACGGGAGGTGACGGTGGCGGAAGCCGTGGGGTAGGGACCCGCGACGGCCTCGACGCCGTCCAGCCGGGCGAGGTCGGACACCTTGGCGGAGGGCTCCGTGTGGATCCACACGTGTGCGCCCCGGGACTGCGTGAAGACCCGCTGCCAAGGGTTGGTCGCATAACCGAAGAGCGCCGCCGCCAGCAGCAGGGAGGTGACGATGCCGACAGTGGCGAGCACCAGGAACAGCGCCTCGCCGCGATGCGTCCGCAGGTCCGAGTGCGCCCAGCGCAAGGTGGCTCGCATCGGTCAGTCCTTCAGCTGCAGCACGGCGGAGGCGTCCGTGCTCGGCGACGGGGTGGCGTCCAGCCGTGCGTCGTCGGCTATCCGGCCGTCGAAGAAGCTGATCACCCGGTCCGCGGCGCTCGCCAGCCGTGCGTCGTGCGTGACCAGCAGGATGGTCTGGCCGCGCTGGTGGAAACGGGACAGCAGCCGCATCACCTCGCGGGTGCCCTTGCTGTCCAGGCTGCCCGCGGGCTCGTCGGCGAGCAGCAGCGGCGGCTGGTTGACCAGCGCCCGGGCCAGCGCCACCCGCTGCTGTTCGCCGCCGGACAGCTCGCCCGGCATGCTCCGCTCCTTGCCCGTGAGACCCAGCTCGGTCAGCAGCTCGTCCCGCATCGCGCGCGCCTGCTTGGGGGAGACCCCGGCCAGCAGCGCGGGCAGCTCGACGTTGTCCGCGACCGACAGGTTGGAGACCAGGTTGAAGAACTGGAAGACGATGCCGATCCGGCGTCGGCGTTCCACGGCCCACCGCGCCTCGCTGTAGGCGTCCGCGCGCTCGCCGTGCAGCCAGATGCGGCCGCTGTCCGGTCGCTGGAGCCCGCCGAGCAGATGCAGCAGGGTCGACTTACCGGCGCCGGAAGGACCGGTGACGGCCACGAATTCGCCTTGCCGCACACACAGATCCACCCCGCGTACGGCGTGCGCGGGCGCGCCCTCGCCGTGGTGGGTCTTGACGAGGCCTTCGGCGCGCAGCACAGGAGTGGGGGTGTCGCTCACTCCGGCTCCTCCAGTTCCTCCTGGCAACGCTCCAGCCAGTCGAGGTCGGCCTGGAGGTGCAGCATGGCGCCTTCGACCAACAGGTGGGCGATCCGGTTGTCCCGGTTCTCGGCCGTGACGAGCTTCGACAGGTTGCGCATGGTGTTCAGGTAGTGGCGTCGCTGCTTGTTGATCAGGTCTATCTGGTCGGCGAGACCGGTCTGCGGGGCGAGCGCGAACTTCATGAAGAACTCGTCCCGCACCCGCGGTTCGTCGGCCGTGTCCTCGTACCAGGCGAGCAGCGTCTCCTGCCCGGCGTCGGTGAGGCGGTAGATCTTCTTGTTGGGCCGACTCGACTGCTCGACCTCTTCACCCTCGATCAGTCCCGACTTCTCGAGGCGGCCGAGGGTCACGTAGATCTGGCCGATGTTCGGCTGAGGGTACGCGGCACCCAGCAGTTGCTCAAGGTCCTGCTTGAGCTCGTAGCCATGGGCCGGGCCGCGTGCCAGCAGTGCCAGGAGGGGCAGGCGCACTCGTGCTGTCCTCCTCGCAGCCTCGTAGTGTGGTCCAGGCCCTAGTATCGCCCATACCTAACGGGTATACATGGCCACTGATTCCGGGCGACGGAGCCCAGCGCCGGTGTACAGGGAGGAACCTATGCGGTGGATACGCGCCGCCGGTAGGGGCCTTCTCGTCCTCGCGGTGGTCCTGGCCGGTTACGGCGGGACCGGTGCCCACGCCGACGCGGGGTCCGAGGGCCGTGGACCACTGACCCTGGCCACGGGCGGCGACCTGACCGGCTACCTCGGCTCGCTCCTCCAGGGCTGGAACCGCGCCCACCCATCGGAGCGCGTCACCCTCGTCGAACTACCGGACTCCCCGGACGAGACCCGCGCCCAGATGATCACCGACCTGCGCGACGGGGACCACGGCCGCTTCGACATGCTCAACATCGACGTCGCCTGGACCTCGGAGTTCGCCGCCGCCGACTGGATCCGCCCGCTGCCACGCGACCGCTTCCCGCTGGGCAGTTTCCTCCCACCGGTCGTGGACACGGCGACGTACGACGGACAGCTGTACGCCGTCCCGTACGTCACCAACGCGGGCCTGCTCCTGTACCGCAAGGACATCCTCGCCGCGGAGGGCGTCCCGGCGCCCCGCACCTGGGCCGAGCTGGAGCGCGACGCGAAGACGATCGCGCCCAGGCACGGACTCGACGGCTACGCGGGCCAGTTCCTGCCCTACGAGGGACTCACCGTCAACGCGGCCGAGGCCGTGTACTCGGCGGGGGGCACCATCCTCGGCGACGAAGGCGACCGTGTCACCGTCGGCTCGGCTGCCCGGGAGGGTATCGGCTTCCTCGCCCGCGGTGTCCGGGAGGGCTGGGTGCCCAAGGAGGCGCTGACGTACACGGAGGAGGAGTCCAGGCGGGCGTTCCAGGACGGGCGGCTGCTCTTCCTGCGCAACTGGCCCTACGCGTACGTCAGTGCGTCCGCCGCGGGTTCCGCGGTCGCCGGCAAGGTCGGCGCCGTACCTCTGCCGGGGCCCGACGGGCCCGGGACCAGTGTGCTCGGCGGCTCCAACCTGGCCGTCACCACCCATGCCGCGCATCCGGAAACCGCCGCGCGCCTGATCGCCTACCTCACCAGTGAGGGCGTCCAGCGGCAGGTCCTCCTGAAGGGCGCGCTGCCTCCCGTACGCGCGGATCTGTACGAGGATCCGGAACTGGTGCGGAAGTTCCCGTACCTGCCGACCCTGCGTGCCAGTGTCCTCACGGCCGCGCCGCGCCCGAAGAGCCCCCGCTACGACCAGGTCAGCCTGGTGGTGCAGGCGGTCGTCCACGACGCGGTGACCGGGCACACGACTCCCGAGGCGGCCGTGCGACGGCTGGCCAGGGAGCTGGCGGAGATCGCCCGCCGCGGCTGAGAGCTCTGCCGCCTCTCCCTCCCTCCTACCTACATGTTAGGTAACGCGATGGTCTCACCCTCTCTCGTTCAGGGACTATTTATCCGTATATAGAACCCTGCTCTCGCGATTGCCGCTGCGAGTTCATTGACACTCGCCTGAAACGGCTACCTAACATGCATGCATAACAGTCAGCCCGCACAGACAGGTCCATGGGGTGAGCTCCAAGCACATCGACACGCCGCACTGGTGGCGTGATGCAGTGATCTACCAGGTGTACGTCCGCAGCTTCCTGGACAGCACCGGCGACGGCGTCGGCGATCTCGCCGGAGTCCGCGCGGGGCTTCCCTACCTGAAGAAGCTGGGAGTCGACGGGATCTGGCTGAGCCCCTTCTACCCCTCACCCCAGCACGACCACGGCTACGACGTCGCCGACTACTGCGATGTCGACCCGCTCTTCGGGGACCTCGCCGAGTTCGACCTGCTGATGGCGGCGGCCCGGCGGCTGGGCATCAGGGTGCTGCTCGACATCGTTCCCAACCACTGCTCCAGCGACCACCCGTGGTTCCGTGAGGCACTGGCCTCCGAGGCGGGCAGCGCGGCCCGGGCCCGCTTCCACTTCGCCGACGGCCGTGGCCCCGACGGGACCGAGCCGCCCAACAACTGGCACGCCATGTTCGGCGGCCCCGCATGGTCCCGCGTCACGGAGCCGGACGGCCGCCCGGGCCAGTGGTACCTGCACATGTTCACCCCCGAACAGCCCGACTGGAACTGGCGCGACCCCGAAGTCGGAGCCGAGTTCGACCGCGTCCTGCGCTTCTGGCTCGACCGGGGCGTGGACGGCTTCCGCATCGACGTCGCCGCCGGGCTCTTCAAACACCCCGAACTGCCCGACTCGCCCGACCCCGAGGCCGACGCCCGGACGCGTGACTCCGTCAACCCACTCGCCTGGAACCAGCCGGAGGTGCACGGCGTGTGGCGCCGCTGGCGCGCGGTGTGCGAGGAGTACGCGGCGCGCGACGGCCGCGAACGGCTCCTGGTCGGCGAGGTCTCGGTACCCACAGCCCGTGAACACGCGAAGTACGTACGCCCCGACGAACTGCACCAGGCCTTCTTCTTCGACCTGTTGAGCGCCTCCTGGGACGCCGACGCCTTCCGCAAGGTCATCTCCGAGGCCATGCAGGACATCGCGGGAACGGGATCGACCGTCACCTGGGTCCTCAACAACCACGATCAGGTCCGCACCGTGACCCGCTACGGCGAACCGGCCCCCGAGGGCAGCGGGCTCGGCGCGGCCCGCGCCCGTGCCGCCGCCCTGCTGATGCTCGCACTGCCCGGCGGCGCGTACATCTACCAGGGCGAGGAGCTGGGACTGCCCGAGGTCGTCGACCTGCCGGACGACGTGCTCACCGACCCGATCTTCCACCGCACCGGCAGCCGCGCCCGCATCCGCGACGGCTGCCGGGTACCGCTGCCATGGTCCGGGCAGGCCTCGCCCTTCGGCTTCACCTCGGGTGTCGAACACGTCAAGCCCTGGCTGCCGCAGCCGGACTACTTCGCCGAGTACGCCACCGACCGGGCCCTCGCCGACACCCGCTCCTTCTGGCACCTGTACCGCGACGGCCTCCAACTGCGTGCCGCGCTGCCCCAGTTGGGCGAGGGCGAGCTGCGCTGGCTGGACACCCAGCCAGGCGTCCTCGGCTTCGTCCGCGGCGACAGCCTCGTCTGCGCCGTCAACTTCGGTACGACGCCCACGCCGGCGCCCGTCTCCGGCACCCCCCTGCTGTCCAGCGGCCCCTGCCCGGCCGGGGTGCTCCCCGGCTCCACGGCCGCCTGGTGGATCGGCGACGACACCGATTCCTGAGCCCCACACCTCCCCACCCCGGCAATCACCCTCCCCGAAGGGACATCAACGATGATGCGACGACGTACCGCCCTGCTCACCGGCTGCACCGCACTCGTCCTGGCGCTCGGCTCCACCGCCTGCGGTGGCGGCGGCCCCGTCTCCGCCGGCGGCGGCGACCAGGCGTTCAGCGGCCAGACGGTCTCCGTGGCCGGCGTCTGGTCCGGCAGCGAACAGAAGAACTTCCAGAAGGTGCTGGACGCCTTCACCGAGAAGACCGGCGCCAAGACCCAGTTCGTCTCCACCGGCGACAACGTCTCCACCGTCGTCGGCAGCAAGATCGAGGGCGGCAACGCCCCCGACGTGGTGATGGTCCCGCAGGTCGGCGTGCTCCAGCAGTTCGCCCAGAAGGGCTGGCTCAAGCCGCTGTCCACGGCCACCCGCAAGTCCGTCGACGCCAACTACGCGAGCGTGTGGAAGGACTACGGCAGCGTCGACGGCACCCTCTACGGCCTGTACTTCAAGGCCGCCCACAAGTCGACCGTCTGGTACAGCCCCGACGCCCTCGACCAGGCCGGCGTCCAGCCGCCGAAGACGTACGACGCGATGCTGAAGGCCGGGCGCACCGTCTCCGACTCGGGGCTCGCCGCCTTCTCCGTCGCCGGACAGGACGGCTGGACACTCACCGACTGGTTCGAGAACGTCTACCTCTCCCAGGCCGGCCCCGAGAAGTACGACGCCCTCGCGGCGCACCGGTTGAAGTGGACCGACCAGAGCGTCATCGACGCGCTCACGACGCTCGGCAAGCTCTTCAAGGACAAGCAGCTCCTGGCGGGCGGACAGCAGGGCGCCCTCAACACCGACTTCCCGGGCTCCGTCGAGAAGGTCTTCGGGCCCGAACCCGAGGCCGGCATGGTCTACGAGGGCGATTTCGTCGCCGGTGTCGCCAAGGACCAGTTCGGCCGGAAGATCGGCGAGGACGCGAACTTCTTCCCGTTCCCGCCCGTCGGCGGCGGCGAGGCACCCGTGGTCAGCGGCGGCGACGCGGCCGTCGTCCTCAAGGACGGCAAGAACACCAAGGCCGGCATGGCCCTCCTGGAGTACCTGGCGACCCCCGAGGCCGCCGCCGTGTGGGCGAAGACGGGCGGCTTCCTCTCCCCGAACAAGGGACTCGACCTCGCCTCCTACGGCGACGACGTCACCCGCACCACCGCCAAGTCCCTCATAGCCGCCGGGGATTCGGTCCGCTTCGACATGTCCGACCAGGCACCGGCCGCGTTCGGCGGGACCAAGGGCGCGGGCGAGTGGAAGATCCTCCAGGACTTCCTGCGCGACCCGTCCGACCCCAAGGCGACCGCGGCACAGCTGGAGACCGCCGCGGCCAAGGCCTACAAGGACTGATCGCGATGACCGCCACGCTCACGAAGGTGAGCGGTCCCCCCGCCGCCGGAACCGTCGCCCACAAGCGGCGCGCCCGGCGGCGGGGGCGGACCATCGCCCTCCTCTTCGTCCTCCCCGCGCTGCTCCTGCTCGGCGCTCTCGTCCTCTACCCGGTGCTGTTCACGGTCGGCCGCAGCTTCTTCGACGCCTCCGGGACCCGCTTCGTGGGCGGTGACAACTACACCGAGATGTTCCGCGACCCGGCCACCCTCACCGCACTCCGCAACACGATCATCTGGGTGGTCGTGGCCCCCGCCCTGCTGACGGGCCTGGGACTGATCCTCGCCGTACTCGTCGAGAAGGTCCGCTGGGCCACGGCGTTCAAACTGCTGCTGTTCATGCCCATGGCCGTCTCCTTCCTGGCGGCGGGCATCATCTTCCGCCTCGCCTACGACGAGGACCCGGACAAGGGCGTCCTGAACGCGGCGGTGGTCGGCATCCACGACGCCTTCGAAGGCACCTCCTCCTACCCGACCGCCCGCGCCCGCGACGGGCAGGGACTGACCCAGGGCGCCGACGGCTCGTACCGCACGAGCACGAGCGTCTCACCGGGCGACACGGTCTCTCTCGGCCTGGTCGGCGTAGCGCCCAAGGAACTGCCCCAGGACGCGCGGCCCGCCCAGGCGGCCGCGGCCCGCCAGGCGGGCGCGGACGAACTGCGCGGCGTCGTCTACCTCGACTTCACGCGCGGCGGGGGAGGCAAGCAGGGGGTGGTCGACCCCCGGGAGAGCGGACTGCCGCAGATGCGGGTCGAGGCGGTGCGCGACGGGAGGACGATCGCGAGCACGACCACCGCCGCCGACGGCTCCTTCCGCTTCACGGGCCTGGACGCGGGTTCTTACACCGTCACGCTCCCCGGCTCGAACTTCGCCCCGCCCTACGAGGGCATCTCCTGGCTCGGCCCGGCGCTCGTCACTCCGGCGATCATCGGTGCCTACCTGTGGATCTGGACCGGCTTCGCGATGGTCCTCATCGGCGCCGGCCTGTCGACGCTGCCCCGGGACGCGCTGGAGGCCGCCCGGATGGACGGCGCCAACGAGTGGCAGATCTTCCGGCGGATCACCGTGCCCCTGCTCGCGCCCGTACTGACCGTGGTCTTCGTGACCCTCGTCATCAACGTGATGAAGGTGTTCGACCTCGTCTACATCATCGCGCCAGGACCCGTGCAGGAGGACGCCACCGTGCTGGCCACCCAGATGTGGCTCGTGTCCTTCGGCGGCGGCAACGACCAGGGGCTCGGCAGTGCCCTCGGGGTCCTGCTCCTGCTCCTGGTGATCCCCGCCATGGTCTTCAACGTCCGCCGCTTCCGAGGGAGTCAGCGATGAACCTCAGTGCGCTCCGGCGCGGGTTCGCCAACAGCGTGGTCCAGGCCGTCCTCGTGGTCGTCGGACTGATCTGGCTCACTCCGCTCGCCGGACTGCTCCTGTCGTCCCTGCGCTCCACGCAGGACACGGCCAAGGGCGGCTGGTGGACGACGTTCACCAGCCCGGGGCAGCTGTCCTTCGACAACTACGCGGCGCTGCTGAAGAACTCCGGGATCACGCGGGCGTTCTGGAACACGGTGCTGATCTCGGTTCCGACGACGTTGCTCGTCGTGGTGATCGCCGCGCTCGCCGGATACGCCTTCGCGTGGCTGGACTTCCCCGGCCGCGACGCACTCTTCCTGCTCGTCGTCGCCCTGCTGGTGGTGCCGGTGCAGATCGGCCTGCTGCCCGTGGCCAAACTCTTCGGCCAGCTGGGGCTGTTCGGCACCATCCCCGGCGTCGTCCTCTTCCACGTCTCCTACGGCCTGCCCTTCGCGATCTTCCTGCTGCGGAACTACTTCGCCGAGATACCGCGGGAGATGCTGGAGGCCGCCCGCATGGACGGAGGCAGCGAGTGGCGCATCTTCATCCGGCTCGTCCTGCCGGTGGGGCGCCCCGCCCTCGCGAGCCTCGCCATCTTCCAGTTCCTGTGGGTGTGGAACGACATGCTGGTGGCGCTCCTCTTCGCGGACGGCTCGGCGCAGCCTCTGACCGTGGAACTGCAGTCGCAGATACGGCAGTTCGGCAGCAACATCGATGTGCTGGCGCCCGGCGCCTTCCTGTCCCTGATCGTGCCGGTGGTCGTGTTCTTCGCCTTCCAACGGCACTTCGTCCAGGGGGTGATGGCCGGGTCCGTGAAGTAGGGGGTCACCGGCCGCACGCCCCGGCCTCACCTGATCGGTTCAGTACGATGATTCCCCGGCGATCGCGCCGACCTGCACCTCAGGAGGCGCCATGGACACCGTGGACCCGTCAGTGCGCCGGCGCCAGAAGCGTGATCGTCAGGTGGGCAATCCGGCGGCTCTGCGTATGGGCGTGATCTGGTTCGTCCTCGGTGCCGCCGGCGCCTTCGTGCTCGCTCTGCCCGTCGCCCTGTGGTTCGACGCGCTGCGCGCGATCTCCCTCAACGCGCCGTCGGGCACCCACGTCTCCGGTGTCTCGGTCCCGCTCGTGGTCGTCGGGATGGTCGCGGGGATGCTCCTGACGGGCCTGGGGCTGCCGGTGGGCGCCCATCATCTCGACGGCTACCGGGCGGCACGGGGCGGCGGCGGATGGGCGCTGGCGATCGGCGTCGCCGTCTTCGCCCTGGGCGTCGCCGTCGCGTCGCGCGGCTGGGTGGAGGCGGACCGCGTCGGCTGGGTGGTGACGGACTACGAGCCGCCGGAGCCGTGGGGTTGGGGGCAGTGGATCCTCTACTACGCCGACCTCTGGCTGCCCGGCCTCCTGGTCATGCTCTCGCTCCTGCTGGTGTGGTCGGCCGTCCGGACCCAGCGCCGCAGTGCCGCGAGCGCCGCCACCCGGAACCGGCTGCTGACCGAGGGGATGCGGACCACCGGGACCATCAGCGAGCTGCGCATCCACTACTCCAGCGACGACTCCGGAGGGCGGCGTGTCGCGGGGGCCACCGCCACGGTCACCTACGTCGACGCCGCCGGCACGCGCCGCTGGGTGACGCGCAAGTACAGCGACGCGTCCGTGCTCGTCCAGGGTGGCGCGGTGCAGGTGCTCCACGACGCTGCCCGTCCGGACGACGACGACTCGGTGTTCGTGAGCTTCCTGCGGGAACCGGCGGCCCTCGACTGGGTCTGACGGAACGGCACCTGGCGGGTCGAGCGGCGCCGGGTATCGGTCGCCGGCCGAGGCGGTCAAGCTCTTGGCCTTGGTCGGGTGCGCTTTGGTCAGTCGTTCGAGCGGTCGGCGGTGACCTTGCCGGAGTCCGGGCTCACGCGCCATTCGCTGCCGGTGCCGTCGGGGGCGGTGGTGTCGGCGTCCCAGGCCGGGTCCCTGCTCTCCTCGTCCAGGTCGACGGAGGTCACCGTGCCCTTGGCGGCGGCGGCCTCGGCGGCCTCCGCGGCGCTCACCGAGGTGCCCTTGAGGGCGGCACGGATCTGCGCCGTCTCGGCGGCGTCGTCACCGTCTTCGTCCTTCTCGGTGTGCGAGCCGAGGACCTTGCCGTCGGCCGGGGCCACCTGGACGCTGTGCCAGGTACCGCCGCCTGCCAGCACATCGACCTCCCACACATGGGCCGTGCCCTCGTCGTCCAGGTCGGCCGAGACCGCCGTACCGGTCGTGTGCCGCAGCGCCGCCCTGATCGCGTCCGCGGCCGTGATCTGTCCGGCCTTCGCCGCGGCGGAGTTCTCGGCCTTGTCCTCGGCGGGCCCGTCCTTTGCGCCGGCGGACCGGTCCCCGTCCTGGGCGGTGCCATCGGTGTCGGCGGGGTCGTTCGTCACCGCCACGGTCTTCTTCGCCGGCCCTTCGTCGTCACCCGAGACCGCGATGGCGGCGGCGGTGCCGCCGCCGACCAGAGCGACGGCCGCGACGGCGGCGATGACGGTGTTGCGCTTCATGGGGTTCCTCCAGAATGCGAACGACTGCAACGAATGACAGAGGTCTTTGTCGATCGCAGTCGGCCGGTCCGCCTCGTCTGCTGTCGACGGGACTCAATCTGGCCGACCGACACTGAAGCGGAGCTGAAGCCCCCTGAAGGCCGCTTCAGGTTCGGTTTGCCAAGCTGAACGCATGCGTCTGTTGATCGTGGAAGATGAGAAGCGGCTCGCGCTGTCGCTGGCCAGGGGTCTGACGGCCGAGGGGTATGCCGTGGACGTCGTCCACGACGGAACCGAGGGCCTGCACCAGGCGAGTGAGGGGGCCTACGACCTGGTGATCCTCGACATCATGCTGCCCGGCATGAACGGCTACAGGGTCTGCGCCGCCCTGCGCGCCGGCGGCCATGACGTGCCGATCCTGATGCTCACCGCCAAGGACGGCGAGTACGACGAGGCGGAGGGCCTGGACACGGGTGCCGACGACTACCTCACCAAGCCGTTCTCCTACGTCGTCCTCGTCGCCCGGGTGAAGGCGCTGCTCAGGCGGCGCGGGCCGGCGGGCGGAGCCTCACCCGTGCACACGGTCGGCGATCTGAAGGTCGACACCGCGGCCCGGCGGGTGTTCCTCGCCGAGGACGAGATCACCCTGACCACCAAGGAGTTCTCCGTCCTCGAGCAGCTCGTGATGAGAGCCGGTGAGGTCGTGTCGAAGTCCGACATCCTGGAGCACGTCTGGGACTTCGCGTACGACGGCGACCCGAACATCGTCGAGGTCTACATCAGCACGCTGCGCCGCAAGCTCGGTCCGGCGCTCATCAAGACGGTACGCGGGGCCGGATACAGGTTGGAGGTCCGTCCGTGAAGCGCCGCCTCCGCTCCGTGCGGGCGCGGGCCACCCTCGCCGCGACGGTCGTCGTCGCCATAGCCCTGGTCGCGGCGGGCACCGCCGTAGTGCTCTCGCTGCGGTTCACCCTCACCGACAAGGCGGACGCCGAGGCCGACTCCGTCGCTCGTAACGCCGCCTCGGCGCTGGCGAACGGGTTCGCGTACGACCAGCTGAACCTGCCGGACGGCGACGAGAACCCCGTCGAGGTCCTGGACCGGGACGAGAAGCCCGTCGCGGTCGGCGAGGACGTCGAGGGCATGAACGTGACCGCCGCCGCCTCGGACCGGCTGAACTCCGAGACCAACGACGATGCCGACGACAGGGCGGAGGGCGATCGGGACACGGAGGACAACGACGCGCTCACCACCGGGGAGATCACCGACGAGACCTGGTACGGCGAGGGCACCGCGACCGTCGAGGGAGTCACGGCGAAGTACCGGTTCGCCGCGGTCGACGTGATCACATCGGGAGGCGTCCCGCTCACCGTCTACGCCGGCGCTCCGCTGTCCATCGAGGAGGACGCCGTCGACGTCGCGCTGACGACGATGCTCATCGGGCTGCCGCTGCTGCTGCTGACCGTCAGCGGGGTGACGTACGTCGTCACCAGACGGGCGCTGCGCCCGGTCGAGGGCATCCGAGCCGAGATGGCCGCCATCATGGCCTCCGAGGACCTGTCACGGCGGGTCCCCGAGCCGGCCACCCACGACGAGATCGCCCGTCTGGCCCGCACGACGAACGAGACCCTTGCCGCCCTGGAGACCTCGGTCGCGCGGCAGCGCGCGTTCGTCGCCGACGCCTCGCACGAGTTGCGGAGCCCCATCGCGTCCCTGCGCACCCAGCTCGAAGTGGGCGCCGCGCACCCGCAGTTGCTGGACCTGGACGGGGCCGTCGAGGACACTGTACGGCTGCAGGGCCTGGCTGCCGACCTGTTGCTGCTCGCCCGCCTGGACGCGGGGGAGCGGCCCCCGCCGGACGCCCGCTTCGACCTGGCGAAGGTCGTGGCGCAGGAAGTGTCCTCACGGGACGGAGTGACTCTCGACAGCGTCGCGTTCGTGGAGGTGCACGGCTTCCGCAGCCAGATCTGCCGGGTCCTCGGCAATCTTCTGGACAACGCGAGGCGGCACGCCCGCGATCGCGTCGCCGTCACCCTGCGCACGGCCGACGACCAGGTGGTCCTCCAGGTCGCCGACGACGGCTCGGGCGTCCCCCTCGCCGACCGCGACCGCATCTTCGAGCGCTTCGTCCGGCTCGACGAGTCCCGAGCCCGGGACGACGGCGGCGCCGGCCTGGGCCTGGCCATCGCGAAGGACATCGCCGTACGCCACGGAGGCACATTGACCGTCAGCGACGCTCCCGGGGGAGGTGCCTTGTTCGAACTGAGACTGCCGCTCTCTCAGCGCCGCGGGCAACGATGACGAAGGTGATGGCGGGGTGGGGATGGGAAGCCGGCGCCTTCTCCGCTGGGGGAGGGCGCCGGCCCCTCAGCCAGGTCAGCTCGTCAGACGGAAGGTGGCGTCGCTGCGGGCGGTGGCGGTGCTGATGGGGTCGAGTTTGAGCTGGTAGGCGTAGTGGCGGATGTAGCGGTCGGGGTGGTTGTAGGACTGGAAGGAGGACCAGGTGGCGTCGGCGAGCCCGGCGACCTGGCGGAAGGTGGCGTCTTCGGCGAAGGCGGTGGTGCCGTCGTTGCGGACGAGTTGGAAGTCGGTTCCGTCGTGGCGCAGGTAGTAGCCGGGGAAGTTGACCGACTCGAAGGAGACGGTGCCGGTGCCGACCAGGCCGGGTCGCGGCCGGAACTGGGCGTCCTCGTTGGTGACGTTCTGGTCGATGCGTACGTCGAAGTTGACGTGCCGCACGTAGCGGTCCTGGAAGTTGAAGGACTGCAGCCGCCTGGCCGGGGTGTTCACCCAGCGGGCCTGGATCCGGGCGTCCTCGGCGGCCGTCAGGTTCAGGATCGAGCCGTGGCGCTTCTTGGTGCCGCCCAGGGAGTAGGTGCCCGACGTCGGAAGCTTGTAGGTGCCGGTGGCGGACGGGTTGGTCGTCGTGACCGGCATGTATCCCTTTCCGGCCGCGTACTGGTCGAGGTAGAGGGTCCACTCGTTGCGGTCGCGGAACTTCATCCACATCGGGCCCTCGACCTGCGAGCCGGTCAGGCCGATGCCTGAGAGGTTGCCGAGGCTGGTCCAGGTGCCGAGGATCGAGTTGCTGCCTTCGAGGGTGATCTGACCGTCGCCGGATGCCCGTACGTAGCGGTAGTTGCCCACGCCGGAGGGAACCTCGACGATCTGGGTGTCGATGATTTCCTGGGAGCCGGGGCGCTCGATGTAGATCTGGGGGGTGGTGATGGTGCGGAAGTCCGTGGTGCGGGCGTAGTGGATGCGGTGCTTCGTCACGCCGTTGAGCGGCGTGTTCGTCGCCCAGTACAGGACGTAGTTGTTGCCGGCCGGATCCCAGATCGCCTCAGGGGCCCAGGCGTTGCGCCCGTCGGGGATGGCCCCGGCGACGTTGAGCAGCCACGGCGCCGACCAGGTGACCAGGTCATTCGACTCCCAGACCACCAGATTGCGGCTGCCGTTGTTGATGGACTGACTCCACGTCTGCCCGCAGTCGATGCACAGGTCGGTCGCGATGATCCAGTACTTGCTGCCGTCGGGGGAGCGGACCAGGGCGGGGTCGCGCACCCCTCGCGTGCCCACGGTCGAACGCAGGGTCATCCCGCCGCCGTTGAGATCGGTCCAGTTCAGGCCGTCCGAGCTGTACGAGAAGTACATCTGCTGACCGGTCGAGCCCTCCCCGATGAAGTGCGTCATCAGGTAACCCGGGTCGGCCGCGGCGGCTCGCTGAGGTGTGATCAGGACTTGGGCTGTGAAGAGGAGGCCGGCGGCGACCAGCATCGCTGCCAGTCTGGAGAGAACCGCGCGCATGAACTTCTCCTGTCGTTCTGCAAATGGCGGCTATTGTTCGAGAAGTCGAACGCTGTTCGTAAATTCGAGCAGAAGATAGATGTTGGTCAAGGGCACGTCAATGGAACCGGCCGGTTTGATCCCCGGGGCGGGCAACTCGTCGCGCCCGGCCCGCCGTCGGTGAAAGCAACTGCTGCAAGAGCATTGACGTAGTGCTGCGCAGAGGGACAGGATCTCGCCTGCAAACATGCGAATGAACCGATTCAATGCCCTGTGTCCGGCAACTGGCCTTTCCCCGCCGCCGACTTCAGCGACACACCGGTGTGGATCGAAGTCGACCTCGGCGCCGACCGGACCATCGGCTCCGTCACCCTCCACCCCCGCACCGACGCCGGCTCGGCGGGCTTCCCCGCTGAGGGCTACCAAACTCGGCACTCCGGCGTCCGACGAGAGCGCCAAGTTCCGCCTGCAGCTTGCCGAGACCGACATCGGCTACCGCGCTACGGCAGCGTCGGACCGGACAGGCGGCTTGTCCTGCGTCATCGGAATCCACGAAGGATTCCGATGACCCGTGGAGTCCGACCGGTTCGGCCGTGCCGGGCATGGATTACGTAAGATCGTCACAGAAATGTCCCCGACGGCCGCGTGGCCATGGGGAGTTAGGTGGCGATGTGACTCCGCTGGTGAGCCGGGCGACAGAACTGGAACTTCTGGACTCGGTGCTCGACCGGACACTCGGCGAGGACGGCGGTTGCTCCGTCGTGGACCTCGCCGGGACCGCGGGCATCGGCAAGAGCCGGCTGATGGCCGAGTTCTGCCGACGGGCGCAGGCCCGGGGGATGACGGTACTGCGCGGCAGGGCCAGCGAATACGAACAGCACATCCCTTACCAGCCGTTCAGCGACGCCCTCGCCGACCACGACATGGAGTTGGCGGATCCGGGTGCCATGGACGCGCGCGGCGACCGGTTCGGGCTGCAGCGCTCCATCGCGAAGCTGCTCGTACGGATCGCCCGGTCCGGCCCCGGTCCCGGGCTCGTCGTGGCGTTGGACGATCTGCACTGGGCGGACCCGGCATCCCTGGAACTCCTCGACCACGTCGTCCGCCATCCCCCGAACGCCCCCGTCGTGATCGTCGTGGCCCGTCGCGACCGCCAGACCACGGCCTCCCTGGACGCCGCGCTCACCCGGGGCATCGACATGGGGACGGTGCTGCGGCTGAACCTCGGCCCCCTCGCCGAGCAGGCGTGCGTCGAGGTACTGGCCCCCGGACTGGCCCCCGGCATGCAGCCCGGCCGGGCCGCCGAGCTGTACGCCGCCAGCGACGGCAATCCGCTGTACTTCCTCGCCCTCCTCCAGGCCGGACAAGCAGGACGCGACGCCGGGCAGGACGCCCCACCGCACTCGGCCGGACTCGGCTCCGTCCTACTGGACGAACTGACCCCGCTGACCGCGGCACAGCGCCGGACCGCCGAGGCGGTGGCCGTCCTCGGCGATCGGGGCAGCGCCGCTCTGCTGAGCGTGGTGACCGGGCGGGACGAGGCCGAGGTCACCGCGGACCTGGGAGCATTGACCGACCGTGATCTCCTGCGTCCCGGGCCGGGCGGACGGTGGGCACTGCGCCATCCGGTGCTCCGAGCGGTCGTGCACGAGAGCACCCACCCCCTGGAACGCGTGCGCATGCATCGCCTCGCCGCGGACGCACTGGCCGCCACGGGTGCTCCCGCCAGCGAACGCGCCCACCACGTCGAGCAGTCACTGACCGGCTGGGACCCGCAGGCCGTCGCCGTACTGTCCGAAGCGGCCGAGCGCTCCGCCGCCACCGCACCCGCGAGCAGCGCCCACTGGCTCGGCGTCGCCCTCACCCACCTGCCCGACCAGCCCCAACACGCCACGCTGCGCCGCGATCTGATGCTGCGACGGGCCCGTGCCCTGGGCGTGTGCGGAGGTCTGCGAGAGAGCCGGGACCTGCTGCATGAGGTGATCGCCATGTCACCGCCCGACGAGGCGGGGGCGCCACGAAGCGTGCGGGCCTCTGCCGTGACACTGTGCGCGGTGATGGAGCGTTACCTGGGGCGGTACGCCGAGGCGGTTGCACTGCTGCGCCGCGAGCTCGCCCGGACACCGGGCCCGTCCGACGCCGACACGGTAGAACTCGGCCTGGAACTCGGATCGTCCGCGCCGCATGCCACCGCCTACCCCCAAGTGCGTGCCGACCTGGCCGGCACCCTCGACCTGGCCCGGTCGCTGGGCGATGAGGTCGCCCAGGCGGGCGCCCTCGGGGTTGCGGCCCTCGGGGAGACGTACGAAGGCAACATGGGTGCCGCGCGGGAGACAAGCGATCGGGCCGCCGCCCTGGTCGACGCCCTTACCGATCACGACCTCGCGGGACTGTGCGAGCCGCTGGCCCGCCTCGGCTGGGCCGAGGCGTTCCTGGAGCGGTACGCCGATGCCGAACGGCACGCCGATCGCGGCCTGGCCATCGCCCGGCGCGGCGGCCAGCTCTATGTCCTGCCGCACCTGCTGCTGTGCAAGGCATATGTTCAACTTCAGACTCTGCGCCTGGACTCGGCCAGGGAACTCGCGGACGAGGCCGAGACGATCGCCCGTGGCATCGGCAGCGACGAACTGCTGGCCTTCGTCCTCACCAACAAGGCGTATACCCAGATGTTCGCCCTCCCGCCCGGTGACCAGGCCGCATTGGCGGTGGCCGAGGAAGCCGTCGCCGCGGCAGGCACGCGTACCAACTGGTGGGCGTCCATCGCCTGGTGCGTGCTCGCCCAGGCGGCGATGCACGCAGGTGATCCTCAGCGCGCCCGGGCCGCGGTCCTGCGTGGCGGAGGCGACGACCTGAAGGCGCTCCACCCGTCCATGCGCCCGCTCATCCTGGAGATCCTCGTCAACTCGGCCATCATGACCGGCGACACGGGAGCCGCCGCGACCTGGGCGGAGCGGGCCCGCAAGGAGGCGGAGCAGCTCAACCTGCCGTCGCAACAGGCCTCGGCGCTGCGCAGCACCGCCCACTGTCTGGCCGTCGGCGGCGACACGGCGGCGGCCGCCGAGCTGTTCGAGGAGGCCGTGGACAGGACGGCCCGTGGGGGAGCGGTGCTGTGGGAAGCGTTCAGCCTGCTGTTCGGCGCACCCCTGACCGTCGCCGCCGATCCGGACCGTGCCCGAGCCATGTGGACACGCGCCCGACAGCTCGCCGAGGCCGGCGGCGCACGTCAACTGACCGGCCTGGCCGATGCGTTCCACCCCCTCGTGTACGACGTGCCCCCGGCCCAGCCTCCGGCCCCGGACCCGGGCCTGTCCGCCCGCGAACGCGAGATCGCCGCCCTGGTCGCCGACGGCCTGACCACCCCGGCCATCGCCGCCCGGCTCTTCCTCAGCCCCCGCACGGTCGAATCTCACCTCAGCCGCATCTACCGCAAGACCGGCGTCACTTCGCGAGCCGCCCTCGCCGTCCTCCAGACCAGACTCGAGCTGCGCGACACGACGAACGGGACTGACGGACCCACCGGATCGTCGCCGTCACCGTCTTGACGGCCGGTCGGTCAGAGGTACGGAAGACGGGTCTTCCTTCCCACAGGCGGGAGAAGAGTTCGCCCGGGTTCAGCGATGCTTCGCTTCCACGTGGGCCTGTACATCGTGGTCGTCCGAGATGACCAGGCGTCCCCGGATGGTGCGTGCCTCCAGGGTGTGGTCGTTGTAGCAGCCGTAGACGATGTCCGCCTCGATGTCGCCGCTGACGTGCATGTCGCCATCGGTGTACACCGCCTGGGCCGTCAGGTCTCCGCCGACGACGATGAGCGCGCACGTCCTGCTCGCCCACCAGGGTCCGGGCTGTGCCCGTGGCGCCGAGGACTCTGCGGCACAGCTCCAGTACCCACACGAAACCGTCGGGGCCGCAGTTGCGGTTCAGTACGTCGATGAAGTGCTGGTAGCTGTCGTATGTCTCGTCCACGTGCCGTTGCAGCCTGGGGTCGTCCTCGCCTTCGGCGCGCAGTTCCGCTGCGGCCCGGCGCACGGCGTCCATGTCGATGGGCAGTGGTCCGCCCTCGGTATGGGGGTAGCGCACGTGCGCGGGCGCCCCCACCGCTTCCAGCATGGGCACGATCTGCGACCGGGCACGTCGCTGATGGTCGTTGCACTGGTCCAGGCGCAGTGCGACGCCCAGCGGGGTCTGTCGTTGGTGCGCCGTGATCGAGCAGGAAGGCGTAGACCGGGGTGGCGGTGGTGCTGTGGTGCGCGAACGAACCGCCCATGACGTCCCCGCAGGGGCCGTCGAGACGGGCGCCGTGCTCGACCAGGAGCTCCAGTACCGCCACCGACCGGTCGACGGCGGCTTGCGTCGAGGTGTCGTTGAGCAGGACGGCCCGGGCGGCGGGCGTGACTCCGATCCGGTCGCGGGCGTGCACATCCGCACCCGACTCCAGCAAGGCACGCACCACCTCCAGCGACGGCAGCGGGTCCCTGTCCTGGTACGGGGCTTGGACCGCCCGGTGCAAGGGGGTGGCCCCCTGCTCATCAGGCGCTGACACCTCGGCGCCCTCGGCCAGCAGGGCGCGGACCCTCGCAACCTGCTCCGGAGGCCGAGCGCCGTGCGCAGGGCTGACCGCGTGAAAGAGGTCGTCGTCCGTTCCCGTCGTGGCCCGGACCGTATCCGACACCGACGACGATCCGGGCCGGTGATGACGCCGGGGACGAAGGTTGGGTATCCGGTTGCGTGGTTTCACTGATCCACCCTCGACTCGCCCTGGAAAGCCTTGGCGTCCGCGTCCCTGTCTGAAGGCGTGGAGCTCGAACGCACGTGCCGGGTCAGCTTTCTCCATCCCGTCAACGGCTCCCGAGCCGTGGCCTGTTCCGGCTGGTCCGGGACCTCCGTCGGGTGCGCTGCTCGGATTTGGGCCCAGGTCGTCGCGGGGCACTGACCCTGGGGACTGACCGTCAGGAACTTTTCGTACGGCACCTCGCGGAGAGGGACGCCGATTTCCGTCCAGTGGTCCTTGCCGGAGACTTCGTCCCATCCGGCGTTGGGCATCCGGATGTGGTCGCGTCGCGTGTCCTTGTTCTGGCTGGTGATCTGCAGGACGCCGGCATGGTGCTCGTGGGAGGTCACCACGATGCAGTAGTGCTGGGATTCCTCCCCGGTCCCTTCGCGGTAGGGGACCATGGCCAGCCATATCTCGCCCGGCGCCGGAATGGTCGGTCGGCCCTGCCTGCGGGGCCGGTCCGCGGACTGCCGTCTCCGCGGTGGTAGGGCCGGACGCCTGCGGCCCCACCAGCGCACTACGAGGAAGAACACCATGGCCGTGAGCCCCGCCGCAGGGATCTCCAGCATCGAGGTGACCAGCCACTTCGCGTAGGGATCCGCCGGCTCCTCCATCGTGGCGCGCAACGCCCCCGGCTCCATTTGGGACCGGGTCAACGCCACCGCTGCCGCACAGAGACCCAGCAGCACGGCGGTACGGGCCAGCAGCAGCCACCATCGCAAGGGCTGGCCGTGGCCGGCCCACCAGGCCACAACGACCGCGGTCAGCAGGGATATCCCCGCCAGGATCGGTGGCGCGGCTCCGTCTACGTGCTGCGGAGGCGACTGCGCGGCCATGAGCCCGGGGACGACGACCGGAACCAGGAGGAGGTATCCGACCAGGTACCACTTGAACAGGAGCGCAACTGTCAGAAGACATGACTGCTCACGACGACGGCGCACAGACCCCCCTGAACCACATGTGATCGTAGAAAGCGAACAGTTCCCGCCAGGTCCGGCCGAGGGCGCCGACGCAGCACCTCGCCGGACACTCAGCCTGCGACCGCCTCGATCTTGGAGATCTGAGCGGACAGTACTTCATCGGGCAGCTCGGCTGTGTAGTGGCCGAAGGCCACCACGGTGGCGCCGCTGCGTACCACCGTGGTCCAGATCGGGATCGAGCCCGCCGCGGACGTCTTGTACGCCACCGCCTCGTCGCCCGCGTCCGGTGCGTCGGCCGCCGCGACGGTCTGGTGCCCGCCGTTCTCGTACCCCGCACAATCCTTCGCCGCTGTTCTCAGCTGCGCGAGGACGTGCTCGGCACCGGCCTGGTCAAGGGCGAAGAGTTTGATCTCCACCCCGATCCGGTCGGCAGACTGTCCGGATGCCGAAGACCCCACGGCAACGCTGTACCGGAACGCCTTCGCCTGCGGTTCGAGCTTGCCCACGGCGATGTTCAGCAGCGGCTGGCACTTGGCCGGGGAAACCCTCTTCGCAGCGCCCTCAGGAGCGGGCATACCCGCCATCTCCTCGGACATCTGAAACTCGCTCAGATCCGCATCGACCAGGACAGCGGACTGCAACTGGGCGTCGCTCAGAACCTTGGCCGACGCCTGGGGCTCAGCCGACGCCTGGGGCTTCTCACCCTCCGCAGATGCGGAAGCCGACACGGCCGCCTGGGAGGTCGTTTCCTCCGTCGTGTCGCCGGAGACCTCGGTCCCACCGCCACACGCGCTCAGCACCGTCAACGAAAGCACCCACACAGCCGCCGCAGCGCACCGTACCCGCACCGTTCACCCGCGTTCTCTCCACTCGGTCACCCCGGAGGCGTCCAGGGCCCGGTGACAACGCTTCCGCACGCTCGGTCCGAGGACTTCGGTGAAAGTACGCAATCGCCTACCTAACTCCTGAGCTGGGGACTCCTTGCACCCGGCCCCGATTCGCAGACCGTCTAGCCTGGGCCGGTGAGCACTCCCACCTCGCTGTTGCGGGCCTTTCGGCCTCAAGTCCAAGAGCGCCTCTACGACTTCTACGAAGAGCTGCGCAACGCCGACGACCTGTTCTGGGACCGCAGCCTGCGCGCGTGGGTCGCGACCGGGCACGCCGTGGTCAGCAAAGCGGCGGGTGACCCGGGGCTGTCCTCGGTGCGCTATCCCGACATCGAGGCCGTACCCGAGGAGCTGCGGCCTCTGGCCAGGGTGCTGAGCCGGCAGATGCTCTACAACGACGCCCCCGACCATCCCCGGCTACGGGCCCTGATCAGCAAGGCCTTCAGCCCTCGGGCAGTGCAGACACTGCGCGGCAGGATTGTCGAAGCCGTCGACCGGATCATCGCCCACGCGGCGCCGACCGGGCGGATGGACATCGTCGCGGACCTCGCCCGCCCTCTGCCTCTGACCATCATCTGCGACCTCCTCGACGTGCCGCAGCAGGACCGCGGCGCCCTCGCCTCCTGGTCCGAGCCGATCGCCGAGGCCATAGGCAACTCCCGGCTGGATGCCGACCGCAACCGCGAGGCCTCGCAGAGCATGACGGACATGCTCGCCTACTTCCGCGAACTCCTCACCCGCCACGACACCCCGCCGGCGCCCCACACGCTGCGCGCCATGGTGAGCGCACAGGCCGAGAACACCGACCAGGACTTCGACGAACTGCTCGCCAATTGCGCCCTGCTCCTGATCGCCGGTCACGAGACCACCACCCACTTCATCGGCAACGCCACCCTCGCCCTGCTCCGCCATCCGCACGCGGCCGACCAACTGCGCAGCCGGCCCGACCTGATGCCCGCCGCGGTCGAGGAACTCCTGCGCTACGACGCCCCGGTACAGCTGATGCTGCGCCGGGCGCGCCGCGACCTGGACCTGGCCGGCCGCACCATCACCGAAGGACAGACGGTGCTCCTGGTGGGCGGCGCCGCGAACCGGGACCCGGCGGTGTTTCCCGATCCTCATGTGCTGGATTTCGAACGGCCCGGCGGACGGCACCTGGCGTTCGGACACGGTCCGCACTTCTGCCTCGGCGCGGCCCTGGCGCGCCTGGAAGGCGCGGTCGTCCTGGAAGCACTCCTGACCCGGCTCCCCGGCCTGCGGCTCGACGGCGGCGCCCCGCAGTGGCAGCGCAGCCTCAACTTCCGCGGGCTCACCCGGCTGGACGTCGCCTTCCCCCCACCGTCGGCCGATCACGACAGCGGAACCCGGGCCGGGCCCGCCACCAGTTCCCCGTACGGCGTCGGCTCCTCGACGCATGCCGGCGTCTGCCCCGTCAGCTCGGGGCCCGGCCGCGTCACCGGCGCCTGACCGCGGCCCGCAGATCAATGAGCGCCTGCTTGAGCTGGGGAGACGCCCCGTCGTAGAGGAGTTGGCCGTGCTTCGAGTGGGGAATGACCGGCAGGCGCGCCGGCCCGACGACCGGTTGGACGCCCTCCGAGGAGGCCGTCTCATGAATCGAGCGGGGCCGTCGGGCGTTGCCGGGCGGGGAACGGGGCGGCTGATAGGAGCGAGGGGATGGCGTGGATCGCCGCCGGCTGGCTGCTGGCGTTGGCCGGGTTCAACGGGGCGCTGTTCGTGTCCTTCCGCAAGCGGACGCGATCCGAGCGACAGTTCCTCAAGGAGAGCGACGGCGCGGATGTGGTCCCGATCCAGGCGGCCTGGTGGCTCGGCGGCTCCTGGGAGAACGCGCCGGCACAGCAGGAGTGGTACGCCGCCGAGGTGGTCGCACGCCTGCTGATCGCGGCCGGAGACGCCGAGGTCGACAAGGACGGCCGGCTCACCCTGACGCCCGGGCGGTCCCGATCACTCGCGGACCCGGTTCTCGCGGCACTCGTGGCCGGCATGCGCCGACACGGGAGCGCCTCGGTCCTGCAGCTCCGCACCGAGCCGCGCTTCCAGAGGTTCCGGACGGTCCTGGAGGCGCGTCGCGCCCCCTTGCGCGAACGATTCGGCAGATACCGCGTGCCTGCTGCGACCGCCGCCTTCACGGTGGCGGTCGGCATGTCCATGCACGCGATGTTCACGCGCCACGGGGTGCCGGGGCTGCCCGACCAGGACCCGGGGTGGTGGACGACCGTGTGGATGGCCGTGTGGGCCGCCCTGGCGCCTCTCGCGGGGCTGTGGCCGGCGGAGATGTCCCGCCCCTGGCCCCGATTCACCCGCCGCTGTCGCGCCGCCGTTTCGCAGGCGCTGTCCGATGAGACCTTCGAGACCGGTTTCAGGGTCTCGCGGGCCGTGTTCTCCGAGCCCGGTCGGCGTAAGGGGAAGCCCGGTGCGGGCCGCCGCCGGCCCTCGCAGTCACCCCGCTCCCGCAAGGGACCGGCAGACGTCGATGACGACATCGGCGGCTTGGCGGACGTGGATACCTACGGCGGCGGTGACAGCGGTGACTTCGGGGGCGGCGACTGACCTGGCGAGCATGCCCTGGCACCAAGCCAGGGCGGCCGCCCGGCAGGGGACTGCACGGTCCGTAGCTTCACGGGGCTGTCCAGGACAGCGCCGACGCCGTGGGCACACCAGCCACAGCATGATGCTGGTCCTGCGGGATCAGCTGACAGGCGTACTACTCGTGGTACCGCCACTCACATCGGCGGTCAGCAGGACGCCAAGCTGATGGGCGAGACGTAGAGCGCGGACAGCACTCCGGCTCCGGCCACCTCGATCGGGACGGGGGCTGTCGCATCGGTCAGCTCCAGGTCGGACGGCAGGTACCTCTGCGGAATGTCTTCGCCGAGGTAGACCACCGAAAGCGAGCCCTGGCAGTCGGAGCCCGCGGGCGGGGCGGTGTCGGGGACTCTGCCGTCCTGCGGGCCGGCCTTGACGGAGGTGACGCTGATCGGCGTGTACTGGTACTCGTAGCGGGCGGGGGTGACGATAGTCTCCTCGCTCGTCTTCTTGAACTCGATCCAGTAGCGGGCGAGCTTGACCGTGACTGCCTTGCAGGGCCTCTGGATCGCCTCCGGGGTGAAGTTCAGGCCGGAGGAGTCCAGGGTCAAGCCCTCGGACTGGTATGCGCCGCTGCTGCTGGGCAGTTCCTTGAGATAGTCGGTCAGTTTTTCGACGCTCATGCCAGTGGTCTTCACGCACTCCGTGGGCGCGGCCGTCGTCGGGCTCGGCGCCGGAGTGGTCGGGTCGGGAGCGGCCGTGTAGCGAGCGAGCTCAGACGGGGAAGCGGTTGCCGTCGCCTTGGCGGTCGGCTTGTCGTCCGAACATCCCGAGACTGTGAGCAGCGCTGCCACGGCCGCGGCCGATATGCAGAACGTGCGTGCGCTTCCCATGAGTTCCCCCGCCTGCTTCGAGACTGCTTTCCCTCACCGGGCGGACCTGTAGGGCCGGATGAGGAGGTCCACCAGCGATGCGGTTCGGGAACGGAGCCATGTGCTCACAAGCAATCGACCATGCTGCCTGGCACAGCGTCACACACGCCGTCGCCCCTCGCGCGCGCCGCGTGCCGCTTGCGGTGAAAGCCCGTAGAGGATTGCGTAGTTCTACTGAAACAGGTCGGTCCCGCTTCGACGGCGAAGCGTGATCGGAGGCGCTGTTCTCGCGGTCCTATACGGTTCGGTATGCCCGGAGAAAGGTCCGCACTCCCTCGACGACGAGTGGCCGGACGCGGGTGTCCTCGGTCGCGTTTGCGGAGCCGAGCCTGTCCAGCGTGACGCCGAAGGCCAGTGCGATGAACTGGTCGGCCGCGAGCCGGGGGTCGGGGACGTGGAGCAGCCCGGCCGCGGCGAGGGCGGCGAACCGTTCGGCGAGTGCCTCGTCGGGGGTGTCGGCCATGGAGTTGTAGCCCTGGTGCGGCAGGTGGCCGGATTCGGCGCGGACCAGTCGTTGCAGCGTTGCGTACTCCGCCGAGCCGAGCATGTCGGTGGCGATGCGCATCGAGAAGGTGACCAGGGCGTCCTCGAGGTCGGCGGCCTCGATGGGGTCGCTGAGGGTGTCGTCGAGGGTGCGCCGGATCGTGGTGATCATTGACTGGCCGATGGTGTCGACGACTGCTTGCAGCAGCGTCTGCTTGTCGCCGAAGTAGTCGTAGACCGTCCGCTTGGACACCTCGGCGCGGGCGGCGATGGCGTCGACGCTGGACCGGTCGAAGCCGTCGGCGAGGAACAGTTCCCGGGCCGCCGCGAGGATGGCGGCCCGCTTTTGTGTGGATCCCTCGCGCAGGGTCTTCGTCTTCGTGGTCGGCATGGGCACATCCTAACTGTCCTACACTGCACGGTGTAGTGTAATACTGGCTCGGTGGATGCCGCACTCCTACACCCGCTCCGCCAGGCGGAGTTGCCGATGCGCCACCTCAACTCCCTTCAGTCCCGGGGTTCTTACTGCCGGACGACCAGGACCTCGCGACCTGTCCACACAGCACCGCGCACACCTCGCCCCGCACGAAACCGCCGCTCTGCCCGCGCCGGGCCCGGCAAAGCGGCAGTACTCCGCGAACGGCCGACCCCTTGCTCACCCGGCACCTACGGAAGGACTTCCATGACCGCAACTCTGGCTCCCCCGGTCCGTATCGGGAGGGCAGCTGTCGGAGCCCTCGGCATGCTGGCAGTCGCCACCGGTGCCTTGGAGTCGGTGGTGACGCCGACGCTCCCGCTCCTGCAACGCGAACTGGATATGAGCCCCGCCGAAGGGGCCTTGCTGAGCATCGTGCTGCTCATCACCGGCGCGCTCATCACACCGGTCGCAGGCAAGTTAGGCGACCGCTACGGCGGGAAACGGGTCCTGATCCGGCTGATGGCGGTCGTCTGTACCGGCGGGCTGGTGTCCGCCCTGGCTCCGAACCTGCCGGTGCTGCTGCTCGGTCAGGTGCTGCAGGGGGCGATGGTGGGCGCGCTGCCCCTGTCGTTCATCCTGGTGCGCGAACACCTCCCGGCGGGAGAGGCGAAGGTGGCCATCGGGGTGGTCAGCGGGTTGTTCGTCGGGGGCGGGATGGCGGGCACGCTGTCCGCCGGGCCCGTGGCGGAAGGGCTCGCCCGGCACTGGATGTTCGCGCTGCCGACGATCGCGGTCATCGGGTCCACCCTGCTGGTGAACCGGCAGATGCCGCACGATGCGCCGGGCCGCTCGGACGGCACCGGCGTCGACTGGCCCGGCCTGATCCTCCTGTGCGGGACGCTGGTCACGCTCATGCTCGTCCTCGCACTGGCCCCCGACATCGCCTCGCAGCCCCTCGTATTGGGCGCCCTCATCGTGGTGCTGGCCGCCTTCGTGACGGGATGGATCGCCGTCGAGCGTCGGGCGGCCTCGCCAATGGTCGATCTGCGCATGCTGGCACGGCCCGCGGTGTGGAAGTCGTGTGTGCTGACGTTCGTGATCTGCGTCGGCACCGCGGTACCGGTCTACCTCGTCCCGCAGCTGCTCGCGGTGCCCGTCGACGAGTACGGGTTCGGGGCCGGCGCCACGGCGATCGGCTTCTACCTGCTGCCCGGCGCCGTGGCCGCCTCGCTGGCCGGACCGACCAGCGGACTCGGGGCGCGACGCTACGGCTCGCGTGCCGTCGTCACCGCCGGGATCGCCCTCCTGGCCGCCGGCCTGATCGCGCTGGCCGCCGTGCACACCGAGATCTGGCACCTCGTCGTCGGCAAGATGATGATCGCGCTGGCCAACGGCCTGTGCGTCACCGCGATGGTGACCAGCACCGCCACGTCCGTCGACCGAGGTGACACCGGCATCGCCACGAGCCTGGTCCTGGTGACCCGCGTGCTCGGCTTCGCCGTCGGTGTCCAGGCCAGTGGTGCGATCCTCACCGCCGCCACCCCCTCCGGGACGGATGTCCCGGCCGAATCGGCCTTCGTCACCTGCTTCGCCATCGCCGGCGCCGTCACGGCACTGTCCCTGCTTCTCGCCCGCACCATGAGCAAAGGAGTCACAGCATGACGCGCACCGATCTCTCGAGGCACATCAACACCATGCCGAGGGGCAAGGTCCTGATATCCGGGGCCAGCATCGCGGGGCCCGCCCTCGGGTTCTGGCTGAACCGCTACGGCTTCACGGTCACGGTGGTCGAGAAGGCAAGCGCACTACGCGGCGGCGGTTACCCCATCGACGTGCGCGGCACCGCACTCGAGGTCGTCCGCAGGATGGGCATCCTGCCGCAACTGCGGGACGCACACATCGATCTGCGCCGGCTGACCTTCCTCGACGCAGACGGCGGCAAGGTCGCCTCGGTCAACCCGCACACCGTTACCGGCGGTGTCGCGGGACGCGACCTTGAGGTGCCGCGCGGGGAACTGACCGACGCTCTCCATGCGGCGGTCCGTGACGACGTGGAGTTCTTGTTCAACGACTCCATCGACAGCCTCGACCAGTCCGAGCACGGGGTCGACGTCACCTTCCGCGGGGGCGGCCGGCGTACGTTCGACATGGTGTTCGGCGCGGACGGTCTGCACTCACGTACCCGCGAGCTCCTGTTCGGCCCCGAAGAGCAGTTCCACCGGTACCTCGGCTACTGCTTCGCCGGATTCACCATGTCCAACACCTTCGGACTTTCCCACGAGCTCACGATGTGGAACACCCCGGGCCGGGCCGCGGCACTCTACGCGGTGGGCGACAACGACGACGTGCACGCCTTCCTGAACTTCGCTCATCCACAACCGCCGTACGACGCCTTCCGCAACCCGCAAGCCCAACGGGACCTGGTCGCCGCGGTCTTCGCCGATGCGCGATGGGAAGTCCCCGGCATGCTGGCCGCCATGCGCGACGCGGACGACCTGTTCTTCGACGCGGTCAGCCAGATCCGCATGCCCCGCTGGTCCAAGGGCAGGGTCGCGCTGGTGGGCGACGCCGCGTACGCGCCCTCGTTCCTCACCGGACAGGGCTCCAGCCTCGCGCTCGTCGGCGCCTACATGCTCGCCGGCTCCCTGGCCGACCGGACCCACACCGCGGGGCTTGCCGCCTACGAACACGCCATCCGTGAGTTCGTGACCGTGAACCAGGATCAGGTCGGCGAGGGCGACGCCACACTCTTCCCCACCACCGCTCGAGCCCTGGAGCAGCGCAACGACATGCTGCGCAGTCTCAGCGTCATGCCTTCCGGAGAGGGCCGACCGGCCCACTCCGCCCTCACCCTGCCCGAGTTCATGCCCGTGACGTGAGCGAGGCCGGCGGTGAACTGCCCAGTGGGCCGTGCCTCATGGAGTCACCAGCACCGCGATGAATCCGGCCAGTGCCGCCAGCAGCCCGAGGCATGTCAGCACGCATGCCGCCTTCGGAGCCTTCCTCGTGAAGCGCTCCGACACCTGGTACATCGCGGAGATGAGGAGTAGCGCCGCCGTGACGTGCAACAGCACCGCCAGGCTCACCCCGACGACCGCGCCGGCCCTCCAGAAGCGCCCCCAGGTCACCGCCCAGCCCACCGAGAACACGATCGCCGCCGTCAGCCCGCCGACGAGTTCCTCCCACCAAGGCCGGTTCCCCATCCACCACAGGTTGCCGAGCCAGGAGATCCCGACGTCGAAAAGGTCGATGGTCGCCCAGGTGCCGAGCACCAGAATTCCCAAGCCGGTCAGTCCCACAATCAGGCGGTAACGCCACTGGAGCCACGTCGGCCAGTCCGTTCCCTCGCCGCGCCACATGGTCGCCATCGCCACCGCCGACCAGATCAGCCACCGCCGGATCAGCGCGGTGCCGGCATCCGCCATCGCATCGCGCAGCACGCGGTCGGCTTCCGCACGCCGCACGACCTGGCCGTCGGTCGAGGTGTACTCCGGGACACCCTCCGGATGGCTCAGTCCGTCGTGCAGCAGTGTGGCCGGGAGATGCTCGCCGGTTTTCGGCACGAGCCAGGTGAGAAACGCGGGAACCGAGGTCAGGTCGGTGCAGAAAGTGCCGGTCTCCCGCGGCACCAGGAGCTCGCCCAGGTGCCGGTCGCGGTACGCGATGCGGCGCTGCATCATGAAGTACTCGTGGCGGCCCACGATGACCCGCTTGAGCTCGATACGGGCATCGGAGCCGGGGTCGGGCAAGACTTCCGGTCGTCCCGCCGAAGCGTCGATGCCACCGTCGTAGAACCGGCGCGGCTCCTGGGCGATCGGGCCACCTCCGCCAGATACAGCCATGGGCGTCTCCCTCGTGCCAAACCGGTTCCTATCCCATTCCTTCCGACGGGAGACTGCCGCTACTCATCTTCCCCGTGGTCAGTCACCCAGAAGTGTCCATCGGCTCCCCTGCGCCGACTGCGCGCTCGGGCGGGCAGAGCATCCCAGCCCCGATGCTCGCCGCAGCGAGTCGTCCAACAGACCGTGCGGCCGAGACGGCTACTCCGTCTGACGCAATGCTGCGCCGTGTGGACCGCGAAGTCATCGCCGCCAAAAGCCGGTTGAGATGGTCCCCTTGATGGGGAAGGGTCTGTGGTCATGGAGTTCTTCTGCTACCACCGTGATCGGCCCGGCTCCCTCGCGTTGCGCGAGGAGTTGCTGGAGGAGCACTGGTCCTACATGGACCGGTACGCGAAGGAGCTGATCGCTCGCGGCCCGACCTTCGCCGATGACGGTGAAACCCCCACCGGCAGCGTGCACATCGTCGACCTGCCCGATCCCGCCGCCGCCCGGGCGTTCGCCTTCGACGAGCCCAACTACCAGGCCGGCGCGTACCGGGACGTGCTGCTGCGCCGGTGGCGCAACGTGCTGGGGCGCACCATGTGGGACTTCCCCGGCGGCCGGACCGATGGCAACCGCTACCTGGTGCTCGGCCTCGGCGAGGGCCCGGCCGCCGACCTCGCCCTGCCGCAGGACGGGGACGAGCTGATCGCGTACGGGCCGTTGTTGTCCGACGACGGCGACACCTGGCTGGGTACGGCGGTGCTGCTCAGGGCCCCGGATCCGGACACGGCACGCGCCTTCCTGACTCCGGGACGGTACGCGGACATCGAGGTCCACGACTGGGAGTTCGGCGGGCGTCGATGAGCCACGAAGGCACCGGGCTGATGTCGTCTCCGGAACGCATCGACCTGGGGCAGGAGCGGTGACGGTGGCGCTGCGGGCGGTTCCACTGGTGGGCGGGCCGGTGGAGTTGCGGGGTGCCCTGGACCTGGAGACCACACAGGCAGGGGTGATGCCGCGCCGGCTGCCCGCGTGGACCAAGGAGCAGTACCAGGACCCGTCGGTCTACGGGGTGACCCTGATGCCGTCGGGCGTGCGGCTGGTGTTCCGCACTGATGCGCGCACGTTGGAGTTGGAGGTACTCACCTCCACCGGCCAGCTCGACTCCGACCCCCACCCCCGCCCGACCGGGATGCTGGAGTTGCTGGTGGACGGCGCGTTGGCCGGACGTCAGCAGGCGCCGGTGGGCAACGTGCTGCGGATGGCGGGCCCCGGGGTCGTACAGCGACTCATTCCGGGCGAGCCAGGGACCGTACGGTTCGCCGGGCTGCCGGCCGGCATGAAGAGCGTCGAGGTGTGGCTACCGCAGCAGAACCCAACGGAACTGGTGGCACTGCGCGCTGACGGCGACGTGCTGGCGCCGCTGTCGGACGGGCGGCGCCGCTGGGTGCACCACGGCAGCTCCATCAGCCAGTGCATCGAGGCTGATGGCCCGACCGGGACCTGGCCGGTGGTGGCAGCCGCGCTCGGAGAGGTGGAGGTGATCAACCTCAGCCAGGCGGGCAACGCACTGCTCGATCCCTACGTCGCCCGGACGATCCGCGATACGCCCGCCGACCTGATCAGCCTCAAGGTGGGCATCAACATCGTGAGCCTGTCCGCCTTCCGGCTGCGGACGTTCGGCCCGGCGGTACACGGGTTCCTGGACACGATCCGGGACGGACACCCCGACACCCCGCTGCTGTTGGTCTCTCCGGTGAGCTGTCCGGCCCTGGAGGAGACTCCCGGGCCGACCGTGACCGGCCCGGACGGGAGACTCGCCGCCTTGGGCGACCCGGCCGAAGTGGCCGGCGGGGCATTGTCATTGGCGGTCGTCCGTGCCGAGCTGGCCCGGATCGCTGGGGCACGTCAGGCGTCCGATCCCCATCTCCACTATCTCGACGGACGCGAGCTGCTCGGCCCCGACGAGGCGGATGATCTGGCCGACGGCCTGCACCCCACCGCCGCCGCATACCGTCGAATGGGTAAGCGCTTTGCGGCTCACGCCTTCGCGACCGAGGGCCCCTTCCGTTGAGACAGCTCGGCTTCCCACCGTGCACCAGGGTGGAGCGTCGGCGGTTGGCGGCCCGTGCTGACTCGGTTGGTCGAGGAGTTTTCCCCCGTGCTGAGACCGCCGTGGAGGTTCCGGTCGGTGGCGGAGACCCAACACCAATGATCACCGGAGTCACCAGGGAGCCCGCAGCATGACCGGCACCACGGAAGCCCTTGGCGGGTCGGCTGCAGTCAACGATGCAGTACGAAGCGTCACGCGCCCGTTCTACGTATACGCCGTGCTCGCCAACTCGCTGTTCCAGCGTGGCGTATTCGTCATCTTCCTTTATCAGCGAGGCTTCTCCGCCGGGCAAGTGGCCCTCCTTCAGACACTGCTCTACCTGGTCAGCGGACTTGCGGAGTTGCCGACGGGAGTCATCGCCGACCGAATCGGCAGGCGCGCCAGCATCGTGATCGGCCAGATGCTGATAGCTGGATGTCTGCTCGGCCAGGGGACGTTCTCCAACTACTGGGTGTTCCTGGCACTGTTCATGGGGCAGGGCGTGGGCATGGCATGTGTGTCCGGCTCGGACACCGCCCTGCTGTACGACCTGCTCGTGCGTCGTGGTGCAACGGCCGGCTACATCAAGATCAAGTCCCGGTTCACCATGCTCGGGACGGTCACCTCGGGAGCCGCCATCGTCCTCGGTGGCCAACTGCAGCAGATCTCCTGGGGAGTCGTCTACATCGGTTCGGCGGCGTGCCTCGCCCTGGCTGTGGTGGTGCTGATGTCACGGGTGCCCGAGATCCGCGGCGCGGACGCGGTGGACGAGCAGGAGGGAGCCGAGGGGCACGGCGACGCCACAACATGGCGGGCGATGCTTCGGGTCGCCACGCCGGCGCTCGTGACGCTTGTCGTGGTGTCGGGATTGATGCATGCGACTTTGACGCCGTACATCATCTTTGCGCAGAAGACCCTCTCCGATCAGGGAGCGGACACCGCATGGGTCAGCGTGGTCATATCGGCGGGATTCCTCGCCGGCGGGCTCACTCCGCTGCTGTCGGACCGCGCGGACCGGCGCATCGGATATCGGGTCATCGTCCCGGTGTCCCTCCTGACGCTCGCCGCGGCACTCGCCCTGAGCGGCCTCGGCCTTGTCTGGGTCACCATCGCCGCGTTCCTGGCCCTGGTGGGGATTCCCGAGATCGCCGCCGTGATCGTGGACAACGTGTTCAACGAGGCCGTGCCGTCACGCCACCGGGCGAGCCTGTTGTCGATGATCGCATTCGTGGAGTCGGCACTCATCGGCCTCGGCTATCTCGTCCTCGGCGCGCTCATGGACGGGCTGGGTTCCAGTGCGGGCATGGCCGCCTACGCCGCGGTCCCTCTGCTGGCATGCCTCCTGTGGCTTCCGGTGCTCTTTCGAGGGGCACGGGTGACCACCGGGATCGAGAGGCCCGCTGACGAAAAGGAATTCTGAAACAGAGCGTCTCGAGGAACATGCCGGTGGGCCCCGGATACCTCCGGAGCCCACCGGCATGGTGTTGAGCGGCGGATTACCAGCGATACCAGCGGCCCCTGCGGCCACCTGTGTCCGCGGAGCGCATGACGAAGCCCAGCAGCCAGACGACCAGCACGATGACCGCGATCCACCACAGTGCCTTCAGAGCGAAACCCGCACCGAAGAGGATCAGAGCCAGCAGAAGAACGAGAAGCAGGGGAACCATAGTTATCAACCTCCGTAGCTCCTAGTGCCCAGCGAATTCAGGAACACGCGGTCGATTTCCCTGGTTTGTCCACTACCTATGCGGGCACTCACCCAGATTCCCCGGCGTCACGCGGCAGACCAAGCAGGCGTCTGGGTTGCGCTTCAAGTCCCCTGGCAGGGCAATGCGTGACGAATAGACGGAATTTCTCCGAACGCGTAGAGAGCGGTGGTGGAATGCGGCACAAGGGTGCATCGATGGATGACGCGATAAGAAGAGTGCGAGCCTTCTCCGCGGTCTCGATCGCCGGAGGGATCTGTGCGTGCGTTGCAGGAATCCTTACTGGCGATGTCGTGCCGATCCTGCTCGGAGTGATCGCGGCAGTCAGTGGAGCGGTTCTGGCGGTCTTCGCCTTCCTGGCCCGTCGGAAGACTCGTTCCTGACGGAGCGGTTCCCCGCACCTCAGCGTCCAGGACGAGGCTCTCGGATGCGACCGGAGGCAATCAGAGGCATGGCCATTCACCGTCAGCGAGCGGCTCGAACCCAGTAGGTTCGCGACCGTGCATCGTCCTGTCCGCGTAAGCGAATCAAGCCCATCTAATCCGTCGGAAGGCATGTGGGGTGACCGTGCTGAGCGGCTGTTCGCAGTGCGGTGACGACAGCGGTGATCGTGGGGTTCGCCGTGTTGGTGTGGCGGGTCGCGGCGAACAGCGAGCGGTGGATCGGGTGGTCCTCGATGGGTGAGGTGTGGATCCCGGTTGTGGTCGGGTCGATGGCGGTTCGGGGGATGAGCGCGGTGGCTAGGCCGGCCCGGGCGAGGGTGAGTTGGGCCGCGATGTCGGTGGTGACGTAAGGCGTTGAGGGCGCGAACCCGGCTTGTCGGCAGGCCTGGAGGATGGCTTGCCCGCAGTCCGTGGTCGGCGGTGGCACGACGAGGCGGTGCGTGGCCAGTTCCCGCAGGGAGACGGGGCGTTCGCCTGTCCGGTCTGCCGCGGTGACGATGAGCAGCGGATCGTCCAGCAGTGGGTAGGTGTCGACGTCCCGGGGTGTGGCATCGGGCAGGTGGTGGTAGCGCTGGCCGAGCACCACGTCGACGGTGCCCAGTGGCAGTTCCCGTAGTTGCGCCTGGTCGGTCACCAGGCAGGTGACGGTGAGCTGCGGGTGCTGTGAGGCCAGTGAGGTCAGCGCCGGAGTCACGATGCGGGCGATGGTCGACGGCAGCGCGGCGAGGGTGGCGGTGGGGCCGACCGTGCCCCTGACCGCCGCGACGGCGTTCTCGGCTTCCTGTACGGCGCCGAAGATCCGGTCGGCGTGTTCGACGAGCACCCGTCCCGCCTCGGTCAACGCCACGGTGCGCCCGTCGGGGCGCAGCAGATCGACTCCCATTTCGCGCCGCAGCGCGGCCAGTTGCTGGGACACGGCTCCGGCGGTCAGGTCGAGTGACTGCGCGGCTGCCGCGATGGAGCCACGGGCGACGACGGTTCTGAGTGTGTGCAGACGGCGGATGTCGAGCATGAGTCGATAGACTAGCTAAAGGGTCAGGTGAGGAAACATCCTCTTGTTCTATCGAGTCGTCGTGGGCGACCTTGGGCGCATGGAGATCTTCGACTGCATCGACGCGGTGGCCCGGCCCCTTCACGACTTCGGTGACGAGTTCATGTCCGACGAAGCGACCAGCGCGATCGGCCTGCGAGCCGGGTTTCCTCCGGGGCGCGGCTTCTACTGCCGCGGCCGGTTCGGGGTGCTCGGCGAAGTGCCGCTCCCGGTGGTGCAAGCGGTCCAGGGCTTCCTCGGCCCCGGCCTGATCTCCGCAGGCTGGCTCGCCGGACGGTCCGTGATGCCGGCGGAGGCCGCCGCCGCTTGCTACGCCCAGGCGATCTGGCAGTGGGGACGCGCCCACATTCCCGGTGACGTCGACGTGGAGCACTTCAACCGGCTGGCGCAGCAGCTGATCGACGCCGCCGACGCGGACGCGCTCCCGCTGTTCGCCGGCTGGCGCGCACAGCCTTACCCCGACCAGGACCCGGTCGGCGCGGCCATGCAGCGCGTCCACGTGCTGCGAGAGCACCGTGGGGCGTGCCATCTGGCCGCGGTACGTCTGTCGGGGCTGACCGCCCAGGCGGCCATGGTCATCAACCTCGGCACCGAACAGGCGGCCCACTACGGCTGGGAAGCATCCCACCCCGCGACGGCGACCCTGCTCCCGCGATGGCAGCGTGCCGAGCGACTCACCACGGAGCTGCAGGCGCCGCTCTACGCCACCCTGACCAGTCGGCAGCGCACCGAATTCGCCCGACTCGTAGGCGGGTTGACCATGGCGTCACCCCTGACTCGGTAGAAGCGCTGTCGCGGCAGCCGACCGTGAGCACGACTTCGGTCAGGCGTCCCACGGCCGCGGTGATCGGCTCGCCGGTCCTGCCCACCAGCTTGATCGCGATGCCGAAGACAACGGCCAGGAAGATCACCTGGAGGATCTTCCCTTCGACGAACGGGCCGAAGAAACTGTCCGGGACGATGTTGGTGAGGAACTCCCACCAGTGCTGGTGTTCGCCCTGCTCGACGTACTGGCTCGCGTCGCCCGAGGTCTGGAGCGTCGAGGGGTCGGCGTGCACACCGTCTCCGAGCCGGAAGACGTTGATCGCCACCAGGCCCGTCAGCAGGGCCACGATCGTGCCCACCTGGAAGTAGGTCAGCGCCTTGATCCCGGTGCGGCCGACCTTCTTCAGGTCCGCGACGCCGGCGATGCCGCCGATGATCGTCAGGAAGACGATCGGTCCGATCAGCATCTTCATCGCGGTGATGAACGTCGTGCCGATCGGCTCCATGTCGGTGGCCAGATCAGGCCACTTCCAGCCGAGCACGATACCGATCACGATCGCCACCAGCACCTGGACGTACAACTGCCGGTACCACGGCTTCGCCGCGATACGCGCGGCCTGTTCGGCTCGTCCGTTGCCCGGGGTATGCGTCATTGCAACCTCCCTGATCGCGCGACACCGAGCCCCATCGGTCCGCGCCGGCTTTGGGCCACAGTGAACCCGGGGCCGGCGCGGAGGGTCCACGACCAAAAATCGATGCCCCGTATAGGTGTGGCCTATCGATCCCTTTGCCTGGTCGCGGAGGGCGCGTCCGTCACCTCATCGGCATCCTCACCGGTCCGGGCAGTCGCAGATGCTCGCCCTGGAACCGCGTCCGCAGGGCGCGGTCGTGGGTGACCAGCACGATCGCTCCCGGATAGCCGGTGAGCGCCTCCTGCAGTTCCTCGACCAGCGCCGGGGAGAGATGGTTCGTCGGCTCGTCGAGCAGCAGGAGCTCGGCGGGCTGCGAGACCAGCCGCGCCAGATCCACGCGGCGGCGCTGGCCGTACGACAACTCACCCATGCGCAAGCGCAGTTGTTCCGGGTCGAAGAGGCCGAGGGACAGCAGGGCGTCCGCGTGCTCGTCGGCGGAGCCCGCGCGTCTGAGCCCGAATGCCTCGGTCACCGTCAGGCCCGGTGGCCATGGCGTCTCGTCCTGGCGCAGATGCCCCACCCGGCCCGGCACCTGGACCGAGCCCTCGTCCGGTCGCAGCTCACCGGCGAGGAGCCGCAGCAGCGTGGTCTTGCCGGCGCCGTTGGGACCGGTGACCAGGAGGCGGGCGCTGCGGCCGAGGGTGAGGGAGTCCAGGTGGAGGCGGTCTTCGACGCGTACGTCCGACAGCTCGACGGCGGGGAGTTCCGCGGTTTGCCCCGTCGTTGCCATCTGCGCCCGGAAGACCAGTGGGTCCGGTGGCGGCGCCACGGGGTTCGCGGTCAGCCTCTCGACCCGCTCGCGGGCGTTGCGGATACGGGCCATCGCACCGTGGGCGCGGCCGCGGGTGCGGAAGCCGCCGTGGCCGAAGTTGGCCAGCGGTGCCTTGCGCGGAATGGCGTCGAGGCCGATGGCGTGGCCGGCGGCCAGCCGTTCGTTGCGGGCCAGCTCGTCGCGCCATCGCCCGTACTCCTGGAGCCGGCGGTGGCGCTGCGCCGCCTTCGCCGTGCGGTAGCCGGCATAGCCGTCGCCGTAGCGGGTGACCTTCCCGGCTTCGGCCTCCAGGACCGTGGTCGTCAGGCGTTCCAGGAAGACGCGGTCGTGGGTGACCGCGAGCACCGTGCCGTGGTGCGCCCGCAGTTGGGCCTCCAGCCACTCGACCGCCTGGTCGTCCAGGTCGTTCGTCGGCTCGTCCAGGAGCAGCAGTTCGGGGCGGCCGGCGAGGACACCGGCCAGGGCAAGCCGGGAGCGTTCGCCGCCGGACAGGGTGCCGAGCGGGCGCTCCCGGGGGAGGGCGGGCAGGCCGAGGTGGTGCAGGGCGATGTCCACCCGGTGGTCGGCGTCGTAGCCGCCCCGGGCCTCGTAGCGCCCGAGGAGGTGGGCGTACGCGGCGAGTTCCGCCGGGTCCGCGGTGTCGTCCATAACCTGTTCGGTCTGGCGCAGTTCCGCCTCCAGGGCACGCAGGTCGGCAAGGGCCAGGTCGACGGCGTCCTGGACGGTGGCGGTCGGGGGCAGGGAGAGGCTCTGCGGCAGATAGCCGATGCCGTCGGTGGCGGTCACGGTCAACTCGCCGCTGTCGGGCCTCTCCTGGCCTGCAATGAGCCGGAGGAGGGTGGACTTCCCGGCGCCGTTGTCGCCGATGAGCCCGGCTTTCTCGCCCGGCTTGAGTGTGAAGGAGACCTGGTCGAGGACGGTGCGGCCGGGGTAGCGCTTGGTGACGTGGTGAAGGGTGAGTTGTGAGGTGTGCACGATCGGGTCCCTCCTGGCCGCGCGGGTTTCAGCCCGGGGCGGGATCGGGGTGGATGGCTGCACGCGAGGCGCGCGATCGCGGAGCGGTGCTCTACGCGGTCGGCGCCGGCTGTCTCACAGGGAACCCATGTGGAGGACGGTACGGCACGACGGCGAGATTGACAAGACGATACGTCTCGCCTTGTTGGATGTCTCTGACGTGGGCGACCCCGCAGGGGCGTGCGGGGCCGGCCCACGCCATCTCCGGCATGGTCTTCCGGGCCCCGCCGAGGGTCCCATGGGCCGTGCGGGCGGGAAGCGGGGCCGAACGGCCCTGGCGGAAACGGCCCCGCGCGACAACGTCGGCCCGCGGTCAGTGCCCGAGCCGTCCGATCGTGACGTACGAGAATCCCTCGCCCGTGCGTGGCGCCCGGGTCCAGGAGCGGGTGGTGAAGGTGTGCAGACTGCCTTGGGTCAGCGCGAACCGGGGGAGTGAGAGCCCGAGTTCGGTGTGCAGGGCTTCCAGCGCACGCAGTTCGCAGTCCGGCTCGGTGTCGTCCGGGCGGAACAGCCGTGCGGGATCCAGCGCCTCGGGTATCGCCCCGGAGCGCTCGATCTCCGTGCCCCGCACGGTGAACGCGTAGAGCTCCTCGCCCTGTTCGGCCACCGACAGATGAAACGCGGCTGAGCGCTCACCCGGCGACGAGCTCCTCGGGTCGCGCCACACCACCACCGCGCGGCCGGCCGAAGAGGCCCTTTGGACGGGGGACAGGAACAGCTTGTTCAGGTGGCGGTGGGAGTGGCCGTCGAAGGCGAAGGCCCACCCTTCGGCGGTGCGACCGACCGCGACCACGGCCCGGTCCTCCCAGAGTTCCACGCCTTCCCGCTCATGGGGCTTGGGTGCCTGCCAGGACGCCCTGCGCGGATCCGTGGGGCCGCTCAGTTCGGCGCCTTCCTCACCGATCAGGGCGGGCAGGCCGGCGGGGTCGATCCCCTCGACCCACACGCAGCGGTATCCGTCCACCGGCTGCCGGTTCGCCGCGGTCTCCGCCAGCCACGCGAGACCCGGCGGGTCGAGATCGGGCACCGGCTCCGGAACGGGTCCCGTCTGCCCGGCCCGCGGTGTCGCGAGGATCTCCCGCCCGCGCTCCGGTGTGACCAGCGGACCCAGGACCGGATCGGCGAGCAGGCCGATCGGGGCGAGCAGCGCGGGCCCGGGTGTCTCCCACCGGGGAAGCGCGTCCCGCAGCAGCCGCCACGCGGCGTCGGTCGCTCCCCAGCGGGCCGCCTCCCGGGCCTGGGCGACAGCCCGCCCCCATGGACCGGGAGGCGCGTAGTGATGGGTGCCGTCCCGCAGCGCGCCCAGTACGGCCTGGGCGGTCCGGCGGGCTGCCCCGCGCGCGGCCATCATCCCGAGCCAGTGGTCGTCCCCGCCCAGCCGCCACTCGCCGCGTGCCGGCGTCATGGCCTCCACGGGCAGAATCTCGGCCAGGTAGCGCGGATCGTCGACCAGGCTGCCGTAATCCCGGGGGCTGCGCGGAGCCAGCAGGTGCCGGAGCTGGTTCAGCAGGACGACGCTGCCTGGCCGTCCGAAGGACCGCGCCTCCTCCAGCAGGGACAGCGCCACCTCGTACCGTCCCTGCAGGGCCAGCAGGACAGCGTCCTTCACGTGGGTGTCCTGGACGCGCGTGGTCGCGTTCACGAAGTCGGATCTGTGCGCCCGGTCGGCATGGAAGCCCCGGTACATGGCCTCCATGTACGCGCGGAACGACGGGTAGCGGTCCGGCAGTTCACCGCCCCAGCCCTTGTAGACATAGAGCGCCCACTCGCCGTCCTGGTCGGTGTCGCCCGGGTCGAGCAGCGCGTGCGACATGTCGGAGTCCGTCTCCAGCCGCAGCGCCCGTTGCCACATCCCGGCCAGCAGGACGTCCTCCTCGCGCGGGTTGTCGCCGAGATTCTCCTCGTACAGCGGGGTCATGTCGTACGGGTCGCGGAACCAGTCGATGTCCGCGGCGCCGCCGAGCTGATAGACCCCGGCCGTCTGGTCGACGTGCCACCCGTCGCTCACGGCCAGGAACTCCCGGTACGAGGCCGGCAGCCGTCGCCCCAGCCGCTCCTCGGCCGCGGCGATCACCGCCTCGTCCGCCCCGGGCCGGCCCAGGCCCGGGGTCTGCCCGTCGTCCTCGTCCTCGTCCAGGTCGTCGCGCGGGACCCACTCCTCCTGCCAACGTCCCAGGAACTCGAGCCAGTTGAAAGCCTCACCACTCATGCCCGGATGGTGTCATCCGGCACTGACAACGTCTGGTGCCACCTCCGGGCACCTGGGCGGGGGTCACCACCCGGTGCGCAGCAGATGGTTGAGGAGCAGGGCGAGCAGCGCCTGGGCGGCGAGCCAGGCACGGGGGTGGGGGAGGAACGCGCACGCCGGGTACAGCCACAGCGCGAAGGGCAGCCAGATGCGTTCCGTCTCCGCCTTGCTCATGCCGGACAGGTCGGCGACCAGCAGGGCGGCAAGCGCGGCGGCCACGAGAACGCCGAGGCGGACGTCGGCACGGCTGCCGGTGCGATGCCGCAGCAGGAGCGCGCCCGTCCGCCGCAGGCCCGCCGCCGTCGCCAGGCCGGTCACCAGCACCGCGCACGCCAGGTTGGCCCACACCCAGTAGCCGTAGGGGCGGATGCCGCCCGCGCCTTGGTAGTAGCGCGTGACCAGCAGGTGGTACGCCTCCCACCAGTCGAACCCGGCGAACGTGAACGCCGCCGGCACCACGGCCGCTCCGGCGAGCAGCGGCACCAACACGGCCGGGCGCTCCCGGAGTTCCCGTCTTCCGAGCACCAGCACCGCGGCCCCGATCAGCGCGACGAGCGTCAGACCGTAGGACAGATAGCAGGTCAGGCCGAACAGCAGCCCCGAACCCCCCGCCCACCCCAGGGACCGCCGGGTGATCGCCAGGGCCAGCAGTGCCACCGCCCAGGCGGCCACCGCCGCGAAGTACGCGTCGGCCGAGGTGCCCATCCACACGGCGGCCGGCGCCAGGACCAGGAACGGTGCGGCGTGCCGCGCCCGCCGTTCGTCGGCCAGCGCGCGGATCGTGACCAGTACGGCCACGCAGGCGGCCGCCCCGACCGTGATGCACCACCCCCCGGCCCAGCCCCCGCCCCGCAGCCCGATCCGGTCCAGCAGGACGAAGGTGAGCGTCGCGCCGGGCGGATGGCCGGCGACGTGGGCGGGCCAGTGATCGGGGGAGCCGAGCAGGATGTGGTGCGTGAAGTCCCGCAGGGCGGCGGGGATGTCGTGGAAGCGGTCGATGACCTGGAGGTACTCGTAGCGCGTGGTGAGCCTGCGCGCGACGCCCCGGTGCCAGCCGTCGATCAGGGCGAGGGACCAGATCCACGCCATGGCCGTGGCCCAGGCCAGCGGGAGCAGGGCACGGAAGGGGAGACGGGCTGCGAGAGCGGGGCCGTACACCACGGTGGCGGTCGCCACGAGGACGGCGGCCGGGGTGCCGGGGCCCAGATGAGGGTCCCAGAACGCCAGGAGCGGGGGCCAGTCGACGAACAGGGTGTGGTGCGTGTGCTGGATGTGGCGGCCGATGAGCACGGCGGTGGTCACCAGCGCCGCGGCGGCCCCGGCGGCGTACAGGTCACGGCGAAGGGAGCGGGTCACGCGGAGAACGCTAGGCGGGCCGGTCGGCCGTTTGCCGTCTCCCGGGCCGGACGTCAGCGTTTCGTCATGGGTTGCGCACCCTTTCATGGGGTGCTCCGGGCCTACGGTCGGGCCATGCGCGACCCCGACATCCCACGCCTTTCCCTGCGAGCGGACCCACGGCTGCCGTCCTCGCCCGGTTTCTGGCGCAGTGCGCTGCGCGGCCCCTGGCTCACCTCGGTGCTGGGTCTGGTCCTGCTCGTCGGCATCACGGTGCTGTTCGTGACGGGACTGGTCTCCTACGCCGCCTACAACCCGGACCTGTCGCCGGTGAACGACAAGACCCCGGACAAGGGGTTCCTCGGCTTCTACCTCTTCTCCTGGCCGACCGGCCCGCACTGGCTGTACCGGCTCAACCAGGGCGTCCATGTCACCCTCGGCGTCACCCTGATCCCCGTACTGCTGGCCAAGCTGTGGTCGGTGGTGCCCAGGCTGTTCACCCTGCCGCCGGCTCGTTCCCTCACTCACGCCCTGGAGCGGATCTCGCTGCTGCTCCTGGTCGGGGGAGGGCTGTTCGAGTTCGTGACGGGCGTGCTCAACGTCCAGCTCGACTACGTCTTCCCCGGCTCCTTCTACCGGCTGCACTTCTACGGCGCCTGGGTGTTCTTCGCCGCGTTCGCAGCGCACGCGGTGCTGAAGCTGCCGACGGCGCTGCGGAATCTGCGGCAGCTGCGGGAGGAGCGCAACGACCTGGTCTCCCCGCGCCCCACCGAGCCGACCGTCTCCCGCCGGGGCGCCCTGTGGTTCGTCGGGGGAGGCTCCCTGCTGCTGTTCGCCACCACGGTGGGGCAGAACTTCGACGGACCGCTGCGGCGCACCGCCCTGCTCGCACCGCACGGCGCCGGTGAGCCCGGCAGCGGCCCGAACGGCTTCCAGATCAACAAGACCGCCGCCTACGCCGGGATCACCCCCGCACAGACGGGGGAGGACGCGTGGCGGCTCGTCGTCACGGGGCGGACGGGCACCGTCCGCCTCAGCCGGGCACAGCTCGCCGAACTGCCCCTGCACAGCGCCGCGTTGCCCATCGCCTGCGTCGAGGGCTGGTCGACCTCCGACCAGTGGTGGCGCGGAGTGCGGCTGCGCGACCTGGCGGCGCTCGTCGGTTACGAGGACGACCCGCCGGACGTCTTCGTCGAATCCCTCCAGCAGCGCGGATCGTTCCGCAAAGCGGCCCTGCGCGCCAACCAGGTGGCCGATCCGCGGTCCCTGCTCGCCCTGTACGTCAACGGCGAGGAGCTGTCCCCCGACCACGGCCACCCGGCCCGGATCATCGTGCCCGCCGCGCCCGGTGTCCTGAACACCAAGTGGGTGGCCCGGCTGACGTTCGGAGACCTGTGATGCGCCGACCGCGGATTCCTGTCGGAAGCCCCTTTCAACTCCTGCTGCTCGCTTGCTCGTTCGCACTCGCCGCATATGCGGGTGTGCGGCTCCTCGACGGCGACTGGTTCGGTGTGGCGCTGTGGTTGGTCGGGGCGGCCCTGCTGCACGACCTGGTGCTGCTGCCGCTGTACGCGGTGCTCGACGGGGCGCTGGTCCGCGGGCTCGGCGCGGCCGGCCGCCGCGCGTGGGTGATGTACGTGCGAGTGCCGGCCGCGCTGTCCGCGCTGCTTCTGCTGGTGTGGTTCCCGCTGATCAGCGGGATGGTGGACCGGCGTTACCGATCCGCCACCGGTCTGTCGCCGGACGGCTTCGCGGCGCGTTGGCTGCTGATCACCGCCGTGCTGTTCGCAGGGTCGGCGCTGTTGCTGGCGCTACGGCTGCGCAGCGCCGCGAAGCACCGTCCGCCCGCGGTCCACTGACCGGCACGCCGCCAGCCCTGCGCGTGCGCGAGCAGGGCCCGCGTGCCGACCCTGGCCCAGGGGAAGGGGAGGTCGGCCTCGCCGCTGTCGACGAGGCCGACGACCGCCACCTGCACACGCTCGTCGACCTCCACCGGTGCGGTCTCCGCGATCAGCAGGCCGCCGGGCCTCAGGAGAGCGGCCACCCGGTCCAGCAGGGCACGAGGGTCACCGCCGATACCAACGTTGCCGTCCATGAGCAGGACGGTGTCCCAACGGCCCTCGCCGGGCAGCGCCTCGAAGACCGAGCGCCGCAGTGCCTGACCGCCGAGGCGCACAGTGTGCTCGACAGCGGCCTGGCTGACGTCGATGCCGAGGACGGCCCGGCCCCGGCCGGCGAGTTCCGCCACCAGCCGTCCGGGGCCGCAGCCCACGTCCAGCACATTGCCCTCGCACCGGTCGAGCACGTCCCGGTCCACCTCGTCGGCGCGTGCGCACCAGCGTTCCACCTCCAGCGGCAGCAGCCAGCCGTCGTCGCGGCGCAAAAACAGCGGGCCGCGCCCGGTGCGAAGAGCCGCGGCGTAGGGATCGGCACTCGCCCATGCGCGAGCCGTGACGGGCGGGCTGCTCATCGGCGGGTGCCAGAACGCGCGGCGGACCCGGTACCTGACGGCGCCCCGGGCCCCGCAGCGGTTGGTGCGCACCGGGCCAGCCGCGCCGCGAACCGTCCGTGCGGGGCGAGGGCGGCGACCGCCTCGGCGTCGGCGGCGGTGTCCACGTCCCGCAGCCGGGGCAGGTCCCGTACCCGCAGTCCGGCCGCGATGAGCCGCTCGCGCTGCACCGCCCCGGTCACCGGGGTCGACATGGGCACACCCCGCAGCAGGTCGGGGTCGGGCCTGGCCATTCCCAGCGCCCAGAAGCCGCCGTCCTCGGCCGGACCGAACAGGGCGTCGCAGTCGGCGAAGTCCGCGGCGAGCAGTGCGGGGGTCACCTGAGGCGTGTCCATGCCGATGAGCAGGGCCGGACCCGCACAGTGCGCGAAGGCGTCCGCCAGCCGCTCGTCCAGAGGGCCCGCGCACTGCCGTACGACATCGAAGCCGGGCGGCAGCCAGGGTCCGGGCCTCCCGTCCAGGACGAGAAGGCGACGGGAAGCGGGCGTGGCCGCCACGGCGCGCAGGGTGTCCGCGAGAGACGCCTCGGCCAGTGCCGCCGCCTGGCGGGGCGAGAACGGCGGGGTCAGCCGGGTCTTCACCCGCCCCGGCAGGGGTTCCTTGGCGATGACGAGGAGTGTGGTCACCGTGCGGTCCTCCCGTCGGCCAGCACCCGGCTCATGTCCCGCACGGCCTGCCAGGTGCCGCGCCAGGTGCCCGTCACCTTCGAGGCCCCGGTGCGCGGCAGATAGGGCACGTCGTGTTCGGTGATCCGCCAGCCGGCGTCGGCGGCGCGAACGACCATCTGGAGCGGGTAACCGCTGCGCCGGTCGGTGAGATCGAGGTCGAGCAGCGGCTTCCGGCGGGCGGCGCGCAGCGGGCCGAGGTCGTGCAGGCGCAGCCCGGTGCGGCGGCGCAGCATGCGGGCGAGCGCGAGGTTGCCGGCACGGGCGTGTGCGGGCCACGCGCCCCGGCCCTGCGGACGGCGCCGGCCGAGGACCAGGTCGGCCTCGCCGTTGAGGATCTCTTCGACGAAGGGTCCGAGGAGCGAGGGGTCCAGGGAGGCGTCGCAGTCGCAGAAACACACCAGGTCGGCGGTGGCGGCGACGAGCCCGGCGTGGCAGGCGGCGCCGAAGCCCCGGCGCGGCTCGTGCACGACGGTCGCGCCGAGCGCGTCGGCGATGTGGGCGGAGCCGTCGGTGGAACCGTTGTCGACGACGAGGGCGCGCCAGCCCGGCGGGATCCGTTCGAGCACCCAGGGCAGGGCCTTGGCCTCGTTCAGACAGGGCAGCACCACGTCGACGTCGGAAGGTGTCGTTGTCACCGTTTCACCCTACGAACGGGAATCGGGCATAGCGGACACCTGCTCCTTACGAAACGCGGACATCGAAGGCCGCGGAGGCGCCCGGCACGTCAACGGCGGCGGCGTGGTGCCAGGCTGGGGGCATGCAGCAGCCCTACCAGCACGAAGAGAGCGCGAGCGGTCCCACCCGGATCCTCGTGGTCGACGACGACCCCACCGTCGCCGAGGTCGTCGCCGGGTACCTCGACCGGGCCGGCTATCTCGTCGACCGCGCCGACGACGGTCCGACGGCCCTCGACCGTGCCGCCGCGCACTGGCCCGACCTGGTCGTGCTCGATCTCATGCTGCCCGGCATGGACGGCCTGGAGGTCTGCCGCCGGATGCGCGGCCAGGGGCCGGTCCCGGTCATCATGCTCACTGCCCGCGGCGACGAGGACGACCGCATCCTGGGCCTGGAAGTGGGCGCCGACGACTACGTCACCAAGCCGTTCAGCCCCCGCGAGCTGGTGCTGCGCGTGGAGTCGGTACTGCGTCGCAGCAGGCCCGCCACCGGCGGCGCACGGCTGGGCGCGGCGGGCCTGACGGTCGATCCCGCGGCCCGCCGGGCGTCCAAGGACGACAACGAACTCGCCCTCACCCTGCGGGAGTTCGACCTGCTCTCCTACTTCCTGCGGCATCCGGGAAGGGCGTTCAGCCGGGAGGACCTGATGCGCGAGGTGTGGGGCTGGGACTTCGGCGATCTGTCGACCGTCACCGTCCACGTCCGCCGTCTGCGCGGCAAGGTCGAGGACGACCCGGCCCGCCCCCGCCTGATCCAGACGGTGTGGGGCGTCGGCTACCGCTTCGATCCCACGGGAACCACGCAATCCACGGGGGAGGAGAGCGGATCATGAACGACACGCTGCTGATAGCCCTGTACGCCTTCGCCGGCGCCGCCGCCACCGGGCTGGCCGGAGCGGCCGTACTGCGCGTGGTCCGGCGCCGCTCCCTGACCGCGTCCCTGGCCGTGGTGGCGGCCGTCGGGATCGTCGCGATGCTGGCGGGCACGCTCGCCGTGGCCTGGGCGATGTTCCTGTCCCCGCACGACCTGACCGTCGTCACGACGGTCGTCGCGATGGCGGCCGTGGTCTCGCTGGCCACCGCTCTCCTCCTGGGCCGCTGGGTGGTCGCGCGCAGCCGTGAACTCGCTGCTGCGGCACGCTCCTTCGGCGACGGCGGGGACTTCGCCGCCCCCGACGTCCCCGCGACCGCCGAACTGGAGCACCTGAGCCGGGAGTTGGCGGCCACCAGCGCCAAGCTCGCCGAATCCCGTGAACGGGAAAGGGCGTTGGAGGCGTCCCGGCGTGAACTCGTCGCGTGGATCTCGCACGATCTGCGCACCCCGCTGGCCGGTCTGCGCGCCATGTCGGAGGCGCTGGAGGACGGAGTCGCCGCCGACCCCACCCGCTACCTCCGGCAGATGCGCACCGAGGTGGAACGCCTCAACGACATGGTCGGCGACCTCTTCGAACTCTCCCGCATCCACGCCGGCACACTGCCGCTGTCGTACGCCCGGATCTCGCTCTACGACCTGATCGGCGACGCGCTGGCGGGCGCCGACCCGCTCGCCCGGGAACACGGAGTGCGGCTCGTGGGCGGGCATGTCGAGATGCTGCCGGTCGAGGTGGACGCCAAGGAGATGAGCCGGGTCCTGGGCAACCTGCTGGTCAACGCCATTCGCCGGACCCCGGCCGACGGTACGGTCGCCGTCGCTGCCGAGCGCTCGCCCGAGGGAGTGGTGGTGTCGGTGACGGACGGCTGCGGCGGTATCCCCGACGAGGACCTCTCCCGCGTCTTCGACACCGGCTGGCGCGGCACGCACGCCCGCACACCGCCGGCCGGAGCGGGCCTCGGGCTCGCCATCGTCCGGGGGATCGTCGAGGCCCACCAGGGGCGGGCCACCGTACGCAACATCCCCGGCGGCTGCCGCTTCGAGGTGGTGCTGCCCGCCGCCGCTTCCTGATGCGGGCAGCACCACCGGTCTGTGGCACCGCAGTTCTACACGGTGCGCATCCCGGCCCGCGCGAACTCCGCCATTCCGTCTCCGAACGCGACCTCCGGCTTCCACCCCAGATCGGCCCGCAGCCGCGCGGAGTCGGCGGTGATGTGCCGTACGTCCCCGAGCCGGTACTCGCCCGTGACGACCGGCTCGGGCCCGCCGTACGCGGCGGCCAGGGCCCGCGCCATCTCGCCCACGGTGTGCGGGTCACCGCTGCCCGTGTTGTACACCGTCAGCACGCCCGCGGCCGACGACGCCTCCAGCGCCGCCACGTTGGCCGCCGCCACGTCCCGCACATGCACGAAGTCCCGGCGCTGTGCCCCGTCCTCGAACACCCGCGGTCCCTCGCCGCGGGCGAGCGCGGACCGGAAGAACGAGGCCACCCCGGCGTACGGCGTATCCCTGGGCATGCCCGGCCCGTAGACGTTGTGATAGCGCAACGACACCGCCGAGCCGCCGGTGCAGCGGGCCCAGGCGACGGCCAGGTGCTCCTGGGCGAGCTTGGTCGTCGCGTACACGTTCCGCGGATCGGTCGCGGTGCCCTCGCCGACCAGACCCGGGGAGAGGTCCGCCCCGCACACCGGACACGGCGGCTCGAACCGCCCGGCGTCCAGGTCGGCGACGGCACGCGGCCCGGGCCGTACGACACCGTGCCGCGGGCACTCGTAGCGCCCCTCCCCGTAGACCACCATCGACCCGGCGAGCACAAGCCGCCCGATGCCGGCCTCCGCCATGGCGGCGAGCAGCACGGCGGTACCGAGGTCGTTGTGCGCCACGTACTGCGCCGCGTCAGCGACACCGTTGCCGAGCCCGACCATGGCCGCCTGATGGCAGACGGCGTCCACGCCGGCGAGCGCGCGGGCGACCGCAGCCGGATCGCGTACGTCGGCGCCGGGATCCGCCCGGACGTCGTACACGATCGGCTCGTGCCCGTGCGCCGCCAGCGCCTCGACGACATGGGACCCGATGAACCCGGCACCGCCGGTGACCAGTACACGCATACGGCCACGCTAGGTCCGGCGGCGCGCGCAAGGGCGGGAGCGCGCCCGCACGTCACGACTCCGTAAGAAGCCGAGGCGGCGTCAGAGCAGGGCCTCTGCCGTGATGGGCAGTTCACGCACCCGGCGGCCGGTGGCGTTGAACACCGCGTTGGCGATGGCGGGCGCCACGCCGCAGATCACCAGCTCGGCAAGGCCCTTCACGCCGAGCGCGTCGGCGTGCGTGTCCTCGCCGTCGAGGTAGATCGCCCTGAGATCGGGGACGTCGGCGTTGACCGGGACCAGGTAGTCGGCGAGGTTGGCGTTGACGATCCGGCCGTCACGGTGGTCGGTGACCGTGTGCTCCAGCAGGGCCGCGCCGATGCCGCCCACCATGCCGCCGAGCGCCTGGCTGTCGGCGAGCTTGGGGCTGATGATGCGGCCCGCGTCGTACACGGACAGCATCCGCCGTACCCGCACCAGACCCAGCGTCGCGTCCACGGCCACCTCGGTGAAGGTGGCGCTGTAGGCGCTGATGGAGAACCGTTCGCCCTGCGGCGGGGAGAAGGAGGTGTTCGCCACGAGCCGCTCCCGGTCGTTACGGGTGAGCAGTCGCCGGTACGTCTCACCGCGTGCCGGGTTCCCCTGCACATGCAGCCGGCCGCCCCGGACCACGATGTCGTCGGCCGGCACCCCGTGCAGCGGCGACTCCTCGTCCTCGACGGCCAGTCGGATCGCCTGCTGCCTGAGCTGGTTGCAGACGTCGAGAGTGGCGGAGCCGACGCTGGCCATGGTCATCGAGCCGCCGTGCGGCGGGGTCTGCGGGTAGCGGGAGTCGCCGAGCCGGAAGTCGACCGCGCGCACGGCGAGCCCGAGCGCGTCGGCGGCCACCTGGGTCTGGGAGGTGTAGGTGCCCGGGCCCATGTCGCTGGTGGCGCACTCGATCACTGCCGTGCCGTCGGCGTTCAGCCGGGCCCGGGACTGCGCCGGGGCGACGCCGGTGTGGTAGACGCCCGAGGCCATGCCCATGCCGATCAGCCAGTCGCCGTCGCGTGTCGAGCGGGGCTTGGGACTGCGGCGGTTCCAGCCGAACTCGCGGGCGCCGGTGGTGTAGCACTCCAGCAGCCGGCGCGTGGAGAACGGCGCGTTGTTCGACGGGTCCTGGGCCGGCTCGTTGCGGCGGCGCAGCTCGATCGGGTCGATGCCGAGCTCGTGGGCGAGTTCGTCCATGGCCGACTCGACGGCGTGGACGGCCGTGGCGGCGCCGGGACCGCGCATCCAGATCGGGCTGTTCACGTCCAGCGGCACCGTCCGATAGGCCTGGCGGACGCTGGGCGTGCTGTAGAGCATCTGGCCGGGTGACATGACGGCCTCGGTGAACGTCTCGAACGACGAGGTCTCCGCGTCGATCCGGTGGTCCGCGGCGACCAGACGGCCGTTGCGGTCGCCGCCGACGCTCAGCCGGTAGTCGTAGGAGGGCCGGAAGCCGGTGCCGAAGTACATCTGCCTGCGGGTCAGGACCAGCTTGACCGGACGGCCCGTCTCCCGTGCGGCCAGCGCGGCGACCACGGTGTGCGGCCAGCAGCGCAGCCCGCTGCCGAAGCCGCCCCCGACGAACGGGTTGATGACCCGCACGGAGTCCATCGGCAGATCGAACACCGTGGAGAGTTCCGTCTGGGTGCCGGGCACCCACTGGGTCTTGTCCCACACGGTCAGCCGGTTGCCGTCCCAGCGGGCGATCGTGGCGTGCGGCTCCATCGGGTTGTGGTGGTTGCGCGCCAGCCGGTAGGTCAGGTCCAGCCGTACGTCGGCGTCGCGCAGTCCGGCTTCCACGTCACCGCGCGCGTAGGTGGCCGGCCGGCCAGGTTCGCCCTCGGTGAGGTCGGTCGAGGGCTGCTCGGCGTCGTAGCCGACCCTCACCAGGCTCGCACCGTGCTGCGCGGCCTCCAGGGTGGTGGCCACCACGACGGCGACCGGGTAGCCGTGGAAGAGCACCCGGTCGTCCTGGAACACCCGCACCTTGCGGCCGGGCAGGTTGTTCGACCCCGGGTTGTCGCGGTACGGCAGTGTCGGCGCGTTGCCGTGATGGATCACCCGCAGCACGCCCGGGTGGGCCTCGGCGTCACCGGTGTCGATGGAGGTGATGCGGCCGCGGCCGATGCTCGCGTCGACGATGACGGCGTGCACCGTCCCCTCGGCGTCGAACTCGGCGGCGTACTTCGCCTGACCCGTGACCTTCAGGCGCCCGTCCACCCGGGACAGCGGCGCACCCACGGCTGCCTGTGGCTGGGGGCTCATTCGGTTCCTCCCACGATGCGCAGCTGGCGTTCGACGGTCCGCCTCAGCAGGGCGACCTTGAAGCGGTTGTGCGTGAGGGGGCGTGTTCCCTCCGCCGCCTTCTCCGCGGCCGCGGTCCACAGGGCGTCCGAGGGCCGTCGGCCGATGAGGGCCCGCTCGACCGCGGGCAGCTTCCAGGGGACGGTGCCCACGCCGCCGGCGGCGACCTTGGCCTCGCGGATCGTTCCACCGCGCATGTGCAGTGCCACGGCCGCCGAGGTGAGCGCGAACTCGTAGGACTGGCGGTCGCGTACCTTCAGATAGCCCGAATTCAGCGGCTGTGGAAGGGCGGGAATCTCCACTGCTGTGATCAACTCGCCTTGCCGGATGGCTTGCTCATGGTGGGGGGTGCTGCCGGGCCGCAGCAGGAAGTCGGCGAACGGCACGCTGCGCTCGCGTCGGTCCGGACCCAGCAGGTGCACGCGCGCCTCCAGTGCCGCGAAGGCCACGGCGACGTCGGAAGGGTGGGTGGCCACGCAGGCGTCGGAGGTGCCCAGGATCGCGTGGGAGCGGTTGACGCCGTGCAGCGCCGCACAACCGGAGCCGGGCTCGCGCTTGTTGCAGTCGGCGCTCACGTCACGGAAGTAGGTGCAGCGGGTGCGCTGCATGATGTTGCCGCCGATGGTGGCCATGTTCCGCAACTGGGCCGAGGCGCTGAGCTCCAGGGCCTCGGAGACGACCGGATAGGCGGCGCGCACCGCGGGGTGGGCGGCGGCCTCGGCCATCCGCACCAGGGAGCCGATACGCAGGCCGCCCTGCTTGGTGACGAGTGCTTCACGCAGCGGCAGGCCGGAGATGTCGACGAGTGTCCCGGGGTGTTCGACGGTCTCGCGCATCAGGTCGACCAGCGTGGTGCCGCCGGCGATGTAACGCCCGCCGTCGCGACCGGCGTTGAGAGCTTCCCCGGTGTCGGAGACACGGGTGTAGGCGAAGGGACGCACAGGCTGTTCCCCTTACTTCCGGGCGGCGGTCTGCTCGACCGCGCGCACGATCTTGACGTAGCAGCCGCAGCGGCAGATGTTGCCGCTCATGTACTCCCGGATCTCCTCCGGGGAGCCGGTGTGGCCCTCCTGGATGCAGCCGACGCCGGACATGATCTGGCCGGGTGTGCAGTAGCCGCACTGGAAGGCGTCCTCGTCGATGAACGCCTGCTGCAGCGGGTGCAGTCGGTCGCCCTTGGCCAGCCCCTCGATCGTGGTGACCTGGGCGCCCTCAAGTCTCACGGCCAGCGTCAGACAGGAGTTGACCCGCTGCCCGTCGACCAGCACGGTGCACGCGCCGCAAGCACCGGCGTTGCAGCCCTTCTTGGAGCCGGTCAGGTCCAGGTGCTCGCGCAGCAGGTCCAGCAGCGAGGTGCGGTTGTCGACCGTCACGGTGCGGCGGGTGCCGTTGACCGTCAGGGAGACGCGGCTGGAGGGCGAGGCGGCCGCGGCACTGGCCTCCTGCGGCCCGGCGAGGAAGGTTCCTCCCGCGACGACGGCGCCGCCGACTGCGGTACTGGTCGCGATGAAGGTGCGCCGCGTGGGCGCCGAGGAGGACTCGTCGGATTCGGCGGGGGGAGGAACAGCGGAATCAGGGAGGTCAAGAGACATAGGTATGCCTTCGCATCACGGACGGATCGGCCATGCGGAACAGCACGGCAGGAGTGGGGGATCGTCGTCGCCGCAGACCTGGCGAGCGCAGGCCCTGCTGTCGATGCGGGAAGTCTTGCATCACGAGCAACGGCTGTGACTGGGAGAGTTTTGTCCCCCCATGGTTTCCTCGACCGCATGGACCGCGGCCGGCGCGGTGCACGTCGTCAGCAGCCGTGTCGAACCGTCAGCTGAGCGGCCGGGACGCGGGCAGGTTCTGATCGGCGGCCCAGGAGGCGAGGATGCTCAGCCGTTCGTGGGTGGGGGAGCCGGGCGCGGCGGTCCAGACGGTCAGGTGCTGGTCGGGATCGGTGTTGGCGGTGAGCGTGTCCCAGTCCAGGACGAGTTCCCCGACGACCGGGTGGTTGAGGGTCTTGGTGCCCACGGTGCGGGCCGCGACGCGGTGGTCGGCCCACCACTTGGCGAACTGATGGTCACGCGTGGACAGTTCACCGACCAGCTCGATGAGGCGAGGGTCCTCGGGATACTTCGCGGCCTCCATCCGCAGCTGTGCCACGGAGATCTGCGCCGAGGTCTCCCAGTCCGCGTACAGGGTGCGCATGGCCGGTTCGGTGAACTGGATCCGGGGATAGTTGCGGTGCTTTTCCGGGACGCGGGAGAAGTCGGTGACCAGCGCGGCGGCCAACGGGTTCCAGGCCAGAATGTCGCCGCGCCGGCCCTGCACGATCGCGGGCGTGGCGGTGAGGTCGTTCAGGACCCGCTGCAACTGTGGCTGCACCTTCTGGCGGCCGCGGCGTCGGGTGCGGGTGGTGGTCTTGCCCGCGAGCTGGAAGAGATAGCCTCGCTCGTCGTCGTCCAGACGGAGGACCCGGGCCAGGACGTCCAGGACCGGAGCAGAGGCCTGCATACGACCCTGTTCGAGGCGCATGTAGTAGTCGGTGCTGATGCTGGCGAGCTGGGCGACCTCCTCGCGGCGCAGCCCGGCGACCCGGCGGGGCCGGTCGCTCTCGGGCAGTCCGACCGTGCGCGGGCTCAGCTCGGCGCGGCGCTTCTTGAGGAATTCTCCCAGCTCATTAAGGGGAACGTTGCCGGTCATGCTTCTCAGCATGACACCGAACGCACCGGGGAAAGAGGGGAGAATTTCCTCCCAGGACGAATCACTCTCTGGATGGTTTCTCCACTTTGTGCGCATGCCGCCGCGTGCCGGCTCGGCAGTGATCAGCGGGCCGACCAGTTCGTGGTCGGTTCCTTCGTCACCGCCCGTGCTACCGGCCGCAGGGGCCGGAGTGGTCGCAGTACGGCTGCATCTGACTGTTGCCACAGCCGCACAGCACGGCCCTGGTCTCGCGGTCCGTCCCCTCCTGCGTGTCCAGCGACAGGTCGCCACGCGCGACCAGCTGCCCATCAGGATTCCGGGTGATGCGGGTGGGCCGGTCCGGAGTCTCGCTCCCGCCATCCGGCAGTTCGTACCGCAGCGCACCCGAGGGGCAGCGGCGCACCACCTCTGCCAGTTGGTCGGCCGGGGCGCCGTCGGGCCGGATCCACGGACGCGCGTTCACGTCGAAGACCTCGGGCAGGCCGTCGAGACACCGGGCTGCGTGCAGGCAGCGCCTCGACTCGAAGGTCACGGTGATCTCCGGCGCCTTGTAGGTCTTCTTCCGGGGTGTGCCGCTCATGCCGGTCTCCCTCACTGCGTCTTCGCCCGTCCGCTCGGCCGAGTCAGTCGCTGACCTTGCTCCGGGCCTGGTACAGCAGGTCGGCGTACTCCGGGTGGCGGCCGATCCAGGCCGCGTAGAAGGGGCACGTGGCAAGGACCCTCAGCCCTGCGGCGCGTGCCTCGTCGAGCGAGGTCCGAGCCAGCGCCGAACCGACCCCACGGCCCTCGAACTCCGGACGCACTTCCGTGTGCAGGAAGGCGATCAGTTCCGGTGTCCGGATGTACTGCGAGAAACCCGCGACTTCCAACTGCCCGTCCACCGTGGCCTCGTATCGGCGTGCCTCAGGTTGGTCGATCACCTTGACCGTCACTTGTTCTCCTTGGAATCCGGCAAAGTCTGCAATGAATTTGTTGTTGATATATCAACAACGTACGCCAGCGGGGTGGGGGAGTCAACCTCTGTCCAGCGCGGCTTGGTCACCCAGGAGTTCTGCCCCAAGGGCGGGCGCGGTGTCCATGTGGTCGTCACTCCCAACGGTCGCGCGGCCATCGAGACGGCCGCGCCTCATCGCAGTCGCCGGAGCAACGGGTGCGCAGGGTGGCGGGGCCGCTCGAGCGATCCTGGCCGAACCGGAGTCGGGTTTCACGGTGCGCGCGCTCACCGGGGCAGGGAGCTCGCGGCCACCGGACCGCGGCACGTGGTCTGGTCGACGCTGGAGGACAGCCGTATGTCGGTGCTGCAGGAGAAGTGCAACGTGCCGCACTTCGACGTCAAGGGTGAGGGTAATGAGCTGTTCCTGGAGGACGGCAAGCTCCTGTCCGGCGTGGACGTGGCGGACATCGGCCGGAGAGTCGGTCTGGCCGGCGACCATCTGACCGGTGCGCAGTACGCGGAGAAGCTGGCGGCGGCGCTGGGCGAGCCGGTGTGCTTCCAGTCCGTGCCCTACGGCGTACCCTCGAGATTCCGTTGGCCGAGGAGCTCGGCAACATGTTCCAGTTCACTGGGCGCGACCCTGCGGTGAGAGGGCGGCTCGACGCTCACCCCACCGGCGTCGCGCGGGTGGGGTGAGAAGGGGGTGCATCACCCATCGGACAGTGGGACGCCGCTTTTCCCTCCCGGAGCATCTCGATTCGCCCGTACCGGGTGCTTGCTCATGATCGAGACCCGGTTGAACGCGTTGATGGTGACCGCCACCCATATCGCAGCGGAGATCTGGTCATCGGTGAGCGCCTGTCGAGCGGCCTCGTAAGCGGATTCCTGTGCGACGGCATCGGTGGGCTCGGTCGTGGCCTCGGCCAGTGCAAGGGCCGCGCGCTCTATGGGGGAGAACACCTCGGTGTCCCGCCAGGCGGCCAGCACTCCCAGCCGCTGCGTCGACTCACCCGCGCGCAGGGCTGCCCTGGTGTGGGTGTCGAGGCAATAGGCGCAGCCGTTGATCTGAGACACGCGGAGGTTGATCAGTTCCACAGCGGTGCGGTCGAGCCCCGCTTCGGCGGCAACCGTCCGTACCGCTTCCGCCGTCTGCCGCAGGGCATGGAAGGCCTTGGGGCTCTGTTTGTCGATGAAGATCCGCATGTCTCCCGCTCGTCGTCTGCTTGCTGTGGCCTTCGTTCTCTGATCACGGCATTGTAGTTGACGCAACAACTTCGGGTCTGGGCTCTCCTGCGTGGCCTTGTGTCGGACTTCCGGTGGATCGCGCAGGTGACCGTTATGACCGCCGAACGGCTCGACGCGCCGACGAGGCGAGGCTGGTGCCCCATTTTTCATCCGACCTATATCTCAACACTCCGCTCTGTCGGGGCAGTTGACAGCGTGATGAGTCCATTCAATCATCAGACATCCGATGAATTGGAGCCGCTCATGGGTACGTATCCGAGACGTCAGATCCTGGGCACCGCGGCCGGAGCCGCCGCCGCTGCGGCCCTTCCCCTTGCCTCAGCCACCGCCGCACACGCCGTCGAACCACTCGCCGAGTACGCCGGGCCGTGGGCTCCCGTCCCCGACCCCGTCCCTGTTCCCCTCGACTCCCTCTACGACAACGACGGCATCGACACCGCCTCCGCACGGGGCGGCGACTTCGACGGCTCGGGCTACACGTTCCCGGGCGAGGAACTTCCCGCAGGCCGTGTCGAAGTCGATGGTGTGCCCTTTGTCTTCCCGGCCTCGGACACGGACGGGAAGAACAATGTCGTCGCGCTCGGCCAGCGCGTGGAACTGCCCAAAGGCCGCTACCTCTCGGCTCTCTTCCTCACCGCGGGCAGCTACGGCAACGCCTCCGGCAAGGCCACGGTCCACTACGCGGACGGCTCGACCACGACCGCCCCCCTCGGCGGATCCGACTGGTACGCGACGGGTGGATCCCTGTCGGTGCCGTACCGCTACACACCGGACGGCACCAAGGACGAACACCGTGTGGGCATCGGCACGTCAGAGTTGTGGCTCGACCCGCAGCGCGACGCCGTAGCGATCACGCTCCCGGTGACGAACCCGGCGCAGGCGAACAAGGCGTCGCTCCATGTGTTCGCGCTGTCCCTGCAACCCGCCGCCCAGGGGCGCGCGCTGGCCCTGCGCGGGGCCCGGTCCACGAACTCGCTGCTGGAGTCGTCCGGCGCCCAGAGCATCGAAGCCACCGTCGTCAACGCCGGGACGGTCTCCATCCTGGCCGCGGACGGCGTGTCGGTGGGCGTCGAGGTTCCGGGAGCCCGGACCGTCGAGGGCGCCCGTGTCCGCCGCCTGGACCCCGGTGAGCAGGCCCGCGTCCGCGTGGGCATCCGCAACCGTGCGGGCACCGCACCCGGCACGGTTCGCGACGGCTCGGTGACCGTCACCGGACGCGGAACCCAAGTCGCCGCGCAGGAGGGCCGGTTGACTCTCGGCGTCGCCGACTACCAGCCCACCGCGTCCTCGCTCTCCGGCCACCAGGCGCCGTACTGGTTCCAGGGCGCCAAGTTCGGCATCTTCATCCACTGGGGCGTCTACTCGGTGCCGGCCTGGTCGCCGGTCGGCAAGCAGTACGCCGAGTGGTACTGGAACCACATGCAGGACCCGGCGAACGCCGTCCACGGGTACCACCGCGAGACGTACGGCGAGAACTTCTCCTACGACGACTTCATCCCGATGTTCACGGCGGAGAAGTTCGATCCGCGCGCCTGGGTCGAACTGTTCCGGGACGCGGGTGCCCAGTACCACGTGCTGACCTCGAAGCACCACGAAGGCTTCGCCCTGTGGGACACGAAGCTCTCCGACCGCAACTCCGTGAAGATGGGCCCGAAACGGGATCTCGTCAAGGAACTCTTCGACGCGTCCCGCCGCTACACCCCCGAACTCCACCGCGGGCTCTACTTCTCCATGCCCGAGTGGTTCAACCCGGACAACCCCTGGATGGGTCACGCCCCACGCAATCCGTACACCCAGGAGCCGGAGCCGTACACGGGTTACACCGGGGGCAAGGACTTCGTGAAGGACTACCAGGCCCCGCAGATGCTGGAGCTGATCCAGGGCTACGACCCGGAGCTCATCTGGTGCGACATCGGCGGCGCCAACGACAGCCTTCACGTCCTGGCCGAGTACTTCAACCACGCGAAGAACCGCGCCCGGCCCATCGACGTCACCGTCAACGACCGTTCGGGCATCGGCTTCCACGACTTCACGACCCCCGAGTACACGACGTACGACAACACGGTCGTCGCCAAGTGGGAGTCCAGCCGCGGACTGGACCCGTTCAGTTACGGATACAACAAGGCGACCCCGGACGACGCCTACATGACGACCGAGGAGGTCGTGCACAGCCTCGTCGACATCGTCTCCAAGAACGGCAACTTCCTCCTCGACATCGGTCCGCGTGCCGACGGCACCATCCCAGAGATCATGCAGACCCGGCTGCGTGAGACAGGCCGCTGGCTCCGTACCAACGGAGAGGCGATCCACGACACCACGTACTGGTCCCGGATGGCCGAACTGGGCGAGGACCTGCGGTTCACCGTCCGCCCGGACGAGGCCTTCTACATCCACTCCCTGGCGAGGCCGGGCGCCAAACTCACCGTCGAAGCACCGATCCCGATCCGCGCCGGCGACAGGATGACGATGCTCGGCCACGGCCGACCCCTGACGTGGACCGTCAGCAACGGGGCGCTGGTGATCGACGTCCCCGAAGCCGCACGCAGGGCGGGGCAGCACGCGTGGGTCTTCAAAGTGCACTGGCGTGCCTGAGAACCGAGGGACATCCTGAGCCCGACCGGTGGCCGCGACGGCACAACACTGCTCGCGACACCGGTTCGGGCCCAGGTGGCGGGCAGCGAGACGAAGAGGGCGGAGGAACTCCGTTCCGTTCCCGACGTGTGTCGTCTGTCGACCATCAGGTGTCCGCAGTTTGCCGAGCGGATCGTCGTCCGCGAGGAAAGGATGGTGAGCGCGGGCTCGCCGTCGTCGTGTTGCCGGTGCCGCCGCGCGCACTGATCATGCGGGAACGGCCCTTCGTTCCCCGGCCCGCCGGTCGGGGCACGGACAAAGCCGAGGGGTTCGGCAGGCGGAATGCCGTTCCCGGTGAGCTGGCCGTCCGCCTGCACCCGACCAAGGTCATCGCCCACGGTGGCATCGCCGACTGACGAACACCCGGCCGCACGCCACACCCACCGCGAGGCCAGGAGCCAAGGACCGTCCATGAAGCACGAAGCACAAGCGCTGCCCCTGTTCGACGAGGGCACGCAGCGCCCGCTGGCCGACCGGCTGCGGCCGCGCACCCTGGAGGACGTCGTCGGGCAGGAACACCTGCTCGCGTCCGACGCCCCCCTCGGGCGCATGGTGGAACAGGGGCGGTTGGTGTCGGCGATCCTGTGGGGGCCGCCCGGATGTGGGAAGACCACCATCGCCCGGCTCCTGGCGCAGCGGACCGAGCTGGCCTTCGAGCCGCTGTCGGCCACATTCTCCGGTGTCGCGGACCTGAGGAAGGTCTTCGAGGCGGCCCGGCGCAGGCGTGAGATCGGCCAGGGAACGCTGCTGTTCGTCGACGAGGTCCACCGGTTCAACCGCGCCCAGCAGGACAGCTTCCTGCCCTACGTGGAGGACGGCACGGTCACTCTCGTCGGGGCCACGACCGAGAATCCCAGCTTCGAGCTGAACGGGGCACTGCTCTCCCGCTGCCGGGTCTTCGTCCTCAAACGTCTCGACGACACGGCCCTGGGCACCCTGATCGCACGCGCCGAGGAGCTGAACGGGCGCGAACTGCCGCTGGACGACGAGGCCCGCCTGGCCCTGCTGGCCATGGCGGACGGCGACGGCCGGTTCCTGCTCAACATGGCCGAGCAGCTCCAGGCGCTGCCCGAGGGCACACCGCCGCTGGACACCTCCGCCCTCGCCCAGCAGATCCAGCGGCGGGCTCCGCTGTACGACAAGGCCCAGGAGGGCCACTACAACCTGATTTCGGCGCTGCACAAGTCCATGCGCGGCTCCGACCCCGACGCGGCCCTGTACTGGCTCGCCCGCATGCTCGACGGCGGCGAGGACCCCCTGTACATCGCCCGCCGACTCGTACGCTTCGCCAACGAGGACATCGGATTGGCCGAACCCCAGGCGGTACAACAGGCCCTGGCGGCCTGGGACGTGTACGAGCGTCTCGGCTCACCCGAAGGCGAGCTGGCCATCGCGCAGGCCGTGGTCCATCTGGCGACCGCCCCCAAGTCCATCGCGGTCTACCGTGCGTTCGGCGCCGCACAGCAGCGCGCCCGCCGGACCGGCTCCCTGATGCCTCCGCCGCACATCCTCAACGCGCCGACCCGGCTCATGAAGGACATCGGTTACGGCGAGGGTTACCAGTACGACCCGGACACACCGGAGGGGTTCTCCGGCGCCGACTACTTTCCCGAGGGCATGGACCGCGAGACCTTCTACCACCCCACGGGGAGCGGCTACGAGGAGCACATCCGCCGCCGACTGGACCGGTGGTCGGCCCTGCGCGGGCAACGCCCCGACTCCGCCGACTGACGACCCGCGAAGAAAGCCGTACGAAAACAGTCAGGGCAGGACGGGTCGCGCCGCGCTTCGGGGGCCGGAGCCACGTCTCGGAGCGGTAGGTCGTCACTTGGGTGATCGGTCGATCGGGACGCGGTGTCCGACCGCTGTGGGGGCGGCCGGGCTGTGCCTCGGGGGTCGGGCTCACATAGCCAGGACGAGTGTGACGGCGGTCGCCGCGGAGACCAGCGCGAGGATGACGGGAGCCATGGCGTTTCCGCGCGTGGCGGGATCGGCGTAGTCGCCGACCTTGGTGTGGAAGCCCACCGCGCCGATCATCGTGATCCCGAAGCCGACGGCGGCGGCGATGCCCAGAGGCTGCCAGAAGAGCCCCACGACCAGGCCCACCGCCGCGGCGACCTCGGCCAGTCCAATGAAGCGGACCAGCCCGGCGCTCAGGCCCATGTGGGACTGGAGCCCTGCGGACACGTCGCCCTTCAGCATTGCCTTCGGCGTGCCGGCGGCCAGTGCCACGAGGGCGAGCAGCACGCTGAGGACCGCAGCGGTGATGTACATGGGGGTGGTTCCCTCCGGTGTGGCCCGTGCCCCGGCGGAGGGCGTGGCCTCTTGGTTGCTTCGTCAACGGGTTCGTCACGAGGAACATAGGGACACTCGGATGATGTGTCAACTAGATGACGATCGTGAGCGGGGATCCGGCGTGGACGGCTGGCGGTGCAGCCGGAATACGGATGCGGCGGGGCGCGTTAAGGGTCGTGGTTGATGTATCAACCTCATGAAAGGCTGATCACGATGCAGTTCGGCATCTTCACCGTTGGTGACGTCGCCACGGACCCGGCCACGGGCCGTACGCCGACCGAGCACGAGCGGATCAAGGCGATGGTCGCCATCGCGCAGAAGGCTGAGGAGGTGGGCCTGGACGTGTTCGCGACCGGCGAGCACCACAACCGGCCGTTCGTGCCGTCGTCGCCGACCACGATGCTGGGCTGGATCGCCGCGCGCACGGAGCGGATCATTCTCTCCACCTCCACCACGCTGATCACCACGAACGACCCGGTGAAGATCGCCGAGGACTTCGCGATGCTCCAGCACCTGGCCGACGGCCGGGTGGACCTGATGATGGGCCGCGGCAACACCGGCCCCGTCTATCCGTGGTTCGGCAAGGACATCCGCGACGGCATCGGCCTCGCCATCGAGAACTACGCCCTGCTGCGCCGCCTGTGGCGCGAGGACGTCGTGAACTGGGAGGGGAAGTTCCGCACCCCGCTCCAGGGCTTCACCTCCACACCCCGCCCCCTGGACGGCGTACCGCCCTTCGTCTGGCACGGCTCCATCCGCTCGCCCGAGATCGCCGAGCAGGCCGCCTACTACGGCGACGGCTTCTTCCACAACAACATCTTCTGGCCGAAGGAGCACACCAGGAAGATGATCGACCTGTACCGGACCCGGTACGCGCACTACGGCCACGGCAGTGCGGAGCAGGCGATCGTTGGCCTCGGCGGCCAGGTCTACATGCGCCGCAACTCCCAGGACGCCATACGCGAGTTCCGCCCGGTCTTCGACCGCTCGCCGGTGATGGGCGGCGGGATGGCCATGGAGGAGTACATGCAGCAGACTCCGCTGACGGTCGGCACCCCGGAGCAGGTCATCGAGAAGACGCTGTCCTTCCGTGACTACGCCGGTGACTACCAGCGCCAACTGTTCATAGTCGACGGCGGCGGCGTCCCGCTCGAGGCGGCACTGGAGCAGATCGACATGCTGGGCTCCGAGGTGGTCCCGGTACTGCGCAAGGAGTTCGCCGTGGGCCGGCCGGCCGATGTGCCCGACGCCCCCACCCACGTGTCGCTGCTCACCGCCCGCGGCACCGACCTCGTCCACGAGCCGGTAGGAAGGGAAGCATGATGGCCGACAACATCGACACCTTCAACGACTACCCAGCGCAGGACGGAGTCGCGCCCGACCGCTGGGCCAGCGCTCTGCACTTGTTCGACAACGGCGTCGGCGTGCCGCACGAAGAGAGCGTCCTCGAGCGCTGGGAAAGGGCCCAACTGCTCTTCGAGGCACGGGACCACATCGGTGCTGCCCGTCTCCTCGCCGCCGTCGTCGAGGAGGTTCCGGAGCAGACCGGTCCTCGGCTGCTGCTGGCCCGCGCCTACTATCACTCGGCCCAACTGGGGCGCGCGGAGGAGCAGTTGCGTCAGGTCATCGAGCGCGATCCGGTGGAGCACTACGCCCACCTGATGCTGGGCCGCACCCTGGAACGCCAGGGGCGTGCCGATGAGGCGGCGCCCTGGCTGCGGATGGCCGCCGCCTTCTCGGGCGAACTGCCCTCCCATTCCTGAAGCGGCGGGTGCGCGTAAGAGGGGCACTGGTTGATCCGGTGCCCCTCTTCGCTCAGGTTCAGGTTCTTGACGAACTTTCGGGCGCGCTCGCTCAGAACCGTGCCCCGACGTCCGCGCCGTTGCTGGGGCGCAGGAACGTGGAGGTCGGGATGGAGCCGTCGGCTGCCCTGGGACCCGTGATCGTGCTCGCGCTGGTGCTGGCGAGGGACCAACTGCCGCCGATATTCCAGGAGTTGCCGCTGCCAGTGGAGGTCGATCCCAGCGATACGTCGGTGCCGTTGGCCACCGCGAGGTTCTTCGTGAGTGTGCTGGAGGACCGGTTGAAGTTGAAGCCGGTCTTCGTGTTGTCCCACGCGGTGCAGCGTTCGATCTTCATCTTGCCCGGGTTGTTGTTGTCGACGAAGCCGCCGGCGGAATTGTCCCACGCCATGCTGTTACGGACGGTGTGGTTGGCGGCCACGCCGTTGCCGCCCATCTTGAAGCCGTTGCCGTCGCCCTGGTAGTCAGGCAGGTTCCACCGGTTGAACCCGTTGCCCCACGCGAGCGTGTTCTCCACGAGGAGCGGCGAGTTGTCGAACATCCAGAAGTCCAGGCCGTCGTCAGCGTTGTTCCACAGCCGGGCGCCACGCAACACGTTGCCGCTGCCGGCGCCCTCCTTGATGGCAATCCCGTCGGCGCTCTCACCGTTCTTGCGAGGGTCGCGGTTTCCGTAACTGTCCAGGTTCAGGATCTGGTTGTTGCTGGAAGCGCCCTGGAGGTGGAACCCGGACTCGTAGTTGTCCCGGGTGACGACGCGGTCGAAGACGTTGCCGCTGGTGTCCAGTCCGAACACGCCGTAGGGGCCGTGGATGATTTCCAGGCCGACGAGCCGCCAGTACTCCCCCTCGATGTGAACGGCACCGCGCTCGGAACGGGGGATGCTCGAATCCACCGCTCCCGGGGTGTACGGCATGTTCTCGCCGTCGATGATCACGCGCTCACTGTTGTAGTTGCGCAGGGTGATGGGCTGGCTCGCCGTGCCGCTCTTGAGTAACTGAAGGTTCGTGGTCGGTGCGTATGTCCCGCCCCGGACCTGAATGGTGGTCCCCGCCTGCGCCAGATCCACGGCGCGTTGGATGGTCTTCAACGGGGCGGCGAGCGTCCCCGCGTTGCTGTCGCTGCCGTTCGGCGCCACATACAGGTCGGTGGCGGCGTGCGCACCGCCGGCGGAGCCCAAGGTGAGGAAACCGGCCAGCAGTCCGGAGAGGGCGGTGGACGCGGCGACGTGCTTCAGGCGCATGAATCGTCTCCAGAGCGGGGCCTTGAATCGAGTAGCGGGAAAGCGCTTTCCGGGAGAAGTAAAGAAGCGTGTCATAGCCACGTCAAGGTGCCTGCACATGATCGTTGTCTGTATCTGTGAATCGAGTGCGACGGTCGCCGCCACCCCTGAGTGCGGTGGCGCGATGGCCTGAAGGATCCGTTCCTTAGGGATGAAGTGCCCCTCCAGAGATCAGGCCTGCAAATCTGGGGCGTAGTGGCCGAGGTGCCGCACTCGCCGCTTGTTCACCTACGTGAACAAATTCCGTACAACAGTATTGACGCGGTCGCGACAGGTCCCTACGGTCCGAGAAAGCGCTTACCCACGGGGAATCAGCGCGTGCGCCTGGTGTTCCGTTGCCGGAGCCAGGGGCCCACCGTCAGGCCGACTACGCCGACGCAAGCACGCCCCGACATTCGAGGACGAACGAGAAGATGAGGAGACGAGGATGAAGCGACCACTCTCACTGCGACTCCATGCGGCGCTGGCCACGATGGCTATTACGGCCGCGACCGGTGCGGTTCTGTCGATACCCGAGGCATCGGCGGCGACCGCCGGCGCCAGCGGATACGCGACCCAGAACGGCGGGACCACCGGCGGCGCGGGCGGGGCGACCGTACGGGCCACCACGGGAACCGCGATCCACGCGGCCCTGTGCGGCCGGGCCAGTAGCAGCACCCCGATCACCATCGAGGTGCAGGGAACCATCAACCACGGCAACACCACCAAGGTGTCGGGCGCCAGCTGCAACACCGCCGCCGGCGTGATCGAGCTCAAGGAGGTCAGCAACGTCACGATCATCGGGGTCGGCAGCGGCGCTGTCTTCGACCAGTTGGGCATCCACCTGCGCGACGCCCGCAACATCATCATTCAGAACGTGACCATCCGGAACGTCAAGAAGTCGGGCTCGCCCACGTCCAACGGCGGTGACGCCATCGGCATGGAGCGCAACGTCCGCAACGTCTGGGTCGATCACACCACTCTGGAGGCGTCGGGTGGGGAGGCGCAGGGGTTCGACGGTCTCTTCGACATGAAGGACAACACCCAGTACGTGACGCTCTCCTACAGCATCCTGCGCAACTCCGGCCGCGGTGGCCTCGTCGGATCGAGTGAGAGCGACGTCTCGAACAGCTTCATCACCTACCACCACAACCGGTACGAGAACATCGACTCCCGCACCCCGCTGCTCCGTGGCGGCACAGCCCACATGTACAACAACCACTACGTGAAACTCAACGAGTCCGGCATCAACTCCCGGGCCGGCGCCAAGGCCAAGGTGGACAACAACTACTTCGAGGACTCCAAGGACGTCCTCGGCACCTTCTACACCGACGCGGCCGGATACTGGCAGGTCAGCGGCAACATCTTCGACAACGTGACCTGGTCCAGCGCCGGTTCGGAGAACCATCCCGCCGGCCCCGACCCGAAGTCCAACACCACGGTGAGCATCCCCTACGCCCACAGCCTCGACACGGCTGCCTGCGTGCCGAACATCGTGAGCCGGACGGCAGGTGCCGGCAAGGGGCTGCTGGTGTCGGACGGCAGTTGCTGACCAGACCGACGGGACGGGTTACGGCAACGTGCGGGACGGCGACAGGGGGGTACCTCCTGGTTGCCGGCCCGCACGATCGGCTTCATCGCGGGACCCGGGTCCTGCCGCGACGTCCGCAACGGTCGCCGCTTACGGCTTCCGGGCAAGACCGCCGTGCTCGGCGATGACGTCCGCACTGGTGGAACCAGGCTCCGGACGCCACTGCGTGACCGAGACGACGCCCGGCTCGACCAGTTCCAGGCCGTCGAAGAACGCGGTGATCTCCTCAACCGTGCGCAGGTTGTACGGCACGGCCCCGCTGTCGTTGTACGCGTCCTGGGCCTGCTCGAAGACCGGGTCCACGCCGCGTGAGCCGTCGTTGATGGACAGGTAACTCCCCGAGGGCAGAGCGTCCATGAGCCGGGTGACGATGGAGCGGGCCTGATCGTGGTCGGCGACGTGTCCCAGGATGTTGCTGAGGATGAGCGCGGTGGGCCGGCCGAAGTCCAGCGTCTTCGCGGCTGCGGCGAGGATGCGGTCCGGGTCCGTGACGTTGGAGTCGATGTAGGCGGTCGCGCCCTCGCGGGTGGAATAGAGCAGGGCACGCGCGTGGCCCAGGACCATGGGGTCGTTGTCGACGTAGACGATCCTCGCCTCGGGGGCGATCTGCTGGGCGACCTCATGGGTGTTCTGGGCGGTCGGAAGACCGGTGCCGACGTCAAGGAACTGCCGGATCCCCGCCTCGGAGACCAGATACGTGATGTTGCGGCGCAGGAAGGCGCGGCTGCTGCGGGCGATGGTGACGATACCGGGGAAGACGTCGGTGTAGGCGTCGCCTGCCGCCTCGTCCACGGGGTAGTTGTCCTTGCCGCCCAGCCAGTAGTTCCAGATGCGCGCCGAGTGCGGCACAGAGGTGTCGATCTTCTGGTGCTCCGCTGGTTCGGGCGTCGTCACAGGGTCAGTCATGAGTCGCGTCAGTCCTTCGGCCGAGGTGCGGGTCATTCATCGCACAACCTACGTCCGAACACCCGCTTCGCGCCCACCCGTTGAGGGGTTCAGCTTGGCCGACCTCAGCCGTTCCACTCCCAGGTCCGTACGAGGCTGGTGCCGCTGACGGCCGCCAGCAGGTTTCCGTCGAGGTGGACGGCGAAGTCGTCGTAACGGCCGGCCTGTTCGAGATGGCGGATCTCGGGCTGGTGGGTCACCTGGGACAGCAGGCCCCGACGGAGCACAGCACCCTCCCCTCGTCGGTGCAGAACAGGCGCATGCCTTGGGCCCCCAGGCTGTCGACACTCTCCTGTCCGCTGAACTCCCGGTGCAGAACGATGGTTTGATCAGCCGTCAGCCAGACCCGTAGTTCGCGGAAGGTGGCGCACGCGACGTACCTTCCGGAGGGGGAGATGCTCAGCCAGCAGCCCGGTTTGAGAATCTCCAGCCGGTTGCGGATGTCCAGTTCGACCGATCCACGATGCTGCTGGTGGACGTGGACCTTGTTCGAGGTGGCCATGGCGACAACCGAGGCGTCGGCACTGATCGCGGATGCCGCGAGGCCCTGAGGGCAGGGCACTTCGCGGAGAATCCGGCCGTCGGTGAAGTCGCGCACGGCCAGGCGGCGGCCGTCATGGGTCGCCAGAACGGTGCCGCCACTGGTGACCAGGAACTCGTCCTGGGCCAGGGGCGCGGTACGCCGCCGGTGTTCGCCGGACGTGCCCACGAAGTGGACGAGTTCCAGGCGCGATCGGCGGGCGATGGCGACACTGTGGCGGCCCGGGGAGGTGATGGCCTGGTGGCCGAGGCGCAGTTCGGCCTCGCCCGGGGCACCGGGCAGAGCCTCGCCCGACTTCAGGTCCCACCGCTCGATCGATCCGTCCCCACCGATGACGACCGCCGAGTGATCCGGCCCGAACCCGATCGTCGCCTGCCCGCCGGGCTGCCGCGTCCGACGTAACTCGCCGACGAAGTTCCCCAGTCCCCGTCGCCCGACCGGGGGAGCGGAGAGCTTGGACAGCACCTCGAAGGCGAAGGCCGCGGCGCACCTGGAGGCAGCCGGCTGCCAGACGTCGTCGTTGTCCTCGCCCTTGTCGGACAGCAGGTCGGAGATCCCCCGGACGACGAGTGCGCCGACGCCCGCGTTGACGTACGCGGCCTGCAGGAAGCCGTATCCCTCCATCTCCACCGCGAGCGCGTCACCGCAGTGCCGGGCCAGCAGCCGAGCCGTGGCGGAGCGCTCACTGGCCACCACCTTCGAGCCGGCGGCGAGTGGTTTGACGTAGGCCTTCGGGGTGCGATCGGGCAGCGGAGACCTGATGCGGTTCCGCCAGGTTTCCGAGCGGGCGACCGACTGGGCGCGCTGGACGAGGGCGAAGGACGACAGATGGGTGGTGATACGGGCCTGGAAGCCCTCCTCCTCGTCCTTGCCTCGCTCGTAGTCGTAGATGTGGCGGGCGGCGACGACGTCGCACCGCTTCACGTCCTTGAGACCGCCCGCGATGTGGGGCGTCGGCCTGGACCACCGTGACCCTGCCGCCGAAGAAGCCGGCCGCCACGGTCGTCTGTCCCCCCGAACGTCCGTGCTCCGGGTCGGGAACCGGTCTTGGGCCGTCGACCGCCGTCGTCCGGCCCGGAGACCGTTCCGGCACTCGAGCGATGAGATGACTGATGAGTGATGCCGCGTCAGGTCGTCGGGAAGGAGAGCCGTCCTTCCCTCTCGCGGCTGCCCCAACAGTAGGGACCCGGCACAGCGACAACACCGGAGTTGCCGACTCGCCTCCGGGCGCTCGGGACATTCAGGGGGCGTGCGCTCGCAGTGCACGCCCTTCTTCGATCGCCGAGGCCGCCAGGGGGAACGCCGGCCGGCGCCCCAGCTCTCAGCCCTTGACGGCGGAGCTGGCCACGCCCTGGACGAACCAGCGCTGGAAGAAGGCGAAGACCACCAGTACGGGCAGGACCAGCAGGACGCCGAAGGCGAGGATCTGGCCCCAGTCCGGGGGCTGTTGGCCCTGGAAGACGCTGATCTCCAGGGGGAGGGGGCGCACCGAGGGGTCGGAGACCATCAGGACCGGCCACAGGAAGGAGCCCCACTGGATGAGGAAGGTCAGGATCGCGACCGAGGCGAACACGGGCTTGGACATCGGCACGATGATCGCGAAGAAGGTGCGCCAGGGGCCCGCGCCGTCCAGCCGGGCGGCTTCCTCGATGCTCGTGGGGATCTTCCGGAAGAACGTGTGGAACTGGTAGATGGCGAAGGCGTTGGCGATGAAGGGCACCGCCTGGATGTAAAGCGTGTTGCGCTGCCCGTTGAACATGTAGAAGAGCGGGACGGCCACCGACTCGAACGGGATGAGCATCAGCAGCAGGACAAGGGTGAAGACAGCTTCCCGGCCGCGCCACTTCAGGCGGGACAGGCCGTACGCCGCCATCGAGTTGACGAACAGCCCGCCCGTCACCACCACGAACGCCACCAGTACCGACACGCCCATGAACTGCCAGAAGTAGCCGGTGCTGTCGGAACTGAGGCTGTCGAGGACGGCGGAGTAGTTGGCGAAGGTCAGATGGGTGGGCAGGAAGCCGGACAGTCCGTTCAGGACCTCGTCGGACGGCTTGAGGCTGCCCAGGAAGAGGTAGAGGACGGGCAGGACGAAGACGAACGCCAGGACGCTCAGGACGCTGTAGTCGAGGACGCGGCGGACGGGGGTGCGGGTCATGGCCATGGAGGTCAGTCCTCGTTGTCGGGCCGGACGACGCGGCGCTGGACGATCGTCAGGACGAGGACGATCAGGAAGAAGACGACGGTGATCGCGGACGCCTGACCGATGTTGTTCTGGTCGAAGGCGGTGGTGACGGCCTGGTACATGACCGTTCGGGTGGCGTCCTCGTCCAGACCTCCGCCGCGGATGAGGATGTACACCTGGTCGAAGATCCGGAAGGACATCACCGAGGTCAGCAGCGCGACGAAGACCAGAGTGCCGCGGATGCCGGGCAGCGTGACATGGCGGAACTGCTGCCAGCGGCTCGCGCGGTCCAACTCGGAGGCCTCGTACAGCTCACCGGGAATCTGCTGCAGGCCGGCCAGCAGGATGACCATCTGGAAGCCGACGCCCTGCCACACCGACAGCACGACGATCGAACCCATCGCGGTGGCCGTGTCGCCGAGCCAGTCGAAGGCGCCCCAGTTGCCGAGACTCGCCGCGTCCAGCAGGGAGTTGAGCATCCCCTGCTCGCTGCGGGCCAGGATGAGCCGCCAGATCACGGCGACCAGGGCCATCGGGAAGACCACCGGCATGAAGAACAGGGACCGGAACAGGCCGATGGCCTTGAGCTTGCGGTTGAGGAGGATCGCCAGGCCGAGGGCGAGACCTGTCTGGAGCGGTACGACGACCGCGGCGAAGGTGAAGTTGTTCAGCAGCGCCCGCAGGAACGGGCCGGACTGGTCGGGGTCGGTGAACAGGCGCCGGTAGTGCTCCAGGCCGAAGAACGACGGTTCCAGCGGGGAGCCGAGCCGCACGTTGTAGAAGGAGAGCACGACGGCGTAGCCGAAGGGGATGCCGACGAACGCGATCAGTCCGCCGACGGCCGGGGCGACCATGAGCAGGGCGTGCACCCGGTCCTGGTTCTTGCGCCCGGCCTTCGAGGGTTTGACGGACGGGGCGGGGGAGGCCTGCTCGGAGCGGCCGGGTGCCGCGGAGTGCGCGGGTTCCACGGTTTTCACGGGTGTGGGTCCTTTTTCCCGGCGGGGCCTACGGGATCTCGTAGCCGGCGTTGTCGGAGAAGTCCTGGTCGATGGAGCGGGCCGCCTTCTCCAGGGTCTCCTTCGGGTCCGCACCCCCGTAGATCGCGTTGAGGGCCTGGGAGAACTTGGCGGTGACCGTGGGGTACCCGGCCGTCACGGGACGGGTGACGGCGACGCAGGACTTGTCGATGTCGCTGTCGCCGCACGGCTTGGCGAGCTGGTCGGCGAAGAGCTGGAGCGGGCCGCCCTGCTTGTACAGCTCGCTCTTGGCGAGCGCGGATTCGGTGCCCGGGACCGAGCCGTTGGCCTTCGTCATCGCGCCGACGCTGTCGTCGCCCAGGAGGTGGTCCAGGAAGGCGCCCGCGGCCTTGGCGTTCTTGGTGTCCGCGCCGATGCCCCAGGCCCATGATCCCTGGCCGGTCTTGGAGCCGTTGCCGAAGTCGGGCAGCGGCAGGACGACGAGGTCGTCGCCGAGGGCCTTGTCGTAGCCGGGGTAGGTCCAGTTGCCGACCCAGCTGAGCGCCACCTTGCCCTTGGCGAAGGCGTTGCCGTCGGTGTTGGGGTCGACGTACGTCTTCCAGGACTGGAAGGTCTTCATCGCCGAGACGACTTTCGGGCTGTCGAGGGCGCCCTCGGCCTTGCCGTCCTTGAGCAGGGCACCGCCGGCCGACCAGACGATGGGGGAGAAGCCGTAGGTGCCCCACTCGGTGGCCAGGCCGTACTGCTCGGAGACGTCGAGGACCTTGCCGTCGGCGTCCTTGGCCTTGAGCGCCTTGAGCGCCGCGTCGAACTCCGCGGCCGTCCAGGCGTCGTCCACGCCCGTCGGGTACTTCACGCCGGCCGCGTCCAGCAGCTTCTTGTTGCCCCACACGCCGAGGCCGGAGTCGAACATGCCCAGGCCGTAGTGCTTGCCGTCGATCTCGCCCTGCGCCTTGATCGCGTCGGTGGCGTTGGCCATCGTCTTCGCGGACACGTACGAGTCGATCTGCGCGAGCTTCTTGTTGTAGACGAAGTTCGCCATCGTCGGACCGTCGAACTCCATCACGTCCGGCAGCTCGGAGGCGCCGGTGGCGGTGATGGTCTTGGTGTAGTCGTTCTCGGGGATGAGCTTCAGCTCGACCTTGATGTCGCTCTGTGAGGAGTTGAAGGACTTCACCGTGTTCTGCAGTGCGGCGGTCTCGCCCGCCTGCCCCTGGTGGGCCCAGACGCTGATCGTGCCCTTGCCGCTGCCCGCCTCGGCGGAGGCGTCGCTGCCGCCGCCCCCGCCGCAGGCGGCCAGCGCCGCCAGGGGCAGGGCGAGGGTCAGACTCGAACAGAGCGTGCGGCGGAACCTTCTGCTTCCGGCGTTCATGGACGGTGCCTCCGTGCTGGTGAGTGTTGCGGTGCTCGACGATTCGGGGGGTGGGGAGGTGGGTTCGAAGGGCGGTGGCTCGACGGGGAGCGGGGGAGTCACGAGGGTCTGTGCGGGCTCGGCGGAGCCGTGGTCTCCCGCAGCATCAGTCGGATGGGCATCCGCACCTGGTCGACCGGCTCGGCATCGGGTTCCTCCAGCCGGCGCAGCAGCAGCCGGGCGGCCTCCGCGCCCTGCTCAGGGACCGGCTGGGCGACGGTGGTCAGCCCGATGACCTCGGCGAGTTCGTGATCGTCGAAGCCGACCACGGACACGTCGTCCGGCACCTTCAGGCGGTGCCGGCGCAGGGCGCGCAGCGCACCCATCGCCATCTCGTCGGACTGCGCGAACACCGCCGTCGGGGGGCGGGAGACGGCGAGGAGTTCGGTCATGGCCCGCTCGCCGCCCTCGACGGTGTAGCCGCCGTCCGCCTCCAGCGCCGGATCGTGGGCGATAGCGGACTCGGCCAGCACATCCAGGTAGGCCTGACGGCGGTCGATCGGAGTGGTCCAGTGCAGCGGCTCACTCGCTCCGGAGATCATGCCGATGCGCCGGTGACCGAGGTTGACCAGATGCCGTACGGCGCTGGCGGCGCCGCTGTGGTCGTCGATGCCGACCACCGTGAAGCCGTCCCGGGGGCCGCCGACGGTGGTGGCCAGCGGTACGCCGAGGGAGCGCAGTGCCGATTCCTCGTCCAGGTCGGGGATGAGCAGCGAGAGGACGGCGTCCACGCGTTTGCGCACCGGCAGCTTGGTGAAGAAGCGTTTGCGTGCCTCCGGTGAGTTCAGGTTGTAGAGCAGCACGTCGTAGCCGGCGGCGCTGAACACCTTCTCGGCGGCGTCGAGCACGGTGCCGAAGAACCAGCGGCCGATGTAGGGGACGACGACCCCGATGGTGTAGGTGCGTCCGCTGGCCAGGCTGGAGGCCGAACGGGATGCGGTGTAGCCGAGTTGTGCGGCGACGGCTGTGATCTGGGCGCGGACCTCGTGGGAGACGCCCGGCTGACCGCGCAGTGCGCGGGACACGGTGGACGCAGAGACGCCGGCGGCGCGGGCGACATCGGTGATGCTGACGGTCACGGCGCTTTTCTCCCGTTGGTTTCACATCGGTGTGATCTGTGGGTGACGTGACCGTAGACCCGGCATCGTTGTTGCGCAAGCGTTTGCGTTGGGTTTTACTTGGGCCGATTCTTAAGCGATACCTCCGAGGTCAATGGTCAGCGCATGCGTTTGAGCGCTGCGAGCCGACAGGAACTGCGCATGCGATACGCCCCGCCCGGCCTCTGTGTGAACGACTTCGCCCTGCTGCGGGACGACGACGGCACCTACGCCGTGCTGCATCTGCAGGGGCCGTGGACGGCCGAGTTCGACCACCTGCGAATGGAGACGTCCTACGGCCGGGCCACCTCCACCGACCTGGTCCGCTGGCAGCCGGAGGGCACCGCGTTCGGCAACGGCCTGCCCGGCCGCTTCGACCAGCAGGCCGTATGGACCATGCACCCCGTCCGGCACGGCGACGGAATGGCCATGTTCTACACGGGCGTCTCCGGCCTCACCCCGGGCGGCCGGCCGCTGCAGTCGGTCGGTCTCGCCTACTCCGACCGCACCGACGGCACCGGCTGGCGTCGGCACGGCACCGGGCCCGTCGTCGAGGCGGACGCGCGCTGGTACCGCACCGGCGAACACATGGGCTGGCGCGACCCGTTCGTCGTCCGTGACGACGAGTCCGACGGCTGGGTCATGGTGGTCTGCGCCGCCGACGCCTCCCTGCCCGTCGAGTCCGGCGGCTGCGTCGCCTGGGCCACCTCCGACGACCTGGAGCACTGGACCGTCCACCCGCCACTCGTCTCACCGGGCGACGTCGACGAGCTGGAGTGCCCGGTCCTGGAGCGCCTCGACGACGGCAGCTGGCTGCTGCTCGGTTCCGTCGGCGCCACGCGCGGCTTCGAGGCGTGGACCGCGCCACGGTTGAGGGGGCCATGGACCCGCCGCGACCCGCTCGGCCCGACCGGCTCCTACGCCCCGCGCGTCATCGCCGCTCCCGACGGCTCCCGCGTCGTGCTGCACACCACGCCCCGGCGTGTGAACCTCACCGACTCCGGCGAACGCTGCCGCGGCATGCTCGCCCAGCCCAAACTCCTGGTGACCGCCCCGGACCAGTCACCGCGCCTGGAATGGTGGCCCGGCCTGAACGCCTGGCTCGGCGAGGAGACCGAACAGCCCGCCCTGCACGCGGTCGGCGACGTCACCCTCACCGGCCGCGTGGAGATCGCCCTGCGCACCGACATCGCCGGCGGCGAGAGCCCGGCCCTGCTCGTCGGCTGCGACGGCAAGAACCTCTGGGTCGCCGGCCCTCACGGGGACAGGATCGACGAGACGACACTGGCCGAACCCGCCACCACCCTGCGCATCCTCACGATCGGCGAATACGTCGAGGTCTACGCCGACGGTGTCTTCGTGCTCACCACCCTGTGCTACTCGGGCCGTCCCGCCCCCTGGACGGTCGTCTCGGAGGGCCGCACCCGCACCGTCCCCGTCCGCCCGATCCGCCTGCCCGACGCGGACCGCGACGACGCCTCGGCCATCTGGCCCGGCCCGCCGACGCGCTGACGGCCCGCGGTACCGCCCCGGCGGACGACACCGCCCGCCGCCGGGACCGGTTCGACGGCCGGCCCGGCGACGGGCGATGCGGGCGGTGCGGGTCAGGTCAGTCGAGGGCCACTTCTGGTTGGTGCCGCCGGTGCAGTCCCAGATGATGACCTTGGTGCCGTTGACGGTGCCGTTGTCGTCGGCGTCCAGGCACTTGTTGCCGTAGACGACGAGCTCGCCGCGCGAGGTGTGCGTGAAGGTCTCGTTCCGGCCGCCGAAGCAGTCCCACAGGATGGCCTGGGAACCGTCGGTGATGGTGTTCTTCTCCAGTCCGGCGCAGCGGTCGGAGGCGGCGCCGAGGAGGGCGACGCCGTTGGTGCCGGGAATGCCCTGGACACGGATCGCGTCGAACGCCCAGCCCATCGACGGCGGGGTGACGGCGGCCAGAGGTGCCGATGGATCGTGTCCGGCCAGGGCCGTCAGGCCGGACACGACGAGAGCGAGGGCGAGGACGCGCACGGTGCCGCGTCTGGCTCAGCCGGGTGCGCAGGCGTCCGGCTCGCGGGTGTCCGCCACGTCAGTACCCGACGCGGAAGGTCGCGTCCTGCCGCTCCGTGGTCGTGGAGATGGGGTCGATGCGCAGGACGTAGTTCGCGTGGCGGATGTAGCGCGTCGGGTTGTTGTACGACCGGAAGGAGGCCCAACTCGCGTCCGCGAGGCCTGCCGTGCGGTAGAAGGTCGCGTCGGCGGCGAACGTCGAGGTGCCGTCGTTCGCGTCCAGCTGGAGCGCGTAGTTGTAGTGCCGCAGGTAGCGGGTGGGGTAGTTGACCGACCGGAAGGAGACCCCGGAGCTGTCGGCGAGCCCGGGGACCAGGGTCCACAGGGAGTCCTTGTACGGCTCGATCGGGTACTCGTCGATACGGGCCGTGTAGTTGGAGTGGCGGACGTAACGGCCCGGGTAGTTGTAGGACTTGAGCCGGTTCCAGGCCGGGGCGCCCCACTTGGCGAGCAGGTTGTTGTACTCGGCCGTGGTGATCGTGGTGATGCCGCAGTGCTTGGAGTTGACCGGCTGGGTGTAGGTCTTCTGGTCCAGGGCGGTCCAGGTGCCGGAGGCGAGGCTGCTCGACTGCCAGGCGTAGAAGACACCGTTGGGTGTGTAGGTGTCGCCCCACAGCCACCAGTTGCTGGAGGAGAGGGACTTGACCACCGTGGGGGCCTCGGTGCCGCCGTGGGCCACACCGGCGCTGTACTCGGTGAAGCTGCCCGGGTTCAGGGAGGTGGACCGGGCGCTCACCAGGGTCTGGTTCTTCTTGAAGTAGAGGTAGTTGTAGCCGTCCACGCCGACCGCCATGTCGCCGTCGATGACGTCGTAGCCGGGGTCGAAGAACACCTGCGGGGCCGAGGCGGTGACGAAGTCGCTGGTGTAGTTGACCATGATGACGTTGTGGCCGCTGCTGTTCACGGAGGAGTAGATGACCGCGTACTGACCGCGGCCGGCGTCCCAGAACGCCTCGGGCGCCCAGCTGTGGGTGGTCATGTCGTGCAGCTTCAGGCGCCGGTAGCCGGTGAGGGTGCGCAGGTCGGCGGAGTCCCAGACGTGGATGTACTGGCTGTTGTAGCTCCAGTCGGTGCCCTTGAGGTCGGTGGCGAGCACCACGAACGTGCCGTCCTGCTTGCGCATCAGGAACGGGTCGCGCAGACCCAGCGCGCCGGCGGTGGGGGTGGCCAGGGGGTTGTTCTGGTTGAGCGGCGTCCAGTTGAGCCCGTCGGGGCTGACGGCCAGGTGCAGGCCGTAGTCGGTGCCGTCGCCGAGGTTCGTCGACTCGGTGAAGTAGACCATCGCGTAGGCCGAGTCGGCGGCGTGGGCGGTGCCCGAGCCGAGGGTCAGGGCGACGGGGACGGCGGCGGTCATGCCGAGCAGGGCGCGACGGGACAGGTGGGGGTTCTTGCTCACGTGGGCTCCAGGGGGCGTGCGGGGGCACCTGAAATGGCCGGGATTTCGAACGTGGTTCGGAAAATCGATCAGACCGTAGGGGTTGGACATGCGCCCGTCAATCGTCCTGACATGCCTTTGTGTTTCCTGTGCGCCCCGGGGCGGGAGTGGCGCGCCCCGGGGCGGGAAGAGGATCAGCGCTGGGTGTAGACGAAACCGACCTTGTCGACCTCGTCACCGGTACGCCCGTGGAAGCCGGCGATCTGCCAACCGGACGGCGCGGTGCGGGTCACGCAGTCGGAGGTGGTGGTGCCACCGGCCAGGGTGCGGCCGAGGTTGGTCGTGAACTTGGCGTAGAAGATCCGCGTGTGGTCGTCCTTCTGGCCCTGGCACAGATACGCCGTCGTCACGTACTCCCCGCTGCCGAGCGTCAGGGAGGACGCGGTGCCGCCGGTGCCACCGTGGGTGAGAGTGGTGCCGTTCGCCAGGGTGAGGCTCACCTGGTCGACCCGGGACCCGGCGCGCAGGGCGACGGTGGTGGCGCGGGCGCCGGCGGGCACGCTGCCGATGTCGTTGTAGTAGTCGCCGTGCGGGCCGCCGAACTGGTCGCTGAGCTGGAACGCGGTGTTGCGCGACCAGCTGAAGCCTGCGGCGATCGGATCGTGGTCGGAGAGCATCAGGCCGTCGCCGGTGAGGAACTTGGAGTGCTCGTTGTTGTAGGACGTGGCGTTGAGCGAGACCAGCTTGCTGCCCCGGTAGAGGATCTTGTCGACGACCTCGCAGGTGTTGGGCACGGTGGTCCCGGTCTGGTCGCAGACCAGGGCGTCGCTGCCCTTGGCGGGCGCGCTGCCGCCGCGGATCAGCTGGACCCAGGTGTCGGTGAGGCCGTTGGCGGCGGCGAACTCGGCGATGGTGTCACCGGAGCGGGTGTAGCGGGTGTTGGTGTCGCCCATGACCACGACCGCGTTGCCGGCGGAGTGGGTGGCGATGAAGGCGGTGAGCTGGCTGAGGTTGTCGGCGCGGGCGGCGAGATCGTCGGCGTTGGTGCCCGCGTTTGTGTGCAGGTTGTAGAAGTCGACGTACACCCCCTCGGCGAGCCGCTCGCGCATGAAGGTGAAGCCCTTGGGCGTCAGGCAGTCGCCCGAGCCGTAGGTGCAGGTGTTCCAGCGCACCCGCTCGAAGTCGTCCTCGTCGTAGGGGATCTTCGAGAGGGTGTTGAGGCCGCTGCCGATGGCGGCGCCGCCGCTGGTGGCGGTGCGGTGGGCGTGGGCGGTGTCGGCCGCGTAGAGGTAGGCGTGGTAGTTGAAGTCCTCCTGGGCGTGGACGATGTCGTACGGCGCTATCCGCCCGCCGATCGCCGTGGTGGCCGACTCGCGGGGCGTCGGGGCGCTGGAGATGGCCTCGGGCAGGCCGGCCACGTTGTAGCTGAGGACGCTGAAGGTGCCGGAGTCGGCGGCCGCCGCGGAGGGGGCGGCCGCGGTGAGCCCGCCGAGAACGGCGGCCGCCGTCGTCAGACAGGCGAGGAGTCTGCGCATGAGGGGGTGGCTCCTGGGGGAGAGAAAGCGGTTGCAGTGAGGACGGGGCTGAAGTTACCCCCGGTTACCCGGGGTCTGTCGAGACTTCGGGCGTACTTTCACAGGAGTCGCCGGCCGTACATGGACGGTTCGGATCCTCGCCGGGGGCCATTCACCGCACGGATTCACGCGATGCCGTCGCCCCTGTCTCGCCGCATCCTCCAACCGTGCTCCTACGTATGCGACTTGGGGACGGCGTCGGCATCCGCGGGCTCGATCGCCCAGCGTTGGCCGCCGGATGCGTCGCGGTCGGCCACGACCACCTGGGAGAGCTTGCCGTCCCGGTCCGGTGCCAGGGCCAGGTCCTGACGTCGGCGCAGAAGGAGCTCACCGCGGCCCGTGAGGACGTATGTCACCTCGCCGGTGGGCGCGATGCACAGCGAGAGCCGGACGTTCCGCGTCTGAGGGTCGGCGGCCAGGCAGAGGGAGGGGTCGGCGCCGCTGCGCAGCAGACCGTCGAACTCGTAGGACCACCGCTCGGACCCGGCCGACGAACACGCCGCCAGCCCGATGGCCGCGCCGACCGAGGCCCGGCTGTCGACGGCCAGGCACTCTCCGGTGGCCAGGTTGTGCAGCCTGCCCTCGACGGACGTGCCGGAGCCCGGTGAAGTGGAGGATGCGGCACCGGTCCGTCCGGTGGAACCGGGGCTCGGGATGCCGTTGGCGGGAGCCCCCCAGGCCGGTGTGTCCGACGCGGGCGTGTCGTTGTCGTCGGACCAGTTCCGGGCTGCCAGTACGGCCGCCAGGAGAGCGAGAGAGGCCACGGCTGCGGCGGCGAACGCGCGATACCTTCTCTCGGCCGTGGTGCGATGGCGTCCGACGGTGACCGGAGGTGCCTGCTCGTGCTGCGGTGCGGACCGCCACGCTCCGGGGGTGCTGCGGCCGGGACGCGTGGCGAGGTAACGCCGCCCTCCCCAGCCGAGCACGGAATCGGCCAGCAGAAGCCCCAACCGGCCTTCGCAGTATTCGAGTTGCTCGGCGGTGGATTGGCAATGCGGACACTGCGTCAGATGCTGTTGGACATCCGGGAGCAGTGTGGCGCCCCGTCGAATGGGGACGTCGATAAGGCTGCTGTAGAACCGGCACTCCTCGGACGGGGCGAATTGCGTGTGAGCACGCACCAGACCGGTCCGGAATTGTTCACGGGCCTTACTCAAGGCAGTTTTCGCGGCAACGGTTTCCATACCCAGCAAGCCGGCGGGTATCTCGATGGGTTCCGCCTCGACCTCCGTGTGCCACAGAAGGCATTGGGAGAAATCCGACAACGCCACGAAGGCGCGTTCGGCGAGTTTCCGATTGGCGGGGGCTTCCGGCCTGGCCGTGTGCAGACCTCGACCGCCGGTCGGTTTGCGCAGTTCCGGCAGGGCCGCGCACGTCTTGTCGTTCGCGGCCCAGGCGCGGACGGTCTCGCGGACCGTCACCAGCAGTTGTGGACGCAGCGCCGCCGCGGGAGCGCCGTCCGTGAGTCGGTCCAGCAGCCGCTGGAACGCGCTGGCGGCCACGAACTGGGCGGTGGGAGTGGCGGAGGCCAGGCACAGGAGTGCGTAGTCGCGCGCGGCGAGCCAGTGGCGGGCCAGCAACACGGCTGTCGCGTGGTGTCGTTCGTCGACGTCGCCGTCCAGTTGGGCGACGAGGTCCGGATCCGGCTCCCCGAGGGGTAGTCCGGGACGGGGCGGGTACGGCGGGCGTGGGGGGTGGGAAACCTGCACGGAACCCTTTCCTTTTCGTGGCAGGACGGCATGCGAAATGACGTTCCGTCGGAAAGCGCTGGGTGATTGGTTCATACCTTGAGGATGCCTTTTGCCTGGTCAGGGCCGGGACTCTCTCAAGCGAGGCTCACCTTCGCATACGCGAGTCGGGCGAGACAAGCGCTATCTCTGACCGATTTTCAAAACCGTGCGGGCGATAGAATGTTACCGGCGGTAGTAGCACCTGCATTCGAAGGCTGTGATGTGAAACTATCGGACGCTCTGGTGAGTCTCGCGGCATTTCTCCGGCAAAACGACGGAGTCCCGTACGTCATCCGTTTCAGGTCGTGTCCCTGACCCAGGGCAGTGTGAACCGTTCCAGTAACACCAAGGCGAAGTAGAGGAGGATGCTCATCAACCCGATCAGGATGATCGCGGCCCAGGCGGTGGCGGTGTCACCCACCCCGCCGGCTTGCACGATCAGATAGCCCAGCCCGGCCTCACCGGCCTGGAACTCGCCGATGACCGCACCGATCGCGGCGAGGGGCATGGCCACCTTCAATCCGACGAAGATCTGCGGCAGCGCGGCGGGAAACCGGACCTTGCGGAATGCCTGCCAGCGAGAGGCATCCAGCGAGCGCGCCAACTCGGCCAGGTCCGCCGGGGTGGAGGTGAGGCCGGTCGCGGTGGACAGCACGATCGGGAAGAAGCAGAGCAGGAAGACCATGGTCAGGACCGGCTTCTGCCCCCATCCGAGCGCCCCCACCAACAGCGGCCCGAGCGCGATCTTCGGAACCGCGTTGACGGCCACCAGCAGCGGCGTGAACATGCGCTCCAGTACCCGCGAGGCGGCCAGCGACAGTCCGATCAGGACTCCGCAGGCGCTGGACAGAGCGAACCCGACCACCGTCTCCACCGTGGTGTCACCGGTGTGTTCGAGGAACCGGGCCGGGGTCGCGGTGAACGCCGAGAGCACAGCACCTGGCGGAGGCAGTACTGCCGGGTGGATCACCTCCAGCACCGACGTGAGAAGCCACCACACGCCGAGCGCGACCGACAGCCCGGCCATGGGCAGCAGCACGACGCCGACGCCCGTCCCGCGGCGCGGACCGACTCGTGGCACCGGCTCCGGGCCCGCCGTGGGGGACTGCTGCGGCCTCGAGAGTTCGGTCATCCCATCCTTCTCCAGGGCGGCTCCTCACCAGCGCGGCGCGGTCAGGCCTTCGGTACCAGGCCGAAGTCGATGATCTGCTCAGGGGTCATCCCTTTCGGCAGCGCGCCCGCGTCCTCCAGGATCTTGATGCTCCTCGCCACCCGCCCGGAGTCCAGCGTTCCGAGCGCCGTGCCGGAACCGTCCTTCGGGGTGACGTACGCGGCCATCAACTCCAACTCGGCTGCCGCAGCCGTCGGATTCGTGGTGTCCACGTTCCGCTTCAGGATCTCGGAGGCTTCCTTCGAGTGGGCCAGGCTGTACTCCAGGCCCTTGAGCAGCGCGGCGGTGAACCGCCGCACCATCTCCGGATCCTGCTCGGCGATCTTCTTGGAGGTGATCAGCACGTTTCCGTACAGGTCGGGGATCACGTCGCTGTACGGCAGCAGCACGGCCTTCTTCTTCGTCACCGCCTCGATGGTCGGCTTGCCCACCACGAACTGGCCGATACCGTCCACCGAGCCGCCGGCGAGCGTGCCCATCAGGGTCTGCGCCTCGCCGTTGACCCAGGTCACCTTGTCGGCGTCCACACCGGCCAGCCGGGCGTAAGTCGGGAAGAGGTTGCGTACGACAGAGCCGGGCGTGTCGGCGAGCCGTTTGCCTTCGAGGTCCTTCGGTGTGGCGATGCCGTTGCCCTCGGTCGTGGCGATCGCGGCCATGGTGCGCTGCTGGATGGCGGCCACGGCGACGAAGTCCTTCGCCTGACCGTTGCCCATGTGCAGCAGACCTCCCGTCAGGTCGATCGGGCCGAACTGCGCCTGGCCGCTCACGACGGCCGGGATCACACCGCCGGTGCCCTGCCCAGGCCTGATCCGCACGTCGAAGCCGGCCTCTTCGAAGAACCCCTTGTCCTTCGCGACCCAGGCGTACGCGTCCCGGCCGAAGCTGCCGAAGGAGGTCAGGTAGGTCACCTTCTTCAGCGCCTTGCCGTCGTCACCGGCGTCGGCGTCGGAATCCGAGCCGCCGCACCCCGCCACCAGCGCCAGCGCTGTGGTCAGGGCTGCCGCGGCGACCGTACGGGCGAACCTGATCATGCGCACAGTGTTGTCCTTTCCGACCGCCGAACGCGCCGGCGGCGGGGCGTCGGGACAGACGAGACGGAACGGCGTCACGGCTGCCGAGGGCATGACACGTGGTGCGGACAACAGCGTACGAGGGATGGGTAGTTGTGGGCCAGATGTATGTCATTGGGGCATGCATCGACAGGACGACGGGTACCGCCGATCGGCCTGCTGCGAGTAGCCTGATCGGGCGATAGGACCCGGCCGGCATGACGATTGCCAGGGGATGGGGAGACCGCCGGATGATCAGACTCACCGGTGTGTCCCGGAACTTCACCAGCCGGTCCGGTTCGACGGTGGCGCTCCAGGACATCGGCCTTCACATCGCCGAGAGCGAGTTCGTGGCGGTGGTGGGCCGGTCCGGGTGCGGCAAGTCCACGCTGCTCCGGCTGATCGCCGGTCTCCTGCCGGTCACCGAGGGCGAGATCACCATCGGCGGCGAACGAGTCAGCGGAGCCCGGCGGGACGTCGCCATGCTGTTCCAGCGGCCGGCACTGCTGCCCTGGCGGTCTGTCCTCGACAACGTCCTGCTGCCCGTGGAGATCTTCGGCTGGAACAAGGCGAAGCACCGCGAGCGGGCGTACCGGCTGCTGGAGACGGCCGGACTGAACGGCTTCGAGAAGCACCGGCCGCACGAACTGTCCGGCGGTATGCAGCAGCGTGTCGCGCTGTGCCGATCGCTGATGGGCGAGCCGCGGGTGCTGCTCATGGACGAGCCGTTCTCCGCACTCGACGCGCTGACCCGCGCGGATCTCGCGGTGGAACTACAGCGCATCCACCTCGAGAACTCGTCCACCGTCGTCTTCGTCACGCACTCGATAGACGAGGCCGTGCTGCTCGCCGACCGAGTGGTGGTGCTCACCCCGCGCCCGGGCCGGATCCGCAAGATCGTCGACATCGCCATTCCCCGGCCGAGGACGCTGGGCCGGACCGCGCACCTGGGCGAAGTGGCCCGGTGCAGCGCCGATCTGCACGAACTGCTGATGGAACGGGACATGTCCAGGACGGCCGAAACGGAGGGGCGATGAGCCTGCGGATCTGCGTCTTCACCGAGCCGCACCGCGGCGCCGACTACGAGGATCAGCGGCGCTTCGCACAACTCGTCGAGGCCGGCGGATTCGAGGGCTTCTTCAGGGCCGATCACTATCAGACGATGGGTGCCGATCCCGGCCTGCCCGGCCCCACCGACGCCTGGATCACGCTCGGCGCGCTCGCCCGGGAGACCTCCAGGATCCGGCTGGGCACCCTGGTCACCTCGGCCACCTTCCGGCTGCCGGGGCCGCTCGCCGTGATGGTGGCGCAGGTGGACCGGATGAGCGGGGGGCGGGTCGAACTGGGCCTCGGCGCGGGTTGGTACGAGCGGGAACACACCTCGTACGGCATCCCGTTCCCGCCCGCCCCGGAGCGCTTCGATCGGCTGGAGGAGCAACTGGCGGTGATCACCGGCCTGTGGCGGACACCGGTCGGTGAGAGCTTCAGCTACCACGGCGACCACTACCAGCTCGTCGACGCGCCCGCCCTGCCGAAGCCTGTGCAGGTGCCTGGGCCGCCGATCATCGTGGGGGGCCGCGGCCTCAAGCGCACCCCCGAGCTGGCGGCCCGGTACGCCGACGAGTTCAACATGCCCTTCAAGTCGGTGGCCGAGACTGCCCGCGCGTACCGGCGGGTTGCCGAGGCGTGCGACCGGACCGGGCGGGCCGGCGCGGGCCGGCCACCACTGGTGCTCTCGGCCGGTGTCGTGGCGGCCATCGGCCGTACGGACGAGGACGTGCGACGGCGGGCCGCCCCGCTCCACACCAAGAGCGCGCTGCCACCGGAGGATGCGGTGGTCGGGTCCCCAGCCCAACTTGTGCAAAGACTCGGTGAGTTCGCCGCGATCGGCGCGACCCGTATCCATCTGCGGCTCATCGACTTCGATGACCTCGACCACCTGGAACTCATCGCCGGTGAGGTGCTTCCGCAGCTGTAGGGCGCGGCGCGAACACGACGTGACGTCCCCATGACGCGACATGCGAACGGGCGCGGGTGGAAGGGGTTTCCCCGGGCCGGGACCCGGGGTTCTCGCGGTCAGGAACGGGTGCGTTCGACCTTCGTCGTGCCGGAGCCGACGGGCCCGATCCGCAGCACGGTGCCGGTGAGGTCGGTGAGCGGCGTGACCTCCACGCGTCCCTGCCCGCCGGGTGCCTTCGCGGTCACCCGGTACTCCGCCGGATCGGCGTCGCCGATCTCCACCTCCAGTACCGCGCGGGAGTTGGGCGGCACGGTCACCCGAGTCGTATGGGCATCGGTCGAGCGGTGTACGGCGACCTTGACCGGGCCGCGCACGGACGGGACCGTCCCGGCGACCTCGGTCAGCGCGCCGGTCCTGGGGCGGATGAGGAACTCGGCAGCTCCCGGGGCGGTGACGCGGACACCGAGCACGTGCCGGGGGATCGCGTTGGCCGGAGCGGACGCCCAGGCGTGGGAGAGCGTCATGTTGGACTTCAGCGCGGGGTCCCAGGCCTCGGTGACGATGGTGGCCTTGAGCGTGTCGAGCATGTGCAGCCAGGAGTTGGTGGCCGTGGAGGTGAGCAGCTCGAGCGCGGCATCGGCGCGGCCGAGCCGGAAGAGGGCGTCCAGGAGGAACTGCGCCCCGTACACGCTCACCCGCATGCCGCCCGCGGCGAGGGTGTCCGCGAGCCGGGCGCGTACCTCGTCGTCGAGGGTGTCCGCGACGCCGAGCGCGACGGGGAAGGCGCTGGCGTGCTGGGCGCTGTGCGTGGTGCCCTCGCCGTCGAGGAACCGGCCGCCGGAGCTGTCGAGCAGGGTGGCGCGCATGGCGGCGGCGAGAGTGTCGGCGCGGGAGCTCAGGGCCTTCGCGTCGTCGTCCTTGCCGAGTGCTGCCGCGCACTTGGCCAGGGCGTCGAAGGCCGCGTACTGGAAGGCGTTGACGACGGTGTTGACGTTGGTGAAGACGTAGCCGTCGCGGCTGGCGGTCGGCCAGTCGACGAGGTCGCCCAGGTCCTGGCTGCTGCTGCCGGGCGCCTTGCGGACCAGGCCCTGGGAGTCGAGGTAGGCGGTGAGGTTCTTCGCGGCGAGCAGGTCGTAGTCCTTGGCGAGCTGCCGGTCGTCACCGGTGGCGAGGTAGTCCTCCCAGGCGGACAGCGCGCACATCAGCCGGTACTCGGTGGGCCAAGTGCCCTTGCGGGCCAGGTAGTCGTTGGACCAGCGGGCCAGGGCGTAGGAGCGCTGGACACCGTACTCGGAGAGCTGGTTGATCAGTGCGTCACCCTCGTAGGGGCCGCGTTCCCGGGTCGGGGTGTCGGTGTAGAGGTCGCCGCGGGTGGCCTCGATGGAGTACCGGCACAGCTCCCAGACCCGGTCGAGATCGGGGTCGGAGCTGTGGAAGGACGCGTCGGTGTCGTCCCAGTCGAGCCTCCAGGTGCGTCCGGTGACGACGGCCCCGGACAGGTCGAGCGTCGTGCGCAGTTCGGCCCAGCGGAAGCCGCGGTAACCCCAGTGCTCGAAGGCCTGCTTGCCGTCGCGCAGGGTCCAGACCTCGCGGTACGTGTTGGTGGCGCGCAGTTGGTACTTGACGGTGCCGTCGGAGTTCAGCTCCTCGCCCAGGCGCACCTCGACGGTGTCGCCCGCGCTCCCGGTGACCTCCAGGGACAGCCCGCCGACGATCTCCCGGCCGAGGTCCACCAGCCAGCGGCCGTCGGCGACCTTCGTGACGGAGGCGGGGGCGACGTCGTGCAGCCGCGGCGACTCGATCGGGGCCGGGACGAGTCCGCTGATCGCGGTGCGGACGACGGGAGTGTGCCAGTCGCTGTCGTCGAAGCCGGGCCGGGTCCAGCCGACGGGCTCCTGCCGCAGATCCCAGTACTCCTGCGGGACGGTGAAGTAGCTGCTGCCCGCGCTGCCCTTCGAAGGCAGCAGTCCGGCCTGGCGGCGCGCCTTCCAGTGGTCTCCCGAGGCGACGGTGGTCCGGCCGCCGTCGGTGTATGTGATCTCCAGCTGGGCCAGGAACTTCTGCTGTGAGGTGGTCCAGCACAACGCGGCGAGCGCGTTCGGTCCGTCGTCGGTCCGCAGGGTCGAGGTGACGTCGAACGCCTGGTACGCGGTCCCGGTGCCGGAGCGCACGGAGGCGTGCCCGACCACCGTGCCGTTGCTCCACACCTTGGCCACGTACTGCCGGGCCGGGTCGGGGGAGGTGGCGGCTACGTAGAGGACGGCGGCGGCCACCTCCTTGCCCGCGGCCGTGTCGTACTCGTGGCGCAGCAGCGCCCAGGTGTCGTCGGCCCCGTAGGAGGAGAGTGAGGAGGCGCCGGTCGGGAACGTGAGCGTGCCGCCGGAGATCGTGCCGGTCGAGAAGGTGCCCTTGTCGGTGGCGAAGTCGTCGTCGAGGAGGACGGTCCCGTCGGCGGCGGTGAAGGTGACGCGGTCGTAGACCTGGGACTCGGTCAGGCCGTTGCGCAGGCCGATGTTGCCGGAGGCGTAACGGCTGTCGGTGGTGGTGTCGACCACGGTGCCGTTGACGCTGGTGGTGAAGGTGGAGCCGGTCATGGTGACGGCGAGGTCGAGCCACTCCCCGGTGACGAGGGCGGACGGCAGGCGGACCTCGCCGAGGACGCTGTAGGTGCCGTTCACACAGACGTGCTTGCGCAGGATGCCGGGACTGCCGACGCGCAGCTGCCACATGTAGTTGTTGGCGGTGTTCGCGGCGCGGAACCACACCCCGGCGGCCACGGTGGTGATCTTCAGCCGGACGGCGAGGGTGCCGTCCGTCATGACCGGTCCGGACGGCACCCAGATCGGCTCGGCCTCCCACTCGTCCTCGACCGCGGTGGCGAGCAGGGCGGGCTCCGACCAGGCCGACCGCTTCTCGCCCCAGCTGGCAACCCGCCACCAGTAGGCGGTACGAGGCTGGAGGGCCGCCCCCGCGTACGGCACGGCGGTGGAGTCGGCGGACCTGCGCTTGCCCGAGTCCCAGACGAGCCGCTCGTCCTCGAAACCGCCCGGAGTGGCGGCCAGTTGCAGCTGATAGGCGTGCTGGAGGGTGCCGGGGCCGAAGTCGGGCACCTGCCAGCTGAACCGGGGGCGCTGCCCGGCGCTCGTGGCCAGTGCCTGCGGCAGCAGGTCGGCCAGCGTCCCGGTCGGCGCGGGCGGTTTGCCGTGGGCTGTGATGCCGGCCGGGCCGTCCGCCGCGAGTGCCCGGGGCCCGCTCAGTACGACCGAGGCGGCCGTGGCACCACCGAGTTGGAGAAGTCTTCGACGCGACAGGTCCCAGGACATGGTGCACCCTCGGCTCGTGAAAGGTTTCAATGCGATTGCCCGGAGGTTAGGGTTCCGAGGCGTGGTGGTCAATGCCTGCGCCGAGAATGAGTTCGCCGTGGGTTGAATCGATTTAGGCCCGGTTGTCGATGGCGCGAGGGACTGCGCAGACCTGTGCAGACCTGTCAGGTCACATCGTGGCGCGCAGGTGGCTGACGGTGACGAAGTGGTAGCCGCGGGCGCCGAGGGTGCGCAGGATCTCGGGGACCGCGGCCACCGACGTGGCGTGGATGTCGTGCATGAGGACGACGTCGTTGCGCTGCACCTTGCCGATGACGCTCTGCGCCACCTTCGCTGCGTCGGGGTACTTCCAGTCCTCGGTGTCCAGGGTCCACAGCACGGGCGAGAGCTTGGTGGCGCCGCGGACGGTGCTGTTGACCGCGCCGTAAGGCGGCCGGAAGAGGGTGGGGGCCTTGCCGGTCGCGGCCTTGATGGCCGCGCTGGTGCGGTTCAGCTGGTAGGCGACCTGCTCGGAGGTGAGCTTGGTGAGGTCGGGATGGCTCCAGGAGTGGTTGCCCACCTCGTTGCCGGCATGTGCCTCGGCGCGGACCAGGTCGGGGTGGGCGACGACATTCTGGCCGACCGTGAAGAAGGTGGCCCGGGCGTCGTACTGCGCCAGGTAGGTCAGCAGGGTCGCCGTCTCCGGGACCGCGGGCCCGTCGTCGAAGGTCAGGGCGACGCACTTCACCTTCTCGCAGTCGGTGTCGTCGTCGCCGGAGGCCGTGTGCGTGGGTACGGCGGGGGTGGGGGTAGCGGCCGCCCCGAGGTCGAGCGGGCCGGACGGCCGCATGGTCTGCTGCTGCGCGCGCTTGCCGAAGGCGGACAGCCAAGGGGTGACCGTCGTCCTGGGGAAGGTCACGACATAGGTGCCGGCGGCGGGGGTGCCGACCTCGCCCCGGTCGAAGGTCACCCGCAGTCCGCCGTCGGCGGTGTAGGCCATGTCGTCCAGGATGGTGGTCTGGTTCGACGGGTCGGCGAACGCCTCGTCCAGCGTGTCCGCGTCGGTGCCCTCGCGTCCCTCGAGCTGCTTCTTCAGGGCGGAGACGAAGGCGTCCCGGGACCCGTCCTCGACGAGCCCGAGCGCGGTGCGGTACGCGCCCGCCCGTCCGTCGTACCAGTAGGTGCTCACACTCAGCCCACTGCCTGCCGCGGAGTGGTCCAGGGTGGTGAGCCGGACGCCGAGGACGTCCCTGGAGGCGACCAGGAACTGGTGGCTGATGTTGAGCTCTCCGACAGCGCCGGCCCTGCCGCCGTCGTCGCACGCCGAGCGGAAGGTGGCCAGGCGCCCGTCCACGTCCTTCTTCATCGCGGCGGTCATCGCCTCGGCGCCCGGCACGTCCGGGTAGCCGGCCGCGAAGGGGCAGGAAGTGTCCTCACTGCTGTCGTTGACGATCCGCAGACCCTTGATCTTCGAGGGGTCCACCGTCCGCACCGGCGCAGTGCCGGAGGTCGATCCGGGCCGTGCTCCGGCGGGCGTCGGGTCCGGCGTCCCGGAGGACGCGGACGAACAGGCAGCCGTCAGGGAGAGCGAGCCGAGCAGCAGGAGGGAGGGGAACAGGAGATGTGTACGCATGAGACCAGAACCTGGACTAGGGGGTTTGTCGGAGTCCGATCGTCCAGGTCAGAGGCGTTTTTCAGCGACCGTCACCGTCACTGTGAACAAAAGAATCCGGCTCAGCGTGCCGTGGCGCACACCTGCCGGTACGCCACGTCGGGCACATACGTCCGCCACTGGGCCTCGGTGAGTCCGCCGCCGACCCGGTCGCACAGGATGCGGGCGACGTCGTCCGCGCCGATCCGGTGCCGCTGGAGCAGCACATCCGGACCACCGGCGTAGAGGGTGGCGCCGTCGCGGGTGAAGGCGAGGGTGTCGATCTCGTCGCCGGATGTGGGCAGGTCGCTGCCGAGGAGCCGTTGCCCGGCGGTGTCCCACAGGCGCAGGGTGCCGTTGCGGCCGCCCACGGCGAGGGTCCCGCCGTCGGAGGAGAAGGCGAGCGCGCCCACGGCCTCGGGCTCGCCCACGGAGACGGTGTCGGAGGTGCCGGTCAGGATGCCCGTACGGGTGCGCAGGTCGCCGTCCCACAGGGTGACGTGGCCGGTGGAGTCGCCGACGGCGAGCCGGGTGCCGTCAGGGCTGAAAGCCAGCGCGGTGACCTGTCGGCCGTCGGCCAGGGCGCGTCCGCGCACGTGACGGGACGGCAGCTCGGCGTACCGGTCGGCGGAACCGGCGAGCAGCCGGCCGTCGGGCCGCAGGGCGAGCCTGTCCGCGTTGAGGGCGCTCAGGGTGGCCGTGCGGCGGTGGGCGGCGGTGTCCCAGACCTCGGTCGTGCCGTCGCCACCGGGTGAGCGCGCGGCCAGCAGCGTCCGGCCGCCGGTGCCAAGGGCGAGAGCGGAGGCGATGCGATCCGCCGCACCGGAGGTCTGGAACGACGTACGGACCCGGTGAGCGGGGACGTCCCAGATGGTGAAGCGCTGCCGGAGGGAGCCGTGCGAGGACACGGTGTCGGCGACGGCCAGGGCCCGACCGTCCGGACTGAAGGCCAGCGGTGGGGCACCGTCGGTACCGTCGTCCGGCAGGGCACCGAGCGTGGTGCGGGCGAGGACGGCACCCGTACGTGTGGCGCGCAGTTCGAAGCGGTAGCCGGAGCCTGAACGGGTGGCCGTGGCCAGGACGGTGCCGTCCGGGCTGAGCGCGGTCGCGTCGGCCGGGGTGCTCTGCCAGTGAGCGTCCAGGCGCTCGCTCAGGTCGTACGTGCGCACCGTGGCGCCGTCGAGATAGCGCAGCGTCCGACCCTTGCCCGGGGCCCAGGTCAGGCCGCTCACCTCGGCACCGGCCAACGGAGTGTGGAAGACCTGCCCGCCGCCGAGGTCCAGCGACCACGCGGCGATCTCCTGGTCGTCGGCCGTGGCCAGGAACCGCCCGTCCGGGGACAGGACGGCCTGCGTGAAACCGCTGGTGCCGCCGCTCTGGAAGTCGGCGACCTGCTGTCCGCCGGAGACGTCCCAGACCGTGGCCGAGTTGCCGGAGAGCACGGCCAGGCGTCGGCCGTCCCCGCTGAACCGCAGTTGACGGGAGCCGTGGTCCGCCCCCGAACCGGTGCCGCAGACGGTGCCGTCCGCCTTCGTCCAGGAACCCGACAGCCTCTTGCCATGGACGGTGTCCCACACCTGGGGCGCGCCGTCGGCGGGACACAGGGCGAGGAGGCGGCCGCCCGGGCCGACCGCGAAGGCGGTGAGGGCCCGCGGTGTCCGCGTGCTGAACAGAACCTTGTCGTCCCCGCCCCGGCGCACCGTGACCGGACCAGGACTGTCCACCGGCCCGGTGCCGAAGGCGCTGCCGTCGGACGCCGCCCAGTAGGCCGCGTCACCCAGGTCGGCGACGGGTCTGTCAGCGACGAGGTCCCACAGTTCGCCGCCGTCCTGGCCGGTCAGGACGACAGAGCGAGCGCCGAGGCCGGCGTCGGAGACCTCCGCGCCCGCGGGCAGGCGGTAGGTGGCGATGACCCGGTGGTCGGCCACGTCCCGGACGGTCACGTCGGAGCCGGTGACGGTGATGAGGGCGCGGCCTTCGTCGGTGAGGAAGCGCCGGGAGTTCTCACCCGTCTGCGGGTCGGTGAACGCGTCTCGCTCCGGTCGGGCCTGGGCGTCGAGCAGGGCCGAGTGGGACTCGGTCAGCGGGGCGAGCCGCCAGGCCGCGACGGAGAGCAGGGCGGCGGTGCGGGGGTCGGCGGAGCGCAGACTGTCGGCGACGGTGGCCAGGCGGCGGGCCGCCGCCTTGGCCGCCTCTTCGTCACTCGCCCGGTCGCGTTGCCAGGCCAGCAGGCCCGCGGCCAGGGCCAGGACGAGGAACGCGGAGAGTCCCACGGTGAGCAGGCGGGTACGGCGGGCAGCCCGTGCCCCGGCCTCCCGCTCGGCATCACGCGCGGAGCGGGAGACGTCGAGGAAGTCCCGCTCCAGTGCGGCGAGGTCGTCCTGGGATCGCTCGGCGAAGAACTCCTCGGCCTGGGTCAGCCGCGTGCCCCGGTACAGCGCTCCCGGATCCCGATCCAGCTGCTGCCAGGCACGGGCCGACTCCTCGAGCAGCCGCTGCGCCCGCAGCCGTCCCCGGCTCTCCTCGATCCAGCCGGCCAGTCGGGGCCAGCCGGTGATCAGTACCTCGTGGGCCAGCTCGACCGTGTCCCCGTCCAGGGTGACCAGCCGGGCGGCGGCGAGGCGTTCCAGCACGTCCCGCGTGTCGGACCCCAGCTCGGCCCGGGACGCCGGGCGGCGCGTGTCGGGGGCGCCGTCGCCGGGGGTGATGAGCCGCAGCAGGATGCGGCGGGCGGTACGGGCCTGCTCCGGCGCGAGGCCGCCGTAGACCTGCTCGGCGGTCGCGGCGATCGCCCCGCGCACACCGCCGGCCTCCTCGTACGCGGCCAGGGTGAGAGTACGGCCGCGGCGCCGGCGCCAGGTCTCCAGCAGGGCATGCGAGAGCATCGGCAGAGCACCGGGCTGGTCGGTGACCTCGTCGATGACGCGGGCGGTCAGCGCGCGCTCCACGTTCAGGCCCTTGGCGATCGCGGGCTGCGTGATCACGTCCCGCAGTTCCTCGCGGCCCATCGGGCCGATCAGCAGGGTCGCCCGACCGACCGCCTCCGCGAGCTGAGGATGGATGCCGCAGTGGCCGTAGAAGTCACCGCGCACGGCGATGGCAACGCGCAGCCGGCTCGCGGGCTCGCGGGCGGACAGCAGCAGATCCAGGAAGCGGTCGCGTTCCGCACGGTCATGGCAGAGGGTGAACAGCTCCTCGAACTGGTCGACGATCACCCAGGTGTCCAGGCCGCCGTCCTCGCCGTCCCCGTCGTCCTTCGGGACGAGTGCTCGCTCGTGCGTGCGCGCTGGCTGTTCACCGGGGGTGAGCACCCGGATCATCGCCGGGCGGTCGGTGCCCTGCGCCTGCCGCAGAGCGGGGATCAGCCCGGCCCGCAGCAGGGACGACTTGCCGCTGCCCGAGGGACCCGACACGACCGCGAACCGGTGCGCGCGCACCAGGCCCAGCAACTCGCCGACCTGCTTGTCCCGGCCGAAGAAAAGATCACTGTCACTCGGTTCGAAGCGGGCCAGACCCCGGTACGGTGCCCGCTCCTCGGTCGAGGCCGTCCGGACCTCCGCATCCGCCTCCCGCCAGCGCCGTTCCCATTCGTCGGGATCGCCGTCCAGCACCTGCACGTATGCCCGCAGCAAGGCGAGCGAGGGCAACTGGTCGCCTGCTGCGGCCTGGGACAGCGCGGTCGTCGAGTAGCCCGCCTGCTCGGCCATCTCCCGGTACGGCGGCTTTCCCGCCTTCTCGCGCAGCAGGCGCAGTTCGTGCGCGAACCGCTGTACGGGTCCGGCATCGGGGTCCACCGGCTTTTCTCGTCGTCCCACCGGGCCGTACCTTTCGCCCTGCAAACACACCAATGACCGGCGCCCAACCTACGTTCGGCCGCAGAGCCGAGCCAATTCCGGCCCATTCCGCGGACGCGGGACGGACACGGCCGTGCCTCCGGTCGTATCGGCGAAGACAACGGCGTGGAGCCGTGCGGGGCCCACACAAACGCCGGCCGCCGGGCGGCGGGCCACAGTGACGGACTCACCGCGAACGAAACCGTGCAACTGCGGCGTACCCAGATCTCGGACAGCCTGAGCTTCGAAGGAGTCATCCTGAACGGGCCACCCGGTGGGGACGGCCCGGCTCTGACCTGCAGGCTCATGCAGGCCGGACGTAGTGGAGCTGGAAGGCTTCGTTTACGGCTCCATCAAGAAGGTGGAGTCCGGCGAGCGGCGCGAGGCGAGGGGACGGCTGGAGTCCGCAGCCTCCCGCGTGGCATGGACGGCGGAGCCCAGGATACGGTCCGCAGCCGTATGAGCAGTTGGCGAACTGGTACCGAACGATCGGCCACGACGACGCCCGCCGGGTTCTCCTGGCCAAACAGCGCCACCGGCGCCGATCCCTGTCCCTGTCCGCGCGTGTCTGGGGGCATCTGCTCGATGTGACCGTCGGTTACGGAGGAGCCGGCCTTCGGCTGGGTACCGATCCTGCGCCGGCTCGTCGACCGGCGGCAAGTAGCCCTCTCCCACGATGTGTCAGACCGCGCCGCCTGCGCTCTCGCCCGCAGGCCGCTGTTCCCAGAGCGTCTCGCCTTGGACCTCCATGACGACGGTGCCGGAGTCGTTGGTGAGGGTGCCCCGGCTGCGGACCACGGCTGTGCCGTCGTCGCGGGGGCGGACCTCCATGATTTCCATGGAGCCGTGCAGTACGTCCCCGGGTCTGACCGGCGCTCGCATGCGCACGGGTCCGAGCTCTCGGCCGGCGATGAGGGCGGCACGCGACAACACCGCGTTCACCACAAGGCGTTGGAGAAGTGCGGCGGTGTGGAAACCGCTGGCGATGAGGCCCCCGAAGCGGCTCGCGACTGCGGCGTCCTCGTCCGTGTGCAGGGGAAGAGGGTCGAAGCGGCGGCCGAAGTCGAGGATCTCCTCCCTGGACACCTTGGTGCTGCCCAGCTCGAACACGGTCCCGGGGTGAAGGTCCTCGGCGTAGAGCACGGCACTCACCGCCGTTCCGGCGTCGATGCGAGCCGTGCGTCGTCGTGGCGGTGACGCGTGGTGTCCGGCACGGGGCCGGGCCCTTCAGGGTCCTGGTGTCGGATGGACCGGTTGATGTGCATGCCGTTTCGCATGCGGTCTCCGTTCGTGTACTTGTCGCGGTGGCTGATGACGGCCCGGTCCTCGTCCGTCGGGCGGGCCGGCCCAAGCGGTGTCAGTCGAGCTCCGTGACGAACCGCCAGAGCAGACGGCCGAAGGTCTCGACGTCCTCGTCCGGCCATCGGCCGAGCCGCTCCTCGAGGCCCTGGCGCTGGTTCTGCCTGACGCGGGCCAGGCAGGCGAGACCGGTGTCGGTGAGTTCCAGCAACTTGGTCCTGGGCCGCGACGGGTGGGCCACCCGTCGCAGCAGGCCGTCGTCTTCGAGCGCGGACAACTGACGGCTGACGGTGGACTTCTCCAGACCGTATCGCTCCGCCAGATCGGAGGCGGTCGGCTGGGGGAAGGCCCCCACGTACGAGAGCATCGTGTAGGCGACGAAGGACAGTTCGTCGTACATCCTGTTCTCGCGCACCTTGGCGTTGCGGGAGAACAGGATGATCGCCTCGTGGATCACGTCGAGGGGGTCGTCCCGTGTCGGCATGGCGCCATCCTTGAGTTGCGCGGAGCAACTGTCAAGGTTGTGTCGTACAACTCCCGTCCAGCTGCTGGACCGCGACCACCGAAGCATGCGCCCCGGCCACCAAGGGGACTCCCCGACCTCCAGCCCGGGCCTGTTCGCGCTACGGGTGACTTGTGCCGTGCTGCTCCTGGCCGTCGCCTCTTGACCAAGTCGCCGCTACGTCCCAGACCTCCTCCCTCACCACGGCGGAATGAAGCTGGAGAACAGCCCGGCGAGCATCGGCTACTGGGCCGGCTCGAGCGACAACGCCACCTGGTGGGTCCGCTTCGATGCCCCGGTACCTACAAGGTGGCCGCCACCGTGGCTACGACCGTCGCCTCCCGGCTCGTTCTGGACGCGGGCGTCGCCTCAGCCGCGGTCGTGGTGCCCAGCACCGGTTCCTCGTCTACCTGCACCACGGTCACCACCACGATCACCGTCCCCGAATCCGGCTACCGCACCGTCAGCCTGCGCCTGGACAAGTCCATCACCTGGCAGTCGGTCAACGTCCACGGCCTCACTCTCACCCCGGGTGCCGACGGCGCGCTCTCCCTGATGGCGGCCACCGCCACGCTCTCCGGCAGCGCGATCCGGCTGGAGAACGACCCGCCCGACATCGGTTACTGGACCAGCGCGAGCGCCACGGCCACCTGGACCGTGACGTTCCCGGCCGCGGGCACCTGTGCCGTATGAGCACGGGTCTCTTTCGGTCACGGCGCCACGAACCTCCGGCCGGGGCGACTGCATCACCGTCCAGCTCGGCTGCCCGCGCCGGGCCATGAACCTGCAGTGGGCCGACCTGAAGCTGTCCCGGTAACCAGGCCATCGTCCCCCGCGGGCCCGGAACGCCAGGCGGGCCCGCCTAAGACTGCGGCAACCTGTCACCCGGGCACCCCGGCTGCCGTCCCCGTCATACGCCCCCGGACCTCACCCATCCAGACTTTGTCCTGAGTGTGGAAAAAGAAGCGTCCAACTCCAACGTAAGTACTTCCCAGTCTGGAAAATCGTTGTTACGTTCCTCTTCAACAGCCTGACGGCGCAGTCGGTGCGGACAGGCGCCTGGATCCTCGGCCATGGGTGAGGGGAGGGGAGGGATCGTGCGACGGATGACTGCTCGACCTGAGAACGCGCATCAGGCGCGGCTGCTTCGTCTATTGCGTGACAGCGGCTCCAACTCTCGTGCCCAGCTCGGTGATCTGGTGGACCTGTCCCGCTCGAAGCTGGCCGTCGAAGTGGACCGGCTGCTGGAGACGGGGCTGGTTGTCGCGGACGGGCTGGCCCCATCGCGGGGCGGGCGGCGGTCGCACAACATCCGGCTCGCGCCGACGCTGCGTTTCCTCGGTGTCGATATCGGTGCCACCTCGATCGATGTCGCCGTGACGAATGCGGAGTTGGAGGTCCTGGGGCATCTGAATCAACCGATGGACGTCCGGGAGGGCCCGGTCGCGGTCTTCGAGCAAGTTCTGTCCATGGCGGCGAAGTTGAGGGCGACGGGGCTCGCGGAGGGTTTCGACGGTGCCGGCATCGGTGTGCCGGGGCCGGTCCGTTTTCCCGAGGGTGTTCCGGTGGCTCCGCCGATCATGCCGGGCTGGGACGGGTTCCCGGTCCGGGAGGCGCTGAGCCAGGAGCTGGGCTGTCCGGTCATGGTCGACAACGATGTGAACCTGATGGCGATGGGGGAGCAGCACGCGGGCGTCGCGCGTTCCGTGGGCGACTTCCTCTGCGTCAAGATCGGCACCGGTATCGGCTGCGGCATTGTCGTCGGCGGTGAGGTCTACCGTGGTGCGACGGGCAGCGCGGGCGACATCGGGCACATCCAGGCGGTGCCCGACGGCCGGCCCTGCGCCTGCGGCAACCAGGGCTGCCTGGAAGCCCACTTCAGTGGGGCCGCGTTGGCCGGTGACGCCGAGCAGGCCGCACGTGAGGGCCGGTCGGCGCAGCTCGCCGCCCGGCTGGAGGCGTCCGGGAGTCTGACGGCCGAGGACGTGTCGGCTGCTGCGGCAGCAGGGGACGCTGTGGCCTTGGAGCTGATTCGGGAGGGCGGGAAGCGTCTGGGCCAGGTCATCGCCGGGCTTGTCAGTTTCTTCAATCCGGGGCTGGTGGTGATCGGTGGCGGTGTGACCGGGCTCGGGCACACGTTGCTGGCCAGCGTTCGGACCCAGGTGTACCGGCAGTCGTTGCCGCTCGCCACGCGCAATCTGCCGATCGTGCTGGGGGAGTTGGGACCGGCGGCCGGAGCGATCGGCGCGGCCCGGCTCATCAGCGACCACGTCTTCTCGCCCGCCTGACCGCTGCCCGACCCCGTCGGCAACGGACCACCACTCACGCCACTGCACTCCCGTGGCGTCGCCACTACGTCAATGCAACCCCACTGGCGTCGCCCCACAACCATCACGCCTCGGTGACTCCAAGGCGCCATCACGACACCCGTAGAACAACGGCAACACCACCGCACCACCACAGCCGTGCCGTATTCATCGCTTGAAGTGCCGGCGGCCGGCTCCCAACACCCGACAGTTCCCAGGCCATTGGGCCTGCTCTGCCCTGCTCGGCCCCTACGCCCCGGCGGCACGCCGCCCCGGGCTTCCCAGAGCTGTCCACGTACCCGAACCACCCTGTCCGGCTCCGCTCGTTCACGGCCCGTACCCGCCGAGGGGATTCCTCATGGCACCACCATCACCCCTGCTCACCATGTCCGGTATCACCAAGTCGTTCCCGGGTGTTCGCGCCCTGGACGGTGTGGATCTCGAGGTTCAGGCCGGCGAAGTCCACTGCCTGCTCGGCCAGAACGGAGCCGGCAAGTCCACTTTGATCAAAGTGCTCGCCGGAGCGCACCAGCCCGACAGCGGTGAGATCACCTGGCGGGGCGAGGCCGTGACCCTGGGGTCGCCGATCGCCGCCATGCGCCTGGGTATCGCCACCATCTACCAGGAACTCGATCTGATCGAGGGGCTGTCCGTCGCGGAGAACGTCTTCCTCGGGCACGAGCCGACCTCCGCCGGGTTCGTCGTGCGCGGCTCAGCCGCCCGCACGGCGACCGCGGAGTTGCTGGAACGTCTGGGGCACTCGGAGATCGCCCCCTCGCGACTCGTCGGTGACCTGTCCGCGGCGCAGCAGCAGATCGTCTCCATGGCCCGCGCGCTGTCCCACGAGGTCCGGTTGATCGTGATGGACGAGCCGTCCGCGGCGCTCGACCCCGAGGAGGTGGACAACCTCTTTCGGATCGTGGGTGATCTGACGGCCGAGGGGGTCGCCGTCATCTATATCTCCCACCGCCTCGAGGAGATCCGGCGCATCGGCGACCGGGTCACGGTCCTGAAGGAGGGCCGGTCGGTCGCGGGCGGTCTGCCCGCCGAGTCGACGCCGACCCAGGAGGTCGTGTCCCTGATGACCGGCAGGAATGTGGAGTACGTCTTCCCCGAGCGCCCCGAGACGGGGTTCGCCACGGGGAAGGACCCGGTGCTGACGGTCGAGGGGCTCACCCGGCGAGGGGAGTTCGCGCCCGTCGATCTGGAGCTGCGGCCCGGTGAGATCGTCGGTCTGGCCGGGCTCGTCGGATCCGGCCGCAGCGAGATCCTGGAGACGATCTACGGGGCTCGCAGGCCCGACGGCGGCCGGGTCCTCGTCGAGGGCACACCGCTGCGCCCGGGAAGCGTCCGCGCGGCCGTCCGCGCCGGCATCGGCCTGGCGCCCGAGGAACGCAAGGCGCAGGGCCTGCTGATGCTGGAGTCCGTCAGCAGCAACGTCTCGGTCTCCACCCTGTCCAGGTTCGCCCGCGCGGGCTGGATCGACCGGCGTACCGAGCGGGCCGCGACCCACCAGGCGGTTCGGGAACTGTCCCTGCGCCCGGACAATCCCGATGCCGCGATCAGGACCCTGTCCGGCGGCAACCAGCAGAAGGCGGTCCTCGCGCGCTGGCTGTTGCGGGGCTGCAAGGTGCTGCTGCTGGACGAGCCGACCAGGGGTGTCGACATCGGCGCCCGGGCGGAGCTCTACGCCGTGATCCGCCGGCTGGCCGACGAGGGCCTGGCCGTACTGCTCGTGTCCAGTGAGGTGCCCGAGGTCCTGGGTCTGGCCGACCGGGTGCTGGTGCTGCGTGAAGGCAGCGTCGTGCACACCGCGGACGCCCGGGAGCTCGACGAGCACCGTGTACTCGATCTTGTGATGGAAGGGAGCCCGACGCCATGACGCAACCGGCCACCGCGGCGCAGAAGCAAGCGCCGACGTCCGACGCCAAATCCGCCGGGGACCAGGGCAGTTCACATCGACCCGGGCTGCGGTGGGACGTGCGCACGCTGTCCCTGCTCGGAGTCCTCGCCGCCCTCGTCGCGGTCGGCGGGATCACCGCGCCGGACGAGTTCCTGGCGACGAGCAATCTGCAACTCGTCCTGACCCAGGCGTCCGTGATCGGCGTCGTCACCGTCGGCATGACCTTCGTCATCACCAGCGGCGGGATCGACCTGTCGGTCGGCGCGATGGTGGCCCTCGCCTCGGTGTGGGCGACGACCGTGGCGACCCAGGGGTTCGGGTTCGCCGGCATCCTCTTCACCGCGGTGATCGTCGGTGTGGGCTGCGGCCTCGTGAACGGCCTGCTGATCGCCTACGGCAGGATGGTGCCGTTCATCGCGACGCTGGCCATGCTCGCCTCGGCCCGTGGCCTGGCGTTGCAGATCACGGACGGCAGTACCCAGGTCGTGAGCGTGGACTCGGTCCTCGATCTCGGCGGCAGGGACGCCTACGTCCTCGGCATCCCGCCCCTTGTCCTGATCTTCGGCGCGGTCACCGTCATCGGCTGGCTGCTGCTCAACCGCACCACCTTCGGCCGCCGCACGATCGCGGTCGGCGGCAACGCGGAGGCCGCCCGCCTCGCCGGCATCGACGTCCGCCGCCAACGCCTCTACCTCTACCTGCTGTCCGGACTGTGCTGCGGCATCGCCGCCTTCATGCTGATCGTGCTCGCCGGCTCGGGCCAGAACACCAACGGCAACCTCTACGAGCTGGACGCCATCGCCGCGGCGATCATCGGCGGCACCCTGCTCAGCGGCGGCCGCGGCACCATCATCGGCTCGGTCCTCGGTGTCCTGATCTTCACCACGATCACCAACATCTTCGCCCTGAACAACCTCGAGACCGCCGTCCAGCAGATCGCGAAGGGCGCCATCATCGTCGCCGCCGTCCTGGTCCAGCGCCGCTCGTTGCACGGCGACACCTGACGCCGTACCGCACACCGCCGGACGGCGGCCCCTGACCCCGCCGTCCGGCACCCCTGCCTTCCCCAACCGACGTACACCGCCCAGTCGAAGGGTCGATCCGCCATGGCAAGAACCCCCGCCACCAGCCGCAGAGCGCTGCTGTTCGGCACCGCAGCCGTTTCCGCCGGCGCGTTGCTGACGGCCTGCACCAGCAATGAGCCCAAGGACCAGGAACCGGCCGCGGACAACGCCGCCCCGGTCGCCGACGACAAGCCGGGCAAGGCCGTCACCATCGGCTTCGCCGGCCCGCAGGCCGACCACGGCTGGCTGAACGCCATCAACGACAACGCCAAGTCGCGTGCGAAGAAGTACTCCGACGTCACGCTGGAGATCACCGAGGGGTCCAACGACACCGCCCAGCAGATCGGCCAGATCCAGACCCTGATCAACAAGAAGGTCGACGTCCTGGTGATCCTGCCGGCCGACGGCAAGGCCCTCACCCAGGTCGGCCTGCAGGCCATGAGGGCGGGCATACCCGTCATCAACCTGGACCGCGTCTTCGCCTCACCGCAGGCCTACCGGTGCTGGATCGGCGGCGACAACTACGGCATGGGCCTCAACGCCGGCCACTACATCGGCGAACAGCTCAAGGACACGAAGAACGCCAAGGTCGTCGAACTCGCCGGCCTCGACAACCTGGAGCTGACCCAGCAGCGCACCAAGGGCTTCGACGACGCCCTGAAGAACTACCCGAACATCAAGAAGGTGGCCCGCCAGGCGGCCGACTTCACGGTGGAGTCCGGGCAGGCGAAGATGGCGCAACTGCTCCAGGCCCAGTCGAAGTTCGACGCGCTGTGGAACCACGACGACGACCAGGGGGTCGGCGCGCTGCGGGCCATCGAGCAGGCCGGCCGCGACGACTTCCTGATGGTCGGCGGCGCGGGTGCCAAGTCCGCGATGGACGCCATCAAGGCAGGCGACAGCGTGCTCAAGGCGACCGTCCTGTACCCGCCGACGATGGCCGCCTCCGCCATCGATCTCGCCCGGGCGCTCGGCCAGGGCAAGGGCGTCGGTGGCCTCGCCGAGTTCGAGATCCCGTCCTCACTGACCCTCTACTCGGCCGTCGTCACCAAGGACAACGTCGACCAGTACCTGCCGACCGGCTTCATCTGACCGGTCCGGGCCGTGCGCCCCGCGAACACAGTGATGAGTCAGTGACACTCCGACGAGGAGGAATCCGTATGGAACAGAGGGACAGTCGGACGGCACCGCCGGGACTCGGCGTGGGCATGGTCGGCTACGCGTTCATGGGCGCCGCGCACTCACAAGGGTGGCGCACCGTGGGGCGCGTGTTCGACCTGCCGCTGCGGCCGGTCATGGCCGCGATCGCCGGCCGCGACGCGCACGCGGTGCGGATGGCGGCCGACAAACACGGCTGGGCCGCGACGGAGACCGACTGGCGCGCCCTCATCGCCCGCGATGACGTACAGCTCGTCGACATCTGCACACCGGGCGACAGCCATGCGGAGATCGCGATCGCGGCGCTGGAGGCGGGCAAGCACGTGCTGTGCGAGAAGCCGCTGGCCAATTCGGTCGCCGAGGCGGAGGCCATGGCCGCGGCCGCCGAAGCGGCCCGTGCGCGCGGGCAGTTGGCGATGGTGGGCTTCAACTACCGGCGGGTGCCCGCCCTCACCTTCGCCCGCCGGCTCATCGCCGAGGGCAGGCTCGGCACGCTGCGCCACGTGCGGGTCAGCTACCTCCAGGACTGGCTGGTCGACCCCGACTTCCCGCTGACCTGGCGGCTGCAGCGGGAGCACGCGGGGTCGGGGGCGCTCGGTGACCTCGGCGCGCACATCGTCGACCTCGCGCAGTACCTGGTGGGTGAGCCGCTGGTCGGCGTCTCCGCCCAGATGGCAACGTTCGTCAAGGAGCGCCCCCGCCTCGACGGCGCCTCCTCGGGCCTGTCCGCTTCCGGCGGCGCCCGGTGCGCTCCGGTGACGGTCGACGACGCGGCCGTCTTCACCGGCCGGCTCGCCTCGGGGGCGCTCGCCACGTTCGAGGCGTCCCGGATGGCCTCGGGGCGCAAGAACGCCCTGCGGCTGGAGATCAACGGCGAGTCCGGTTCGCTCGCCTTCGACCTCGAGCGGCTCAACGAACTGTCCTTCCATGACCACCGGGAGCCCGCCGCCACGGCGGGGTTCCGCAGGATCGTCGTCACCGAGGCCGAGCACCCCTACCTGGAGGCTTGGTGGCCGCCGGGCCATGCGCTCGGCTACGAGCACACCTTCGTCCACCAGGCCCGTGACCTGGTCGAGGCCATCGCGTCGGGCACGGACCCGGTGCCGTCGTTCGCCGACGGGCTGCAAGTGCAGCGGGTGCTCGCCGCGGTGGAGGAGAGCGCGCAGAAGAACTCCGTCTACACCCCTGTCCAGGCCGTCGAGGCCGAAGTCCGCTAGAGAGCCGTCAGGATCCCCGCTCGGAGGCACCATGCCACGCCCGTTCACCCTGTTCACCGGTCAGTGGGCCGATCTGCCGCTGGAGGAAGTGTGCCGACTGGCCGCCGAATTCGGCTACGACGGCCTCGAACTCGCCTGCTGGGGAGACCACTTCGAGGTCGACAAGGCGCTTGCCGATCCGTCTTACTTGGCCGGGCGGCATGCCCTGTTGGAGAAGTACGGCCTCAAGTGCTGGGCGATCTCCAACCATCTCGTCGGCCAGGCCGTGTGTGACCACCCCATCGACGAACGGCACCAGGGCATCCTGCCCGCCCGGATCTGGGGCGACGGGGAGCCGGAGGGGGTACGCCGACGGGCCGCGGCCGAGATCAAGGACACAGTGCGGGCCGCGGCCGCCTTCGGCGTGGACACGGTCGTCGGGTTCACCGGATCGTCGATCTGGCATCTGGTGGCGATGTTCCCGCCGGTGCCGGAGCGGATGATCGAGCGCGGTTACGAGGACTTCGCCGAGCGCTGGAATCCGATCCTGGACGTGTGCGACAGCGAGGGTGTCCGCTTCGCCCACGAGGTCCATCCGAGCGAGATCGCCTACGACTACTGGACCACGCAACGGGCGTTGGAGGCGGTGGACCGCCGGCCGGCCTTCGGCCTCAACTTCGACCCCAGCCACTTCGTCTGGCAGGACCTGGACCCGGTCGGCTTCCTCTACGACTTCCGGGACCGGATCTATCACGTCGACTGCAAGGAGGCCCGCAGGCGTCTGGACGGGCGCAACGGCCGGCTCGGCTCCCATCTGCCCTGGGGCGACCCGAGGCGGGGCTGGGACTTCGTCTCCGCCGGGCACGGTGACGTGCCGTGGGAGGACGTGTTCCGGATGCTGCGTTCGATCGGTTACGGCGGGCCGGTCTCCGTGGAGTGGGAGGACGCCGGCATGGACCGTCTCGTCGGCGCGCCGCGTGCGCTCGCCCATCTGAAGCGGTTCGACTTCGACCCGCCGTCGGCGTCCTTCGACGCTGCCTTCGCGGGCGGCGACAACTAGCGCTCCTGGCGCATGTCGGTTCAGCCGACGCGTAGTTGAGGCGTCGGCGGCCGTATCCGCCTTCCCGTGACCTGGTGAGAGCCGGCCGGGTCGGTGCCCGGTGGCGGGTGAGCCACCGGGCCGGTCCGGGCTGCCCCGGCTCCACTTTGTCCTGATCAAGGAAAAAGTTCGTCGCTTCAGCGCGCAAAGGGTTCCGGTCGAGGACGAACGGGGCTACGGTCCCTTCGTGCACAAGCACCACACAGTGGTTCGAAACTGACGCCGCATTCAGGTCGCACGGCGCACGGTTCGTGCGACCGGCCCCGGAGGACGTCCCTGCACGGCGCAGGGTGACGAGCCCTCAGGTATCCCGCAGTTCTCACCGGCGGCCACTCGCCGCCCCCGCGCACGCCGTAACCGCGCCGAACACGGAGGAGTCCTCCAGGGCCGCGGCCGAAGCCGCCCCAATGCCGGCGGTGGACGAGCAGGCCCCCGGGCCCCCGATCCACCGTCCTCCACACCACATCGGTACCTCGACATGGCAGGGAGGCAGCCCGTGAACAACGACGGGACAGCATCGGAGCCCCAGACCGGCGGGCCGACCGCACGCACCGGTGTCTGGTTCGTCGGAGCCCGCGGATCGGTGGCCACCACCGCCGTCGCCGGATGCGCGGCGGTCGCCGCCACCCTGCATCCGCCGACCGGCATGGTCACCGAAACGCCACCGTTCGACGGCACCGGCCTGCCGCCCCTGACCTCACTCGTCTTCGGCGGCCACGACACCACCCACTGCCCGCTGCCCAAGCGGGCCGAACACCTCACCGAAGCGGGCGTCCTCCCGCACGGCCTCGCCCCCGCCGTGCGGGCCGAACTCCAGGCCGCGGACGAGGAGATACGGCCGGGCGGTCCGCTCCCGAACGACCCGCGCAGCGACGAGGAACTCATCACGGACTTCGCCGCCGACCTCACCTCGTTCCGCGAGCGCAACGCACTGGCACGGGTGGTCGTCGTCAACGTCTCCTCCACGGAGCCGCTGCCCGCGCCCGACGCCGTACGACTGCCGCCCAGCTCCCTCTACGCGGCCGCCGCCGTGCGAGCCGGCTGCCCCTACGTCAACTTCACACCGTCCACCGGGCTGCGCACCCCGGCCCTCACAAAAGCCGCCGCGGCAGGCGGACTTCCCCACGCGGGCCGTGACGGCAAGACAGGCCAGACGCTGCTGCGGGCCGCGCTCGCCCCGATGTTCGTCCAGCGCGCCCTGCCCGTACGGGCCTGGTCCGGCACAAATCTGCTGGGCGGAGGCGACGGCGCGGCGCTGGCCGACCCGGGCGCGGCCGCGGCGAAGAACGCCGGCAAGGAACGCGTCCTCGCCGAAACGCTCGGGCACACACCGCAGGGTGAGGTGCACATCGACGACGTGCCGGTGCTCGGCGACTGGAAGACCGCCTGGGACCACATCGCCTTCGAGGGCTTCCTCGGCTCGCGCATGATCCTCCAGACCATCTGGCAGGGCTGCGACTCGGCCCTGGCCGCACCGCTCGTGCTGGACCTGGCCCGCCTGGTCGCCCGCGCCCACGAGGCGGGCCTGTCCGGTCCGCTGCCGGAACTGGGCTTCTACTTCAAGGACCCCGACGCGGGCCCGGCAGGGCTCTCGGAGCAGTTCACCGCACTGCTGTCGTTCGCGGACCGCCTGCGGGAGGCCCAGTGATCCGCTCCCTTCCGTCCCAAGGCGCCGGCCCGCGAGAAGCCCCGCATGCGCCACCGGCTCGCCGTCGTCCCCCATGACCCTTCACGCCCGAGCGGCAGCCACGCCCGCCTCCCTGCGAGCGACGACGAAAGTCCGCTCCTCCTTGTCTCCACCCCCCGCGCAGTGTCCGGCCGCGTCGCGGCCACCGCAGTGAAGTCCCTTCTCCTACGGCTCGCCGGCCTCGCCTGGGACGGCGACGTCAGGCATCCGCAGCACCGCGACAACGAAAGTGAGAACCCCTGTGACCGCGTTCAACGACGAAGCCGTCACCAGCGACGACCTGCGCCGCGCACTCGGCGTCAGCCGCCGCCGTTTCCTCACCACCTGCACGGCCGTCACCGGCGCGGCGATCGCCGCCCCGGTCTTCGGCGCCGCACCCGCCCTGGCGCAGGACAGATCCGCGGCCGCCGGCGATGACCGGGGCCGATCCGCCCTGGTCCCGCCGCACAAGCGCGGCATCATCCTCTACACCGTCCGTGACGCGGTCGGCCGCGACCCGCTGGCCTCCGACCTGCCCTCCGGCTTCCGCGAGGTGTTCAAGCAACTGTCGCGCTTCGGGTACCGCCAGGTGGAGTTCGCCGGATACGGCCAGCACGCCAACGCGCCCGGCGGCGCCGACCTGGGCACCGTCCAGGGCGCGAAGCTGCTGCGCTCCTGGCTCGACGAGTACGGGCTGCGGGCGCAGGGCAGCCACGGCTTCATTCCGCCGTCCTGGCCCCTGACGACGGCCGACCTGGACACCTTCAAGCGCTGGCTGGAGATATCCAACATCCTCGGCATGGAGCACATGGGCACCGGCGCCGACCCCGTCAACACCCCCTATCGCGCCGACTGGGACGCCGCCGCGCAGAAGTGGAACACCCTGGGCGCGATCGCCCGCCGCGAGGGCGTCAAGCTCTACACCCACAACCACGACAGCGCCTACGACTTCCTGCTCGACGGGGGCCCGCTCGACGACCAGGGCCGGCCGACCCGCAGCTCCGGCATCCGCAAGCTGGAGTACTTCCTGAAGACGACGGACCGCAAGAGCGTCTACCTGGAGCTCGACGTCTTCTGGGCACACGTGGCCCAGTACAAGTTCCACACGTACACGGCCCACGACGGTTCGCAGCGCAAGGACGTCTTCGACCCGGCCGCACTCGTGGTCCGCAACACCCAGCGCTTCCCGCTCTTCCACGCCAAGGACGGCGTCGTCAACCTCCAGAGCGGCCTGGGCTACGACATGGTGCCGTTCGGCACGGGCGACATCGACTACCGGAAGTTCTTCACCCGGGTCGGTGCGAAGAACTACCACAACCCGATGGTCGAGCAGGACAACGCACCGAGCACGAGTGTTCCCGGCCAGTCCCTGGACTTCGCCCGCATCGGCTACGGCAACCTCGCGGCCCTGCGCGCCTGCAACTGACGGAGCGTCACCCGTAGTGCCCGCCCGGCGCTTTGGCGTCGGGCGGGCCCCCGGGCCTGCCCGAAACGCCCCGAAACCCAAGGCGAACTTTCCTCGAAAAGGTTGAAACTTTGTCCTTGACGAGTTGAAAGTGTGCGCCCTAGCGTCCAACTCACGCATTTCGCCTGGCTTTTCACCCGCCGGCCAGACCAAAGGAGTTCTGAGTGCGCAACAGACGGATCGTCACCCTCGCGGGGGCGGCTGCGCTGGCCGGAGCCGTCGGGCTCCTGCCGCTCACCCCGGCACAAGCCGCCAAACCGGACCCCGCACCTCCGGCTTCGTCGGACTTCCAGAAGGTCACCCTCAACGACCGCCCGGGCGAGCCCATGGCCCTGGCCGTCCTGCCCGACCGGCGGGTGCTGCACACCGCGCGCACCGGAGAGGTCCGCATCCACGACCCCAAGAGCGGCGTGAACTTCCTCGCCGCCGACATGAAGAAGAGCCCCGCCGGGCTCTACCAGCACGACGAGGAAGGCGTGCAGGGCATCGCCGTCGACCCCGGCTTCGCCAAGAACCGCTGGGTCTACCTCTACTACTCGCCCCGCCTTGACACCCCCATGGACGACCCGGCCACCCCGGGCGTCAACGAAGGCGACGCCCCGCAGTTCGGCACGGCCCAGGAGTTCGCCAAGTACAAGGGCGTGACCCGGCTGTCACGGTTCAAGCTCGTGGGCAACAAGCTCGCCTACGCCACCGAGCAGAAGATCCTCGACGTGCCCGCCGACCGCGGCATCTGCTGCCACGTCGGCGGCAAGATCGACTTCGACAGCAAGGGCAACCTCTTCCTGTCCACCGGCGACGACTCCAACCCGTTCTCCTCCGACGGCTACGCCCCGATCGACGACCGTGCCGACCGCAACCCGGCCTACGACGCGCGGCGCACCGCGGGCAACACCAACGACCTGCGCGGCAAGGTCCTGCGCATCAAGACCAAGCCCAACGGCGGCTACGCCATACCCAAGGGCAACCTCTTCGCCCCGGGCACCGCGAAGACCCGCCCCGAGATCTACGCCATGGGCCTGCGCAACCCGTTCCGCTTCGCAGTGGACGACAAGACCGGCGAGGTCTATGTCGGCGACTACTCGCCCGACGCCAACAGCGCCAACCCGGGCCGCGGCCCCGCCGGCCAGGGGCGCTGGATGGTCATCGACCGCCCCGCCAACTACGGCTGGCCGTTCTGCGTGACCCCGGACATGCCGTACCAGGACTACGACTTCGCCACCCAGACCTCCAGCGGCGCCTTCAACTGCGCCAAGCCGGTCAACGACTCGCGCCACAACACCGGCCGCAGCGAGCTGCCCCCGGTCGAGGACTCCGAGATCGTCTACGGCTACGGAGCCTCCGCGGAGTTCCCCGAACTCGGCACCGGCGGCATCGGCCCCATGGGCGGCCCGGTGTACAGCTACGACAAGCACAACAAGGCCCAGAACCGCTGGCCCCAGTACTTCGACGGCAAGCCGCTCTTCTACGAGTGGACTCGCGACCAGATGAAGGCCATCACCCTCGGCAAGAAGAACGAGGTTCTGAAGATCGAGGACGCGATCCCTTCGATCACGACGGACGGCCCGATCGACGCCGAGTTCGGCCCCGACGGCGCGCTGTACGTCCTGGAGTACGGCACCGGCTACTTCGCGGAACTGCCCGAGGCCCAGCTCTCCCGTATCGACTTCACGCGAGGTAACCGCACCCCGGAGCCCAAGGTCGCCGCGGACGTGGTCAACGGCACCAGCCCGCTGACGGTCCAGTTCTCCAGCGCCGGCACGAAGGACGCCGACGGTGACGCCCTGCGCTACGCCTGGGACTTCGACGCGGACGGCACCGTGGACTCCAGGGAGGCCAACCCGAAGCACACCTTCACCGACAACGCCGTCTACGACGCCACGCTGAAGGTCACCGACAGCACCGGGCGTTCGGCCTCCGCCTCCGTTTCCGTCGTGGTCGGCAACAAGGCGCCCACCGTCTCGCTCACCACCGACCCGGCCCCGCACGGCGGCACGCCGTTCCACTGGGGCGACACGGTCACCTGGCAGGTCACCGTCACCGACGACCAGCCGGTGGACTGCTCCAGGGTCAGCGTCTCGTTCATCCTCGGCCACGACTCGCACGGCCACCCGCTCTCCACAAGCAACGGCTGCTCCGGATCGTTCGTGACCTTCGTGGACGGCGGTCACTCCGGTTCGGACAACCTCAAGGCGGTCTTCAACGCCACCTACACGGACTCGCCCCCCGACGGCCTGCCGTCCCTCTCGGGCAGCGCCGAGGTCGCCCTGACACCGGCCGACTGATCCAACGCGACGACACCGCAGCGGGGCGCCACCATCGGCGCCCCGCTGTCGGTCAGGCGGTCCAGAGACGGACCACGCCGTCGTCGAGCCGCAGGAACTGCCGGGCACCCGGGTGGTAATGCGTGGGGGAGAAGCCGGCAACGGTGCCCAGGAGCTTCCCCTCAGCCGGATCCCATATCGACAGATCGGTGTCGCCACCACTGAACAGGTGAGTGCCGTCGCTGAACAAGCGGCCGGTCGGGCCCTCGAACGCAAGCAGTTCCACGGCCAGCGGGCTGCGCGGTTCACTCTGAACGGCTCGACTCGTATCGAAGATCCGTGCCCCGGACGGCACGCCATCGTAGACGTCACTGATACCCACGACGGCGACCCGGGCCGAATCGATCCAGGTCATGCCATGGTTCCAGGCGTCGCCCCGGTCGCAGACATCGAGTCGGCTCGGACCGTCCTCGGACTCCCAGACATTTCCTTCGACCCAGGGGTCGAAATCCCACACCACAGGGAACCCGACCGGATGCCACACCCAGCCGTCGTCCAGGACCCGCTTCCCATCAGGGCTCATGTACAGCGCGCCGTGGAAGTAGTCGAGATCGTGTTCCGGCGCCGGGATCGAGCGGTCGGTCAGCAAGGCCCCCGTTCGCGCGTCCGACACATCCAGGCGGTTCCAGCCCGTGCGGTGGATCACCACACAACGCCCGCGACTCTGCGCGAACTCCAGTGAGAACGGCACTGTCTCTTCGTTGTCGCCCTGGTTGTCGCCATGGTTGTCCAGTTGCAGGGTCCAATCGCCGGTTTGGAGGTCGACCACCTCGCCAAAGCGGCCGAAGTCGTTGACCACCGCGGCGAACATGCCGTCGTGGGAGGCGTGCAGGTGTCTGCGGAGCTCGAAGTCACCCCATGTCTCGCGATCTTCCTCCGGAACCTCGGTGGCCGCGAGGGTCTCGTGATCACCGCTGGCCACGTCCCACCGGCCCACCATGCCGTCCTCGCTCAGCGTCAGCCAGATGGGCCGATCGCGACCACGCACGGGCGCCAGGTCGATGACAGCACCCAAACGCGGTGGCACCGGAATCTGACTGACGGCGTCGCTCCTACCGATCATGGTTGCCCCCCGCTCCCCAAAACCGAGGCGACAGCCTATCCGGGCAGGACTCACCGCCGGATACGGGCACCCATGGCCCAGCGGCATCCTGGGTGCCGAATCCCTCGCACGGCAGGCACCTACTAGGTACCATCGGGTGTATGCCATCCCTGAACGTGTCGTTCACCGACGAGGAGCTCGAAGGAGTCCGCGCGGCCGCGGCCGCCGACGGCAAGAGCCTCAAGCAGTACCTGCATGACCTCGGTGTCCGGGAGATGCAGCGCAGGCAGTTCATCACGGGCGCGAGCCACTGGGCCGATCGGCTGCGCGGGGAGTTCGACGACGCCTTCCCCGACGACGTGCCGCCCGCCGAGCGCCCGGGCGGAGCCACAGCCGCCTGATGCACCTGCACATCGACGTCTCCTGGCTCCTCGACGTCCAGGAGGCCGCCCTCGGCAATGACGAGGACATGTCCGTCGCGGACTACTCCGCCCTGGTCGCCGCCGTCGCCCGGCACAAGACCAAGCTGCCCACCCTTCAGGCCGCCGACCCGGACGCCGCATGGCGCGCCGCGGCGCTCATGCACACCATCGTCCGTCTTGAGCCCCTCCCGTACCGCAACGGCCTGTACGCCGCGTTCGTCACCGCCCAGTACATGAGCCAGTCCGGCGAGGGCATCGACCCGCCGTACGGCGCCCTGTCCGATCTCGTGCGGAAGATCCGCGACACCCGCCTGCGCGTTCCCGAGGTCGCGGACCAACTGCGCTCCTGGAAGATCTGACCGGGGGCACAGGGGTCAGCCGGGGCAGCGGCGACGCCGTTCGGACCCCGTCGGCGTGTGAGCTACTGGGTCAGCTGGGCGTACATCGCTTCGAGGTCGGCGGACAGCTGGGACTTGACCCAGCGGGTGGTGTCGTCGGCCAGTACCTCGTGGGCCCCTGCCTCGATGCCGTCGAGTGCTGCCACGGCGATGTCGCGGGGGTCGGCCTTGGGCGCGTCGACGCCTGAGGTCATGTCGGTGTCGACGTAGGCCATGTGGAGTCCGGTCACCGCGATGCCGCGCGGCTGCAACTCCAGGCGCAGGGAGTTGGTCTGCGACCACAGGGCGGCCTTGGAGGCGCCGTAGGGCGTGCCGTCGGCCAGCCAGGACAGGACGGAGTGGGCGTTGAGGATGTGGCCGCCGCCGTTGCGCTCGATGATCGGCACGAAGGCCCGGGTGACCAGGAGCGGCCCGTAGAAGTTGGTGTCCAGGTCCTGGCGCACGTCCTCCATCGGGGAGTCGAGGTACGAGGCGCGTACGGAGGCACCGGCGTTGTTGATCAGGATGGTGACGTCCTGGGCCTGCTCGGCAGCGGCTGCCACGGATGCCGGGTCGGTGGCCTCGAGCGCCAGCGGAACGGCATCGGGGTGGGTCACCGAGCGCGGGTCACGGGCCGTGGCGTAGACCTTGCCGGCTCCGCGTGCGTAGAGCTCCTCGACCAGCATCCTGCCGATGCCGCGACTGCCCCCGGTGACGAAGACGCTGGCGCCCTTGATCGTTGTCATGACTGCCTCCATGAAGAAGAGAAACCGATCGGTTTCCATTACCGTAAACCGATCGGTTTTCGTGTGCAAGTCCACTGAGCCGGAGGTCCACACAGGGGGGCGGGTGCGGCTCTCCTTATGGGGCCGGAACCACCGGGAGGACGATGTGGGACGGCCGGGCGGGGTCGTGGAAGAGCTGTTGCCGGGCGGTGCGGGCCGTGGTCGCCTTCTCCTCGGGCTCGCCCGTGTTGAGGTTGCGGTCCCAGCGGGGGAAGTTGCTGGAGGTGACCTGGACCCGGATCCGGTGCCCCGCCCTGAAGACGATGCTGGTCGACCACAGGTCCACGACGTGCTCGGCCGCCTCGCCCGGTGTCGCCGCGCGCACCCTCACGATGCCGACCGTCACATTGAGCGAGACGCCGTTCTCGTCGACGTCGCACAAGCGGGCCACCCAGTCGGTCGAGGGGCCGTCCGTGGCGGCGAACAGCACCGCCCGGACCCGGCCGGTCACCTCGACGTCCTCGGCGAGTGGTGCGCTGGTGAAGACCAGGACGTCCTCGCGCGCCTCCACGGCCGCCTGGTCGAGGGGGCCGGGACGGAACTCGTCGGTGTTCAGGAGCCCGCCTCCCATCAGGAGCGCGCCGCCCGTGGTCGGCACCGGGTCCATCGGGTCGTAGATGAACCGATCGGCCTGCTCGGCGGCGGGTGGGGGCTCGGGGGTCAGGTGTCCGTCGGCGCACAGGTGGAAGTCCGTGTCCACGGCCCGCGACAGGGGCCATTCCGTCTCCTCGCGCCACTGGTTGACGCCCATGACGAACAGCAGCACCTTGCCCGTGTCCGGCTCCGGAGCCTCGCCGCCGCCTTCGCCGAGGAGCCGCCGGAACCAGTCGAACTGCATGTCGTGCACGCGTCCCCGCATGCCCATGAAGTCGGAGTTCGCGCCGAACCCGAAGTTGACGTCACCGACGACGTGCCGCCAGTTGGTGTGGCTCCACGGGCCCATCACCAGCGTGGCGGACCGGCCGGCCCGGCGCATGGCGGTGAAGTTGTCGAGCGTGCCCTGGCCGAAGATGTCGAACCAGCCGCCGACCTGGAAGGTGGGCAGCTCGACCTCGCCGTGCCGGCCCGCGACCCGGCAGGAAGCCGCCCACTCGGGCTCGCGCCGGGAACGCTCGTAGCCCAGCTCGGGCAGGTCGTGCCGGGCGAACGCGGGAAACCGCCCGGCGGGCAGCTCCCCGTAACCGCCGCTCGCCAGGCCGTCGAAATCCCGCACGAGCCCGGTGACGCCGCTCACCAGCCCGTCCAGATCGGTGGCGTGCCGGCGCATCAGCGTGTCGGCACCCTGCAGAAGCGACCAGGGCACGGTGAGGCCGAGCTCGATGGCGCCGCCGCGCGTCCACAGACCGTCATCCGGGTCGGACCAGGTGATCATCGGCGCGATGGCCTTCAGCTCCGGCGGCTTCGACAGCGCCGCCATCCACTGGGTGTTGCCGAAGTAACTGCCGCCGATCATGCCGACGGAGCCGTTCGAGCCGGGCAGTGCGGCGACCCACCGCACGGTGTCGTAGCCGTCGCTCTCCTCATGGGTGAACGGCTCCCACTCGCCCTCGGAGGCGAACCGCCCACGGGTGTCCTGCAGAACGACCATGAAACCGTGCCTGGCCGCGGCCAGAGGGTCGAGTACGACGCCCATCATCGGGGTCTGCTTGCCGTACGGCAGTCGGGCCAGCAGCACCGGCCACGGCCCCGTGCCTCCGGGCCGGTAGACATCCGCGCGCAGCACCGTGCCGTCACGCATCTGCGTCGGAACGTCGAACTCGATGCGTATCTCCGTCATGCGCCGCTCCCTTGCGTCCTTCGTCCTGCGGGGTGCTTGAGTGCGGGCAGGTGTCAGCCGGCCAGCTGGTTCATCTTGCGGATCTGCTTGTCGAAGACCTGAGCGGGAGCGACGCGGCGCAGTATGCGCGCGCGTCCGGCGAGGGGGCCGGCGGCATAGCGCAGTTTCGGTTTGGCGTCGGTCGCTGCCGCGACGATCGCCTTGGCGACGACAGTGGGGGCGTCGCCGTCCCTGACCGCGTCCGCCATCACGCGGTCGACGGTGAGCCGCTGCTTCGCGTAGGCGTGCAGCGGGGTGTCGGGCTTCGCGCTGTTGGCCTCGAATCCCGTCCTGGTGTAGGCGGGTTCGACGATGAGCGCCCGGATGCCGTGGTCTCGGACCTCGTGGTCCAGGGACTCGGTGTAGCCCTCGATCGCGTGCTTGGAGGCGGCGTAGGCGGCCATGTAGGGCTGGGGCAGGAACCCGAGGACGGACGAGATGTTGATGATGCGGCCGCGTCGCCGGGCGCGCATGTGCGGCAGGACCTCGTTCACCATGCGCATGACCCCGAAGACGTTGATGTCGAAGACGGCCTGGGCTTGTTCGAGGGAAGTCTCCTCGGCCGCGCCCATCGAGCCGACGCCGGCGTTGTTGACCAGGACGTCGATCCGTCCGAACCGCTCGCTCACTTCCTGGACCGCGGCGGTGACCGAGGCGTCCTCGGCCACGTCGAGGCCGACGAACGTCACGCCGTCGAGCGGGGTGACGCGTGAGGTGTCACGGCTTGTGCCCACCACGTTGAAACCCGCTGCGACCAGCGCGAGCGCGGTTTCCTTGCCGATGCCGGAGGAAGCGCCGGTCACGAGTGCCACTGGCCGGTTCGTCGTCATCATGACTTCCTGACTGGTGCAAAACTGATCGGTTTTCTCTCACCGTAAACCGGTCGGTTTCCATGTGCAAGCCTGTCTGCCACACTGACGACATGGCCAGGACAGGTGCACAGGAGAGGCGCGAGAGCGTCATCCGCGCGGCGATCGCCGAGTTCGCGCTCAAGGGGTACTACGGCACCTCCACCGAGGCGATCGCCCATCGCGTCGGCGTCACGCAGCCATATCTGTTCCGGCTGTTCCCGGACAAGAAGGCGATCTTCGTCGCCGCTTTGGCGCGGGCCATGGAAGAGACCCGGCTGGCTTTCGAGCGGGCGGTCGGCGGGGTGGAGGGCGGCGAGCAGACCCTGCGTGCCATGGGGGAGGAGTACGCGCGACTGATCTCGGCGCGCCCCGAAGTACTCCTGATGCAGATGCAGGGATACGCCGTCGTGGCGGGCGCCGAGGCGCGGGGCGATGATCAGTTGGGTGAGCTCGTCCGCGCCGGCTGGATGAGACTGTGGGAAACCGTGCACCTGTCACTGGGCGCCGATGTGCACGAGACCACCGGCTTCCTCGCCTGTGGCATGCTCGGCAACACCCTCACGGCCATCGGGCTTTCGGCCGACGGTCGGCAAGCGGGGGCCTGAAGCCCCGGGTGCTGAGCCGGATGCCGGGGCGGGATGCCCGCTCCTGAGCGCTTCGGCCGCCGAGCCTGCTCGAGGACGGGGTGCGGGGGGCCTCAGCGCATGTCCGCCGCATCGAGCAGGGTGGTCACGGTGGGGGCGATGAGCCCGGTCAGGTCGTCGGCCTGGATTCCCGCGCGAGCGCTGGCGCCGTCGAAGACGAGGATGAGCTGGCGGGCCAGCAGTTCGGGATCGCTCGCACCCCCCTGTTCGGCCTCGGAACGGAAGAAGGCCGTCAGGTTCGCCTTGATCTGGTGGGCCACCTGGCTCGCGGGGTGCGCCTGGTTCTTGAGCTCGACCTGAATGGCCAGGTATCGGCAGCCCCGGAAGTCGGGCCTGCCCGCCTGCGCCTCCATCCGGCCGAAGACGTGCAGAATCCGCTCGCGGGGTGAGCGGTCGTCGTCCGCCATCGGCAGCAACTCGGCAACGAAGTCGGACGCGCGCTCCTTCAGGCTCGCTGCCAGCAGTTCGTCCTTGCTCTCGAACAGCTGGTACATGGAGCGCTTCGACACTCCCGCCGCCTTGCACAGCGCCTCGACGCCGATGCCGACACCGTCTCGGTAGGTGAGCGTGGCCGCTGCCTCCAGCAGCCGTTCTCTGGGGCTTGGCTTCACTTCGGTGGTCATGCCACGAGGTTAACTCGAATCGAGGGGAATTGAGACCGATCGGTTTACTCGAGGGTGTCGGGCTGGCCGTCGAGGCCGTGCGGACGCCTCCAGGCCAACGAGAGGCGGCTCGGCGACGGCCCTGGGGGGAAGGGCCGTCGCCGAGCCTCGAGGATGCGCGTCCCGTGTCCACGGGGCGACGCGCATCGGTCCCGTTCCGAGCAGTGGTCGCCTTCCTCGGTGCGTCGCGTTGGCTACGCGGGGACGGCGGCCGTCTCGGGCTTCGTCTCGGCCGGGATGCGGTGCAGCCCCTTGCGGTCGTACCACCCCAGCACGCCGAAGCCGAACAGTGCGGCCATCACGAGACCGGCGGCCATCATCACCCAGCCCCGCGTCAGACCCGCGTCGCCCTGGGCGTCGTAATAGAGGATCGAACGGATGCCGCCGGTGATCTGCCGCAGTGGCTCGAACTCCGCGAGGAAGCGGTAGAAGCCGGGCAGTGCCTGGAGCGGAGTGGTGGCGCCGGCTGTCGGTACCGCCATCCCGATGAAGACCAGAGTGACCACCAGCATGCCCGGCGTACCGAAGACGGCCAGGAGGGTGAGCGCGCCGATCCCGGAGACCGCGATGGCGCACACCGAGTACAGCCACAGCAGCGGCAGATGGGCGGCGTCCATGCCCATGAGGCCTACCGCACCCACCATCACCAGGGTTCCCATCACCAGGGACAGAACGGCCATGAGGGTGCTGCTGATGGCGAGGGTCTGCACCCGGGTGGCCCGGATCAGCGGGCCCATGTCGTTGTGCGTGTAGCCGAGGGCGTGGTCGACCTGGCCGCTGATGACATTGGCGGAGAGCATGCCGCAGACCACGAGGACGAGCGCGTAATAGAACGCCGTCAGGCCCAGGCCGCTGTGCGAGCCGAGAGGATGGCCGTCCTTGACGGTGACGGCGACCGGGTCGGCAAGGAGCAGGCGGGCCGCCGCGGGCAGTTTCGCCTGCCCGGTCCCGCTCTGGACGGTCAGTTCCCTGCCCGCCTGGAGCGAGGCGTTCTCGGCCGCCTGCGTCGTCGCCGCCCGAGCCAGGCTCGATCCCACGCTGCCGGCGGACTGGTTGGTCAGCACTGTCAGCGTCGGGCGGGCGGGGGTCCCGGTGGTCCCGGCGCCGGTCAGCGCGGTGGCGGACGAGGTGAAGTCGGCCGGGACGACGAGTGCGCCGTACAGCTTGCCCTCGCCGAGTTCGTCTTTCATCTCCTTCTCGTCCATCACCTTCCAGTCGATCTTGTCCCCGCTCGCGGTCGACTTCTTGATCGACTCGGTGATCCGGTTCCCGAGGCTGACCTGCTTGCCACCGACGACGGCTCCCTTGTCGGTGTTGACCAGGCCGACGGGCAACTTGGCCATGTGATCGACCGGGTCGATGTTCGCGCCGACGTAGAAAACGGCGAACAGCAGGGCGAGTACGCCCGTGATGACACCGTTCGCGATCCACAGGGGCTTGGCGCGCAGGACGCGGAAGGGGTGAATGCCACTCATGACGTACGTGTCTCTCGGTCGGTGGACGCGGAAGGTTTCGCCGGGGGCTGCCAGCCGCCGGTCACTTCCTTGACGGGCTTGTGCGGGAAGCGGCGCCGGGCGTACTCCTGCGCGTGGGACCCCGGCAGGACGTACAGGGTTTCCTTCTTGTCCTGGAGCGGCCGCAGCACGGTGTCCATGAACGACTTGCGGTCGTCCAGGTAGGGGCCCAGCACGTCCTCGCCGGCTGGGCATACGGCGAGGCAGTAGCCGGACTTGTAGCCAGGGGGTGAGGACAGGCTCTGCCACATGGAGGCGTTCTCGGAATCGGTGACCCGGGAGCGGTAGTCGGCGGCGTCCTCGCTGTCGGCCACCGTCTGCGCCCAGTCGGTGAACCCGCTCATGAACTCCCGGTAGTTGTGCGTGGTACAGGCCAGCGCGTCGAAGGCGCCGTCCTTGGCGATGGCGCCGACCGGGCAGGCGGCGACGCACAACTTGCAGTCGATGCAGGGGTTGTAGTCCAGCTGCTGCCCGTAGGCGCTCACCTCGGCGTCCACCAGGACGGTGGCCAGCAGGACGAAGCTGCCGAACTTCGGGTGGATGACATTGCGGTGCAGGCCCATCACGCCGAGCCCGGCGGCCACCGCGACCGTCTTGTGCGCCACCACCCAGATGCGCCCGGGGAAGCGGTCCATCTCCTGGGGGAAGCCGACCGACGGGTTGAGGGCCCGGTAGCCGGCGTCCTGGAGCGCCTGGGTGACACCGCGGGCGGCGTGGTTGGCCTTCTCGTCGCTCTGGTGGAACTCCTGGTTGGCCACGCTTCGGGCGGGGGAGCGGCAGTTGTCGCGGTTCATTCGGATCGCCATCGCGATCAGGGTGCGGGTGCCGGGCAGCGCGGACTGTACGTGCTCGCGCTCACCGGCCAGGTCGGGGTGGTCAAGGCTGACCGCGGCCGCGTCGTCCGCACCGGCCGCCAGGCACAGCTCGCGCAGCCATTCCGCGTCGATCACCGCCGGCGGACTCACCGCGGTACCGGCCCTGCGCCGAGCCAGTACCGCCTGTACCGACGGATGGGCGGCCAACTTCGCCGGAAGCCGGGGAGCCGGGGCCGTCGGTTGCCCCTCGGCGTCGCGCGCGCCAGTCATCCGTACTCCTGGGGATTGGGGGGTCGAGACTCGCCCTCACAGCGAGAAACCGATCAGTTTCACCACCGTAAACTGATCGGTTTCCGCGCGCAAGCCCGAGCCGCGAGCCGTGCCGACCGGCGTCGAGTGGGCGTTCTTACCTCAAGGCGCGCCAACGTCGGCTCGGCGCAGGGGGGTTGGCGGCGCGATGGTGATCGGAGGGGGGCCGGTCCGCGAGCTCGGCGCGGCGGGTCTCGCAGTGCACGTGGCGGGCGTCTGGGGGCCCGGGAGCCGAGATCGTCCCGGAGCTCGCGCGGGCGATCCCTGCCGCTGCGGCCAGGGCAGGCGTCGCCCTGTATGCCGCCCGGCGAGGTGCGGCCTGTGTGCCGGGATGTGGCATCGCATGCGTTCTGGGGAGTCAGTGACGCGCGCGGCGTGTTCGCTCTATGCGCCTCACCGCGAGTGTCACTCGCGGGCGTCCGGGATGGGGGAGCCCGAACCCGCGGACCCGGCAACCGACTCCTCGCTGTCCCGCCATCCCGTCACCAACGCCCGCAGTGCCCGCTCGTAGCAGTCGGCGACCGCGAGCTCCGGCGGCTCGTTCCCGGACAGCACCAGGGACACCAGGCCGTGGGCCGTTCCCCAGACCGACAGCGCGACGGCCTCGGGGTCGGACGCGGGACCGAACTGCCCGGCGAGCTGTCCGCGGCGCACGGCGTCGACGAGGGGCCGGTACGTCTCGACGACCTCGCGCGGCCGGTCCGTGTCGGACGGGCACTGGACGCTGCGGTCGGAGAAGAGGATCGCGTAGAGGTGCGGGTTGGCGACGGCGTACTCGCGGTAGGCCAGCCCGATCCGGATCACGTCGCCAGCCGGGTTGTCCGACGGGCGGACGGTGGCGAGGCGCTCGACGAAGAGGCGCACGGCTTCCTGGTACAGGCTGGTGAGCAGCCCGGCCTTGCTGCCGAAGAGCGAGTAGACCGCCGTGGTCGAGGTCTTCGCGTCGGCGGCGAGCTGTCGCAGGCTCAGCGCGGCCGTGCCCCGCTCGAAGACCGTGGCGGCCGCGCGGTGCAGGAGTTTGAGCCGGAGCGCTTCGTCGTGTGTCTTGGGCTTGGCCATGGCGCCAGCGTATTGCAACGCCGTTACGAATGCTCTCCGGCGTGGCAGCTGGAGCGTCTGGGTGGGGTGGATGCAAGGCGTAGTGGTGGGCAAACAGGGTTGCGGTGAGCAATCAAAACACTGTTATGGTTCCAGGGCGGGCATCGAGAGCGCGCCTGAGGTGGGGGCCTGCGTACGGGTCCCACGTGGCCTGGACCGGTGCCTGGCTGGAGTGGCTCGGCCCGGTGCGGCCAGGCCGTGGTCGCCGCCAACACCGGCCTGGCCGCACCGGACGCCACGGCCGTAGCCCCGGACCGTGCCCTCCACCAGACCGCACATGTCCTCAGCCATGAGGAGAAGGCCGCCTACGACGCCGGTCACTTCCTCCAGGAGCAGCAGCCCGACCTTGCCGGCCGAGGCCGTCCTCTGCCTCGGCTGACAACAACTTCCCACTTATCCAGGAGTCTCCGTGTTTGAAAGATTCGGGCGTCTGCTCCACCGCAGGCGAAAGCCCCTGCTGATGCTGACCGTGCTGTTCGCCGTCCTGTCCGGGGCCTACGGCGCCGGAGTCTTCGGTTCCCTGACACCGCTCGGCTTCCAGGACCCCGGCTCGGACAGCGTGCGGGCGGCGCACATCGCCGAGAAGGCGTTCCCGCAGCGGACGCCCGACGCGGTGATCGTCTACCGCGACAAGGACCGCACCGTCGACGACCCGTCCTTCCGGCAGGCGGTCGTCTGGCAGCTGGAGTCGCTGCCGACGTCGGAGGTGACCGGCTACCTGGACTTCTGGACCACCAAGATGCCGGCGCAGGTCAGTCACGACCGGCACGCCACCTACGTCGCCCTGAACTTCCACGGCAGCAGCGAGAAGGCCAAGGAAGACGTGTACGAGGCGGTCAAGGACAAGATCCCGGCACCCGGCCTGGAGACCCTGCAAGGCGGAACGGTGCCCACCGGCCATCAGGCCAGCGAGAAGATCGAACACGACCTGAGAACCGCGGAAATCATCTCGGCTCCCGTGCTCTTCCTCCTCCTGCTCGTCGTGTTCGGCGGTCTGGCCGCGGCCTTCCTCCCACTGATCGTCGGCGTGCTCTCCATCCTCGGTTCGATGGCCGTCCTGCGGACCATCGCCAACATCACCGACGTCTCCGTGTTCTCCATGAGCCTGGTCACGATCCTGGGTCTCGCGGTCGCCATCGACTACGGCCTGCTGATCGTGAGCCGCTACCGCGAGGAACTGGCGGCCGGCCACACCGGCGAAGAGGCGATCGGACGCACCCTCGCCACGGCCGGCCGCACCGTGATGGTCTCCGGCACCACGGTCGCGGCGGCGCTGGCCGGCCTGACCCTCTTCCCGTCGACCTTCCTGAAGTCGATGTCGTACGGCGGTGTGGCAGCGGTCCTGCTGGCGGTGCTCTTCTCACTGGTCGCGCTGCCCGCGCTGCTCGCGGTCATGGGACCGAAGGTCAACGCCTTCCCGCTGCGCCGCAAGAAGGCCGCGCGTCCGATGGCGGCGGGTGAGGGTGCCTGGTACCGGTTCGGGCACGGACTGATGCGGCGGCGGTGGTTCGTGGTGGCCGGCGCGGTGGGTCTGCTGCTGACCCTCGCCCTGCCGTTCTCCAGGATCGAGTTCGGTTCCATCAACGCGCAACAGCTGCCCAGCACCTCCGAGGGCCGCCAGGTCTTCAACGCCATGGAGCACGACTTCGACGCCGACGCCGTGAAGTCCATCGACTCGCTGCTCGTCCTGAAGTCCGACGGGACCTCGGAGGAGCAGGGTGCGGCACTGAAGGCGTACGCCGAGCGGCTCGGCGCCACCGAGGGCGCCACCGGAGCCCGGATCAGCGGCATGGAGGGAACCACGGCCCGGGTGTCGGTCACCTACGACGGCAACCCCATCTCGACCCACGCGCGCGACCTGGTGAACCGGCTCAAGGACGTCCCCGAACCGCCGGGCGCCCGGGCGTACTTCGGCGGTGAGTCGGCGGTGTACGACGACACCCTGGACGCGCTCGGCGAGACCCTGCCGTGGATGCTGCTCTACATCGCGGTGATGACGTACATCCTGCTGTTCCTCGCGTTCGGCTCGGTGCTCCTGCCGCTGAAGGCGATCGCGATGAACATGCTGTCGCTGACCGCGACCTTCGGTGTCCTGGTCTGGATCTTCCAGGACGGCCACCTGCACCACCTGCTCGGCTTCGACCCGACGGGCAACATCGAGCCCAACATGCCGATCATGCTGTTCGCGCTGATCTTCGGACTCTCCATGGACTACGAGGTGTTCCTGGTGTCCCGGATGCGGGAGCAGTACGCCAAGCAGGGCGACAGTACAGAGGCTGTGGCGACCGGGCTGCAGTCCATCGGCCGCCTCGTCGTGAGCGCCGCGGTGCTGATGTGCGTGCCGCTCGCGGCGATCGGGATGAGCGATGTGCTGACGATCAAGCTCTTCGGTGTCGGCATGGTGTTCGCGGTCCTGGCGGACGTGCTGGTGGTGCGGGTCCTGCTGGGAACAGCCGTCATGAGGCTGCTGGGCAGGGCGGCCTGGTGGGCTCCGGGCCCGCTGGCCCGCTTCTACGACCGGTTCGGCATCAAGGAGGGCGACATGCCGGCAGAAGCCGACAAGCCGGTTCCCGTCGGGGTCTGAACCCGGGCGGAGTCCGAAATCCGGTCGGGGTCTGACCCCGGCAAGGGGCTGAAGTGCCTTCCGTGCGAGGCACTTCAGCCCCTGTCGCGTCTTCATGGCGTGCGCGGGAGTGCCGCCGGTGTCCAGTCGCCTTCTGGTCACCCCGCCGAGGGTTCACGCCGTCGGCTGCTCACCCCGCCCGCACGCCCGGCGCTGATGGCGACGGTGGTTCGCGTCCTCGTGGGCCAGCCGTCGCAGCAGCCTGACGACCGGCTCGAACAGCACGGTCGGCCGCATCCAACCGTCCCGACCGGGCGGACCGGGCCCGCGAGTGGCTCGCAACCCGTATGTGGAATGCTCAGCGGTCACCGGTGTTGTCCACGATCGGGGCGCGCCTGCTGGAGGGAGTGCAAGGAGCTTCATGAACACCGCAGCACGACTGCGCGGCCACGTCACCGCCATGCGCCTCCGCGACCCCAAGTCCGGCCTCGGGTCCAGCCTCACCCTCACCGTTTCCCCCGCCGCCCGCACCGGCTCCGCAGCGCCCCATGTCGCTTACCTCTGAGCGAAGCGTCGACGCCGAGAGCGTCAGACGAGAGATCCTCGACGAGGGCTCGGGATCGGAGCCCTATGTCCTGCGCGACGCCCGCGTCAGAGGGATGCTACGGCTCGACGGAGCCGAGATCCGGCGAGCCGTGCGGTTCGAGGCGTGCCTGTTCGACGAGGCCGTCAGCCTGGAGGGTGCGATGACGCTCGCCGTGACCCTCGTCGGCTGCACGCTGCCCGGGCTGAGGGCGTCAACCGCCCATCTCGGTGGGCGGCTTGACCTGCGCCGGTCGGTCATCGGCGAGCGCGACGGGACCGAGAGCGCCGTGGACCTGGTGCACGCCGACATCGCGGGCGGGGTACGACTCGACGGGGCCCATCTGGTCGCACCGGGGCGGGCCGCCCTGGAAGGGGGCGGGCTCGTCGCCCGTGGCGGCGTCTTCTGTGAGGACGGCTTCCACGCGGAGGGCGAAGTCGGCTTCCCCGGAGCTGAGTTGCCCGGAGGCCTGTGGATGCGCGGGGCGCGGATCAGTGTCGAGGCGGCGGACACGCTCGCCTTTCACGGAGACGCCGTGAGGACATCGAACGTACGGCTCCAGGGACTGCGGGCCGACGGCCGGATACGCCTGCGCGGCGCACAGGTTGACGACCTGGTCTCCTTCCGGGACGCCGAACTCACCGGATCCGGCTCCTCGTTGATGTGCGTGGGGATGCGGACCGAGGCGCTCGACCTGCAGTTCGCCCAACCGCCCACGGGCGGCGTGAACCTGCGCAACGCACACGCGAGCCGACTCCAGGACGACCCCCGTACCTGGCCCAAAACGCTGGGCCTCGACGGATTTACCTACGACTGGCTCGGCGAGACCGCGGGCACACGCCGCGAGGACGTGCGCAACCGGCTCGCGTGGCTGTGCCACCAGCCGGTCTACGCGCCGCAGCCCTACGAGCAACTCGCCTCGTACTACCGGCGGTCCGGGCACGAGGACGAGGCGCGCCGCGTACTCCTGGTGCGGGAGCGACAGCGCCGGGCGACACTCGGTTCGGCCGGCCGGGCCTGGGGCTGGCTACTCGACGCAACCGTGGGGTACGGGTACCGGCCATGGATCGCCGGGATCTGGCTTGCGGCGCTCACACTGCTCGGCTCGGTCGTCTTCGCCGCGCACACGCCCGTACCGAACAAGAAGGGTGAGGGCGCACCGTTCAACCCCATCGCGTACGCCCTCGATCTGATGGTGCCGTTCGGCGGGCTCGGCCAGCGCGACGGCTGGCACTGGGACGAGGGGACCGTACAAGGGCTCGCGTACGGGCTGATCGCGGTCGGCTGGATCCTGACAACGACGGTCGTGGCGGGCGTGACGCGGACCCTGAGCCGCAATTGACTCGGCTTCGGTGCCGGCGGGCGTGTGGGTGCGGGGCTTCGTCGAGGTGAGCACGTAAGCAGGTCGGTGGTCACGGTCAGGTGCTGCAAGTTCACCGCTTTGTGCGCCGACCTCATTGAGGAGGGCGCACGTCGGCACGTCCCGTGACCACTTGCGGCCGGGGGCGCCTACCTTCCGGCCGCTGCAAGCAGCACATCGACCAAGCGCTCGGCGGCATCGGGGCGACCGTGCGCACGGGCGCGTTCTGCCATGGCCGCGCGCTGTGCCGGGTCCGTCAACAGCGGTGCCACGGCGTCCCGTAGCCGCTGGGCGGACACGTCGTCGATCAGTGCGACGGCGGCTCCGTTGTCGGCCAAGTGACGTGCGTTGTGGGCCTGTTCGTTGCCGGCCGAGGTGGCGAGCGGGACGAACACGGCCGGTTTGCCCAGTGCGGTCAGCTCGGCGATCGTCCCCGCGCCGCTGCGGGAGATCACCACGTCCGCCAGCGCCAGGACGTCCGGCAGCTCAGCCCCCACGTACCCGGTCAGGTGATAGCGCGCCGCACCCCACGCGGGCAGATGCCCGGTCTGCCGGCGCAGCTCCTCGACGTTGTCCCGCCCGCACTGGTGGATCACGTTGGCGTGCTCCACCAGCCACGGCAGCACGTCACGCACCAGAGTGTTGACCTGCTGGGACCCCTGCGCGCCGCCGGTCACGTAGACGGTGGGAAGCCGCGGGTCGAACCCCTGCAAACCCAGGGCGTCGACCGCCTTCTGGGCCTGCCCGGTGAACACCTCCGGTCGCACCGGGTTGCCTGTCACCACCGCTGCGGCGCGCACGCTCTCGGGCAGGAGCGGCAGCGTGGACGGTGAGGACACCGCGACCCGCGTCGCTGCTGCGGCCAGGGTCCGGTTGGCCAGCCCCAGTCGCACGGTCTGCTCGTGCACGACCAGCGGGACGCGGCACAAACGGGTCGCGGCCACACCGACCGGGACCGCCACGTAGCCGCCCGTCGCCAGCACCACATCCGGACCGAAACGGTTGATCGCTTTGCGGGCCTGCAGTACACCGAGCGGAACGCGGCTCATGTCCGCGATGTTCGCCGGGGACACCATCTTGATCGGGTTCTTCGACCGCCGGATCTTGCCGACCGCCACCGACTCGAAGCCGATGCCCTCGGCCGCCGCAACCCGCGACTCCAGGCTGTCCGCCTCTCCTACCCACAGGACGTCCAACCGGTCACCCTGCGCCGCCAGACGGGCCTGAAGCGTCCGCACCGCGGTGAGGGCCGGATACGTGTGACCGCCGGTCCCACCACCCGTGACGAGCAGACGGAAGGGACGGTGATCGCTGTTCATGCTGATGGCTCCAGTTGCTGCGAGTTCGGGCCGGGACGGAACCCCCGGACGGATCCGCGGGCCTACGCCTGAGCCTCCCACAGACAACGGTAACGGTGCCCCGCACCGACTATGGGCGCCGCATGCCGACCGGACCACTTGGTGGGGGAGAGGCCGGGCGATCCAACCACCCACCCGCTCGGGCACCGACGTCACTCACGCATCCCTGCGGGAACGACGTTTCACATCATGGTTTGGTGCTCGAATCACTCCCTGCCGAGCGGAAGTCGGCGCACCTCTCGGATGCCCCCGGCGGTTGGTGACGGTCAGGCGTCTTCCGATGCCTCAACTGCTGGGCCGACAGGGCCCCCAAGAGGTGGGCCGCAACGTCCGCGTCCCATTCAACTGGCGTTGGGTGTGGCTCGAGGCGCGCAAGCAAACCCGGCGAGGCGGGGGGCTAACGCTGAGGCGGCTGTGACGGCTCTGTGGCCGGAGGAGTGGCTTCCGTCATACTCGGGTCGCCGCTGCCCTGGTGAGGTGACTGAATGCGTACCGTCCTTCCCGCACTGCGCGGCTGTCTGCCGCCTCTGCTGGTTCACCTCCTGATAGGTGTCCCCGCGGCCGTCGCCATTCTCTGCACGCGTTGGTACATCGCCTACGGCCACTGCGAGTACGCCGACCTGGGGCGCCGGGACCTGGACGGCTGCACCTACGACCAGATCGAGAACGGCGACTTCGCTCTGATCGCCATGATCCTTTTCGGCGCTCTTGTCCTCCTCCTGCTCCTCCTCTTCGACGTCCTCCGCCCCCTGTACACCGGCCGCCCCCTCACGCCACGCCTCCTGACCCTGCCGGCACTCCTGATCCCGTACGCGGTGTACGTGATGAACGGGGGGTGGTGAGGGTGGCGTCCTGCACGGCGCCGCGCGTGTGGGCCGATGCGCACTGGCACGCGCGTAGGTGACCGCCTAGGTTGCCTGGACACCGAAGGTGCGGAGCACACAGTTGTCGAGCAGCACCCCGAACCGCATAGGTGAGTCCACTGCCGGAGCTTCGGCCACAACGTCCCCGGTGAGTGTGAGAGCGTCAACATCCGCCCAGCCCCCTCGGAACAGGACGACGCCGAGCTCTGCCTCGCTGGGGTCTGAGATCAGCACACCGATTGAATCGGGATCCTGAACCCGGCCGCGCTCCGTCTGCAGGACCTGCGGCCACGCCGCTGCCTCATCCCGCCAGGTCACAGCTTCCACGAGCAGTCCGGCTCGTTCCCAGCCTCGGCGACGCTCGGTGATTTCGACGGCGGCCCGATCAAGGTCAACGATGCGTTCCATGACGCGATACTCACCCACGCGGGTCGCACCATCCACGGAATAGCACGTTACTGACGGAGTCGCCGACGTCGTGGCCTGCGGTGGTTCAGTCCCAGGGACCATGAACCCGGATAGGGCGCCGCTACATCGGTGTTGGCGGCTAGGCTGCGGTCGAGATGAGTATGGAAGACAAGATGGAGACCGCCTGCCGGATCTGCGGATACGACGACGGCGACGCGGTGTTCAACGAATACGGAGTGCCGCAGTACGTCATCTGCCCTTGCTGCTACAACGAGTCCGGTATTGGCGATGACAACGTGTCACAGGTCCGTGAGCTGCGCGGATACTGGGTTGCCAGCGGCGACTTGTGGCACGATCCGAAGTTCCGGCCAGCCGACTGGGACGTGATGAAGCAGCTCGCCAACATTCCGCCCGAGTGGCGCTGACCGGGAACGTCCAGTTCAGCTGTCTGGCGGGTCCGGCGGTAGCGGATGAGGGTTGCGGCGATGCCGGTGAAGGTGAGGAAGTGTTCGGCCTTGGCCTCGTAGCACCGGTGCGGCCGGCTCACGGTGCGCTCGACACTCCACCGGTGCCGCCCCAGGCGGGTTGAGGATTCGATACCCCGGTGGGCGATACATGCGTGAGCTGAGCACGTCGGCAGGAACCCGTGTCGGCGGCACAGTGGGAGTGCGACCAGGACTATTTCTGCATGTACCGCCAGGAATTGGGCATGCGTGACCGAATTTCCTTGTACTACTGCTCCCTTCAGCCACGCGAGCTATGACTGGACGCCCGTCTGGTATGTCAGGCCCTGCTAATGCCTGCCGGTGTCCGTATCGGCTCACCTTGGCCCTGGCCGGGCCTCACCGCCGGTCGACAGCCACTCGGAGTCCGCGGATCACATAGCCCCCTATCTCGTCCTGGAACGTGACGCGGGGCGGAGTGATCATGCGGATGCCCTCAAGAGCGAAGAGGTGACCGAGAAAGACGTTGGCCTCCATCAACGCGATGTCGGCACCGGGGCAGCGGTGCGGTCCGTCGCCGAAGGACAGAGCGGCCGCGTATCGGCCGGTCGTCGTCGGCCTGTCGGGCCGGACCGCTGTCGGAGTGTCGCCCACGGCCTCCGGGTCGGTGTTCGCCTCGTCCACGAAAATCTCGACCAGCGCGTCTTCGGGCACGGTGACCTGCCCGTCCGTGCTCGGCAGGCTCAGGGCGCCGGTGGTCCTCCGCTTGAGGCGGGCGACTGCGGGCTCCAGGCGCAGGAGTACGTGAATCACCGCCAGGCGTTCGCTCTCACTTCCGGTCGTGTAGCGCTCGCGCAGTGCGGCGTCGGTGAACAGATGCCATGCGGCGACGCTGATGAACTCCCGCGTGGTGACCATGCCGGCGGCGGCGTAGGTGAGGCACTCGCCGAGGATCTCGGCATGGGAACAACCCTCGGCGATCAGGTGCGAGATCAGGTTGTCCGCGGGCCGTTCGCGGTGGGCGCGGACGGCTGGGCGGACGTCGGCGAGGTAGATCCGCAGCCAGTTGCTGTTCTGGCGGAACAACCAGTAGATCCCGTGCCAACTGGTCAGCCCGGGCCTGCCGAATTCCTCGGGGAAGAAGCGCTCCAGCCGCCGCTGGATCCCGCGTCTGCTGCGGGTCAGGCCGATCACCCCGCACGCCACGTCGATCGAGACGCCGAAGGTGAGGTCCTCCAGCCACGCCTCGCCCTCGCTCTGCAGGGTGTCGAGGTGCCGGCGCGCGATGCGCTCGGTCAGTTCCCGGTAGTGCTCGTCCACGCGGCGGGGTGTGAAGTAGCGGGCGGTCTGACGGCGGTGTTCGCGGTGCTCAAGGCCGTCGCGGTACAGCACGGGCCGCCGGATCCGAGCCGGCATCTTCTCAACGGTCTCGATGCCGAGGCCCGCCTGTACGGTGTCGGTGCTGCGCAGAACGGCGCGTGCCGCCTGATAGCCGCGTACCTGCCACGTACCGTCGTCCCCACGGTCGATCGGGCAGACGGGTCCGGTGCGATCCCTGCGAATCTTGCGTGCGTCGTCGGCTCGATCCATCGACTGCTGCCTCCGTCGTCGTGTCGACACCCTGGTGGGAGGAGCCCGCTGTCAGGCATGTGCGGCCAGACTTCACGATGGCCTGCCCTTGCCGCTAGTGCCTGGTCCGCCAGGGGCCGTGGCTCGTCCTCGACGCCCGGACCGCGCGCCCGCCGGAAGTCCGGTGCTAAGGAGCGGTGGGCTGCTGGGGGGAGCGGAGCACGAGCAGGGTGATCTCGCTGGGGGCGAAGATGCGGAACGGCGGGCCCCAGAAGCCGGTGCCGCGGCTGGTGTAGAGGAGGGTGCGCGTGCCGTGGTGGCTGAGGCCGGCGACGGCGGGCTGGTCGATACGGACCAGGTAATGGAAGGGCCAGATCTGGCCGCCGTGGGTGTGGCCGGAGAGTTGCAGGTCGATGCCCGCGTCTGCCGCCCGGTCGACGAACTTCGGCTGGTGGGCCAGCAGCAGAACGGGGAGATCGGGATCGGCGCCGTCCAGGGCTCCGGCGAGGTGGGCGCGGTGGCCGGCCAGGCCGGAGGATTCGGCGGTGACGTCGTCCACGCCGGCGACCACGAGGGTGTCGCCGCCACGTTCGAGCAGCAGATGGCGGTTACGCAGCGGTTCCCAGCCCAACTCGTCCATCAGGTCCACCCAGCCCTGTGCCTCGCTGTAGTACTCGTGGTTGCCGGTGACGTAGACCCGGGCCCGGGTGGCCCGCACAGTGCCGAGCGGGGCGGCCTGGGCGCGGCGGCGGTCGGCCGTGCCGTCCGCGATGTCGCCGGTGTGGCAGACGAGGTCGGCCTCCAGTGTGTTCACCACCTCGCAGACCCGTGCCGACCAGCGGGCGCGGTCGAGGGGGCCGTAGTGCGTGTCAGTGATGAGAGCGACACGGGTGCCGTCCAGTCCGGCTCCCAGGCGGGGGAGCGGCACGTCCAGTTCACGTACGCGGGGTACGCGACGGGCCTCGGCGTACCCCCAGGCGAGCAGTACGACGGCCACACCGAGGACGGTCCAGGTCACGATGCGGGCCCGATCCTGCCCGTCCCCGACGCCGGCCACGGTCAGCGCAAGCCGCAGCAGGACGCCGAGCAGAACGGACCAGGTGAACAGGACCCAGCTGCTGCCCAGCAGGGTGTCACCTGTGATTGCCGCCCAGTCCTGTTGGCGCCGGCCGTGGCCACGCATCATCGCGATCGGCATACCGATCAGACCGAGGACGAACAGGGCGGTGCCGACCAGAGTGACGGGCAGAGGCCAGTGCTGGCCGGAGTACAGCAGTACCCAGCAGGGCACAGTCCACAGCAGGATGGGTGCAATCAGGGGGATGTAGCGCATCAGCCGGTGCAGTCGGCTCGGTCGGGCCGCTTGCGCTTCATCGTCCGCTGGGCGGGTGTCGCTGGTGTTGGTCACGCTGCTCCTCCTGATGCTCTGTCCCTTGAATCATGCCTCTTGCGGTGCCGGATGGCGGACGGCGCAGTCGTCGCACCAGAGACCCGTCCATGGCTTTGGCGTGATCCGTCGCGCATGCCCCGATTCTGTTGTGGTCACGATTGCGAGAGGAGCTGGCGAACTCACGTAGTCCCCGGGGCTGTTGGAGATGCGGGATCGGCTGCGGCTGGAGGTCGCCGAACGGTTCACGCAGGGGGCCAAACCGGGCCCAGCGCGGGGGAGTTGCGGGTGACGGTGCGGTCGATGCGGCGCTGGCGGCGTACGTGGGAAGAGTCGCAACACATCCCGGCACATGCCCCGAACCGCATCCACCTCCGTGAGAGCGCGCAGCCCCACGAGATAGCCAGGACCACAACACCCCACGTCCTCGCGGACCTGCCGCACGCGGTGAAGCCCGGCGAGCTCAGTCGCTGAGTTCCGTTCCGCACAGCGTGGGCACGACGGTCTCCGGGTCGCCGCTGAGGGCCGTGGCCGTGACCCAGCCCGTGTCGCCGCTCTGGAGAAGCAGTTGGACCCAGACCGCGCTCGTCTTGACCTTGTCGCCCGGCCCGGGAGACCCGTCCCCGGTCGGAGGGAGCTGCACCGAACCGTCCGGGACGGTCATGGGGACGACAACGCGGGTTACCGAACCCTCCGACACGTCCGCCGCCTCGGAGGCGTACTGCACCTGCAGGCAGGCGGACGACAGCTTGGCCACGGTGTCCGTCACGGAGTCCCCGGCGGACACCTCCGGCAGGACGAGAGCGACGTCACCGGAGTCCGCGCAGGACGAGGCCGACGCGCTCGGTACCGGCTCGTCCTGCGGTATGTCGGATATCGTCAGCCTGCTGCCCGGCTCGGCATCCGTCATGTCGATCTGACGTACCGGAAGATCACGGTGAGATAACCTTCGGGATTGATTGCGAACTGGTGTTCAGCTCCCGCGTCCACCGCGAAAACCCCGATCGGAGTCACAAAAGATCGACCTACGGTAAAGGTGATCTTCCTTGAGGAATCCAGTGTGAATGTCACCGGCGAGAATGTTGTTGACAGCTGAGCGCACGCCTTGAAACGGAGCGGAGTGCTTGCTGCCACGGGGCCACGGAGATCGCGCAAGTCCTCAGGCGCAGGGATTCGGAGCTCAGCGGCATCTCGCCGGGGCTGCTTCCCGCATCGTCTGTCTCTCCGTGGTCCTCACTCGGTCAGTGTGGAGGCGAGGGCCTCGGTTGCGTCCACGAGCTCGTCGTCTTTCTCGGCCAGGAGGCGCGGGATGATGCTGCGCTGGGCGTGCACGGCCCGGCGGGCGGCCGATTCCCACTCGACATGGTCACCGTGGCGGCGTCGGAGCTTCGGGTAGGCGGCGGCCGTGGTCTCCCATTGCCGGGCGTCGGCTATGTTCCGCAGCAGGCCCAGGATCTGCACGCGGCACGACGTCTGCGGGCGCTGGGCCAGGTCCCACAGGAAGGGGACCGTGACGGCCGTTGCCTGTCCGACGACGAAGCCGTGCCGGCAGATCCGGTGCCGCAATCGGTCCAGCGCGTGCTGCGAGGCGGACTTGTCGCCCGAGGCGATGGCGGCGAGCAGGTAGGGGATGGCGGCGGCAGATCCCGACGAGTCCTCGATGTCGCCCCAGGAGACGAGACCGACGTCCCGGAGCGTGGTAGCCGGCTGTGGCGAAGGCACGGCTCGCTGACCGTTTCGGAGCTCGGTACGCGGCTTCATGTCAGGCGCAACCTGTGGGCAGCATGGCCCAGACGGTCTTGTACCGGGGTGTGTGGCGGGTCCAGCCCCAGTGCTGCGCGAGGGCCTCGACGATGAACAGGCCACGGCCGTGTTCGCTGAGCATGTTCGGTGCCTGCGCCGTGTGCGGAAGTCCGTCGCCCTGGTCGGTCACGGCGCACACCAGGTGGGCCGTGCGGCGCGTGAGCCGCAGCCACACCTCCGACTCGGTGTCGTCGAGGGTGTCGCTGCTTCGGCCGTGCAGCATGGCATTGGCGGTGAGTTCGGAGACGACGGTCAGCGCGTCGTCCCGGCACTCGTCCAACTCCCACTGGTCCAGGACGCGTTCGGTGAACTCGCGTGCCTGTGCGCATCCCTCGCTGCTGCCGGGCAGGCGCAGGGTGGCGCTCCTGCCGGTGGTGCGCGAAGCGGAGGCGAGGGCCGCGGCCCGCTGTGCCGGGAGCACGGCCGGGCCAGACCAGGGTGCTGGGCGCGCGGGCTGCGACACGGCATCTCCTGAAGTGGCGTCAGGACGTCTGGACTAGGCGCCAGCACGGACGTTGGCGACGGGGTTATTATCCACGTCGACAGCCAGTCCGTGCAATTTCACGAGAAATTGCACGCGTGGATCGAGCCAGTCATGCGCGAGGAGACTGCAGTGCCATCAGTTCCGAATGGGGTGCAAGCGAGTTCACTGGAGGTCCGCTGGACCAAGAGCCGCCACAGCAACGCCGAAGGCAACTGCGTGGAGGTGGCGTCCCTGGCCGAGGGAGGCGTGGCGGTACGCAACTCCCGTGATCCGCACGGTCCCGCGTTGATCTACACGTCCGCCGAGGTCGCGGCCTTCCTGGCCGGTGTGAAGGATGGCGAGTTCGACGACCTCATGTGAAAGGTGATGCGCGCCGTCCGTACCGGGCGCAGGCCCGGACATGCGCACAGCGGCCAACCGGTGCGATAATGCAGGCTGTTGCCTTCTGCCCACCGGGAGTCAGGATGCCCTCCGAGTCGCCTCGCGTCTCCCGTCTCGAGCCGTACCTGCAGCGCACCGAGCCCGCGCCGACTTTGCTGAAGATGCTGGTCGGCGTGCAGTTGGCGGGTCTGCGCGAGGATGCGGGCATGGCGCAGGAGCAGGCGGCGCGGGCCGTGGGGTTCAGCCCGGCGAAACTGTCCCGTATCGAGGCGGGCAAGGGCCGCCGTCCACCCACCGAGGATGATGTCCGCGCGCTGCTGGACTTCTACAAGACGGAGGAGTACGAGGCGTCCGTCCTGCTGCAACTGCTGCGGCGGGCCGGTGAGCCCGGGTGGTGGCAGCGTTTCGACAAACGGTTGGTGCCGGAGTGGTTCGACCGGCTCGTCGGGTTGCAGGAAGCGGCCGATTTCATCCGTACGTTCGAGATCCAGTACGTTCCCGGACTGCTCCAGACGCCGGCCTACACGCGCGCCGTCGTGGAGCGCGGTCTGCCCTCGGCTCCGAGCCGCGAGGTGAACCGGCGCGTGGAGCTGCGCATGAAGCGGGCGGAACTGCTGGGGCGGCCGGACGCGCCACAGCTGTGGGCGATCGTCGACGAGTCGGTGCTGCTGCGGGTCCTGGGCAGCCGCGAGATCATGCGCGAACAGCTGGAACACCTCATCGCCATGGCCGAGCAGTCGCACGTCGTCGTGCAGGTCGTCCCCCTGGACGCGACCAACGCGTCCGCACCGGCCATCCCGGTCACGTACCTGCGCTTCGGCGGCCTCGATCTCCCGGACATCGTCTACCTGGAGCACATCAGGAGCGCCACGTTCCTGGAGGACCGTGACGAGACCGAGCAGTACCGTGTGGCGCTCGACCAACTGGCCGACGACGCGCTCAGCCCCCGAGACTCTCTTGACTGCCTGCGCGAGACCGCCAAGCTGCGCTACGGGGGCCCGTGAGCCGGTGCCGCTCCGTCACAGGATGCGGCCACATCCCCCGAACTCGACCCATTCCTGGGTCAGCTGACGCGGCGCCACCTCGGTGTCGGGCCGCCAGGTGGACACCTCCACGAGGCCGGGCTCGAGGATCTCCAGCCCCTCGAACCACTGCGCGACGTCCTTCTCCTCGCGCACCCGGCCCCAGTGCCCCTGCGTGGCCTTGTCCATGAAGTCGGTGACGAACTCCCGCACCTTGGGGTCCTCGCTGACCAGTTGGCACATCACCAGGCAACTGCCGGGCACGAGCCGCTCGGTCACCCGCTTCACCACCGCGAGCGGGCCTTCCGTGTCGCTGTCCGGAATGCAGTGGAACACCGAGTTGAAGAGCACGCCCACGGGCTGAGAGAAGTCGATCAGCCGCTGGGTGTCGGGGTGGGAGAAGATCACGTCGGTGTCGCGCAGGTCGGCCTGGATCACGGCCGTGCGGTCGTTCTGGTCCAGCAGGGCCCGGCCGTGCACCAGAACCATCGGATCGTTGTCCGCGTACACGACGCGCGAGGTCGGATCGATGCGCTGGGCCACCTGGTGCACGTTGTCCTGCGTGGGCAGACCGGACCCGTGGTCCAGGAACTGCCGGATGCCGTACTCCTGCGCCAGCGTCCCCACCACCCGCTGCAGGAAGCGCCGGTTGTTCAGCGCCAGCGCCCGGGTGCTGGGCACCACCTTGTCCAGCTCCTCGCAGGCGGCACGGTCGACCGCGTAGTTGTCCTTGCCGCCCAGGTAGTGGTCGTACATGCGCGCGGCCGTCGGAACCGTGGCGTCGATCTTGGTGGACAACCGCTTCCCGGACTCCATCGTCTCCCCAGTCGTGTACCGCACCGAGCTGACCGGTGCATCAGGCAATACATCCTAGGGACAAGGCACTTGGCGCATCCACCGTCTCTACAAAGTCCAGCCCGCCGCGGCCGGGACGGGCGGCGGCCGGTTGGCGGCAGAACGCCGCCGACGCCGAAGCCGATCTGTCCGTCGCAGGCCCCGTCTGGGATGCTGGGGGCCAGTATGGACAGGGGGGACGGTGTTTACGGAACCTATGGCGCGAGCCGTTGTGGAACCGGCAGTGCTTCAGTTGCTACGGCGATACCCCCGTGGTAGGTCGCACGACACGACGGTCTCATTCGGTGGGGACGACTTCAGCATGTGTGCCCACCTACGGGCGCAGTGGGCGGCACCCGGGCAGGTGGACATCGCACTGGCCTGTTGGGTGGTCAACATGGACACCGCGCGCTATCTCGGTGGCAACCCGCCTGCCGAAAAGGAGATGTTCCTGCCGCCGGAAGGCACAGCGCGGTGGGACGAGGAACTGACCAGCCGGGTGATCGGCCACCTCGCGGCTCGGATGAACGCTCTTGCCACCGCCCGGCCGACCACCGACGAACACCTCACCATCACCGTGCCTCTCGTCCTGACGTAGTCCGACGTCGGCGGCTGCTTCGAGCGCGCAGCACCGTGCCGTCCGCCCCGGTTGGGCTCCTTGACCGGACATCCTGCGTCAGGACGGCTGGGTGTTCCACGTTTCACTGGTGTGCGGGGCGTCCTTGGTGAAGGGACTGTCCACGAACGCGACCAGGGCCATGGTGGCGGCATCGGGTTCCTCGTTCGCCGGTCGATCGGTGATCGTCTGGGGCAACATCACCGGCGCCGTGGTCCCCTGTTCCTCGTGGGCGGGGCGTAGTTGAACGCGGATGCCGTGTCGGTCGGCCAGTCGACCCACCACGAAAAGGCCCATGCGCTGGGAGATCGCGGCGTCGACGGTGGGCGGGTCGGCGAGGATGCGGTTGATGTCTGCTAGCTCCTCGTGGGGCAGGCCTATGCCCCGGTCGTGTATCTCGAGGATGGTCCGGCCGTCGGGCAGCCGTGCGGCGGTGATGTGGACCGGGACGTGCGGGGAGGAGAAGGCTGCTGCGTTCTCCAGGAGTTCGGCGAGCAGGTGGACCAGGTCGTTGATGGCGCGCCCATCGATCTGGGCTTCCGGGATGCCGGAGAGCTGGATGCGCTCGTACTGCTCCACTTCCGAGACCGCGGCGCGCACGACGTCGACGAGAGGCATGGGCTGGTCCCACTGCTGGGCGGGGGTCTCGCCGCTGAGCACCAGGAGGTTCTCGCCGTTGCGGCGCACACGTGTGGCGAGGTGGTCGAGGTGGAAGAGGTTCTCCAGCTGGTCGGGGTCGGCTTCCCTGCCCTCCAGTTCGGAGATCATGGCGAGCTGGCGCTCGATGAGAGGCTGGCTGCGGCGCGCCAGGTTGCCGAGGATGGTGTTGATGTTGGCGCGCAGCAGGGCCTGTTGGGCGGCGAGCCGGACGGCTTCGCGGTGGACGTGGTCGAAGGCGCGGGCTACTTCGCCGATCTCGTCCGTGCTGGTGATAGGGATCGGTTCGACGTCGGAGTCGACCCGGCCCGGGACGGCGCGGGTGAGCTGGGTCAGCCGGTCCGGCAGCCGCTCTGCGGCGATGGCATGGGCGGAGGCGCTGAGGCGGCGCATGCTGGTGCTCATCGTACGGGCCACCCAGTTCGCGAGGAGGAAGGCGACGAGGATGGAAGCGAGCACGAGCGCTGCGTTGACGATGGCGTCGTTGCGGGCGTCGTCGGCTATGTCGTGGGCTTCGGACAGCGCGGTGCTGGTCAGGTATACCTCGACGCTGCGGTAGGCGTCGAAGCTGAGGGTGGAGGCGGCGAAGAACGTCGCGGGCGTGACGCCGCGTTGGGTGAGTCGTGTGGCCGTGGCGCCGGAGGCGATGGCGCTGGTCATCGTGTCCAGACTCGGCGGGGGGACGAAGGTCCGCCCGGCTGCCTCGGCCTGCGCCCGGGCCTCTACGATCTGCTGCCGCCCCTTCACCTCCGCGTTCGCGAGCGCCTTGCGCAACCGGGCCACATCGTCGGTGGCGGCGAAGCCGGCGTACTCCTGCAGCGCCACCTGCTCGAGGTAGACGTAGGAGCTGAACGAGGCGAGCTGGGACTGGAGTTCACCCTGGGCGAGCTTGCTGCGGTCCTCCACGAGGAGGTGCGTGCCGATGGCGCGGATCAGCGACTCGGCCGCCTGGGTGAGTGAGATGGCGTACAGGGTGCGGCCGAAGGTGGCCTGGCTGCTGATGCCGAAGCCCAGTTCGTTCGAGATTTCCATCAGCGGGTGCTGGACGGCGTGGTAGCTCTCCTCGGTCTGCACGCCGGTCAGGTTGGCGGTGAAGGCGTTGGCGCGTACCGTGGCGAGGCGCTTCTCGCCTGCGCGGACGAGTTGGACCCGGCGCTCGAGGCTGGCGGTTCCCGGCATGCGGGCGACCGCCTCGTCGAACTTTTTCGCGTCCTGGTCGGTGATCTGCCGGGCTCTGGCGACGGTGTCGGAGTCGCGCTCGCCTTTCACCAACGGGATGACGGAGACGTCGCGTTCGTTGATGGCGTCGCTGGCGTAGGTGTTCGCCGCCTGGACCAGTTCCGCCACGCGGACCGCGTCCTTGGCGGTCTGCCAGGTGTCGACGGAGCGTTTGACGCGTACGCCGCCGAGGACGAGGGCGACGAGCACCGGGATCAGCAGGATGGCCTGAAGTTTTTGGGCCACACGCAAGTTGCGGGCATTGAATCTTCGGCCCGTGGCAGTGGGGGTGTGCGACACGGTCGTCCTATCGGCTCGGATCCGCCTCGTGTTCGACACTCTCCACAACGAGACGGTCACAGTGCGTTGTTCGGATCGGATCGTTCCGATGTGTAGCACTCTGCTTCCGCTGCTGACCCGTATTTCACTGAAGCGGTACACAGTTGAGCTTTCAAGTGACAGCTGGGCGGCGGTTTCGCCTCATCCGCTTCGATGTGGAGAACCGGGTCGCCAGTAGCCGGGGTCACGATCGCAGCGTGAGCAAAGGCGGCTTCTGGGGGCGCACCCTGCTCGGGGGCTTGCCGGCTCGACTGCGCGCCAACGGTGGAGCGGACAGACGTCCGGCCGCTGCGCTCAGTGTCCTTGCGGACTGCCAGCGGCCGGACGACCCGACGGTTCGCCATGCGATCGTGTCGAAACCCCCGGCGCAGGCGAAAATGGTGGAGGCCGTCGACGCGGCACCAGCCAGCCGCGCGACTCTGCTCGGGCGGGGAGGACCTACCGCCGGCAGCGCAGCGCGGGCCCTGCTGCCGTACCGCAGCGGGAGAGCTTCTTCTCTTCGGCCCTGTCGGCGGGTGCGCGGGTAGGTGACCCGTCCGCGTCAGGGGGTGAAGATCTGCTCAAGGTTGTCGATGGCTCCGTCCGCGCCGAGGTGGTACTGGAAAACCAGGCCGCTGTCGGGGTGTGCTTCCAGCCAGTCCAGGAACTCCTGGACACCGATGGGCTGGTTCTCGGTGCTCGCCACGATGGGGTTGGTGACGGTGATGTACGCCGCCTGATCCAGGGGCAGATAGGTCTCCTTGCCGACTGTCTCGAACGGCGCGCCATCGGAATCCGGTGTGCCGCAGCCCCAGTTGCCGTGCCGGATGATCAGGCTCAGGGACCCGCCTTCGGGCGTGTAGCGGTAGACAGCGATCTCGTCGGGCGAGATGGGCATCTTGTGGTCGCAGCCGTCGTCCTCGCCATCGGTCCCGGCAGCAGCCGGCGAGCCCTCGGCCGATGCCTTCGGTGAGGTCGCGGATGCCGGGGGAGAGGGCACCTTGCCGTCGGGCGACGCCGAGACCTTCCCGGCGGGGAGTGCTTTGGCGGACGCCGTTGCCTCGGCGCTGTTCTCCCCCTTGGCCGGTGAGGAAGTGGCAGCCGCCGCCGTACCCTCCGCATCCGAGGAGGTGGAGGAGCAGGCGGTGAGCGCCAGGACGCCGGCTGCCCATGCAGTCAGGGCGAGCGTCCGGAACGCGGTCTGTCTGCGGCGATGCGTGATCATCATGATGTGTCCCCCAAGGTGGTGGCAGCGGTTGCCTGCGTAACCGCGTGAGCTGGAGAGACCATATTCAGCCACACCGTGGCGCTTTCGATCACCCTGACGCCGTCCGTTGCGAACCGGTGACCAGACCGGCGAAATATGCGAGATCGGCTGCCTCCAGGACCACTTCCGGGCGCCGCGGTCAATCGAGGTGGTGGACGACGATGCGGGCGCCGACGCACTGACCGGACGCGGCAGCCTCGCAGGTGAGGGGGTGCTTGGCCTCAGTGGATCGCCGGGTCGAACACCTCGGCTGGAGTGTCCTGTCACCTGGGCTGGCTGGGGGCACTCCCGCTGGGGGATCTCGGTCATCCCGGCCGTGCCGGAGCACTGCCGCTGCACCCGGGGAGAAGACACCCCTCTTGAGGAATCCGGTGTCGTCCATGCTCTGGGACGACGTCCGGGGTGCCGAGCCCTTGGGCCACGTACGCCTGCACGTCGTCCCGGAGTTGGCCGGGATCCGCACTGCTTCGCGACAGCAAGTGGCGCAGCCGGTACGGCCCGTCGTGACTGGCGTCCTCGGCCAACTGCCAGCTGTTCTTGCGCCCGACCGGGCCGAACAGGCCCGCGTCCTTCGGACGCATCCACCCTGAGAGCTACCATCCTCACGGCGTCGGCAACCGTCCACGCCCAGGCGTCCGTCCGGAGCGAGCATGTCGTCCCAAGGTCCCGGTAAGACAGCGATGTGGGCGAAGGTCTTTGCCGCGTTTGTCCTCGCCCTCCTGGCCTTGGTGATCTACTTCGTGGCTTCCTTCCAGGGGTCGGGCGCGTTCCCCTGGTGAGTGTGGGCTCGCCGGCCAGCCCTGACGACGCGCGACACCCTCATTCAGCGACCTGCACGTCGGTGACGGCAATCAGGCTGCCGTGCCAGACGTTTTGACGGTCTTCAAAAAGTTAGCACCTCTCTCCAACCGCGTTTTACGTTGAGGCCCTCCGCAAACGAGAACGCTGAGCTCAGACATCGAACCGCGACGTCCAGCAGTGCCGTCCGAGTGCGTCCACCGCACCTCGGCGCGAGTGCAAGGGGCACCACGCCATCTGGACGTGGGTCGTCGAGGTATCAGCCGGCGCGGCGAGCGCCGCTGCCCCGTCGCATGCCGTCGGAGCCGTTACACCGAGCACCATGCCGTCCTGACAGGGAAGGAACCCACTGTGCGCAAGCGCGCCATGAGCACACTGGCCGGAGCCGCCGCCTTCGCGGCCGTCATAGTCACCGCGCCCACAGCCACTGCCGAGCCCAACCCGCCGGGTTGCCCGAAGGGGTACTTCTGCGCCTACTCGGAGCCGGACCAGCGCGGCGCACTGCTGCTGGCGACAGACGGCAACTGGAAGGGCGAGATCCACAGCGTCGGCTCCGTGTTCAACAACGGGTACGTGGCCCCAGGCGCCGACCACATCCAACTCGTCTACGGCTACACCACGTCGGTCCGCAGGATCTGTCTGCACTACAACCCCGGCCCGGGCCAGTACAAGGCGAACATCATCTACGCGACGATCGGGGAGGCTACCTGGCGGGGCGAATGCTGAGCCGCTCGGCGGGAGTGACCGGTGCCGGGTACAGCAGACGGACGTCACCTGACCAGCGGGTACATATCTCCGGTCCCGCCGTGAGCTGTCACACCGCCGTCCTGCGTCGTGCCGTTCGGGCCGACATCGGGGACGGTTTCCTCCCAGTGCCTCTCCGCCAGACCATGACGGATCCGGGCCGTGCCAGCCATCCGATACGCGCGGATCAGCCGGCGGAGCACGGACAGAGAGCGGCCGTACGCCGTTCATAGGTCGCAACCAAGCCTGAACACGGAGTTCTCGAAAGGCGAAGCATGTCCTTGCAGAGAGTCGAAAATCGAAAGACGACGACACGGGCTCGGCTGACCTTGCGCGCGCTGCTGGGCGTCGCCCTCGCGTTCGGCCTGGCGGCGCTGACGCCGCTCCAGGCCCAGGCGGCTTCCAAGGAGAGTGCGTCGTACGGCACGTTGCCCAACGAGGGCCTGTACCCCGAGCAGACCTCGTGCTCGGGACGTTACTACCAGCCCAACGTGCCTGGCGGCGCGACGAAGACGGCGGTCTACGCCGGGCGGACCATCACCCTGAAGTACTTCTACAGCCCTGGCTGCGGCTCGTTCGCCCGCATCGAGAACGCGCCCCAGGGCTGTGCTGCGCACAGCAACCGCGACGGTTCCACGATCGTGTGGGTACTCGAGACGGTCGACCCGGGAATCGACTACGCCTACACCAAGGTGATCAACAACCTGGACGGCCGGCTGAGCAAGGCGGTGCTGTTCTGCAACGACCAGCGGCTGGCCGAGACCGCCTGGTACTAGATCGCCTGCCGCGCAGCCGCGCCGGAGTCGTGGCTCGAACACCACATCACGCCGCCGATCGCGATGAGGGGGCCGAGAGCGCCGAACCGCTCAGTGCGCGCTGACTTGTTGGCCGGCGGCATGGACCACAACAGGTCCATGCCGCCGACTGGTCGGACTGCACATCAGCGGACCCCGCCGAGAACCCGGGCTGCGGCGCGAGGAGGTCGCGCAACAGGGGCGCATGCAGGCGTCCGGCCCCGTTCTGGAAGCGATCGCCCGCGCCCTGCGACTGGACGAGGGCGAGCGCAGATACCTGTTCGACCTGGCCCGAGCAGCCGGCGCCACCCGGCGCGCACGTCGCTGCCGCAGGGATGTCGAGGTCTCGCCCTCCGTCCAGTGGATGCTCGACTCCATGGCGAAGTCGTCGGCCTTCGTACGCAACGGCCGCATGGAGGTCGTCGCCCACAACGCACTGTTCCGTGCTCTGCACGCGCCGATGTTCGACAACGACACCATCGACCGGCGCGGGCGGCCGAACATCGTCCGCTACCTCTTCCTCGATCCGGGCTGAGCCGGCCTCTTCGTGGACTGGCAGGCCGCCGCCGTGACCACCGTCGCGCTGATGCGCGCAGAAGCCGGGCGCGAACCCCGCGACCGGCCCCTGCGCGACCTCATCGGTGAACTGTCCACGCTCAGCCCCCAGTTCCGCACCCAATGGGCCGCCCACCGCGTCCGCATCCACCATCACGGCACCAAGCGGCTCCAACACCCCGTCGGTCAGGTCCGACGGATACGGCTAGGTGGGCTCTGCGGCTGACGGCTGTGTCGCTGCCCAACTGGCAAGGAGCCTGAGCCGGGCTTCGGAAGAGGTGCCGGGCTCGGCGGTATAGACGGTCAGGTCGTAGACCGCACGGTCGGACACAGGCAGGTCCATGGATCGGTACCCCAGTTCCAGGCGGCCGACGTCGGGGCAGTCTCCGACCGTCCGCTCGCCGCTTCTTATTAATGTGGCCAGCCATACTTTCTCTTGGATCGGCAAGAGCACCGTTCCGCTGACCTTCGTCCTCATGTCCGACCTCGCGGCCTGTCTGGCGGCCGCAGTCGACGCGGAGGCGGATAACGGTGAGCGCGCATCGACATCGGCTGGGACCGTCCGATCAGCATGCGCGAGATGGCCGACCTCATGGGCGACAGAGCCGGAACGAAGATCAGGGTGTGGGCCGTCCCTTCCGTCGTCGCCCGCGCCGTGGGAGCCGTCGCCGGCCGCTTCATGCCCCTGGTCAAGGACATGACCGCGATGTTCGCCTGGTTCGACACGGGCCGTTACGTCGCCGACCCCCGCCGCCAGGAGCAGCTGTTCGGCCCCGTCCCCACGGCCGAGGACGCCCTCGCCCGGTACACCGACGAGCTGGTCACGGCACCGGTGAAAGGTCCGCGTCCCGTCCCTCGCCGCCCGGCGGCCTGACCGGGACGCCTTGAGCCTGTCCCTCCCGAGGCCCTGCGAAGCCGGCTGCACCGGATGTCTTCCCTTGACGATCAGACGTCCGCAACTGACTCAGCGTTTGCTGGATGTCGACAGAAGATCGAGAGGTGCTGCGGCGAGCACCCCTCTGCGGGCCGCGGCGTGGCGACCCTGCGGGTCGTACTCGACAGGTAAGGAGCTGGCATGGACAAGCGTGCAGGGTCTGCAGGCGTCGCCTCTGCGACGATGCGAGCGGTCGTCGTCACTCGGCCCGGGGGCCTGGATGCCCTTCAGGTCACCACGGTGCCGATGCCCGAGCCGCAGCCCGGATGGGTGCGCATCAAGGTGAAGGCGTTCGGCGTCAACGAGTCCGAGGTCACCACCCGCAAGGGCGAGTCCGACGCGGAGGTCACCTACCCGCGCATCCCCGGCATCGAAGGCGTCGGTGTGGTCGATCAGGCCGACGAGGGCAGCGGGCTGCGCCCGGGCCAGCAGGTGGCGACGATGATGGGCGGCATGGGCCGGTCCTTCGACGGCTCGTACGCGCAGTACGTGACCGTCCCCGCGAGACAGGTCGTCCCGTTCGCCACGGAGCTCCCCTGGGAAGTGGCCGGCGCGCTGCCGGAGATGTTCCAGACCGCCTACGGCTCCCTCTCCACGGGCCTCGGTCTGCAGGCGGGGCAGACGCTGCTGATCCGCGGCGGCACCTCCACGGTCGGACTGAGCGCGGCCACGATCGCGAAGGACCTCGGAGCCACCGTGCTGTCCACCACTCGCAGCCCGGACCGGGCCGGGGAACTGCGGGCCATCGGCGTCGACCATCCACTGGTCGACAACGGCACCATCGCCGACCAGGTGCGCGAGCTGATGCCGGACGGCGTCGACGCCGTACTGGAACTGGTGGGCTGCTCGGTTCTCGCCGACACCTTCCGCACCGTCCGCCGCCACGGCACCGTCTGCTTCACCGGAGCCCTGGCAGGCCAGTGGACGATTCCCGACTTCACCCCGTTCATGATCCCCAGCGGGGTGGGGCTGACCAGCTACGCGGGCGGGGCCACCGACCTGCCCCCGCAGGTGTTCCAGCAGCACCTGCAAGACATCGCCGCCGGACGGCTCAAGGCCCCGGTCGCGAAGGTCTACCACGGCCTGGAGCAGGTTCGCGATGCCCAGGCAGACGTCGAGGTCGGCATGACGCCGGGCAAGCACGTGGTGCTCCTGGACGACTGAGAAGCACACCCATCCGCTGAGAAACACACACCCGCGTCGGCCGGAGCCGGCCGACCGAGGCATGCACGAAAGGCACTGCCATGGGCGTCAACAAGGAAGAAATCAGCAAGACCATCCTGGAACTGGAGAAGTCCTTCAACGAGCGGTGGAGCGTCGGCGACAACCGCGGCTACCTCGACAACTACGCCGAGGGCATCAGCTACTTCGACCCGATCGAAAAGGACCTGATCGTCGGCCGTGACGCGACCATCGCCCACATCGAGGCGATCTACTCCAACCCGCACATCGTGCGCAACGAGTACCTGAACCCCGTTGTGCATGTCAGCGACGGCGGTGACTTCGCGGTCCTGGCTTACAACCTGGACACCTACGTGCCCGACGGCAACGGCGACGAGCGGCAGCTGCGCGCCTGGAACGCCACCGAGGCGTACCGGCTGATCGGCGGCGAGTGGCGCATCGTGCACTCCAACTGGGCGTTCGCCCAGACCGCGACAGACGCGATCGCGTCCTGACCGGGGAACCCCCCTGGGCAAGCTCGTCGCGATCGCCGACGTCTGCGGCTCGGTCAGGTTCTCGCTCGCCCTCGGCGTGGTGCACGCAGTGGGCCCCGGCGGCGCGCAAGGCGGACGCATCACCGCTACCGGCACCCCGACCAGACCGTCGACAGCCCCGGCAGCGTCACCGCCCGCTACCTGCGCGAAGTGCTCGCACCCTCAGACCCGTCGAGCCGGCGATCGGTCGGCCGGGGGGAGCGCGGGCTTGTGCCGAGACCGCCTCACATGCCGGTCCTGGCTTCGCGGGCCGCGAAGGCGGCCGGGGTGAGACCGGTGTGGCCACGGAAGAAGCGGCCGAAGTTCGCGGGATCGGTGAACCCGAGATGCACGGCCACAGCCCGTGCGTCCCAACCGGCACCTCCCAGCAGACGCCGGGCTTCGAGCAGCCGCCGTTCGTCGATGACCTCACGCACCCCCTTGCCGACGGCGTCCCGGGCCGCGCGGCTCAGGGTACGAACCGAACATCCGAGCAGCTCGGCATAGTCCGCAGCCCGGTGAAGCTCCCGGAAGTGCAGCTCCAGGGCGTCCACGAACCGTGCGTACGTGTCCTTGCGGCCCGTGCCGTCCGCGGCCGCGCCGGCGGGGGTGACATCCGGGGAGTTGGCAAGGCGCAGCAGCAGCGATTCGAGCAGGCTGCGCCGCAGGGCGTGGTGGACATCGAGGCGGCGCCGCCCGAGTGCACGGTGTTCGTCCAGGAGTTGGAGCGCCGTCTGCCGCAGCCAGGCCGCGTCATCGGGGTGCGGGCTCAGTACGGCAGGGGCCTCGTGCGCGGTGAGCGGGGCCAGCAGACGGGCGGCATCGGACGTCAGCACGTCCGGCTCGAACAGGATGAACAAGCCGCGTACGGCACCCGGCGGATGCCAGCACTGCGCGTGCCCGGGACGTACCCACAGCCATTGCCCGCAGGTGACGGTCCGCGTGACGTGGTCGACGTCGTGGAGCAGCTCGCCCTCGGTGACGAGGATCAGGTAATGGAAGGTGGCACGGCCCGGCCGGGGCGGGTTCCACGGCCAGTCGTCGTGCTCGGCGAAGAAGTCCTCGACGGTGCTCACCTCAAGGCCGTACGGAGTGCCGACCGGGGGCTGGAAGCCGTACAGCGGAACCGCAGCCTGATCGGCCTGCTCGCTGCGTCCGACGCGTGCAGACTGCCTGGAGTGTCGCTTACTGACCATCACGTGTCCGCAGTTTACCCACTGTTTCGCTCGCGTCGCCGGAAAGGATGAAGAGCGCTGTCCGCGCCTTTGGCCGACGCCTCTGTCCGCCACCACCCGAGGAAGGGAACACTCATGAACGGATCGACCCTGCAGATGTTCGCCGCCGAGTGCGCGGAGGGACTTCCCGGGACCCGGCTGGAACATCCCTTCGGCCCGGACTGGGAGGTCTTCAAGGTAGGAGGCAAGGTGTTCATGCTGATGACCGAGGTTCCGGGGCGCCCCGTCGTGGTCCTCAAAGCGGACCCCGGCGAGGCCCACGCTCTGCGGGAGCAGTACAGCCACATCACCCCCGGCTACCACATGAACAAGAAGCACTGGATCACTGTGGAGGGCGGGACAGGCGTCGATCAGAAGCTCATCGGGGAACTCGTCACCGACTCCTACCTGCTCGTCGTAGCCCATCTGCCCAAAGCCGAGCGGCCCGTCGACCCGCGCACCTACGGCACCAGCACACGGGCGGCCCGGTGAGCGCGGCCGGTGACCGCCTCCAGGGCACCGCTCGACAGGCGGCGCTCGCCCTGCCCGACGTCAGCCAGGGCCGCCCCTTCACGCCGGGACTCGACGTGTACAAGGTCGCGGGCAAGGTGTTCCTGATCGTCACCGACGACCCGGACGACCAGATCATCACGGTCAAGTGCGAGCCCGAGCACGCGCGGGCACTGGAGCGCGGCTACGCGTCGATCACCCCGGGCCGCTATCTCGACAAGCGGCACTGGGTCTCGCTGGGGCCCGGGCGGGGCATCACGAAACAGCTGATCAACGATGCGGTCGAGCACTCGTACGACCTGGTCGTCGCCGGTCTGCCGCAAGGCGAGCGCCCGCATGGGCCGGCTTCCGACGCGGCGGCGACTGACAGCGAGTGAGATCGGCAGGGTGACCAGAGTCCTGATTGAGATGCCATCCGTTGGAACGGCGCCATCGCCTGATTCACCGATGGCGCCGTACCTGTTTCGGTGGCGGTGCGGCGCCCGCGACGTGCCCAAGGTGCCTGGGGCTGCGCCGCGGAAGGGTGGTGTCCCGCCGAGTGGCATCACGCGCTGCTGTCATACCCAGGCCGTCCCCGACATCGCGCACCGTGGTCTGCGTGAGCCGACCGCTCAGGTTCTTCGGGGACGGCAGGCGACCAGGCCGGTGGACGCGACGTTCGGGCGTGTGGTGCATGAGCCCGTGCGACGGCACCGGCCGGTCGCATCATGCCGTAGCGCGCCCTGTCCTGCTTGTCAGCGCCAGCCCAGTGCGGGAGCGACGTGCGTGAGGATGCTCTCGATCACGTGGGCGTTGTAGGCGACTCCGAGCTGGTTGGGCACGGTGAGGAGCAGCGTGTCGGCGGCGGCGACTGCTTCGTCCTCGGCGAGCTGTTTGACCAGCATGTCGGGCTCCGCGGCGTAGGAGCGGCCGAAGATGGCGCGGGTGTTGGCGTCGATGTAGCCGATCTGGTCCTTCGAGTTGGACTCGCGGCCGAAGTAGGCGCGGTCACGGTCGTCGACGAGGGCGAAGATGCTGCGGCTGACGGACACCCGCGGCCGGCGGGCGTGACCCGCCTTTTGCCAGGCGTCGTGGTAGGCCTCGATCTGCTTGCGCTGCTGGACGTGCAGCGGTTCGCCGCTCTCGTCGTCCTTGAGGGTGGAGCTCTGCAGGTTCATCCCGAGTGTGGCCGCCCACGCCGCGGTGGCGTTCGAGCTCGATCCCCACCAGATACGGTCCCTGAGGCCCTCGGAGTGCGGCTCGACGCGCAACAGTCCCGGCGGGTTGGAGAACATCGGATTGGGGTTGGGCTGCGCGAACCCCTCGCCCTTCAGCACATCGAGGAGGCGCTCGGTGTGGGCGCGTGCCATGTCGCCGTCGGTCATCCCCTCGGACGGCACATGCCCGAAGTGGCGCCAGCCGTCGATGACCTGTTCCGGGGATCCCCGGCTGAGGCCGAGCTGGAGCCGGCCACCGGAGATGAGGTCCGCTGCGCCCGCGTCCTCGGCCATGTACAGCGGGTTCTCGTAACGCATGTCGATCACGCCGGTGCCGATCTCGATCCGGCTGGTACGCGCGCCGATGGCAGCGAGCAGCGGGAACGGCGAGGCGTACTGCCGCGCGAAGTGATGGACCCGGAAGTACGCGCCGTCGGCGCCCAGCTCCTCCGCCGCGACTGCGAGGTCGATCGCCTGGAGGAGCGCATCCGCCGCGGAGCGTGTCTGCGAGTGCGGCGATGGCGTCCAGTGTCCGAAGGACAGGAACCCGATCTTTTTCATACCGCTTTCAACAATCAAGGTCGTCGTTCATTCCCGGCACCCACCGCGGTGGGGGGAAGCTCGAGCCGGGCTGGCCATTGGTCAATGAAGTCGGCATTCCCATGGCTCGATGTCCGGCTCCCCTGGAGGCAGCTCCCCGGTGCAGTACCGGTAGAGCCAGGCTGCGGCCCGGCGCTCCGCGTACTTCTCGTTGACCGGTTCTCCCTGCTCATCCAGTTCGAGGACGTTGGCGAAGATGGCGACGCAGATCTCCATCTGGGAAGGCGAGTCACGCAATTCCTCCCAGTAGTCGATGCCTTCCAGCATCGGGTGGCCCGCGGACCCCCGGGCGAGCCATCCGGCAAAGCGTCGGAGGGCTCCGGAAGCACCGTGACTGAGATGCGAAGGCATGCGAAGAATCTAGCTCCAGCCTTCCCAGGTTGATCGTTGGCCTCCGTGGTTCCTTCACGATCGCGCACGCGCCGGTCAACCAGCCTTATCCGCAAGGCCGTTGGGTAAGGGCCGGAGTGACGATCTGCCGCATGCGGGGCGCCCGTCGGTCATTCCCCGCTCGTTCACCGTTCATCTGTCGCCTTGATCCTCCACATACGCGGCGCGGTCGCGCGGCGGAAGGCAGCCGCAGAAGGCAGCGGCAACCAGGAGGCGTCATGGGGCACGGACATCACCACCACGGACACGATGACGATCACGGTCATGCGCACGAGGCGGCCTCCGCCCTGCCCGCGACCTTCGACCCCTCTGTGCCCGACGAGGCCCTCACGCCCGAGGAGCAGTCCCGCCGCACCCTGCTGCGCCGGGCCGGCCTGCTCGGCGCGGGACTGGCCGCCGGCAACGTCCTCGCCGCTGCCACGCCGGCCGCCGCCGCGCCCGCCGCCGGTTCCGCCGGCCGACGGTCCCACGGCTTGTTGTGGCTGGCCGGCGACCACCACATCCACACCCAGTACAGCAGCGACGGCAAGTACCGCGTCGTCGACCAGGTCCGCCAGGGCGCCCGGTACGGCTTGGACTGGATGGTCATCACCGACCACGGCAGCACCACGCACGCCAAGATCGGCGTCGACAAGGTGAACCCGGACATCAAGGAGGCCCGCGCCGCCTACAAGGACACGCTCGTCTTCCAGGGCCTGGAGTGGAACATCCCGGCCGCCGAGCACGGCACCGTCTTCGTGCACCCGGGCAAGAACGAGGTCGCCGTCCTCAAGCAGTTCGAGACCGATTACGACGGCAGTGTGAAGGGTGCGAGCGACTCCACGCCCGCCAACGAGGCGTTGGCCATCGCGGGCCTCAACTTCCTCGCCGAGCAGGTGCAGCGGCGCAAGGTGAAGGACGCTCTGATGCTCGCCAACCACCCGGCTCGGCGCGGTGTCGACTCCCCGCACGAGATCCGGGGCTGGCGGGACGCGACCGGCTCGGGCCGCCAGATAGCCGTCGGCTTCGAGGGCGCCCCCGGCCACCAGGCCGCCGGCCTGCCCGCGCCCCTCGGCATGGCCCGCGCCCGCGGCATCTACGACAACAGCCCCAGCGCCGGCTCCTTTGCGGGCTACCCGCTGGAGAGCTACCGCACCTGGGGCGGCTTCGACTGGATGACCGCCACGGTCGGCGGACTCTGGGACAGTCTCCTCGCCGAGGGCAAGCCGTGGTGGATCACCGCCAACAGCGACAGCCACCAGGTGTACGGCGACACCGCCGTGCGGGGACCCGGCGGGGACTTCACCGTCAACGGGCGGCACGAGGACCCCGTCTACGGCGGCAAGATCGACATCACCCAGGGCGACTACTGGCCCGGCCAGTACAGCCGTACGCATGTCGGCGCCGACGGCTTCTCCTACGCCGCCGTCATGGACGGCATCCGTGGAGGTCGCGTCTGGGTCGACCACGGACAGCTCCTCAGCGGCCTGGACGCCCGAGTGTCGGGCGGCGGACGCTGGGCCACGTTGGGCGGCGCCCTGCACGTGAAGAAGGGCACGAACGTCACGCTGACGGTCGACGTGGTGCTCGCCGACGGCCCCAACTGGGCCGGATACGTCCCGAAGCTGGCGCGCGTGGACGTCATCCAGGGCGGTGTCACGGGACCGGTCGCGGACAAGGACACGTTCACCGCACCGACGGCGAAGGTGGTCCGCTCGTACGAGGTGGACGAGTCCTCCGGCGTCGTCCGGCTCACCCACCAGCTCGGCCGCGTGGACCGCCCGCTGTATGTCCGTCTGCGCGGCAGCGACGGCAACCGGACCGCCGTCGGAGCGATGGGCGCGGCGGTCGACCCGGCGGGCCCCGCGATCGACGTCGTGGGCGACGCCGACCCGTGGCTCGACCTGTGGTTCTACTCCAACCCGATCTGGGTCCTGCCGTCGTGACGCGGTACGCCCTCACAGTGGACCCCGGGGTCCGCGATCTGCGTGCGGCCGATCACCTGCTCCAGGAGGTGGCCGCCGAACTCGCCCTGACTGAAGGCGTGTTCGGCTGTACGCACCTGGTGCGGGGAGACCGCCCGCGTGTCGCCCTCTCTCTCGCGGTGCCGTCCGAGCCGCTCCTGCGCACCGTCAAGGAGCGGCTCACGGACCGGGGCCACGAGGTGCGGGACGGTCTGCCCGACCCGGTGGGCCGTGCGGTGCTCTACCCCGGGGCCGCCGCCCTCACCGGCACGCTGACGGTCACGGAGCTGCTCTCGCGCTCCGCGATCGACCGCGTGACGGTACTGGGCGTCCACGGCCCACCGGCTCCCGGCACGTTGCTGGTGACGCGCGACCACGTGCGCCCGCAATGGGAGGGCGGCGAGCTCGTGCTGACGGCCATGCCGGCGGCTGGGGGAGCCCTCGTCCCGTTCGAGGTGCCGGAACCGACCCCGTGCTGCGCGGACCACTGACAGCCCGCGCCATGCCCCAGGTGAGCGGCCTGGTTCCAGAAGCGTTTCGACTCATCGATAGCCTGCGTCATCATGATGCGCGCTTGGATCCTGCCGATGCTGCTTGTGCTCTGCGGCTCAGCCGTCGCGACTGAGCTGATCTCCGAGGGGAGCCTCGCCACAGCCTCAGCTCTCCTGCTGGCGTTCCTCGCGCTCGCCGGTGTCAACTCGCCCCTGATCTACCCGAGGTCGATCGGTGCGGAGGAGGCAGAACGCCGCAGCGCGGTCGACGGTCGCCCTGTCGTCTTCTGGCGGCCAGGGTGCACGTACTGCATGCGACTGCGCATCCGGCTGGGCCGCAGCGCCCGCCAGTTGCACTGGGTCAACATCTGGCGCGACCCGGCAGGAGCCGCAGCGGTGAGGGCAGCCAACAATGGCAACGAGACCGTGCCGACCGTCGTCGTGGCGGGTCGTCCACACACCAACCCCGACCCTGCATGGGTACGCGAACAGGTCTCCTCTTCCGCGTGATCAGAACGGCGCCCTGGCGCAGAAGGGCTGACGGCGGGGCCACCCCCTGATGCCCCTCGCGCACTGCATCTGGGCGGCCTGTACGTCTTCGCTGGCCCGCACGATTCGGGCCTGGCGGTGTGCCGCCTCTGGCCGGGTGCCTGCCGCCTTCGCGGCTCAGGCCGCGGGCCAGAACTGGGCGAGATACTGCTCGATGCCCTCTGCCAGGTCTTCCTCGTCGTACTCTGCCATGGCGGCACGGCCGGTGCACACCACCCGCACCGACCAGGTGCTGGAGTGATCGGCGAGGGGGATCCGGTCGGGCATCGGACCGCCTGCCACGGATCGCTGGCGCAGCTGTCCCGAGGACGGAAGCGCGGCAAGGAGGGTCCCGCGCTGGAATCCCTCGGGAAACCGCACCGGCACGTGGCGGTCGTCGGCGTCCTGCAGTGCGAAGCCACCGAAGTCGACGTCGACGTCGTACTCCCGGCGGCTGGTCAACTCGGCCACGTTCTACCTCCTGCCACCTCATCGCCCGCAGACGCTACCGCTGATCATGGCTTGCAGCGGGGCGAGCCGTCAGCATCCGTCGACCCCGCGCCCGATGTCCTGCGGGACGGTCACCGGTCTCGGGGCTTTGTCGGCGAAGGCGAGCGATCGCGAAGCCGCTGGTCCCTCCGTCGAAGGTGTCCGCGAGGCCCGTCACGACCCGTTGCCGACCGGTGCCCACAGCCCCGCGCGGCGTATTCTGCGCTCGTGGAGCTGCGCTTCGAGATACGTCGGTCCAACTCGCCGTGGGTCGACAGCGTATGGACCTGCACCAGCGAGCAGGTCACGGCGATGACATCCGTGGCGGTGGTGCGCTGGGGCCTGGTGTTCTGGGAGCAGGACGGCCGTTCCTACGCGGCCGTCACCGGCCCCGAGACCCGGACCAGCACGGCACCGGTCCCGGAGGGCGCTGTCTTCACCGGCATCGACTTCGCCGTGGGCACCTCGCTTCGGGCCCTGCCCACGCCGGAGCTGGTCGACGGCGGCGTCGAGCTCCCCGACACCACACGCCGGACGTTCCTGCTGGACGGCGCGCGCTGGGAGACCCCGGGCGCCGATGACGCCGAGGCCTTGGTGGAGCGGCTGGTCAAGTCCGGGATCGTGGTGCGTGACCTGCTCGTCGCCGATGTCCTGCGAGGCCACGAGCCGGACGTGTCGGGACGGACCGTCGAACGCCGTTTCCGGGCCGCCACCGGCCTGACGCGGGGCGCCGTCCGGCAGATCGAGCGGGCCCGTACCGCGGCGGAGCTGCTGGCGGCCGGCGATACGGCCGCCGACGTCGTCGCCAAGCTCGAGTACTTCGACGAGCCGCACCTCGCCCGGGCGCTGCGCACCTACGTGGGACGCACCGTCGGACAACTGCGGGACGGCATCGGCGGGGCGATCGCGCTCGACCTGGATCAGCGCTTGACGTCGTAGATCAGCTTCATGATCCCGTTGGAGTAGCTCTCCGACTCCCGCAGCGACAGCATCTGCTTGTCGGAGTCGGCCCGGTGGAACAGGCTCTTGCCGGCGCCGAGCAGGACGGGGAAGACGAGCAGGTTGTACTGGTCGATCAGGCCCGCCTCCGACAGCCGGCGCGCCAGTTCCGCGCTTCCGTGGATGTAGATGGAGCCGCCCTCGCTCTCCTTGAGCTTTGCGATGTCCTCCGTCGTGCGCAGGATCGTCGTCGGCCCCCACCCATCGACGAGGGCATCGTCCGACAGCGTGCTCGACACCACGTACTTGGGCAGCTCCTTGTAGGAGGCGTGGTCCTCCGAGGCGGGCCAGACCGACGCGAAGGCCTCGTAACTGCGGCGGCCGAACATCAGCGCCGTGGTGTCGGAAAGTTCCTCGCCCTTCAGCGCCCAGGCCTCCGGGACGAACTCCAGGTCCTTCACCACCCAGCCGCCACTGCGGTGCCCTTCCTCAGGTCCTCCGGGTGAGTCCAGAACGCCGTCGAGCGACATGAATCCGGTGTAGACCAAGGTACGCATCTGCTGTCTCCTCATCACGGGCCGAGTTTCTGGGACGAGGTTAGATCGCGGCGGGGGCGGGGGTCTTGGACGGAAACGACATCGAGTGGGTGACGGCTCCGGGACGCCGTGTCTGCCCTGTGGCGGTGCAGCCGCTTTGGCGCTACGCGATGACCGTCCGGCCGGCGGCACTGGCGCGGCCGACTTGGCGTACTCGCTCTGAGAAGCCGTGGTCGTATCCGTGATCCGGAAGGCATGACAGCCACCTGCGAGGCCGGCCGACGTCCTGCGACCGCTGGGACCCTGCCCAACAGGGGGCCTGCGCTGCGTTGGCCGCGCCTCTGGTGCTGTGGCAGAGGGACGTTGTTGCTGGGCGTCTGTGGTCAGCCGGTGGGCCGCGGCGACGCGGTGCGCGGGCGGTGGGCCCGGATGTCCACGGGACGTCCGTCGGGGTCCCGGGCCGTCATCGTCCACTGGGTGGGCAGTGTCTCGATCGGCCCGACCGGCCACCCGGCGGCCAGGATGTGCGCCCGGACCTCACACAGTCGCTCGTGGGATCCCACGCGCAGCCCCCATCCTGCCTTCTGGAGTGGGTCGAGACCGGTCGCGGGGACGGTGGCGGTCTCGACGATCATGAGATGGTCGTCTCCGCCCACATCGAGAACCGCGATGCGCGGATCAGAAGAGGTTGCGGCGCGTTCGAAGGCGAGCGCCGCGCCGAGCAGCTGCGTGTAGTAGGCCACGAGCCGGTCGAGGTCGGGGGTGGACAGCGTCAGGTGGTTGATTCCGAAGAGTCCGGGCATGGTTGGCCCACTGTACTGGGGCCCTGAAGGGGAGTGGAGTGGTCAAAGGGCCGCTGCCCACGCTTCCTGACGGTGCATCAGGTCAGATACCGACCGAAAATCGCCTGGCTGTCAGGAGTGAAGGTCCACTGCTGCAGGGTCCGCCGCAGCTCGGACTCGCTGAGCCATCCATGCCAGGCCACTTCTCCCCGATCGGGGGCGCCGATCTCGGGAAGCACGGCATCGCACACCCCGAGCCAGTGAGGGCTGAGCCCGCCCCGGTTGAGGAACTTGAACCGAAGGCAGACCGTCGCCCGCACCCCCAGCTCCTCACTGAGTTCGCGGGCAGCCGCCTGCTCATAGGACTCGCCGACTCCCGCAGCGCCCCCGACACCGAGTTCGTAGTGCCCTGGGAAACGGGACAACTGCTCGGCACGCCGATGGACGAGAAAGCGACCTTGCCCATCGCGGCACACCACCACGCCCACCCGATGCAGCCAGCCCTCCCGGACGGCCTCCCTCCGGCTGACCACTCCCAGCGCTCGGTCCTGAGCATCGACACGTTCCACGAATTCATCCACGACGCACACGGTCCCAGACACCACTGACACCCGACCGAAATGCCCAGAGGGCCAGGCCATCAGCCCCGTCGGGCGAACTCCAACACTCCGGACGAAAGGTCACGCTGTGCGTGGCCCCGGGCAGGGTCGGCACCTGGGCGTGCCCGGCGCCGGCGCGCCCCACGTTCCAGGGGCTGCTGCAACGGTGGACGGACTGAGGGCATTCCGTCCCGTCCGTCGAGATCAGGCCGGATACGGCAGCTCGGCCTCCGGCGTGCCGACGGGCCAGGTGTGCACGGTGGCGTGCGGGCCACCGATCCGCAGCTGCCACGCGTGCGGGCTGTCGGTGCTCACGTGCAGGCGGTCGCCCCGGCGGCGCAGGTGGAAGCGTGCCGTCTCACCGGGGCCGTCGGTGTTGGGGATCACCACGGTGCGCTCGGCGCCGTCGGCGAAGGCATGCACCCGCAGTTCGACGCCGTCCGCCCAGGCGGAGACCGGGTGCTGGTCCTCGGCGCCCAGCGCGATGACCGAGTCCGGGCGGGCCAGCAGCGGCAGGGTGTGGAAGTCGTGCCGCTCACGGGCCCAGCTGGGGCCGGTGACCTGAGCGCCCGTCAGCACATTGGTCCAGGTGCCCTCCGGTACGTAGTACTCGACGGTGCCGTCGTCGGTGAAGACCGGGGCGACGAGCAGATCGTCGCCGAGCATGTACTGCCGGTCGAGGGTGGCGGCGGCCGGGTCGTCGGGGAACTCCAGCACCATGGCGCGCATCACCGGAACACCAGTGGTGTGCGCCTGCTGCGCGGCACGCTGGAGGTACGGGGCGAGGCGGTGCTTGAGCAGGGTGAACTCGCGGGTGACGTCGACGGCCTCCTCGCCGTAGTCCCACGGCACGCGGTACGACTTGCTGCCGTGCAGGCGGCTGTGCGAGGAGAGCAGCCCGAACTGCACCCAGCGCTTGAACACGGTTGCGGTCGGGGTGCCCTCGAAGCCGCCGATGTCATGGCTCCAGAAACCGAAGCCGGACAGACCGAGAGAGAGTCCGCCGCGCAGCGACTCGGCCATGGCTCTGAAGTGGGACTCGCAGTCGCCGCCCCAGTGGACCGGGTACTGCTGGCCGCCCGCCGTGGCGGAGCGGGCGAACAGCAGCGCCTCGCCCTCACCCCGCTCGGCGCGCAGCAGTTCGAAGACGGCCTGGTTGAAGAGGTGGGTGTAGTAGTTGTGCATCCGCTCGGGGTCGGAGCCGTCGTGCCAGACGACGTCGGTGGGGATGCGCTCGCCGAAGTCGGTCTTGAAGCAGTCCACGCCCTGGTCGAGCAGCGTCTTCAGTTTGCCGGTGTACCAGTCGCGCGCAGCCGGGTTGGTGAAGTCCACCAGAGCCATGCCGGGCTGCCAAAGATCCCACTGCCACACGCTGCCGTCCGGGCGCCGGACCAGGTAGCCCTCGCGCATGCCCTCCTCGAACAGCGCCGACTTCTGCGCGATGTACGGATTGATCCAGACGGAGACCCGCAGCCCCTGCTGCCGGAGCCTGCTCAGCATGCCGGCCGGGTCGGGGAAGGTGTCGGAGTCCCAGGCGAAGTCGCACCACTGGTAGCCGCGCATCCAGAAGCAGTCGAAGTGGAAGACGCTCAGCGGGATGCCGCGCTCGGTCATGCCGTCGATGAAACGAGCCACCGTGGCCTCGTCGTAATCGGTCGTGAACGACGTGGTCAGCCACAGGCCCAGGGCCCAGGCGGGCGGCAGCGCCGGGCGGCCGGTGAGCGCGGTGTAGCGCTCCAGGACCTGCTTCGGGGTCGGCCCGTAGACGATGAAGTACTCCAGCGACTGGTCCTCGACGCTGAACTGGACCTGTCCGACGCTCTCCGAGCCGACCTCGTAACTGACCTTGCCGGGGTGGTTCACGAAAACGCCGTACCCACGGTTGGTCAGGTGGAAGGGGATGTTCTTGTACGCCTGTTCGCTGCTGGTGCCACCATCGGCCTGCCAGATGTCCACTGTCTGCCCGTTCTTGACGAACGGCGTGAATCGCTCACCCAGCCCGTAGACCAGTTCCCCCACGTCCAGGGCGAGTTGGCCGACCATGTGGTGACGGCCCTCGGCGTCGGTGACGAAACCGGTGCCGCGCTCGCCGGCGGAGGTCAGGACGCGCCCACCGGCGGTGAACTCCAGCCGCCATGGCTGCTCCGTGTCCACCCGCAGCGTCAGTTCACCGGACGTCAGCTCCCGTACCGCGCCGTCCTGGTGCACCTTGCCGGCCTCCGCATCGGCACCGGACAGCGCGAACTCCGGCCCTCGGCGCACCGATCCGGCATGGTGGGTGGTCCGTACGCCGATGATCCCCTCGGCCGGGGACCAGCACTCCACGGTCAGCAGCGGGCTGTTGAGGGTCTGCCCGCGCCGGCTCACGTGCTTAACGGGTGCGTACAGGGTCAGCCGGTGGTCCTCGGCGCGGACGTCAGCGACCTCGGCCGCGTAGCGGGCGGTGCAGCCCGGACGCATCAGCCAGTATCCGTCCGTGAACTTCATCGGGCGGCTTCCTCCGTCCGCGCGCGGTGCGCGCTGATCAGGCCCCGGTACCAGTGGTAGCTGTCCTTCGGGGTGCGGTTCTGGGTGTCGTAGTCGATGTGGACCAGTCCGAAGCGCTGGTCGTAACCGCGCGCCCACTCGAAGTTGTCGAGCAGTGACCAGGCGTAGTAGCCGCGTACGTCGACGCCGGCGGCGATGGCGTCGGCCACGGCGGCGAGGTGGTCGGTCAGGTAGCGGATGCGGTCGGGGTCGTGGACGAGGCCGTCGGGTGAGACCGTGTCGGCCTCCGCGGAGCCGTTCTCGGTGATCCAGATCGGGGGCAGGTGCGGGTAGCGGGCGTCGAGGTCACGGAGCAGTTCCGTGAACGCGGACGGAACGACCGGCCAGCCCATGGTGGTGTGCCGGGTGCCGTACGGGTCCAGTTCGGCAACGCCCACGTCCACGGCGGTGCGCTGCTGGGGGTCGGCCACCTGATGGGGCGCGTCGGTCACGGTGAGGGGCCGGTAGAAGTTGATGCCCAGGAAGTCCAGCGGGGCGCCGATCAGGTCCAGGTCGCCGGGCAGGCGCCAGGGGCCGTCGGCGAGTCCGGCCCAGGTCTCGTCCTCATGGAGGGGGTAGCGGCCGGCGAGGAGCGGTTCCGTCCAGATGTCGTTGTGCAGGGTCTCGGCGCGACGCAGGGCGGCGCGGTCCTCGGGCCGGTCGGAGGCGGCGTGGATACGGTCGAGGTTGAGGGTGATGCCGATCTCCCGGGCGCCCGCGGCGCGCAGCGCGGGTACGGCGAGGCCGTGGGCGACCAGCAGGTGGTGAGAGGCGGCCAGCGCGCCGCGGCCCTCTTGGGCGCCGGGCGCGTGCCGTCCCTCGGCGTAGCCGACGAAGGCGGAGCAGTAGGGCTCGTTGAGGGTGATCCAGCGTTCCACCCGGTCCCCGTAACGCTCGGCGGCGAGGGCCGCGTACTGCGCGAAGGCCTCGGCGGTCTCCCTGACGCGCCAGCCACCGCGGTCTTCCAGGGCTTGGGGCAGGTCCCAGTGATAGAGCGTGACGGCGGGTGCGACACCGGCGGCCAGCAACTCGTCGATCAGCCGGTCGTAGAAATCCAGGCCCTTGGCGTTGACCGGCCCGGTGCCCTCGGGCAGCAGGCGGGGCCAGGCGATCGAGAACCGGTAGCCGTCGACGCCCAGCCCGCGCAGCAGGCCGATGTCCTCGCGGTGGCGGTGGTAGTGGTCGCAGGCGGTGTCGCCGGTGGCGCCGCCGAGGGTGCGGCCGGGGGTGTGGCTGAAGGTGTCCCAGATGGAGGGGCCGCGGCCGTCCTGATCGTGGGCCCCCTCGATCTGGTAGGCGGCGGTCGCGGCTCCGAAGCGGAAGCCGGCGGGGAGGAAAGCACCCACGGAGGGACACCTCCACAAGAAGGAGAAGGGTCAGATGGTGAAGCGCTTCGACGCTGTCATCGTCCAAGATGTCATGTCAATGCCCTGCCAAGGAAGAGGGTTTCCTCGACTCGCTCCCCTAGTTCCGTCCGAAATTCCTCATTAGCGTTCATCTTCGATTGAAGCGCTTCGACTGCTCCGCGTCCTCGTCCCGGCCGCCGGGATCCACACGTCTCCCAAGGGCTTCGAATGACTGCCGATCTGCCCGCGCGCGTCCTGTTCGGCGCCGCCTACTACCACGAGTACGCGAGCGCGGCATCTCCGTCGTCCTCGGAACTCCGACGTACGCGGTGCCGCCCTGGCTCGCCCGGCAGTATCCGGAGACAGCCTCCGAGGACGCGGCCGGAAAGCCCGCGGCGTGGGGCGGCCGACAGGACGTGGACTACACCCACCCCGCGTTCCGCTTCCACGCGGAGCGCGTGATCCGCCGGATCGTCGCCCGGCACGCCTCGCACCCATCTGCGGCAGCGCTACGGCGATATGGAGAACCTCAATCGCGAGTGGGGTCTGACGTACTGGTCGCACCGGCTGAGCACCTGGGCGGACCTGTGGAGGCCGGAGGGCAATGCCCAGCCCCAGTACGACCTGGCAGGCGTTCGAGGCGCGGCAGACCACCGAGTTCATCACGTGGCAGGCCGGCATCGTGCGCGAGTACGCCCGGCCCGGCCAGTTCGTCACCATGTGCCTCGCCTACGCGGTTTTCCCGGCCTGGAGGACGACGAGCTCACCGACAGCCTGGACGTCACTGCGGGCAACCCGTACTACGACATGCAGGACAGCCTCACCATGCCCGAGCCGCCGCACGAGAAGCTGCCGGGGCAATGGATGGCGTACGGGGCATGGGCGCTGCACCACAGCGCCGACCGGATCTACTCCTCGCGCCAGGAACCGTTCCTGATCACGGAGACCAACGCCCAGGCCATCGGCGGCACGTCCGACAACCGGCCCGCCTTCGACGGGCAGTGGCGGCAGGCGGCGTGGGCGCTGGTCGCGCGGAGCCCGCATGATCGAGTACTGGCACTGGCACACGCTGCACTTCGGCACCGAGACGTACTGGGGCGGAATCCTCCCGCACAGCGGACAACCGGGGCGCGCGTACCGCGAACTCGCCCGGCCGGGCGTTGAGTTCGAGCGTGCCGGAGATCTGGTCGCCGGGCTCACACCGGACGCGGACATCGCGATGGTGTACTCGGCGCCGAGCAAGTGGCTGATGCGCAAGTACCCGCCGCTGGCGGACCCGGACGGTGGGCCGGACGCGCACGCGTACGAGGGGATCTTCGAACCGTTCTACCGGGGGGCGTTCGAGGCGGGACGGCAGGTACGCATCCTGCACTCCCGCCCGTTGCACGACCCAAGCGGTGAACGCCCTCGCGTCGCACCGGAGTTGGCAGCCGAACGGCACCCCGTGCTCATCGCACCGGGGCTGTACGTGGCCGACGACGGGACGCTCGACCGGCTCGGCGCCTACGCGCAGGCGGGCGGCCACCTCGTCCTCGTCCCCGCACCGGCTACGGCGACCACGAGGCGCGGGCCCGCCACGAGGTGACACCGGCGCGACTGGTGAGGGCCGCAGGCGTCCGGTACGACGAGTTCAGCAACCTGCACACCGACCTGCCGCTTCGCACCGCACCGGACGGCTCGCTCCAGCTGCCGGGCGACGCGGTGGCCACCCGGTGGGCGGAGGGTCTGGCCGTCGAGGACGCCGACGTGCTGGCCGAGTACGACCACCCGTACTTCGGGCGCTGGCCCGCCGTCACCACCCGACGCCACGGCGCGGGCCGCGTCACGTGCGTGGGCACCGCCCCGACGGTCGGCGCGTCCATGTCGTTCACAACTGGAGCTGGCAGCCGGCCACCGCCCAGGCCCCGGCGGACCTGACCGACGCCCTGGACGCCAGCGCGGTCCCGGCCGGAACGCCCGTGCGGCTCGGTGCCCGGGATGTCCGCGTCCTCGCCGCCGCACCGGGGCCTGCCGCACAGGACCGGTGACACCGGCCCCCAGTGAGCGAAGGAACCGAGCTACGGGAGCCCGGCCAGCACGCGGTCCGGCGTCAGGGGGAGTTCGCGGTACCGGACACCGGTGGCGTGGTGGACGGCGTTGCCGATGGCCGCAGCCGTTCCCACGATCCCGATCTCGCCGATGCCCTTGCTGCCCATCGGGTTGAGATGGGGATCGTCCTCGTCGATCCAATGGGCCTCGACGGTGGGCACGTCGGCATGGGCGGGTACGTGGTAGGCGGCCAGGTCCGCCTCGGTGAAGTCGCCGAACGCGGCGTCCATGGTGCTGCCCTCGGTCAGGGCCATGCCCAGGCCCATCGTCATGCCGCCGATGAACTGGGAGCGGGCGGTACGGGCGTTGAGTATGTGCCCCGCCGCGTACACGCCCAACAGGCGGCGGACCCGGACCTCCCCGGTGACCGTGTCGACGCTGACCTCGGCGAAGTGGGCGCCGAAGGCGTGCCGCGAGTAGTCGCTGTCGGCGTCCGCGTTGCCTTCCGTGTCGGCGCTCGCGGTGAGGCCCGGCTCGGGCAGGGATCCCGTGTGTTCGGCGAGAACCGTGCGCAACCGTGTGCACGCCAGGTGGACCGCCCAGCCCCACGAGGCGGTGCCCGAGGAGCCGCCGGCCAGTGATGCCGACGGCAGGTCACTGTTCCCGATCTCGGTACGGACCCGCTCCAGCGGGACACCGAGGGCATCGGCGGCGACCTGCGCGAGGACCGTGCGGGCACCGGTGCCGATGTCGGTCGCGTTGACCCGCACGACGAAGCTTCCGTCCGGCCGCGCCTGCGCGCTGGCGGTGGAGGGCTGGATCAGCACGGGATACATCGCGGCCGCCACCCCCGATCCCAGCAGCAGGGGGCCCGCGGAACGGGTGCCCGGCCGCGGATCCCGGTGCGACCAGTCGAAGCGCCGGGCGCCCTCACGCAGACACTCGACGAGGTGCCGGCTGCTGAACGGTTTGCCGCTGTCCGGTTCGGTGTCCGGCTCGTTCGCGATGCGCAGCTCGACGGGGTCCATCCCGAGTGCCACGGCGAGTTCGTCCATGGCCGATTCCAGGGCGTACATGCCCGGTGCCTCGCCGGGCGCGCGCATCCAGGACGGGCTGGGAACGTCCAGCGGTACGACACGGTGGCCGGTGCGGCTGTTCGGCGCGGCATACATGATGCGGGCGGGCACAGCTGCCTGTTCGACGAACTCCTTGATGCGGGATGTGTGCGTGGTGACCTCGTGCCGGAGCGAGGTGAGGGAACCCTGTTCGGTGGCGCCGAGGCGGAGGCGGTGCAGGGTGGGCGCGCGATGGCCGACGAGGGCGGGCAGGAGGCGGCGGGGCAGGGCAACGGTGACAGGTCGTCCGGTCTGCCGTGCCGCCATCGCGGCGAGCACCACGTGGGGGCGTGGGGTGCCCTTGGATCCGAAGCCGCCGCCGACATGCTCGGACATGACGGTGACCCGGTCCTCGGGAAGCCGGAACAGCGCGGCGAGTGTGGCTCGTACGACCGTGGCGCCCTGGCTCGAGTCGTGCACGACGAGCCGGTCGTCGTCCCAGTGGGCGGTGGCCGCGTGCGGTTCCATGGGGTGGTTGTGCAGCGGCGGCACCCGATAGTCGGCGTCGACGCGGACCGCGGCGGCTGTGAACGCGCCCTCGGGATCGCCCTGTTCCCGCTGGGCCGGGTAGCCACCGTTGGCCTCGTCGGGGACGTACGCTCCCGGATGGTTCTCGGTGAGAGTCACGTCATGGTCCCGTGCGGCGTACTCGACACGCACCGCCGCGGCACCGGACCGGGCCGCTTCCAGCGTCTCCGCGACGACCAGGGCGACCGGCCAACCGCGGTGCGGAACTCGGGAGTTCTGCAGGACGGCGAGTGTGGGGTCGTCGGGGTCGGCGAGCCGGGGAGCGTTCTCGTGGGTGAGTACGGTCAGGACCCCGGGAAGCCGCAGGGCCTCGCCGGTGTCGATCGTGCGGACCGAACCACTTGCGATGGCGGCTGCCACGGGCCACGCGTGGACCCGGCCGGAGACGGGATGTTCGGCGGCATATCGGGCCGCGCCAGTGACCTTGTCACGGCCCTCCCGGCGCTCGGCGGGCGCGCCCAGCGCGGTGTCGGTGTCGGCCATGGAGTCCTCCTGGGGCTGCCAGTGGCGAGTCGGCTGTCAGGTGCTGGCCGGCGGCGCCAGCCTGGTCAGGACGTCGAGGGCGAGACTGCGGGCCAGACGCACTTTGAAGGCGTTGTCCCGCAGGGGCTGGGCGGCGGAGAGTTCGAGGTCCACGGCACGCTCGAAGGCGGCGGTCGTGGGCGCGGCGCCCAGCAGGGCGTCCTCCGCGCGCCGGGCGCGCCAGGGCCGGTGGGCCAGCGCGCCGAAAGCGATCCCGGCGTGCTGGACGACGCCGTCGCCGATGTGCAGGACCGCGGCGACCGAGGCGAGGGCGAAGGCGTACGAGGCGCGGTCGCGGGCCTTGCGGTAGAGGGACGGCAGCCCGGCCGCGGCGGCCGGTAGGACGACCGCGGTGATGAGTTCGCCGGGGCGGATCTCGGTGTCACGCTCAGGGTGGTCACCGGGCAGCCGATGGAACTCGGCGGCGGGGACGGAGCGTTCGCCGTCAATCCCGTACAACTCGACGCGTGCGTCGAGGGCGGACAGGGCTACGGCCATGTCGGAGGGATGCGTGGCGACGCACTGCGGCGAATGCCCCAGTACCGCGTGGTCGCGATGGACGCCGTCCCGGGCGCCGCAGCCGCTGCCCGGCTCGCGTTTGTTGCAGGGTTTGGCGGTGTCCTGGAAATAGGGGCAGCGGGTGCGCTGGAGAAGGTTGCCGCCCGTGGTGGCGATGTTGCGCAGTTGCCCGGAGGCGCCCGCGAGCAGCGCCTGTGAGAGCGCCGGGTAGCGGTCACGGACCAGAGGGTGGGCCGCGAGGTCGCTGTTGCGGACGGTGGCCCCGATCCGCAGCCCGCCGTCGGGCAGCGCCTCCACCGAGTCCAGGGGCAGCCGGCTGACGTCGACGAGGGTGGCCGGCTCTTCCACGCCGAGCTTCATCAGATCGACGAGATTGGTGCCGCCGCCGAGATACCGTGCGCCGGGATGCGAGGCGTACGCGTCGGCCGCCTCCTCGGCGCTGCCCGCGCGGATGTATCCGAAGGGCTTCACGAGATCACGTCCTGGACGGCTTCGACGATGTGCGGGTAGGCGCCGCAGCGGCAGAGGTTGCCGCTGAGCCGCTCACGGATCTCGTCCGCGCCCAGCGGTACGGGCTGTCCGGAGGGGGTGGCGGGGTCGGTGACGTGGGAGGGATGGCCGGCCGCCGCCTCGGCGACCGCGCCCAGGGCGCTGCAGATCTGTCCTGGGGTGCAGTAGCCGCACTGAAAGGCGTCGCGGTCCAGGAAGGCGCGCTGGAGCGGATGGAGGTCCTCGCCGTCCCCCGAGAGTCCTTCGACGGTCGTGATGTCGCCGCCGTCCAGGGCGACGGCGGGCAGCAGGCAGCTGTTGGCACGGCGGCCGTCGACCAGGACCGTGCATGCGCCGCACTGGCCGTGGTCACAGCCCTTCTTGGCGCCGATGAGGTCGAGGTCCTCACGCAGCACGTCCAGCAGAACGGAACGGTGGTCGACGGTGAGCGTGTGCGGCTTGCCGTTCACCCGCAGAGTGACGTCCGAGTGATGGCTGCCGGATGAGGCGGAGGTAGCGCGCGCGGCGTCGGAATCCATAGAGACCTCCCGTACGTAAAGGCCGTGGGGACACGGCGTTCGAAAAAGGGGGGCACGAGAGCTACAGCAAGGTGTCGTCCTCGTCCGGGACACGGTGGACGGCGGCCTCTTCCGCGGAGGCCGCGCCGCCGTCGATGCCGATGTCGTCGGCGATCATGTCCTTCTCGGCGTCCTCGCGCGCGCCTTCGTCCTCAGCCACGAGGAGGCCCGCCCGGTCCGCACCCACCTCCGCGTCCAGCGGGTCCCCCTGCCCGCCCGGAAGGTCCCCTACGAGATCGTCCGCGCCGGGCTCCTCCAGCGCCGGATCCGTACGCTCCTCGGCCAGCCTCTGGTCCAGACTCTCGCCCTCGTGCTGCTCACGACCGGTGGTGCCCAGATGGTCCACGGCGAGCGGACGCTCGGGAGGTGACCAGCCTTCGTCGTAGGGGTCGCTGACCCGGTCACTGAGCGTGTCCTCCGGATCCAGGACGCCCTCGTCCTCACGGTCGTCGGTGCCTTGGGGCTGGTAGACCTCGTCACCCATGACGTCGTCGTTCTGGCTTCCCATGGCGCACATACCTTCCGGATGGATCCAGGCTCTCGGGTCCGCGTATCCAGGCTGACCCCATCCACACCTTCCGGCACACCGGAGAGGTGTCCGGGCCACGACGAGTGAGCGCCGGCCTGGCCGCCCGGGGAGCGGGCGGCCAGGCCGCAAGGGGGGCGGCCGGTCAGGAGACCATGCCGGTGACCGAGCTTCCGGACCTGGTGACGTGGTAGGTGACCTTGGCACCGCTGTAGAAGTGGAAGACCAGCGTCGCCGGTTCCCCGTCGCGGAGCGTCTTGAGGAAGTCGGGGGTCAGGACGATCGTGCCGTTCGCGTAGTCGGGCGAGAACGCCTTGTTGAACTCCTGGTACGGAGTCCAGTCGGTCGGGCCGGCGTTGCCGCCGTCGGCGTACGTGGCGTGCATCGTCGCCAGGTCGTTGCCCCGGTACTGGGTGGGAACCGTGAACGATTCGGTGGTCCCGGTGGCGTCCGACAGCACCGGAACGTCGTTGGTGACGATGTCGATGTTCCAGGGCACCCCACGGGTGAACCGGGCCTGGAGCGTCGAGTTGACGCCGTATGCGCGGTTGCCGACCAGGCGGGTCAGCGCCTTGGCGGTGAAGGTCAGTGTGGTGCCGGAGACGGTGTAGTCCCGTTCCGGGAGCAGTCTGGTCTCGCCCTGCCACACGCCTCGGAAAGAGGTGCCGTTGAGGTTGAGGGTGAGCGACTTGGCGGTGACCGGACTGGACTTCGGCACGAAGACCTTGTCGAAGGAAGCCGTACCCGAGCGGGTGGTCCAGCTCGACCTGATCGCGGCGAACAGGGCCGGGTCACGCCACTCGAGGGTGTCGCGGTTCAGATACGAGAACGGGTCCCACAGGGCGGTGGTGATGCCGTACCTGCGTGCCCCGTAGCCCACGTGCTCGTAGTACTTCAGGGCCTCGCCGCGCTCGACGCGGGAGGGGTGGAAGTGATTGGGGTACTCGAGCAGACCGTACTCGCCGATGTAGAGCGGGATGCCCTTGGCGACGAACGTGCGGTGCATGGCGGCGAAGGAATCCTCCAGGTTCTTCTGCGCGACGTCGTCGTAGTGGGTGCCGCCCGCGACGTTCACGCTGAACGGGTACCAGCTGTAGAAGTGCACCTGCGCCACGAGCTGACGGTCGTTCAGCGAGGAGATCGTCTTGTACAGGTCGTCCATGAGGGCCTGGTCGCCGCTGCCGAACTGGGTGGTCAGTGACAGCATGCGGTTCGTGTTCGCGCCGCCCGAGGAGCGGACGATCGAGTGGAAGGAGAGCTGAAGCTCGCTCAGGAACTCGGTCTTCTGCGCGGGTGTGGCGTTGTCGAACTGCGGCTCGTTGATGCCCTCGAAGAGCAGGGAGCGCGGCTCGTCCCGGAACGCCGAGGCGATCTGCTTCCAGGTGGAGTTGAAGCGGGCGACCACGTTGTCGTGGTCGGTGGACATCTTCGAGATCCACATCCACGAGTCGTGGTGGACGTTGAGTACGACGTACAGGCCGCTGTCCTGCGCCCAGTCGACGAGCTGCTTGACGCGGGCCATGTAGGTGGCGTCGATGGTGTACGGCGCGGTAGCGGACTGGTGATCGCTCCAGGTCACCGGGATCCGGACGCTGCGGAACCCGTCCTTGGCGATCTTCTCGAACGTCGCTTTGCTGGTCTGCCCATTGCCCCAGGAATCCTCATTGGGTATGGCGTCCAGGGTGTTGCCCAGGTTCCAGCTGGGCTGCATTCTCGCGACGGCGTCCATGGCGGAAGCCGGAACTCTGAGCGCCGACGGTGACGCCTTGTCCGTGCCGTCGGGCACGGCCAGCGCGGTGCCGCCGGTCAGCCCCAACATGACGACCAGGCTCAGCAGCAGAGCGGCCAGGCGGCCTGGGCCGCGGCTGCGGAGGCGTGCGGGTTGCCGCATCAGCTTCACGTGTCATTCCTTTCGGTCGGCTCAGTCCTTGAGGGGTGCGTAGTCGAACCAGTCGAAGTGGACGGTGTCCTGCGCGGCGTACATGCCGATGACCCGGCCGGTGAAGCCGCCGGCGACCTCGGTCGACAGGTAGCGGCCGTCGAGGGCCGCGAGTTCGGTGAACGTGCCGTCGGGCTGCTCGACGCCGAGGGAGACGACGTCGGGTCCGGTGCACGGTCCGTGCGGAGGCGGCGGGGTCGTGATCGTGACGGCGAGGATCACCGGCCCGGCGGGCACGGGGTGCGTGGCTACGACCGTCCGCAACGAGCCGACGCGCGCGGTCACTCGGACCTGTGTGCCGGACACCTCGATCGCGTAGTGGTGCCGCTCGTCGAGCCGGACGGCGAGGCCGCCGCTGCCCTCCGCGGCATCGACCAGAGTGCGTGCCCGGCACGTCGCATGCTGCTGGCGCCTGCCGACGAACACCACGTCGGGTTCGTCCAGGGAACCGCCCCGTGCCCGGAGCGTCAGCCATCCGGGGCGCTCCTTGGTGGTGCAGTGTTCGGCGGGCCGGTCGCGCAGGGAGATCCAGGACGGTCGCAGTCCGGCGAGCTCGAAGTCGTCCCGCTGCTCCTCGACAGGGCCGGGAGAGAGCGGCCACGGGAGCTCGGGCAGGTCCAGGGCGACCTCGCCGACGACCGGCCAGTCATCCACCCAGGTCACGGGGGCCAGGAAGGTCTCCCGTCCGAGCACGTGCCAGCCCGGTGTGCCGCCGCCCGGCCGGACGCCGAGCAGCACCATCCACCAGGAGCCGTCGGGGCCCTGGACCAGGTCGGCGTGCCCGGTGTTCTGGACGGGGTGGTCGGTGCCGCGGTGGGTGAGGATCGGGTTGTCCGGGCATGGTTCGAACGGGCCGGTGGGCGTACGGCCGCGGGCGATCGAGACGCCGTGGCAGCGCTCGGTGCCGCCCTCGGCGATGAGCAGGTACCAGTAGTCGCCGATCCGGTACAGGTGCGGGGCCTCCGGCGCTTTGGTGCTGGGCCCGCCGGACCACAGGCTGTGCGGCGTGCCGTACGTCTGCCCGGTGGACGGGTCGATACGGACCTGTGAGACTCCGGCGACCGTGCACCAACAGGTGCCGTCCTCGTCCCAGACCAGGTCGGGATCGATGCCGGGGACGCCGGGCGCCCAGATGGGGTCCGACCACGGTCCGGCGGGGTCGGTGGCCGTGACGATCAGATTGCCGCCGCCCTCGCTGCAGTTGGTGACCATCAGCCAGAAGCGGCCGTCGTGGTGGCGCAGGGTGGGGGCGTAGATCCCGCCCGAGGACGCAGAGTCCGCCAGGGGCAGTTGCTCCGGCCGGTCCAGGGCGTGGCCGATCTGCGTCCAGTGCACCAGGTCACGGCTGTGGAAGAGGGGTACGCCGGGGAAGTACTCGAAGCTGGAGCAGGCGAGGTAGTAGTCGGCGCCGACGCGGCAGACGCTGGGGTCGGGGTGGAAGCCGGGGATCACGGGGTTCGTGGGGCGTTCGTGCGGCTGGTGCAGAGGGGGCACCCGATGGGTCCTCTCGTCGGTTCGGTTCGTGGTGCGGGCGGTGGGGTCAGGGAGTGCCGGGGCCTGTGGGGGTGACGCGAAGCAGGACGGCGGACGGCGCGGTGGGCAGGGTCAGGCGCAGCTCAGCCGTGTCGGGACTCCAGGCGGGAACGGCCCGGCTGAGCGAGGGGTAGAGCAGGTCGACGGATGCGGCGGTGTCCCGCAGGTGGGGGAGGTGAAGCGTCGCCGTGGCGTCGGTCCAGCGGACGGTCCCTTGTTCCTTGGTCATGTGGCCCTTTCGAGGTCAGTGCGCGCGCAGCACCGCGCAGCCGCCGGGCGCCAGTTCGCGGGCGAGGGCGTCGGTGAGCAGGTCGTGGGCGGGCTCTGGCAAGGACACGGGTTCAGCGCTGTGATTGATCAGGAAGCGCCAGCGGCGGCCGTCCGGGGCCCGCCGGGTGACGGCCTCGACCTGCGGGGGCAGGCCCGGCACCTCGGGGCTCACTCCGGCCTCGTCGAGCAGCCGGGCGACCAGGGCGCCGTAACCGGCGTCGTCGAGTCGAGTCGAGAGATACCAGCCCTGCCCGGTGCCGAAACGGTGCCGGGTCAGCGCCGGGCTGCCGGTGAGCATCCCGTGGGTGTAGGCGGCGAGGATCTCGGCGCCCTCGGTGCGCAGGGACTCGCTCCAGGCGTTGCCCTGTGTTCCGTCGGACAGGGTGATCAGCTCACCGCGCCGCAGCGGCCGGTACTCCTCGACGCGGATGCCCAGTGCCTCGCGCAGGGGAGCGGCAGGGTAGCCGCCGAGGCGGGCGTGGAGGCGCTCGTCGGTGTAGCCGCTCGCGTGTTGGACGAGGAGCGTCCCGCCGCCGGCGACGTAACGGCGCAGGTTCTCGGCCGCAGCGTCGGAGAGGAGGAACAGGGCCGGTGCGACGACGAGCGGGTAGCGGCTCAACTCGTGTTCGGGGTGGGCGAAGTCGACCGTGACGCCGGCGTCCCACAGCGTGCGGTGTGCCCGACCGAGGGTCGCGTGGTAATCGAGCTCGGGGGAGGGCAGGCCGTCCACGCCGAGCGCCCACCAGGCGTCCGGGTCGTGCAGGACCGCCACTGACGCGGAGACGGTCGATCCCGCCAGCTCACCGAGGCGGGCGACGGCCTCCCCGGTCTGTGTGACCTCGCGGAAGATCCGGCTGTCGGGTCCCGCGTGCGGCACCATCGCCGAGTGCCAGGTCTCGGCGCCGGCCCGGGACTGGCGCCACTGGAAGAAGAGGGCCCCCTCCGAGCCGCGGGCGATGTGGCCGAGGGTGTGGCGCAGGATGTCACCGGGGTCCTTGGCGAGGACGCGGTCGCCGTCATAGACGGTGCTGGTGCCCTGCTCCATCAGCAGCCAGGGCCGGCCGCCGCCCAGGGAGCGGGCGCGATCCGCGTGGAAGGCGACGTCGGCGGCTGCGGCCAGGCCGGGTGCGCCGGGGTACTGGTCGATGGTGACCACGTCGAGTTCGCGGGCGAGGGCCCACACGTCGGTGTTCTGGTACGCGGGCAGCATCAGGTTGGTGGTCACCGGCCGGTCGCTGTGCGCGCGGATCGCGTCACGTTGCTCGCGGTAGGCGGCGGTGACCTCGTCGGCCCAGAAGCGGCGGAAGTCCAGTTCCTGGCCGGGGTTCTTGTGCCAGTTGGTCGCACGCGGCGGCAGCACCTGTTCCCAGGAGGTGTAGCGCTGACTCCAGAAGGCCGTTCCCCAGGCCTCGTTGAGAACGGCCAGCGAGCCATGGCGGGCACGCAGCCACACCCGGAAGGAGGCGGCCGTGTGGTCGCAGTGGCACAGGGTGGCGTACTCGTTGTGCACGTGCCACAGCGCGAGGGCGGGATGGTCGCCGTAGCGTTCGGCGAGCGCCCCGGCGATCCGGCGGGCCGCGTGCCGGTAGGCGGGTGCGGTGAGGCAGTACGTGTCCCGGCTGCCGTGGACGAGACGGGTGCCGTCGGGCTGGACCATCAGCGCGTCCGGGTGGGCCAGGGTGAACCAGGGCGGCGGGGAGGCGGTGGGGGTGGCCAGGTCGACGGCCACGTCGTTCGCGTGCAGGCGCTCGATGTGGGCGTCCAGCCAGGCGAAGTCGTAGCGGCCCTCCTCCGGTTCCAGCAGCGCCCAGGAGAAGACACCGACGGTGGCCAGGTTGACCCTGGCCCTGCGCATCAGCTCGACGTCCTCCTTCCACACCGGCTCGTCCCACTGCTCGGGGTTGTAGTCCCCGCCGAAGGCCAGGCCGCCCAGGCGGTCGGTGATGCTGTGAGTCGTCATGGACGGTTCCTCGGGTGCGGGGAGTCGAGTCGTGCTCTGTCGAGCCGTCAGGGCCGATGACAGCGGTACTCGTTCGTTCTCAGGTCGTTCGCCGGGTAGGGCGGCGTTCGACCCGCCGATCGTCTGCTCGGCCGTGACGCGGCCCAGTTCCTGTGCGGCGCCGGAGGCGGTGGTGGGGGCGGATGCGTGTTGCTCGGCGAGTTGCTCCGGGCGCAGGCGGCACTGTCGAAGCGCTTCACTTCCAGCGCAAGGTAACGGACGAGTTTCGTATGAATCAAGGGCCTCTGCCGCGAGATACTTTCCTCTACAGGGCCATTGACAGCTTCCGGGGAAGGATGCATCGTCGAAGCGCTTCGATATCCCGCTGCGGAGTCAGTACCACCTCGACTTCCGAGAGACACCGGTGTCTGGCTCGATTGCCAGGGATGCTGATCGCGTGTCCACCTGGGACGGTGGGGTTCAGGCGATCGCACAGGACGAACCTCGGTGGCGGAATCACCCTCACCCGCGTACGCGGCAACGGCCGCCGCCCCCTGCTCCGCTGTCGCTGACCAACCCGTCGCCACGACGGCGACACTTCCCGCGGCCGGTCTCAAGTTGGACCCGTCCGCTGGGGAACCCGAGCCCGGAGAGAACTCGGGTCCCGGGAGCGCGGGTCATCCGGCAGTGAGGGTGGTCCACTTCTGGTTGGAGCCGCCGTGGCAGTCCCACAGGTGGAGCTGTGTGCCATCGGTCGTGGAGTAGCCCGGAATGTCGAGGCAGCGGCCGGAGGCGGGGTTGCGGTAGCCGCCGTTGTAGGGCTGCCAGACCTGTTGGGCGCCGCCGTGGCAGGTCCAGATCTGCACCTTGGTCCCGTTGGCGATACCCCCGCCGGCGGCGTCGAGGCACTTGCCCATGGAGCGCAGGGTGCCGTCCGTGTAGGCGGACCAGAGCTGGTTGGCACCGCCCCCGCAGCTCCAGATCTGAACGGCGGTCCCGTCGGCGGTGCCGGCGCCGTTGACATCCAGGCACTTGCCGGCCAGGTCGGACTGCACGCGTGCGGGGGCGGGGGCGGGGTTCCTCAGCCATCCGGCGTTGTCCGCGGACTGGATGCCGCGGTGGAAGGCGTCTGCCATCTTCTGATAGCCCGAGTCGTTGGGATGCAGGGCGTCGGCCAGGTCGGCCGTGGTCAGGCTGCGCATGTCCACGTATGCGACACGCTTGCCCGCGGCCTGAGCCTCGCTCACGATCTGGGGGATGGCCTGGTTGTACGCGGCACGGTACTGCTCTTCCGAGCCGCTGGTGGACACGACCAGAGAGGCCACGAGGACGGTTGCGTCGGGAGCGGCGGCGGTGATCTGGTTGACCAGCGACTTCAGCCGGGCGGTGGCGGTGGAGACCTGGTAGCTCTCGTTGAGGTCGTTGGTGCCGATCATCAGCGTCACGACGTTGGGCCGGTAGCGGGTCAGCGAGGCGTCGGCGAGCGCGGCGATCTGATGGATCTTGTATCCGGAGTGACCTTCGTTGTCGGGGTCGGACATCGAACCGGCCCGCCCCGTGCCCACGAAGTCCAGCGGATGGCCGTCTGTCGCGAGCGTGTTCCCTAACGGAGCCCGGTAGCCGTTGCCCGTACTGCTTCCCACACCCCAGGTTATCGAGTCACCCAACGGCATGACCCGCAAAGGCGTGGTCGAGGCGGCGGAAGCAGGCGTCACACCAGCCGCCGTCATGGCGAGCGCGGCAACGACAAGTGCGATCAGGGGGAGAAGCCAAGGTCTTCTCATGCAGGCTGTCCTCTTCTGCGAGTGATTGCCAGATCAACAGGGCTGGACGCGGGTCACCGTGGTGCTCGTGGGCGGGCGGGGCCTTCACCAGCCTGTCGGCAGACCGCCGATGAACGAGGTGAGCCGGTCTGCGATGAGCCGGTCGTCGCGAGCCGAGTAGTGCCAGTCGCAGCCGAGGAAGTCCAGGCCCGAGTCGTCGAGCAACCAGTAGCGGACCCGGCTGTCGCCGGCGTCGTTGCGCGCCTTGACCACCTGCTGGACGTGGGCGGCGTACTGGCCGGCGCCCACCGCCACGATGGTCGTGCCGGCCCCGTAGCGCGTGCGCAGCTTCTGGACGAAGTCGCCGTAGGCGCTGCGGTAGCCGGCGGCGAGGCTCTCCGGTGTCCACGGCTCGCCGGGGTTGAGGGCGGTCGAGAAGTCGTTGGTGCCGAGGTTGATCACCACGACCTGGGGGCGCCAGGTACCCGGGTTCTGCCAGGCGTCGCCCGACACGTTGAGCAGGGCACGGTCGTAGAAGGTCCGGTACGTGACGTCCGACCGGCCTCCGTTGTAGTTGCGCACCATGCCGAGGCCCGAGTAGCCGTTGATCTGGTAGTCGGCGTTCAGCCGCCGGGCGGTGAGGGCGCCGTAGCTCACATCGGAGTTGGTGTTCCGCTTGAGCTGGTCCGAGGTGCAGGTGCGAGAGGTCGAGAGGTTGCCGTAGCCCACGGTGAGGGAGTCGCCGATGAACTCGATCTGGCGGTTGCGGGCGGCCGGTCTGCTCAGTACGGCACCGCCGGGCGCGGCGATGAAGCCTCCGAATGCGCTGGTGTCCCATGGGGTGTCGTTGCGCTTGACGAGTCGGACGGTGTGTGTCCTGTTCGACAGGCCGTTGATCCAGTGCGTGGTGTTGCCGGGCGTGACGAGCGTGGCGACGGTGGCTCCGTCGATCTGGACGTCGTAGTCGGCGGCCGAGTCGTTGAGACTGATGCCCACGCCGGTGCCGCGGACGCGGCCCTCGAAGTACACGCCGGGCCAGCTGTACTGCACGGTGTTTCCGGTGTCCTTGACCCGCCCCGCGGTGTGCACTCGTGCCAGCACCCCTGTCGCGCGGACCAGTTGCCCCTGCTGGATGGCTCCGCCAGGGTCGGCGAACTGCACGACCTCGACGCCGTCCACGCTTGCCGCCCGCGCCGTCTCCGTGGCGCCCAGTCCCGTGACCAGCGCCGCCAGTAAGGCAGTCACCGTGGCCGGCGCCCCCGCACGCCTCAAGCGTCCCCACGACGACGCATTGAATGTCGTATACATGTCACCCCTTCGTGCTCGTGGCCTTTCGCTGAGCGTGGACGGTACCCCCGACTCGCCCCGCTGAGGCAAGGCACAAACACGTTGAGAATGAGGGCCGTTGGGCGACGTCGCTGCGCAGGTCCTCGGCGGCAGGGTGCGTTGCCGGCGGCCGCCACGCGCCACGATCCGTGGCGCTGGCATCCATGGAGAACGGCTGCGCGGCTGCGGCAGTGCGCTGAAGCCTGTGCGCCGCCGCGTCAGTGGCGGCGGGATCGGTCGGTCACAGTGCGATGAAGGTCCACAGCAGGTTGGTGCTGGTGTCGTAGGTCCACTGTTTGGTGACGGAGCCGGAGCCGACGTTGCCGCCTCCGTCGAGGACCAGTCCGGTGGTGCGGTTGGCGATGGAGTACCGGCCGCTGCCGCGGTGGGTGATCGTCCACTGCTGGTTGGTGCCACCGTTCCAGGGGGCCTGCCGGGCGGGTGAGCCATCGGTGGTGGTTCCCCAGCCGTCGGCGACCATGCCGTTGGTGCGGTTGACCAGCTTGTAGTAGCCGCCGGCGACCGCCACCGCCTGCCACTGCAGGTTGGTGCTGCCGCCCGAGGTCCACTGCTTGAGGTTGGAGCCGGATGCCACGTCGCCGCCGCTGTCCAGGGCGAGTCCGTTGGTGGCGTTGGTGATCCGGAAGTACGTCGCCGGGTTGAACTGCACTTTCAGCGAGGTGATCAGGTCGTTGTTGCCGGTGACACGGAGGTCGCGGTTGTCGGCGGTGAAGGTCCAGGCGGTGCCGGTGTAGTTGTCCCCGGAGTAGCCGATCACCTGGTAGCCGGGGGCCGGCCGGAGGGAGGAGAGGGTGCGCGGGCCCGGCCCGGCTGCGGTCAGGTCGGCCGCGGTGTAGTCGCCGAGGGCGAGAACGGCGGCGCTGCCGGTGTAGTTGACGTCCGTGAAGACGGTGGCGCCGACGAGCGGCCGCAGGGCCGGGATCGTGCCGGAGAAGGTCAGCTTCAGGACGAAGGCGCCCGCGCTGTACGGCGCCGAGGACGGCAGGGTGACGGTGAGGCCGGAGGCGCTCTGTGTCGGTGCGGGCAGATCGATGTAGGTGCCCGAGGTGGGGCCGAGGAGCTTCACCGACGTCAGCGACGAGAGATCGATCCGGTCCGAGGCGAGGGTCTTGATCGTCAGCGAGCCGCCGGGCCAGCCCAGGACGGTCGCGTACAGGACGTTGTTCGCCTTGTTGCGGGTGAAGCGGATGTCCTGCGGGGTGCCGGCGGTCGGATTGGTGAACGATCCGCCGCCCATCTTCGTCGGGCCCTCGCCGTATGCCGTCCATGCCCGGGTCGCGTACACCGACTCGCCGAAGCGCCTCAGGTGGTCGCCGATACCGAGCAGGATGTCCTTCTGGGCCTGGGGGATGGTGCCGTCGGCCATCGGCGCGATGTTCAGCAGCACGTTGCCGTTCTTGCTGACCCGGTCGAGGAACGAGTGCAGCATCTGCTGGACGCTGTAGTAGCCGATGCCCTGCGTGTAGCACCAACTGCTGCTGGAGATGCTGTCGTCGGTCAGCCAGTACGGGTCGGTGAGATCGGCCGGGCCGCCGCGTTCGTAGTCGAAGACCGCGCCCTTGGCGTGCATGCCGTCCTTGTAGGTGGCGACGACTTCACGGCCCCAGCTGTCGGCCTGGTTGTAGTAGTACGCAAGGAAGTTCAGGAGTCGTTGCTCGTCGACGGCGTCCAGGTTGAAGTCCTGCCACAGGATGTCGGGCTGAGCGCGGTCGACGACCTCCTTGAGCTTGTCGTACCAGAGCTGGTTCTCCGCGGTCGAACCCAGCTGCCCGTAGAGCTTCTTGAGACTGGCGTCCGTCTGGGCGGGGGCGTGCTCGTAGAAACCGGTGAAGTTGTACGCGTGGTGCATGGCCACCAGCAGCTTGAGACCCTTGGCGCGGATGGCCGTGGAGAACAGCCGCAGCAGGTCGAGACCCGGGCCCTTGTTCACCGAGTTCCACTCGTTGACCTGGCTGTCCCACATGGAGAAGCCGTCGTGGTGTTCGGCGACCGGGCCGGCGAACCTGGCGCCCGCGTCGACGAACAGCTGAACCCACTCCTCGGGGTCGAACTTCCCGCCGGCCGATTTCAGCTTCGGTGCGAACTTCACGGTGTTGCCCGCGAGATCCTTCGCCCCGTCGATGAAGTAGTGGTACGGCCACGCCGACGGCTGGCCGTAGGTCGCGATGTGGTGCCGGTTCGCGTTGCTGCCGGCCTGGTACATGTTGCGCGGGTACCACTCGTTGTCGTAGGCGGGAACGCTGAAGGCGCCCCAGTGGAAGTAGATCCCGAACTTGGCGTCCTGGAACCACTCCGGAGCCGGCGGGTGCTGGTCGACCGAGTCCCAGTCCGGCGTGTACGCGAGGGGAGCCGCCTGGGCGGCACCGGCACCGACCACGTCTCCGGCGACGGCCGCCGTGGCCACGCAGGTTGCGGAGGCCAGGAGCTGACGTCTGTTGATCGAGCTCGGCATGGACACATCCCTGATACGGAAGGGGGGCAGGGGGAATGCAGGGCCACGCATGAAGGTGGGCCATGCCGTCATGGGATGTCAACCAGCGTGCAGGGATGAAAGTGCCCATGCTGTCGGGACAGTTGCCGGATATGCCCTGTATGGCATGCATTGCAACCGCGTAAACATGGCATGTTTTCGCCGGTGGGGGAGTGCGACTCGGGACTGCTCTCCCGCGACCGGTCCGCGCTCGGGCCATCGATGCGGTCTGCGCGGCGCACGGCACCCACTCCCGCCGTGATCGACTACCACCGCACGCATCGCTTTATCATCGGCGCTACTGTCGGCATTGGCCCGCCGGAGCAGGTCGGACGAAACGTGAACTGCATGATCAGTGCATCCCGGACGGTCACTGGGGGGCGATCGCCGCGCTCAGGGGCTGATCAGGTCGAACGTGCTCACGGGGCACGGTGGGGGAGGGGTGAGCGGTGTCTCTGACGGACAAGGCCATTGAAGAGATCCGTGAGCTGATCCAGACCGGTGCCCTGCCTCCGGGGTCGAAGCTGCCACCGGAGCCGGACCTGGCCGCTCAGCTGGGACTGTCCCGCAACCTCGCCCGCGAGGCGGTCAAGGCGCTCGCCGTCGCCCGGGTCCTGGAGGTCCGGCGGGGCGACGGCACGTATGTGACCAGCCTTCAGCCGAGCCTGTTGCTGGAGGGGCTCGGCGGCGCGGTGGAACTGCTCCAGGGGGACTCGGTCGCCCTGCAGGACCTCATGGAGGTACGGCGGCTCCTCGAACCCATGGCCACGGCACTTGCCGCCACCCGAATTTCCGACACCCAACTGGCCGAGGTCCAGCGGCACTTGGACGCCATGCGCGAGGCTCGCGACGACGTCGAACAGCTCAACGCCCACGACGCCGCCTTCCATCGCGCCGTCGTATCGGCCACGGGCAACGAGACCCTCCTCACCCTCCTGGAAGGGATTTCGGGCCGCACCCTGCGTGCCCGCATCTGGCGCGGCCTGGTCGACGACAAGGCCGCGGGCCGCACTCTCGCCGAGCACGAGGCGATCTTCCATGCCCTGTCCGCCCGTGACTCCGCCCTCAGTCAGGCCGCCGCGCTGCTGCACGTGAGCAACACCGAGCAGTGGCTGAGGGAGCACCTGCGCTCCGGCGAGCTCCTTCCCTTCGGGGCGGCGGGGGCGTGACGCTGACCGTCGCGGTGTGGGCTTGAGAGTGGCGATGTCCTGTCCGGCCCGGGTCGGCTGTTCACGCCAAAGGCGCGTACAGCGAAGGAACTTGAGGGCAGCTGGTCCTGTGAGCGTTCCGGCTCGCGGATTCTGCGAGAGGTATTGACGCTGATCATCGGAACCCTATGATCCTGATCGATACGTCGACCCTCGTTCGGAATGTCGAACATCTGGGGCCGCTCACACCGACATCGGGATAGCCCCGGACGGGGCGAACCGGAGCCGCTTGCTCAAGGATGACGAGGTCCTTATGCGCAGACGTAGTTTCAGTCGCAGACATCCGTCCGCGGCGCTCGCCGCCGCGGTTGCGGCCCTGGCCGCGCTGGCGGCCCTGCTTGTCGCCGGCCCGGCTCAGGCGGCCACCACTGGCGACGTGCGCGGTGTGGCTTCCGGCCGGTGCCTCGATGTGGCGGGCTACAGCCAGGCCGACGGCGCGAACGTGCATATCTGGGACTGCCACGGCGGAACCAACCAGCAGTGGACGTCGACGGACAGCAACCAGCTGACCGTGTACGGCACCAAGTGTCTGGACGTCCCGGGCGGCGCCACGTCCGGTACCCCGGTGCGGATCTACACCTGCAACGGCGGTGCGAACCAGCAGTGGCGGGTGAACTCCGACGGCACGATCGTCGGCGTGCAGTCCGGGTTGTGCCTGGACGTCTCGGGCGGCGGTACGGCCAACGGCACGGCGGTGCAGCTCTGGTCGTGCCACGGCGGCACCAACCAGAAGTGGACCGGCCTGTCCGGGACGGGCGGCACGTGCGCTCTTCCGTCGACCTACCGATGGACCTCGACGGGTCCGCTGGCGCAGCCGGCGAACGGGCAGCTCGCGCTGAAGGACTTCACCACCGTGACGTACAACGGCAGGCACCTGGTCTACGGGACCACCTCCAACGGATCGTCGTGGGGCTCGATGGGGTTCAGTCCCTTCACGAACTGGTCGGACATGGCGACAGCCACTCAGACCGGGATGAACCAGCTCACGGTGGCGCCCAAACTGTTCTACCTCTCCACCAAGAACATCTGGGTACTGGCCTCAAACGGGTGGGGTACCAACTGGCCCTTCGCCTACCGCACGTCCAGCGACCCGACCAATCCCAACGGCTGGTCCGCCCCGCAGCCGCTGTTCACCGGCAGCCTCCCCGAAGGCTCGGGAGGCACCCCGATCGACCCGACCATGATCGCCGACGACCAGAACATGTACCTGTTCTTCGCCGATGACAACGGCAAGATCTACCGTTCGACCATGCCGCTCGGGAACTTCCCGGCCAGCTTCGGCTCGTCGTACACGACGGTCATGAGCGACACGGTGAAGAACCTGTTCGAGGCGCCGGAGGTCTACAAGGTCCAGGGGCAGAACCAGTACCTCATGATTGTTGAGGCTCGGGGTGCCAATGAGGATCGCTTCTTCCGCTCGTTCACGGCTTCCAGCCTGAACGGTTCGTGGACCCCCCAGGCCGCCACCGAGAGCAACCCCTTCGCGGGCAAGGCCAATAGCGGTGCCACCTGGACCAACGGCATCAGCCACGGGGACCTGGTCCGCAACAACCCCGACCAGACCATGACCGTCGACCCCTGCAACCTGCAGTTCCTCTACCAGGGCTATGCCACCAACACGCCGCCGAACACCGGCTACCTGCAACTGCCGTACCGGCCGGGCCTCCTCACTCTGCAGCGCTGACCCGACTGATCCACGGTGATCGCGATGTCGTGCGGTCCGCCGACGCGTAGCCGAGCGGTTTACGGCACGGGCGACTCCACCTGCTGACCGATACGCACCGCCTTGAGGAACCCCAGCCGCGCGTCGGCTGGGGTTCCCCTCGGTGCCGCGCGTGGAGTGCGCGAGCAGCTTTCGCTGAACAGGGGTGATTCCCTCAGCGTGTGGGCGACCCGGTGCTTGGCGCCCCGCGGCTGATTCCCTCCGCGCCGGTTCTCCGCCGGAGCAACGCTGAGCCATCGCCCTCGCCAGAGCCGCTCCCGCAGCGGCTTTCCTCGCGCCGCCTCCGCCCGGGCCGCCCACGCATCGGCCGTATTGCCGGTTCCCGCGTGGGTTTCGCGCCGATAGCTCGGTCGAACGGCTGATGTCCGCGACTGGGGCTCCAGCGAAGAATTCGGATGACGGCCGGTGACATCCCGCACGGCGCTCGCGGTGCCGATCCCGCCGAGACCACGCCTCCACCCCTTCCCTCGCCCCGCCCGCCCGCGTGTCGCCGTCGAGTTTGCCCATCGCCGAACGGAGACGCCCCCATGAAGGTCGCTGTCGCCCCGCCCGCCGACGTCCGCAGCCGTGCCCCTGTGCGGCGACCGAGAGGCCACCGGGGGTTGACCGGCTGGCTGCACCGCCATCGCGTACCGCTGCTCGCCACGGCGACAACGCTCCCGCTGTATCTCGTGTGGGCGTTCTTCCGAGCCAACGGCGGAGGAGACCTCGCGGCCCAGGACACCTGGGCGCGCTTCGCCGCCGAGCACGGCGACTCGGCGTACGGACTGTTCTGGTTCGGCGGGTTGCACACCGCGAACTACAGTCTGCTCTCGCCGTATCTGATGGGCTTCTTCGGCGTGCGGACGATCGCTGTGGCCTCCGGGCTGGCCGCCGGATGGCTGGCCGCGGTGCTGTTCGTGCGATCCGGGATACGACGTCCGCAGGCACCGGCGCTGCTGGCCGCGTTCGGGCTGTGGGTGGACATCGCCGCGGGCCGGGTGACGTTCGCCCTGGGGGTCGCCTTCGCGCTCGCCGCGTGTGTGCTGCTGGTGGGCGAACGGCGTCTGGCGCTGGCCGCCGGGTACGCCATGCTGGCGACCATGGCCAGTCCGGTGGCAGGGCTGTTCCTGGTCGTCGCCGGTGCGGCCTACGGCCTTGTCCGCGACTGGGGGCGGGCCGCCGTGCTCACGGTCCCGCCGTTCGTGGTCGTCGGGGCGACCACCTTGCTGTTTCCGTTCGACGGCGAGCAGCCGATGGCCGCGGGGCGGATCTGGTGGCCCGCGCTGCTGGGGCTCGCCGTGGCGATGTGCGCACCGCGTGGCTGGCGGGTCGTCCGCTGCGGCGGTGCCGTGTACGCGGCGGGCGTCGCCCTCACCTATTTCACCCCTTCCCCCATCGGCTCGAACGTCGAGCGCCTGGCGCTGCTGTTCGCTCCCGCCGTACTGCTGGCCGCCCTGCTCGGCGTGGAGCGGCCCGCCCGCTATCGACGCGGGGCTCTCGCCCTGGCGGTGGCCGGTTCCTTGTTCTGGCTGGCATCGGGCACGCCGGTCTCCTTCCTGCGGAGCTCGGGCGCCGTCCCGGCATGGGCCGCCGACACCCACGGGCTCGTCCGCACGCTCGACAGGCTGGACGCGAACCGCTCACGGGTCGAGGTCGTCCCGGCCGAGGACCACCGCGAGGCCGCCCTGCTGTCCTCACACGTCAACATGGCCCGCGGTTGGAACACTCAGCTGGACATGGAACGCGGTCGGCTCTTCTACGACGGCACCCTCACCGCCACGACCTACCGGGCTTGGCTGAACCGGTGGGCCGTCGGCTACGTGGCCGTCTCCGACGCCGAGCCCGACCGGTACGGGGCAGCGGAGGCGCGTCTGGTGCGTGCGGGACCGGCCTGGCTGGAGCCGGTGTGGAGCGACGCGCACTGGCGTTTGTACCGGGTACGGGACGCGGTGCCGCTCGTGGCCGGACCCGCGGAGGTTGTCAGCGCATCGGAGGCGTACACCGTCGTCCACCTGCCGAGGCCGGGTTCGGTGACCGTACGGATCGCCTACTCGCCATGGCTCCACGCCGACAACGGCGGATGCCTGCGGCAGCAGGGCGAGTTCACTCGCCTCACCGTCCACGAACCCGGCTTCTACCAGATCTCCTCCGAATACGCGGCCGCGTACGACATCGCGACGCCGCCCTCACAGAGGCAACGCTGCTGAGGGCGGCGTTGTGGGAAAGACCAGTTGACCTGAACGTCGGGCCGTGCCGAGACCGAGGTTTCCTTCGTCGGGCTGTGCACCAATATCTGTGCCGGTGAGGGGAGAGTTCTTACGGGCCGTGCGGTGAGAGTTATTGCAGCTGCGGCCGGAGCGGAATTGCTCGACGTACGCAGGCCGTTGCGGCGTGCTACTGTCGATCTCAGTTGTTGCAGTTGTGGTTCCCAGAACTCCAAGTGTGCCCCTCGGTTCTTACCGGGTGGGAGCACTTTTGTATTTCCGGTCATTCCGGACGGGGTAATCATCGCGGCGACACGGTGTCCGCGCAGTGCGGATTCCGATGTACTGCCCCAAAGGAGATATGACATGGCTACTGGCACCGTGAAGTGGTTCAACGCGGAAAAGGGCTTCGGCTTCATCGAGCAGGATGGTGGCGGCGCTGACGTGTTCGCCCACTACTCGAACATTGCCGCCCAGGGCTTCCGCGAGCTCCAGGAAGGTCAGAAGGTCAGCTTCGACGTCACGCAGGGCCAGAAGGGCCCGCAGGCCGAGAACATCGTTCCGGCCTGACGCTGACGCACATTTCGTAGCTGGGGCCCGCATCCTTCGGGGTGCGGGCCCCAGCTGCACGCATTTCCGCCGCGGTTCACCTGCGGGACAATGCTGAGGAATCCCGGGCATCTTTTCCGCCGACCGGAGCTGTTTTCTTCTACTGTCGGCTCATATCAGTAATTCTCTGCGGTGCCCATTGCCGCGGAGGTTCCTTGGGGATGTTCCGTGCCGGAATCGGCGGCCGCCGCTCAGGACCGGCCCGCTGCGAGGCAGGGCGAGTTCGCGCTCCCCACGACGATCACCCCCGCGCTGCTCGCCCGCACCGCCGAACAGCGTGCTGAGACCCGCCGGCCGTGGGGACCGATCGAAACTGACGCATCTCTGCAGGAGGCACCTTGTGACGCTGATTCAGATGCAGTCCCGGTCGGCAAGCGCCGACCTCACGCGTGGGACGGTGGTTGAGGTCATGGAGACGGGCGGACCGCAGGTCTGTGACGACATGAGCGTCGAGGTGGCGCTGTCCGTGATGGCCGCCGCCCGCACGGGTCGGCTGCTCGTCTGCGACCAGGACGGTGAGTGCACCGGCCTGGTCACCCAGACCGAACTCGTCGCCATCCGCGACAGCTCCGCCTACACGGACCGCGTCCGCCTGCGCGACATCCTCGGTGACCACGGCTCCTCCGTGTCGCCGGTGACCGCTGCGGCCGAAGCCGAGCACACGATGCGCTTCCTCCGGCTCGGTGCCGTGCCGGTGGTCGACGAGCAAGGCCGCGCCCTGGGCGTCCTCGCCCTCTCCCGCTGAACCGTCTCACCCTGGTCGGACCGTCCCCCCTTACTTCTCCCTGTGAGGCCACATGCGCTGCGTCATCGCCCGCTTCCCCTTCGAGCTCACCAAGAGCGGCGTGCTGGAATCGATGAAGGGCATCAAGCCCGAGCCGGGCACCGGCGAATCTGTGATCGTCGGCCGCCGCCACTACCCCGTCAAGCAGGTCGGCCAGGTCATCACCCGTCAGGACCGCCGTGACTTCACCGCCGCCGAGGTCCTCCGTGCCATGGCCCAGCTCGGCTTCACGTGCCGCACCCTTCCCAAGGCCGCACCCGTCCGCGCCCTGGATGCGGTTCAGAAAGCATCCGCGATGCTCGGTACCCCCGCATCCGTCTGACCGAGGGAACAAGCGCACACACCGGGATTGAACAGCAGTGTGGGGGCGGCCGGGGCGGCCCCGGGGGCCCCCCACAGCGGTTGAATACCGGGGGTGTGGGGGCTCGGGGGTAGGGAATGCTGTAGTAGGCCCCGGTCCAGGGGGGGTTGTGCA